>JAGOOG010000005.1 GCA_017992605.1 Deltaproteobacteria bacterium
GAAGGAAACAAAAACAACGGGCACGTGAAGCTTGACATGGTGCGGCTATGCGGTTACATCGAAAAGGTGCTGCCCGAGTGGCGGAATTGGCAGACGCAAGGGACTTAAAATCCCTCGGAGCTTGCTCTGTACCGGTTCGAGTCCGGTCTCGGGCACTCGGTTGTGTTCACCCTGGAATCGGGCCGTGGCTATCACGGTGAATCGTCCTCCCTCCCCCTGGTGTTGACAGGATGGGCCCAAGGGATTATCACAGATGAAAAACGAGGAGGTCCTTCTTCCATGATATCCCTGATGAGAAACCGCTTTCTCGCCGCATTCATCTGCTTCCATATGATCTTCCTGGCAACCTCTCCGGCCTTTGCCGCGCTCATCCCTTCGGTGGGGTCCTCGGGCCAGGCGGGCAGTGAGATGGCCAGGGACATGGACACCATCCAGCGCGCCCTGGAAACAAAGATGGTGCAGGAGAAGCTCAAGGCCTACGGGTTGAGCTCCGAGGAGGTCGCCGCCAAGCTCCCTTCCATGACGCCGGCCCAGGTCCACACCCTGGCCCAGGCCTCCGATGACGTGCTGGCAGCCGGCGACAGCGGGCTGGGCATCATCATCGCCCTGCTCGTCATCGTGATCCTCGTCATCATCATCCTCAAGCTCATGAACAAAGAGATCATCATCAGGATGAGCAGCCTTGAAGGTCCTGCTGTCTCTGCTCCTGCTCTTCTCTGCTGAGGCCGGATCGTTCGAGATCGAGGGCGTACCGTTCGTGAAGCAGGAGTCGCGCTTCTGCGGCCCTGCTTCGCTGGTTTCGGTCTTCGGGTATTACGGTCTCACCGTGGACCAGGACACCATCGCCCGGGACGTGTACTCGGAAAAACTCAGGGGGGCCCTCATCACCGACCTCGAGGACTGTGCCCGGTCGCATGGATTCCAGACCCATCTCGGCCGGGGGTCCACGGACGACATCAAGGCGGCCCTGCGGGAAAAGAAACCGGTTATCGTGCTCGTGGACCTCGGATTCTGGGTCATCACCAGGCCCCATTACCTCGTGATCATCGGTTATTCGGACAAGGGGTTCATCGCCCACACAGGGTACGAATCCGGTGAAACCTTTCCCTATGCGGAGTTCGGAAGGATATGGGCAAAGAAAGGCTCCGTCTATCTTTCGGTCTGGCGCTGATAGCGGTTCTGACCGCCTGCTCCACGCCGGGGATCGTGATCCTCGAAGACCCCCTGACCGCCCGGGAGCACGTAGACCTCGGCCTGAGCTATGAACTGCAGGGCAGGATGGACCTGGCGGAAAGGGAGTACCTCAAGGCCGCCGGCAAGGAGCGGGACTGGTCGGTCCCCTACTTCAACCTGGGCAATGTCGCCTACTCGAACGGGGACCTGGCGGCGGCCGAGAAGCATTATTCCCGGGCCCTCGAGCGGGACCCGAAGAACCCGGACATCATGAACAACCTGGCAACGGTCCTACACGAGCAGGGCATGGACGCCCGTGCCAGGGCGCTCATCGAGCAGGCCCTGGGCATCAGGCACAGACAGGAGTATCTCGACACCCTGCGCAGGATCGAGGCCGGCCTCGAGCACGAGGGGGCAGACCCGTGATCGGCGCCATTGCAGGGGACATCATCGGGTCCGTCTACGAGCGGCACCGCGTCAAGACCAAGGACTTCGCCCTGTTCCCCCCGGGCAGCCGCTTCACGGACGACACCGTGCTCACCGTCGCCCTGGCGGAGGCCATTCTCACCGGCAGGGACTACGGCGATCTCATGAAGGCGTACTACCGCCGATACCCCCATGCCGGGTACGGCGGCATGTTCCGGCAGTGGGCGCGCGTGCAGGGCAGCCCGCCGTACAACAGCTTCGGCAACGGGTCAGCCATGCGGATCAGCCCCGTGGGTCATGCCTCCGAGAGCCTTCGGGACGTCCTGGAGAAGGCCGGTCATTTCAGTGCCTTCACCCATAACCACCCCGAGGGCATCAAGGGCGCCCAGGCCACGGCGGCTGCCATATTCCTCGCACGGACAGGGCATGCGAAGACCGCCATCAGGGAGTACCTGGAATCGACCTTCGGGTATGACCTCTCCCGCTCCCTCGCTCAGATCAGGCCCGGCTACCGGTTCGACGTGACCTGCCAGGGCAGCGTGCCCGAGGCCATCATCGCGTTCCTCGAATCGGAAGACTATGAAGACGCAATCCGCAACGCCGTTTCGCTGGGCGGCGACAGCGACACCCAGGCATGCATCACGGGCGGCATCGCCGAGGCCTTCTACGGCGGTGTGCCCCCCGAAATCGCCGGGACGGCCCTTTCGCTGATCACCGAAGACCTCCGCTCGGTCACCCTCGCGTTCGTGGACCGCTATGGGTTGCCCGGCCATGACCCCCGGAGCGGGCAGGATCGCTGACACGGTTTTTTGTCATCGGATTTCAGCATGTTATGGTCAATTTCCGCAGCGGGATATTCACGTTCACCTCTGCCAGGGCTATAATGATCTATAACCCCTTAAAAGGAGAGAACCGTACTGGTGGGCGTCATCAGGGAGGTCAACTCCCCCAGCATGAAGAAGCGGGTCGTGGACAGGGCAGTGAGCCCCACCGCGACGAAACGGGAGCACCGCAGTCCCTGTGCAACGGGAACTTTGTCTTTGCGGCTGTTTGCGCTTATAATGACCCCGGAGCACGCGGCACTGCACGTACATCATTTCGAGAGGAGGTTCTGGCAATGGGCATGATGAAGGAATTCAAGGAATTCGCGTTACGGGGCAATGTGGTGGATATGGCTGTGGGCATCATCATCGGTGCGGCATTCGGCAAGATCGTGTCATCGCTGGTGGCCGACGTGATCATGCCCCCCATCGGGCTGGCGCTGGGCGGTGTCAATTTCAGCGACCTCGCCATCGTGCTGAAGGCGGCAGTGGACCAGACCCCGGCGGTCACCCTGAACTACGGAACGTTCATCCAGACCGTCATCGACTTCATCATCATCGCGCTGGCCATCTTCTTCGTGATCAAGGGCATCAACACGTTCAAGCGCAAGGAGGAGGAGAAGCCTGAAGAGCCAGCCAAGGAAGAGGTCCTCCTGACAGAGATCAGGGACCTGCTCAAGCAGAAGAAATGACCGGGGCGCTCCTGCCCGCGCGTATGGACATTTCCCCTGTGATAACGTAAAGATATTCACATGGCGGTCACGCTCGCATACTGGCACTGGCTCATCGGGGGAATGGTCCTGCTCATCGCCGAGCTCTTCCTCGGCAGCATGACCGTCCTGTGGTTCGGGCTCGGTGCCCTCATCATCGCTGCGCTGCTCTTCTTCGTCCCCGGCATCGACCTCTCCTGGCAGCTCTTCGTGTGGGCCATCCTCTCGGGGTGGCTCACCTTCATGTGGTTCAGGTTCTTCAAACCGTTCATGGCGGACCGCACCAAGGCGGGGATCTCACGGGAGGCCATCGTGGGTGAGACCGGCCACGTCATCACCGCGCCGGGGGAAGGCAGGCGGGGCACCATACGTTTTTCCAGACCCCTGCTGGGCTCGGACGAGTGGCCTTTCATCTGCGACCACGAGGTCACGGCAGGGGACCGGGTCGTGGTCAGAGAAGTATCGGGGAACACCCTCATCGTCGAGAAAAAGGGCTAGGCGCTCTTTAGGGAGGTTTCAATGCCCGGACTGTTCGTTGTCGCCGTATTCGTCATCCTGGTCCTCATCACCATCTTCCTGGGCGTGAGGATCGTGCCCCAGGGCAGCAAGCACGTGGTGCAGAGGCTCGGCAAGTTCCACACGACCCTCGGGCCCGGCCTGAACTTCATCATCCCCTACATCGACACCGTGGCCTACAAGGTCACCACCAAGGACATCGTGCTGGACATCCCCTCCCAGGAGGTCATCACCAAGGACAACGCCGTCATCGTGGTGAATGCGGTGGCGTACATCAACATCATCTCGCCGGAGAAGGCCGTCTACGGCGTGGAGGACTACCGCCTGGCCATCCAGAACCTGGTCCAGACGTCGCTGCGCTCCATCATCGGCGAGATGAACCTCGACGACGCCCTGTCGTCCCGGGAGAAGATCAAGGCCCGGCTCAAGGAGAGCATCTCCGACGACATCGCGGACTGGGGCATCATGCTCAAGACCGTGGAGATCCAGGATATCAGTCCCTCCGAGACCATGCAGCGCGCCATGGAGGAGCAGGCCGCAGCCGAGCGCGCGCGCAGGGCCACGGTCACCAAGGCCGAGGGAGAGAAGGCGGCGGCTATCCTCCAGGCCGAAGGAAGGATGGAGGCAAGCAAGCTGGACGCCCAGGCCAAGGTCGTCCTCGCCGAAGGCGACCAGATCGCCATCACCAAGATCACGGACGCGGTGCGCGACAACGACCTGCCCGTCATGTTCATCCTGGGCGGCAGGTACATCGAGGCGCTCAAGAACTTCTCCGCCTCGGCCAACGCGAAGTTCGTGGTCCTGCCCGCCGACCTTCCCGCGGCAGTCAGGGGGATGCTCGGCGGCACGGGGAAATAGGCGTCCCATCCTCGAGCGCCCGTTTGTGAATCGTTGACAGGCGCCTGCCCACGTATTATCCTGACCCTATCCCAGACAAGGCAGGTGCCCCATGTCGCAGGACATCCTCAGGCAGCTCCGTGAACGGATCGACCAGTATTCCGTGGGCATGACCGCGTCGGCCGCGGGCAGCGAGATGGTCGTGCTCGAACGCCTCTTCACCCCCGAAGAGGCGGCCGTGTATCTGGCCATGAGCCGCCGGCTCGAGCCGGTCGCATCCATTGCAGAGAAGATCGGCATGCCCGAAAAAGATGCCGGCCGCATCCTCGAGCGCATGAAGGACAAGGGCCTGGTGTTCCCGAGGACGTGGAAGGGGCGGAAATACTACGCGGCAGCACCCTTCATGCACGGATTCTTCGAGCACCAGCTCTACCGCAGGGACCCGGACCCCGAGCTCCCGCGCCTCATCGAGGACTACCTCACCGGGGGGTTCATTCCCAAGACCCGGTCGCTCAGGACTATACCCATACAGGCCGACCTGCCCGGCGAGAAACAGGTCCTGCCCTATGACGACGTCCGGGCCATCATCCACGACAAGGAGCGGATCGGCCTCTTCGAATGCGCCTGCGGCCACCACCTGAAGACCCTGGGGATGCGAAGCTGCACCCATTCGGGCGAGGTCTGCATCGCCTTCGACTTCTATGCGGAATACCCCATCGAGGAGATCGGGTACGGCAGGTGGATCACCCGCGCTGAGGCCCTCGGAGTCATCGACTACGCCGAGGAGCACGGACTCGTCCACCAGACCGGGGGCGATGCCCGCAATGTCGAGTGCATCTGCAACTGCTGCCCCGACTGCTGCACCATCCTCCGTTTTCTCAAGCAGCTGCCCAACCCCGGCCGGGTGCTGTCGTCGAACTACCTCCCCCGATACGACGAGGGGAAGTGCCTGTCATGCGGCGCCTGCGTGGCCCGCTGCCCCATGAAGGCACTGAGCCTGTCCGAGGACACGGTGGCGATCGACCACGAACGCTGCATCGGCTGCGGGCTCTGCGTGGCCGCATGCCCCTCGGGGGCGCGCACCCTGGACATGAAACCCGACGACCTTCTGAGGCGCCCTCCCTCCCCGGAGAAGTACTCCTTCATGCGGTCATCCGTTGACTTCCGGGCCGACCTCCCGGACACCGACGGATAGGACACCATGCCGGACGATCCGCACGAGAGGCTGCGGGTGCACCTCAACCGGGATCTGTCCTGATGCCCGGTACGTTCACATGACCAGTCCCTCGACTCCATGGGGTGACATCCTGAAGTCCCTCGAGGCTCTCTATCTCGAGGTGGACGAGGCAGCGCTCAGGCTCATGTCCATCCACGCCGGCAGGCTGCACTGCTCCCCGGGATGCTCCACGTGCTGCATCGACGATATCACCGTCTTCGAGGTCGAGGCCCAGTACATAGCGCACCATGCCGCAGAGATCATTGAAACGGGCGATCCGCACCCTGAAGGGGCGTGCGCCTTCCTCGACGGGGAGGGGTCGTGCCGGATCTATAAGTACCGGCCCTATGTCTGCCGTACCCAGGGCCTGCCGCTGCGGTGGATCGAGGAGACCGCAGAGGGCACCCCTGTGGAGATGCGCGACATCTGCCCGGTCAACGAACCCGGCATTCCCGTTGAGGAGCTTCCCGGGGAGCGCTGCTGGACCATCGGTCCCTTCGAGACGAGGCTGGCCGCGCTGCAGGTCCTTGCATCGGGCGGCATTCCGGTGAGAATCGCGCTGAGATCCTTGTTTGCCATGAACACGGACCGATAGCGGCAGTGACGGGGGTCTCCCGTGAACGCGTTCCGTCGAGGTGCAGGTCTTGATTTCTACGGTGCTCGTTTCTATCTAGGATTCAATGGAGACGTCCTGACCCGCGAACGATCGTCATGGTTGAAATCTATCGGGACGGAACCTACATCACATTCAGGAGGGACTGTTCAATGGCAGAGAAGAAGAAGGCAATTACCCCGTCGAACCTCGCACGGGACTGGGGCGTGGGACTCAAGGCGGTCAAGGACGCCATCGTCAAGGCAGGGATAGAGCCTGCGTCTACCCGCGGTGCCTGCAGGTACTACACGGAGCAGGACGCCAAGAAGATCAAGGCCATGCTCAAGAAATAACCGGGAACCGACCGATCGGGATCCAGGCCCGGGCGCCAACAATCCAACCCCACCGCAGCCCGGTCCTGGATCCTCCTCGCGCACGACGATTCTTCCCTTTCCGACAGATGTACCCCATGCCATGGCCGGGGACCGGAGGGTATGCAGGATGCCGTTTACAGACGCCCCGGTGATGGCATACCATGGTGACCATCACTACTCGACGACGGAGGTGAACTCATGTTCAGGAACGTGCTGACCGGACTCATGGCTGCCTGCATCATGCTGGCAGGAACCACGCTGCCTGCGGCAGAGCCGATCGAGGGCAAGGCGGTCGAAGCGGCCCTGCAGTGGCTTGCCCTGGTCGATAAAGGCGACTATGCGGGCAGCCTGAAGGAATCGGCCGACTACTTCAAGGGGGCGATCAGGGAAGAGCAGTGGAAGCAGGCCATGGAAGGGGTGCGGGGCCCCCTGGGAAAGGCGCTCGGCAGAACCCTCAAGACCGCCGAGCACAGGACCTCCCTGCCGGGTGCTCCTGACGGGGACTACGTGGTGATCCAGTTCGAGACCTCCTTCGAGAACAAGGGCAGCGCCGTCGAGACCGTGACGTCCATGCTCGAGAAGGACGGGACATGGCGGGTGGCCGGATACTACATCAACTGAATCAGCAGGCCTCGATCCCGGAGCGACCCCTTGCCCGGCGCCCGCGACGGTGCTCCTGTCCCAGGGCCGCGGCACCAGGGAGAACACCCTCACCGTCGAGACCCTCTCCGAAATCGACTGACACGAGAAGCACGTTCTGCTAGTATGGTTTCCGCCACGAAACCTGTGCGCTGAAGCACTCGGTACCGGGGGGTACGGACAATGTCCCGCCAGAAGCATGCGGACCTTCACCTCGTTCTCGCAGAAAGTCTCATGAACGACCTTCTGCTCCTCATCCAGAACGGATTCTCCCTGAGGTTCAAGGAGGCGTGCTCCGTGAACACCTTCCTTTGCGGGCGGCTCGGCGTGAGCCGGGAGTATATCGAGGAACGGATACAGACCATCTTCCTCGACGGCAAGCCCGTGGACGACCTCGATACGGCCATGGTCAGGAACGGGTCGTCCCTGGCGCTTTCGGCAGCCATGCCGGGCCTGGTCGGGGCGGCCATGAGGAGGGGCGGCTATTACGGTCAGCTGAGATCGACCATAACGTATCGGGCCCGACCATCGCCCGGCGACCGGGAGGAGGGCCTCGCCCACGTCAAGATCTTCAATCTCCTCATGCATGACCTGGGCCCCGGTCTGCTCAGGAAAGGCATCCTCGTGCCGTCAGGAGACCTTGCCGCCTTCCTGTCACGGCTACCGGCCGCATTCTGGGCGGGATGCAGCCTCGTCCGCCTAGCAGGCGAGACCATCTCGAGCGCTCACCTGCTCCGGGAAGGCCGTCTGTCCCGGTACGAATTGATCGGTCTCACCGTGGAAACCGAGCCCTGAGAAACCTTTCATACCGTATCAGATGGGCGATGGCCCGCAGACCGTCCCGGACATGCTCGACGTAATACAGTTCATGCTCCCGGTAGTAGCGCCGGGCATAGTCGCTCACCTCCCGGAAGGTGACGGGCACGATGGGCTTGCGTGCCTGGCGAAGCACCCCCATGTACGACTCGTTGAGCTTGAGCGCCCAGGTGTCGGACTCGGCTGCCGGCGGGAACGACAGGGTCAGGATGATGTCCGTGTTCTCGTCGTCCAGCATGATCCTCACGATGCGGTCCATGCCGCTGGAAAATCCCGATCCCGTCACATCCAGGGGATTCGCAGGCTGTGCGAACTCGGGAAGGACCTCACGCAAGGCCGCTATCGTTGAAGGAGAGAAATCGGGAAGCTCGATGGACAGCGACTGGCACAGATCCGCATACATGCCCGCGAGCCCCCCCGAAAGGTTGCAGACGGCAAGGCGGCCGCCCCTCGGCAGGGGGCACCGGGAAAAGATGCCGGCCGTCTCCACGAGTTCCTCGATGGTGTCGACACGGGTTATCCCGTACTGCGTGAGAAAGGCTTCCATTACCCGCTCGTTTCCCGCCAGGGCCCCGGTGTGGGACGCTGCGGCCTGAACGCCTTTCGCGGAGCGGCCCACCTTGATGAGGACGATGGGGATCTGCCTGTCGGCGGCGGTCAGGGCGAGACGCTTCAGGCGGGGTATGTCCCTGAACCCCTCCATGAATCCGGCGACCACCCGGGTCGTGCCATCGGCGATCAGGTACTCCAGGCAGTCTTCCGCGGTCATGACGGCCTCGTTCCCCGTGGTGACGTAGGTCGAAATCCCCAGCCCCTTCCTGAGTATCTTGGTGGCCATCTGCTCGCTGGCTGCACCGCTCTGCCCGATGATGCCTATGGTGCCGGAGACCAGCTCTCCCTCCACCGAACCACCGGCGAAAACGCTCGTCCCGCCCGCCACGTTCATGAAGCCGAGGCAGTTGGGGCCCATGAGCATGATGTCATGGTCACGACAGAAGGCGGCAAGGTCCTCCTGGAGCTTCTTTCCCTCCGGCCCGGTCTCGGAGAAACCGGACGAGACGAGCAGGACATTCCTGATCCCCTTTCCGGCAAGTTCCTCGATCGTCGAGAGAACCCGCGAACTCCTGACTATGACCGCAGCGAAATCGATGAGGTCATCGGGAAGGTCCGCGATGGCGGCCACCGCGGGAATGCCGCACACCTCCCCGGCACCTGGATTGATCGGGTGGAACCGCCCCGCGAACCCCAGCCGTTGCGCATGACCGACCATGTTGAAAAACCAATGGTTCTTCGTGGATGCCCCCACCACGGCAATATGATAAGGGGTGAAGAACCGCCTCAATCGTTTGTCGTCCGCCTGCACCATGGATGCCATCCTCACGTCGATGATGATTCATACAAAGACCACCCGGACACGACCACTGTCAAGATCAAAGACCTGCCGCCGGCACGTTCGGAGGTCGTGTCCATGGCGCTTGGACATCGTCCCGAAATGGTGTAGGATTGTCCGCGTACGGTCATGGAGCGCCCTGGCGGAGCGCGTAGAGGTGACCACGGAGACGATGGGACACGATCATCATCACGTGCACGACGATTCGGGAAGCATCGGGTTCGCGTTCATCCTGAACCTCGTCTTTGCCATCATCGAGTTCATCGGCGGTATCTACACCAACAGCCTCGCCATCATGGCCGACGCCATCCACGACCTCGGCGACAGCGTCGCCCTGGGCTCGGCCTGGCTCCTGGAGCGGCTGTCACTCAAGCGCGGCGACAGGTTCTTCACTTACGGCTACCGTCGGTTCTCCCTCCTGGGAGCCGTGATCAGCGCCGGCGTCATCATCGCAGGCTCCGTGTTCATCCTCTTCAAGGCTGTCCCCAGGCTCTTCTCCCCCGAACTCCCTCATGCACCGGGCATGCTGGCCCTGGCGGTGGCGGGCATCGTGGTGAACGGGGCGGCCGTGCTCAGGCTCAGGGGGGCCTCGGGCATGAATGCCAGGATGGTCGCCTGGCACCTCATGGAAGACGTGCTCGGCTGGGCAGCCGTCCTGGCAGTGAGCGTTGTCCTCCTTTTCCGGGACATACCCGTGCTCGACCCTCTCCTCTCCATCATCATCACCGCCTATATCCTCGCCAACGTCCTGAGAAACCTCGGGAAGACCCTGGGGATTTTCCTGCAGGGAGTACCGGCAAACACCGATATCGAGGGAATCGAGAGGGACCTGCGTGCGTGCGCGCACGTACTGGGTACCCACCACACGCATGTATGGTCCATGGACGGGACCCGCCACGTGCTCACCACCCATGTGGTGGTCGACTCCTGTGCCACGAGGGAGGATATCCTTCAGCTCAAGGAGCGGTTCCGTGCCATCCTCGCCAAGCACGGCATGAGTCACTCCACCGTGGAGATCGAGTATTCGGACGAGGAATGCAGGATCGGTGATGACACGTGCGGCAGCGACGCCCGGTCGTGCAGGGCGGTCCCCGGGGATCGAGACAAACGATCATGAAAGGGCATCACCCTGCTCGCCTTCGAGTCGTCGGGGCACCGATAATTCGCTATACATGCCGGCCGAGGTGATGGTAACACCTACACCAGCCATGAAACCGAAGCAGCCCCTTTCCGACGAGTACGAACTCCTGGACAGCGGCGAGGGCAGGAAGCTGGAGAGGTTCGGCCGCTACAGGATCGTCAGGCCCTGTGCCCAGGCCATCTGGCCCCCGCGGAAAGACCCGGCCCTCTGGGAAGACGCCGATGCATGCTTCGAGCGCAGACCGGGCAGAGGCTGGCAGACCAGGACGCGGATACCCGATTCGTGGCGCATCGTCATCGACGGCATGCGCTTCAGGATCGCCAGGACGGATTTCGGGCACCTGGGCATCTTTCCCGAGCAGCGAGGCCTCTGGCGATGGGTCGCCAGGGCCATCACCCATGCCAACGAGGCCGGCCGGCCGCAGGTATCCGTGCTCAACCTCTTCGCCTACTCGGGGGGGGCCACCCTGGCGGCGGCCCGCTGCGGTGCGCGTGTCTGCCACCTGGACGCATCCAAGGGCATGGTGAGCTGGGCGCGGGAGAATGCGGACCTGAACAACCTCACCGATGCCCCTGTCCGCTGGATCGTGGACGACGTGAACAAGTTCCTCGACCGGGAGATCCGCAGGGACAGGCGCTACGATGCGATCATTCTCGACCCGCCCACCTACGGGCACGGCAGGAACGAGGAAGTGTACAAGCTCGAGGACGAGCTCGTGGCAACGGTGCGGAAGTGCTGGGCCCTGCTGTCGGACAGCCCGCTGTTCATCCTGCTGACCTCACACACCCCCGCCTGCACGCCCACGGCCCTGGCGAACATCCTGGGCGCCACCACGCCCGTGCAGTCGGCTTCATCGTGCGAGTCAGGGGAGATGCTGCTGGAGGGCAAGGCCGACGTCCTGCCCGTGCCCAGCGGCACCTACTGCAGGTGGACCCCCGGAACCCTCGATCCTGCACGGACGTGACGGAGCGGCGCCATGGATCAACCCGAGATCCTCTACGAAGACAACCACCTCCTCGCGCTGAACAAGCCGGCCGGGATGCTCACCCAGCCCTCGGGGCGCGATGAGGCGAGCCTGGAGTCCCTTGCCAAGGAGTGGATCAGGTGCGTGAAGGGCAAGCCCGGGGAGGTCTTTCTCCATGCCGTGCACCGGCTCGACAGGCCGGTCAGCGGCATCGTCCTCTTTGCCAGGACCGGCAAGGCATTGAGCAGGATGAACGACCAGCAGCGGCGCAGGGAAATCCGGAAGGTCTATCATGCCGTGATCACGAACGACCTCCCGGCACGGGAGGGGACCTTGAGGCACCTCCTGAGGCATTCGCGGATGAGGTCGATCCAGGCCCCCGACCATGAGGAAGGCGCCCGGGAGTGCACCCTTCACTATCGCATCCTTCGCGGACATTCCGGGATGTACCTGGCAGAGATCGTTCTCGAGACGGGCCGCTACCATCAGATCAGGGCGCAGCTCGCCGCGACCGGCTGCCCGGTGATGGGAGACGCCCGGTATGGGGGGCAGTCAGCTGCTCCCCTCCATGGCATAGCCCTCCACCACGTCCGCATGGAGTTCACCCACCCGACCCTGAGGAACCTGGTCACGATCGAGGCGCCGTACCCGGTACCCTGGCCGCTGAGATCCCCGTGAAAAGACGAGGTGACGGTACAGAACAAGGAGTCGCGATGGACAACAAGAACAGGACACAGGTGAAGGAAACCCTGTTCCAAGCGGTCCAGCATCAGATAGACAGCGGCAGGCCGCTCGAGACGAGGAAGACCTATGACAGGCTGCTGCGCGGAGGATATGCGCCCGAACAGGCCCTGCGGCTCATAGCCTCGGTGCTGCTGGCGGAGATGAACAGGGTCATGCAGACAAGAAACCCCTTTGACGAGTCCCGATACGTGAAGGCCCTCCGGGACCTGACAAGGCCGAGGTGACCTCTTCAGAGGCCAAGAACGACCGCCTCATGCGGCAGCTTGCACCGCTGTCCTGCCTGGGGTATCCTCCCTGGGTGAAAGGAGCGCGTCATGACCGACAGGCACGAGATCATCGAGAAGGCACGTGAGCTCGGGTTCGTGGACATCGGGTTCACCACGGCGGAACCCTTTGGATCGCAGAAGGAGCTCCTCCTCGAGCGGCAGGAGGAATACGGCTGGGTCGGCAGGATGGGCCTCGACCTCCTGGCCGGGACCGACCCCAAGACCATACTGCCCGGGGCGAGATCCATCATCGTGCTCATCGAGGCCTACTTCCGCGAGGCCTTCCCGCTCCAGCTGGAACGGCACTTCGGCCGCTGCTACCTGGACGACGACCGTGTCACCAAGGACGGCCTCGCACCGAGGATCAAGGCGTTCCGCTCCTTCCTGCAGGAAAAGGGCATGGCCGTGAAGGTGCCCTTCAACCTCCCCCACCGCGTGGCCGCTGCCAGGGCAGGTCTCGGCACCTTCGGCAAGAACACCCTGTTCTATGCCAGGCGGGCGGTCATGCAGAGTTCGTGGGTTCTGCCCATCGCCCTGGTGGTCGACCGCGCCTTCGATCCGGACGAGCCGGATTACACCGTCGCCTGTCCTGACTGGTGCCGGAACGCCTGCATCGCAGCCTGCCCCACCGGCGCCCTGAAGGCCCCCCGGAAGATCGACCCGCGCAGGTGCATCTCGTACCTCACTTATTTCGGGGAGGGACCGACGCCCCGGGACCTGCGTGAGCCCATGGGCATGTGGATCTACGGGTGTGACCGCTGCCAGAACGTCTGCCCCCGCAATGCACCGTGGCTCGCCAGGGAACGGCCCTTCAACGAGCGTGCCGTCGCCAAGCAAGACGCCTTCGACCTCAGGTGCCTGCTCCACATGGACGGCAACCACTACGTCTCGAGGGTGTGGCCCCACATGTTCTACATGGGGCCCGATGACATCTGGCGCTGGAAGATGAACACGGCCCGCGCCATGGGCAACAGCCGAGACCCGGGCTACGTACCGGACCTGATCCGCGCCTGGGGAGAGAACACCGATGCCCGGGTCCTCGTCATGGTCGCTTGGGCCCTGGGCCGCATCGGCGGGAGAGAGGCGAGAAACGCCCTGAACGGCTTCCTTGCCGGGAGTGAGGGGCAGGTCAGGGAGGAGCTCGTGCTGGCACTCGGGGCTTCCTGATCACACCGGGTACGACCCGGCGAAGGATATCGGCAGCATACGGACCGCAGAGGATCCCATGACCAGACCCGACTACCCTGTCACCACGGCCGTCCGCGCGCTCCGGGACGCGAAGGTCGAGTTCACCCCCCACCTCTATCCCTTCGTCGAGCACGGCGGCACGCACCACGTCTCCGAGCACTTCCACATCCCCGAACACCGGGTCATCAAGACCCTGGTCATGCAGGACGACGGCAGGAGGCCGTTCATCGTGCTCATGCACGGAGACCGCGAGGTCTCCACCAGGCAGCTCGCAAGGGAGCTCGGCGTGAAGCGGGTGGAGCCGTGCAGCGAGAAGGACGCGCAGCGCTGCACCGGGTACGTGGTGGGCGGCATCAGCCCGCTCGGCACCAGGGTGAGGCTGCCGGTCCACGCCGAAGCGAGCATCTTCGAGCTGGAACGCATATTCATCAACGGCGGCAAGCGGGGCTTCATGGTGGAGATCGACCCTGCCGACCTCGAGAAGGCGTTTCCGGTGAAGAGGGTCCACGTGGCCGTCAAGGAACGATCCACCCCATTGAAATAACCGGTCATCTCATTATTAAGGACATAAGACCCGTTCGTTGGAGGAGGTGCAATGCCGGAGCTCATCGACGCCAAGACGAGAAAGGAACTCAAGGGAATCCTCAAGCGCCTCAAGGAGCCGGTGCGCATCGTGTTCTTCTCCCAGGAGCATGCCTGCGTGGCATGCCGGGAACAGGAGAACCTGCTCGGGGAGCTGGCGTCCCTTTCCGATCGCATCTCCCTGGAGAAAAGAGACCTGCTCGCTGACGCGGAGCTGGCCAGGACCCTGGGTATCGACAAGGTTCCGGCCACCGCGGTGATGGGGGAGCGGGACTTCGGCATCAGGTTCTTCGGCATGACCATGGGGTACGAGTTCGGCTCCCTCGTCGAGGCCCTCCTCCTGGCGTCGTCGGGCCGGTCAGGGCTCGCCCCCGAGGTCGAGCACCTGCTGGGACACGTCGATGTGCCAGTCCACCTGGAGGTCATGGTCACGCTCACCTGCCCCTACTGCCCCAAGATGGTCCACCTGGCACACCAGATGGCCGTGGCCAGCGAGAACATCCGCGCCGACATGGTGGAGTCGTCCCAGTTCGCCCCGCTCGTGCAGCGCTACAGTGTCGGAGGCGTCCCCAAGACCGTGATCAACCAAGGCGCTGCGTCCTTCGAAGGGGCCCTGCCGGCACCCCAGGCGGTCCTCGAACTCCTGAAGGCGGTGAAGCCTGCCGTGTACGAGGAGATGGACGCGCAGATGCGCGAGGCCGCGGGCGAACGATTCGCGCGCCCGGCATCGATCGACGAGACCTATGACACCATCATCGTGGGCGCCGGTCCTGCGGCCCTGTCCGCCGCCGTCTATGCGTGCCGCAAGAACATGAACGTCTGTCTCGTCGCAGAGGCCCCCGGCGGACAGATCACCAATACCGCCGACATCGAGAACTGGCTCGGCGTACCCGGCATGAGCGGCCGCGAGATGGCTGCGCTGTTCAGGGCCCATGCCGAGCGCTACCCCCTTGCCGAGCAGCTGGGGGCGAAGGTGACCTCCGTGACCGCCGAAGAAGACCTGTTCACGGTCCATGCGGCATCGGGGCGGGATTACCGGTCCAGGTCCGTGATCTACTGTGCGGGCACGGAGTACCGGACGCTGGGCGTGCCCGGCGAGGACCGCTTCCTCGGCCGTGGAATCGCCTTCTGCGCCACCTGCGACGCGCCCCTGTTCAGGGACAGGAACGTGGCGGTCATCGGGGGCGGCAACTCGGCCTTCACCGCTGCCCGGGACCTGCTCGGCCATGCCCGCCAGATCCATGTCGTCAACATCCTGAAGGACTTCCAGGCCGACGAGGTCCTCATGGAAGAAGTCACCAGGGCCAGGAACGTCACCCTGCACGGCGGCATGCGGGTGGTCGAATTCCTCGGCGTTGAAAAGCTCTCAGGGGTGCGTCTCGTCTCCGTGGAAGGAAGCGACCGCCTCGACCTGAACGTGGAGGGCGTGTTCCTGGAGATCGGCCTGGTCCCGAACTCGGCGCCGGTCAAGGACCTGGTGCGCCTCAACCGGGACGGCGAGGTCGTCACGGGCCGCGACCAGTCGACCTCGGTACCCGGCTTCTTCGCCGCAGGCGACGTGACCGACGAGCGGGAGAAGCAGATCGTGGTGGCGGCCGGCGCCGGCGCCAAGGCCGCCCTGGCTGCGTACCACTACCTGCTCGATCAAAAACTCCTCGTGGCAGGATGACTCAAGGGAGGGATGCGCTGTGGAAAAACATCCGACCGGCAGCCTGACCAGGGCGCTCGCGGCCGTGTGCACGGCCTGCCCCGTGTGCAGGAATGCACGGAAGAATCAGAAAGGGCTGCTCCATTCCTTCGTGAAGACCATCGAGGGGAGGTTCTGCCCCTTCTGCATGGCCTACGAGAAGGTGTACGGGAAGAAGGCGCACGAACGGTAGGAGCGCTCGCTTCAGGTCCTGTTGAGCCTCCGGTACATGGCCCGGTTGTTCCGGTAGATGCCCGTGAACTCTCTGAAGAGCCGGTCATAGACGTCACGGTTGGCCGAGTCCGGATCGAAGCTGTTCTCGTACTCCATCAGGGCCGGGATGTCTTCGAACGAAATCTCGCCGAGCCCCACCGACGCGATGAACGCGGCACCCCGGGCGTTGGCCTGCATGGGGTCTTTCGCCTGCCTGATACGGCAGTTGAGCACATCGGCGAAGATCCTGCACCACAGCGAAGACCTCCCCCCGCCTCCCACGATGGTTATGGGATCGAGTTTCCTGCCCACGAAGCGCTCCACGTGGTGGAGGCTCCAGCGGGTGTTCAGGGCCACGCCTTCGAAAAACGCCCTGGCGATGTCGTCGAAGGTCGTGGTGGTGGACAGGTTGTGGATACCGGCACGGACCGTGGTGTCGTCCACGGGCGTGCGCTCCCCGTTGAGCCATGGCGTGACGATGACCCCGTTGCTGCCGGGACGGACCCTCGAGGCGGCCTCGCCCAGGACCTCGTAGGAAATGCCGCCGTGGTCGCCGCAGGCCATCGTGCAGCAGCGGCCCACGAGTCCGGCGAGGAAATCCAGCGCCCCGCCGGCGATGTCCTGCTCGTTCACGCTCTGGTACCTGCCTGGTATGGCCGTGGGGAACGAGGCGATGGAGTGGATGACGTCGGTCTTCTTGAACGGTACGATGCACTGGACCCACGAGGAGGTCCCGATGTAGAGGTGGCCCTCGAAGTCCCGTACCGCTCCCGACCCGATGCAGGCGCACTGGTGGTCAGGGGAGCCGGCCACCACCCTGACGCCGTCCGGAAGCCCGATCCGCCGAGCCACTTCGGCCTTGAGCGTACCGATGATGTCCGTGGACGCCACCAGCGGCGGGAGCTTGTCCCTGTCCAGGCCGCTCATCCGGATGAGCCCGTCGTCGTAATGAACGTTCGAGACATCCCTGATGTCCGTGAGCCAGAAGAGGTGCACCGAGTCGTACGTGGCGACGAACCTCCCCGTGAGCATGAGGTTCAGGTAATCCTTGCTGGGCAGGAACATGCAGGTCTTCTCGTATACCTCCGGGTATTCATGCTTGATGAGGAGCGCATGGGCGATGTCGTCCTTGCCGGACAGGGTCGGCACCCCGGCGGTCTTGGGAAGCCACTTAAGGACCCGGGGGATCCCGTACCCCATGAAGCTCGGGAATCCCTGCACGACCTTCTTCACATACGGGGCACCCCGGGAGTCCATCCAGGTCAGCGCGTTCATGAGGTGCCTGCCGTCCCTGTCCACGGCCACGGTGCTCGAGAAGGTGCTGGACACGCAGATCGCGGCTATGTCCGCGGGGCTCACCACGCCCGAACTCACCAGGCGCCGCGAGACCCTCACCAGGGCATCCCACCACTGGGCGGGGTCCTGTTCCGCACCGCCACCCGGCAGGAAGAAGATGGGGGTCTTCTCGGCGTCGGAGGCGAGTATGCGTCCGTGGGTACTCACCAGGGAGGCCTTCACCCCGGAGGTCCCGTGGTCTATGGCCAGGATTGTCCGCTGCTTGCCCATCGCCCTTTGCCTGTCCCGGAACGCACCGGATCGTTCAGATGTCCAGCTTGGTCACCACGCCCTGTTCATCCACCATCTGAAGGATGACGCCGCCGAAGGACTCACCGTCGTCTTTCCTGGCATCGAGTTTCATGACCCTGGAGATGAGGTTCACGAAGTCCATGGGTTCCACGCAGGCCTCGGGCGGCATCACGCCTGTGCCCCGGATCTTTCCCATGGCCATGAGCATGACCCCCACTGCCGCCGGTATGCCCGTGCCCTCGCCCAGGGCCTGTGACCTCGATGCCATGTGGAAACGGTACTCCCGGGGGAGACCGTTCTTCATCCCCCTGGCGATGACCGAGCAGCAGCCGCAGGGCCTGGTGAATCCGGTTTTTCTGAGGATGCGCTCCCGTTCCCTGAGGACGTAGGCCACGGCGAAATCATGGGGCACGACCTGGAGGCCCTTCACGTCGATGGGCTCGGTCCGCGCCAGGCCCAGCCCGCACAGGTCCCTGATGAGGTCGTAGTACTCGTTCGGGAGCACCGAGCCCTTGTTGGTGACCTGCCTGAGCCTGAGATACCTCGGGAGCGTCACCTGCTCGGGATGGGGATAGGGGTAGATGGGGATATCCCTTCCTATCATGGGGAAGTCGAAGGTCTGCCGCAGGGCCACCCCGTCCGGTTCGAAATACTTCACGGCGGTGAGCTTCCCGTCCAGGTACATGGGGATGTCGATGCTCATGCAGTGGAACCGGTGGGCGATGACCCCCTCCCCCTCGATGGCCTCGCCGCCGTGGGTGTGGAAGATGTCGACGGCATCGGTCTCGTCCAGCAGGGTGTCGTAGGCGAGCCTGGCCAGCAGGTTCGTGGCGCCCGGCGAGCTGCCCATGCCGATGAGGGCGGTGACGCCCCTTGCACGCGCCTGGTCGTCCATGTCCAGGATCTCCAGGGTCACATCCACGTCGTCACAGATATCCACGTAGTTTATCCCCGCATCGACGACGGCGGTGAGGATGGGCTTGACGGTGGAATAGAAGGGTCCGATGCAGTTGAGCACCACCTCGGCTCCCCGTATGGCCCTGCGGATGGTCTCCGGTTCGAAGGCGTCGACGAATGCCGCGGAGACCTTCGGGGAGGCGATCCTGCCGGCGAGCTGCCGGGCCTTTTCTTCAGCGTGATCCGCTACGACGACCTCAGAGATGATATCCTGACCTGCCAGGGTTTCCACAGCAACGCTGCCTACAGCCCCGCATCCGCCCAGCACGACGACCTTGGCCATATCGGCACCCCCCAATTTCTGAACAATGTTAATTTTAACATTGTTCCTATGCGCCCTTCTTTGTCAAGTGCCCTGCTCCACCTGACCCGGCAGAAGGCACGCAAGATCGTGTCAGTTCAGGTACTGGTCGATGAGCTCGTCGATGATGCGGCTGTGGGTCTTTTCTATGTCCGAGGCCACATAGCCGATGATGTTGCTGTTGGCGAGAGACACCATGCCGTGCAGCATGCTCCATATCTTGACGACATCGTGGAGGACGTCCTCTTCGCTGCCCCGGAAGCCCGCTCCCCTGAGGTCCCTGAGCGTGTCCGTGGCGATCCTGGCGATGTCCATGGAAATCTTGTATTCCACCTCGGAGAGCTTCTCGTGCGGGGTGCCCACATAGTCGTTGTACTTGGGCGTGGGCAGGGTGAACATGATGTCGTAGTAGGACTTGTTGGTCATACCGAACCGTACATAGGCGTCCAGCATGGCATGGGCCTTTCCCGCGGCGCCGGTGGATGAACCGGACGCCAGCGCCAGCTCGTCGTAGAGCATCTGGAAGCCCTTGATGACGATGGAGATGTAGATCTCCTCCTTGCTCCTGAAGAAGTTGTAGAGGTTCGGTGCACTCATGTGGAGCCTGGATGCGAGCCTGCGCATGGTGAGGCAGGAAAAGCCCTCCTCCACTATAATCGCCAAGGCGGCCTCTATGATGCGTTCGCGGATGCGTTCGAGCTCTTCAGGTGTCCTCGGCTGTTTCATGAACTCATTGCCTTAACGATATACGACGGGGAAGTCAAGGAAAATAAAGACAACTTTGCTGGCTATACACCTGAATGGCCCGTGACGAGCCTGGCACCGAGCCGGTTCTGCTTGAGCCTGCCGACGCGACCGGCGAACTGCACCACCTGGTCAAGGTCGAGGCCCAGGAGACGATGTGCCTCTGAGGGATGGTGCCCTGCCAGGGCCGCCATGTCGCCTATCTCGCGGTGCACCTGACCGCACAGGCTGCGGAATGCGAGCACCAGCGGTTCGAGGTGATCGCTCGCACCCGGGTTTTCGAGAAGGAAGGCTGCTTCCCTGGCAAGCACATCGAGGGCGGCTAAAGAACTGCTGACACCCCCGAGCCTGAAAGCGGTCTCATCCGGGACAGGCCCGCTCATGCGCCTCAGTGACGCGATGATCTCGTCCATGCGGGCCCCCTGGGCCCCGAGGATGGGCCCCATCATGGACGTATCCTCCACCTCACGGAACGGCAGGACCATGTCTTCGTAGGCCGTGTCGGGATTGCCGAGAAGGGACCCTGGAGGCACCTCGCACCCGTCGAGGATGATGCCGCCGTGCGGGCACGGCCTCAGGAACCCGACATCCAGCGGTCCTGTCACGCTGAGCCCCGGGCAGTCTCTCGGCACCAGGAAAGCGCTGTAGCGCTTGCGGCCACCGTCCTGCCCGCTCACGGCAAGGACGATGAAGAACCCGGCGATGGGACCGTTGGTCAGGAAAGACTTCTCTCCCCTGAGGACATATCCGCCCGCGCCCTTCTCGACACTCGTTCTGAGGTGCTTGGGGTGCCCCCCTGCACCGGGCTCGGATATGGCGATGCTGGCGGTCGCAGTCCCTTGCGCCATGGCCGGCAGGACGGCCTGCTTCTGCCCGGGAGAGGCAAACCGGCACATGAAGAACCGTGCGGTTATCTGGTGCATGAGCCACGAGAGGGTGATGCCCAGACAGAGGCCGTGACGCGCCAGGGCGCCGCCCGCCGCCGAGATCCCCGGATAGCCGACACCCCCTCCACCGTACTTTCGAGGCACTCCCGTGCCGAGGAGTCCGGCGGATCCCATCTCACGCCAGAGATCCGCGGGGAAGTCCCTCTCCGTCGAGAGTCCCGGCCGGGCGGCTATGCGTGCCGCCGCGAACTCCGCCGCATCCCGTACGATCCCTGTCATGATGCTGTCCCGTGTCTTTCCCATGGCGGTCAGAGCATGAGCTCCTCGATGAAATCGATGAGCTGGTTGAGATTCCTGCATTGCCTGAGCTCGTGGCAGTGCTGCCGGTAGGAATACATTTCACTGTCGCCCGTGTTCCAGCTGCTCTCGGGTTCGGGATTGAGCCAGATGACCCTCCTGCACCGCTCCCGCATCTCCTCGAGGATCCTGTCCTCGGGGTGGAGGTAGTTGGTCCGCGCATCCCCCATGATGATCAGGGTGGTGCGCTTGGTGAGCACATCCATGTGGTTCATCCTGAACTGACGGAAGGTCTCCCCGTAATCCGTTGGAACGAGATAGTTGAAATCGAGGTCTCCGAGGATCTTGTCGATGGCGACACTGGGCTCGTTCGTGTCGAATATCCCCGTGACCTCCTTCACCCCGGAAACGAACACGAAGCTGTTGACCTTCTCGAAACACTCGTGCAGTGAGTACAGGACGTTGAGCATGAACCTGGCGGCCGACCACACCGAAGAGGATATGTCGCACAGGGTCACGATCTTCGCTTTCTTGGGGGGGCGTTTCTTGAACATGATCTCCACGGGCACCCCGTGGTACCGGTCCGCTCTCCGGATGGTCTTCTTCACATCGAGGACGCCCCGGCTGTTCGTTGCATACCGCCGGGATATGATGTCCTTGAGTTTCCGCACGAGCCTGTCGAGCGCTTCCCGGACCTCCTCTATCTCGCGGGCAGTCAGCGCGCTGAAAGCCCGTTCTCCCAAGGTCTGGAGACGTTTCTCATGGGTCCTGTAGCTCCGTTCGTCGTTATGCTGTCGCGGCTCCCTGAGCAGGAGAGAAAATGCGCTGTCCAGGTAGTCGCCGAAATATCGGTTCAGGCTTGCACGCATGGCGTCGTTGAACTGCAGTTGATTCCGGTCGAGAACCTGCCCGATCTCGTCGCGCACCCTGTTGAGACTGAGCAGAACCTTGAGCCTGCTGGAAAGCGGGCCCAGGTTGAACTTCGCGCCTATTCCCGCAGAATCGCTCTCTGACTGGACCTGGCGCATCATGTCGAGGAACATGAAGGGATCGCCCGAGAGGAACTCGATGATGGCGCGGTATTCCCGGTCACCGTTGAGCCTCCCCCTGAGGGTGTCTATGACCTGGCCGGCCTTCCGGGGCATGCCCTCGTCATCGGAAAGGTCACCCCGGAGTTCATGGAAGAAGAGGTGGTAGAGACGGTCGAAGTGGGCCTGGTCGCGCCTGCTCTTGGCAAAGTTGGCCCGCAGGACCGCCCTGAACTCGTCCTCGTCGATCATGTCGATGAGCTCGAGCTGGCTCGTGCAGTCGAGCACCTCGGCGGTGGAGATCCGGTATCCGGCCGCCCTGCAGCAGGCAACGAACTTGAGTATCGGGTTGATCATGGTACGGCCCTAGCCCAGCAGCTCCTGCGCGCGCAGCTTAACGGCCTCTGCGTCCGAACGGTATTTACAGAGCATGTTCAGCGTCTCGACGAGCACCTCCGGCGTGATGTCTTCGACGTTCAGGGCAATGAGCGCTCTCGCCCAGTCAATGGTCTCCGAGATGCACGGCTTCTTCTTGAGATCCACGCCGCGGACGCGGCGCACCGCATCGACGACCTGCCCTGCAAGCCTTTCCGTGATCCCCGGGATCTTGATGGTCACGATGCGCAGCTCCAGGTCCCGCTCCGGGTATTCGATGTAGATGTGGATGCACCTCCGTTTCAGGGCATCGCTCATGTCACGGTAGTTGTTCGAGGTGAGGACCACGAAGGGTATGTTCGTGGCCTTCCTCGTACCGATCTCGGGGATGGTGACCTGGAAGTCGCTGAGCAGCTCCAGGAGGAATGCCTCGAACTCGGGGTCCGACTTGTCAACCTCGTCGATGAGCAGGACCACCGGGCTCTCCATCGTGATGGCCCGAAGCAGCGGCCGCGGCTGGATGAACCGCTCGGAGAAGAAAGCATCCTCCTGCTCGGCGATCCGGTCCACTGCCTCGGACAGGCTCGCCGCACCGGTTATGACATCGCTGATCTTCTCCTTGACCATCTGGGTATAGAGGAGCTGTTTGGCATACTCCCATTCATACAGGGCCTTGGCCTCGTCCAGGCCCTCGTAGCACTGCAGGCGGATGAGCTCGCAGTCAAAGGCCCTCGATACCGCCTTGGCGAGCTCCGTCTTGCCGACCCCGGCAGGCCCTTCGACGAGAACGGGCTTGCCGGTGACCGAGGCGAGGAAGACGACGGTGGCGATTTCCTTGGATGTTATGTATCCCACATCCTGCAATCGTTCCTGAACATCGACGACACTTTTGAACATCATGGGGTTGATCCTTTCAAAGTGGAGCATTATTCTATACACCAAGCGAAGCGGGAATGAAATATCATCGTAGGAGAGGTGCGCGAAGCCCCGCAACCGCTCTTTCTATGCTGAAGGTAGCACCGCCTTGTTCCTCGCGACAGGAAAGACAGGTGCATTCATCCACCACAAGCATCCGGAGAAGGAGGACACGCTGTGAGACGGTTCATTTCCCTGGTCATCCTGGTTCTTCTCGTCGCACCCGTCGTGGCGAAGACAGAGACATTGAGGCTCGCGACCCTGGACTGGGAACCCTATGCGGGCCGCTCGCTCAGCGACGGGGGATTCACTGCGCAGATCGTGACGGAGGCGTTCAAGCGGGCCGGTTACGACGTGCAGGTAGAGTTCGTGCAGGGGGACACGGCTGTAGAAGGGGCGAAGAAAGGCACGTATGACGGGGTCTTCCCGGAATACCACTCCCCGGAACGTTCCCGGGACTTCCTTTACACTTCCTTCTTCTCAGGCAGCCGGCTCGTCTTCTACAGGCGATCCTCGTCGGCCGTGTCCTACAAGACGCTCCACGACCTGACCCCGTACAAGATCGGAACGGTCAGGGGGCACATCTACACCGAGGAATTCGACAACGCCACGTACCTGAACAAGGTGGAAGCGGACAGCGACGAGGCGAACATCAGGAATCTGGCACAAGGGGGGCTCGATCTCGTCGTGATCGACACGCTCGTTGCCCGGCACCTCATCAGGACCAGGGTGCCGGAGGCGGAAGGCACGCTCGAGGCCATGGAGCCACCGCTCATCATCCATGAGCTGTCCGTGATCCTGCCCAGGAGGAACCCCGCCTCGGAGAAGCGGGCCAGGGAGTTCAACAAGGCCTTCGAGTCCATGGACAGGGACGGGACCGTGAACGCCATCATGACCCGGTCAGGGCTTGCGAGATGATGCGGAATCCCGCCACCGATGGCCGATACGGCATCAGATGTCAATCCCAGGCCAGGTCATCCGGGCTTGCGGGGTATTCGCCCAGGAACCCGAGGCAGAGGCTTGCATTGTCCTCATCGATGTACCCGAAGACTCCTGCATAGTCGGGGGGGTCAGCGGCCAGCGACCTGACGGATGCCGCGGGCTCGTCGCCGTCCAGCAGCTCCTGATACGTGGTGGACAGGTAATACCTGTCCTCGGAGTCATTGCACACGTTGTTCCTCGCCACGAAGGCCATCTCGCCTGCCGGCGATGCGATGCTCCCGCCACCCGTGACCTCCCAGTTGAGGTCCGCCGCGTCCGTGCATGCCGAGATCTTGAAGGTCTTGAGTTCCGTGTTCCCCTCCCACATGACCTGCACCCTGCGGTCCCTGGCGCTGGCATGCCAGATGCCCGCCGTGCTGCCCTCGACCCATGCATAATACACCCCTGACTTCTCACCCTGCACATACTGGGAAACGACGGTCTGGTCCCTTCCCCTCTGGGAGAAGGCCATGTGGAGCGACAGTCCCTGGGCCGGGTCGTTCAGGGTGATGAGCCTTTCCACGGGCTTAGAGTCGATGTTCAGGAACGGGATGACGACCGTGGTCACGCTCGTGTCCACCACGGCGGTAATGCCGCCCTTCGTGTAAGACCCGGTGGACTTCCAGACATCGAAGAAGGCATTGACGAGTGCGATATGGGTGTCCAGGACCTCTGTCTGCGCATGGATACATTCGTCCGCCCCGATGCCCGGGTCGAAGAGCTTGCCCATGACCGTGCCCGTCGCCCCGGGGTCCCAGCCGTCCCAATCTTCCAGGCCGTCGTCTCCAGTCGATGGGCTCGGTTCCTCGAGGTCTGGCGTACAGGCCCTCACCGTGTCCGCAAAGAGTTCGAGCTCGGTTCCCGGCGTGACACCGCCGCCGTCACCCGAGCCCCCTCCTCCCCCGCAGCCGGCGATCACCCCGAGAAACAGGAGCAGGACGGCAACCATGGCGACCTTTGTCTTTTTCATAGAGGGTCCCTTCATGAACAGATGGATACTCTTTGTTTACGGCACGTCCTCACGAAAAGATAAATCGGGGATACCCCCCGGAACGAAAGTGACCTCGCATTAACCTGTCATTCTTCTGTCATCTTCATGGCTTGACTTCCATCCCGCACGGTATGATCATGATCAGACTATCTTGTTATTGAAGGAGGTTTTTCATGGTCAAGGTCAGAATCATGGTGTGGTGCGTCGTTTTTCTGGTGTGTTCCGTCGGTCTGTCCCTCTTCGCAGCCCAGGGCGTCATCAACGTGAATACCGCAACGGCGGAACAGTTCACGATGCTGCCGGGCATCGGCGAGAAGACCGCCCAGGCGATCGTGTCGTATCGCCAGGCCAACGGTCCGTTCAAAACCATCGATGAGGTCTCCAAGGTGAAGGGCGTGAGCAAGAAGAAGCTCGACAAGATCAGGCCGAATCTCTCCCTGCAGGGTCAGAACACTTACCTCCCCGACCAGAAGCAGGCACGCAAGAAGCCCTCGAAACAGAAATCGTGACGATCGACCCTTTCAGAGACAGGAGAGCGTGTCCTATGCCGGTGCCGCTGGGAAGGGGCACCGGCATCATCACTGCGCCTTGAAGGCGGAGACCTTCTTGAGTTCGGTGAAGAGCCTCTTCTCTTCGTTGCTGAGCTTTTTCGGTACGACTATCCGGATCTGGGCGAACAGGTCACCCTTTCCCGCGAGACCCTTGCCCTTCAGTCGCAGTCGCTGGCCGGAAGAGACCCCTGGCGGGATCTTGAGGCTGAGCTTCCCGTCCAGGGTTTCGATCTCGCTGGTCATCCCCAGGGCGGCATCCCACGGCGTCAGGGGGATGTCCACGACGATATCATTGCCTTCAAGCTTGTATCGCTCGTCCTGGGAGAGTTTCATCTTCAGGTAGAGGTCTCCCGCACCGCCCGGCCCCTGGTTTCCCTGGCCGGCCAGCCGGACCTTCATGCCGTCGTGGGCACCCTGCGGTATCTTCACGTTGAGGCGCTTGTCTCCCCCGGGCCCCTGGACGATGATTTCCTTCGTCCCGCCCCGGTGAGCGTCCTGCAGGGTGATGGTGATCTCCGACTCGAGGTCGCCGCCCCTCGGTGACGATGCCCGTTGGTCGGAACGCCGCCCCATGCCCAGGTCACCGAACAGGGACTCGAAGAAATCCGAGAAGCCTCCAGCCCCTCCCCTCGCCGTCGGGCCGAACTCGAAGCTGAACGTCCTCCCACCCGGGTGCGCACCCCGACCCCTGAGGAACTCGTCGCCGAAGATGTTCTCAAAGCCCGGGGGCGGCCTGAAGGACTGCCCCTCCTGCCAGTTGCTGCCAAGGGCATCGTAGCGTTTGCGTTTCTCGGGGTCCCGGAGCACCTCGTAGGCCTCGTTGAGCTCCTTGAACCGCTTCTCGGCGCTCGGGTCGTCCTTGCATGTGTCGGGATGGCAGTCGCGGGCGAGCTTCCGGTACCTCTTCTTTATCTCATCCTGGCCCGCACCCCGCTCGACACCGAGTATCTTGTAGTAGTCCTTGTATTCCACAGATCCACCTCGTGAACTGTCTCGTCCCTAACGTAGGGATACTTCATGGATAAATCAATAGAAACGGCAGGGGAGGGAAAAGATTTCTCAAGACGGACCCGGTCAGAACCGGTTCGACACCTGGCCGATGATCTGGACGGGAACGTTCGCCAGTGCGTCCGTGTGCAGACGGGCCCTGTGGAGCGCCTGGATTGAGCCGTCGAGATATTCCCTGGCCTTGTCTCTGCTCAGGCGCAGGATCTCAGGGCTGAGCTCGGCCATGAGATACAGCCTCTGTTCTTCAGGGTCTGGAAGGGTTGTTACCTTCCGGAGCACTTCCGGCCGCTGCTGAAAGAGGATCACCAGAGGGAGGGTGGACTTTCCTTCCAGGATGTCGTTGAACGCGTCCTTGTTGTCACCCTCGTCCGGGCAGAGATTGATGATGTCGTCCACGATCTGGAATGCCATGCCTACAAAACGGCCGTAGGCCGCCAGCGGCTCGAGGGTTTCCTCGGGGAGACCCGCGAGGATACCCGTGCCCAGGCTGCAGAGCTCGAAGAGGGAGGCGGTCTTGAGGTAGATGATGTCCAGGTACGTCTCCATGCTGTCATGGAATGACGTGGTGTGCTCGAGCTCGCGCAGTTCCCCTTCGGCCATCTTCTTGATGGTCTGCACCATGCTCAGGGCAAGGCGCATGTTGCCGAGAGAACACATGGTCTCGATGGCCGAAGCGGAAATGAAGTCTCCGGCGAGCAGGGCCGGCTTGTCCCCGAACACCTGGTTCGCCGTCGGCCTGGAGCGGCGTATCTCCGTGCCGTCGACGACATCGTCGTGGAGCAGGCTGGCCGTGTGCATGAGTTCCACGGTGTAGGCGAAGGGCATGTAGACGTCCGGCGAAAGGCCTGCAGCCTGACCGACATACACCACTATCTTCGGGCGCAGACGCTTCCCGCCGGAATCGAGAATGTACTGCCCGATCCTGTCTGTATACGACGACGTGCTTGTCAGGATCTCCTTGAGATGCCTCTCGAAATCACGATCCATCCCAAGAGCTATAGCAGACCGGCTGGGGCAAGGCAATCACAAGATATGCCCTCCCCGGGCCCACCTCGGACCGTCATGGACCCTTATCGAGGAGGCCAGGATAGCCCTGGACGACGGCAATCACGACAGGGCCGTGCGCTTCGTGGCGGGGTTCTCGCGATCACTCCCGCCTGATCCGCTCTATGATGCCGGTCGTTGAGTAGCCGTCCTCGAAGGGAATGGAGATCACCGTACCGCCCGCGGACTTCACCACATCCGCACCCACGATGTTGCCCACCTCCCAGTCCCCTCCCTTGACCAGGACGTCCGGCCTGATGCGCTCGATGACGGCCAGCGGCGTGTCCTCTTCGAAGAGCACGACATGGTCGACGCAGGCCAGTGCGCCGAGCACTGCGGCACGGGCATCCTGCCCATTGACCGGGCGTTCGGGCCCCTTGATCCGTTTCACCGATGCGTCCGAGTTGAGCCCCACCACGAGACAGTCGCCAAGGGCCCGTGCCCTGGCGAGGTAGGCGACATGCCCGGCGTGGAGGATGTCGAAACAGCCGTTGGTGAAGACCACCTTCATGCCGCGGGACCTCGCTGAGGCAAGGACCCCCAGCAGGGCATCGAGGTCCACGGGAGAGGGGGGGGCGAGGAGGTCTTCGGGCAGCCGTCTCCCGGCCATGCGGGCCGTGTAACGGCCGAGTTCGAGGTATGAGGCCGCGATGTCGGGGAACCCCTTCCCGATTGCCTGCACATGGGCCTGGATCGTGGCCCAGTCACCCCGTGCGATGGGTCCTGTCAGGGCTTTCCTGCCGTGCCGCTCGATGTTCGCCAGGGTGCCCCTGACGAGCGGCATGAGGTGCGCGAGGTCCATGCCCACCCCGTGGATGATGGAGGATGCCTGGTCCATGAGGGTGACGAGGTAGTTCGATGCCACGACGGCCGCGGCATGGTAAAGGACCTTGTCCTGGCGGGTTATGGTCATGAGGGGGACCCTGAGCGAGTCAGCGATATGTCCGGCGGCTCGTTGCGCCTCGGCGGACCCCTCGAAGGTGAAGACGCTTTCCCGGAGAATCTGCCGGGCCTGGTCTGCGTCGAGGATGGACTGAAGGGGGTGCAGGCTCCCTGTCTGTGCGCCTTCATCCGCAAGGGGCTCGAGCTCCCCTGATGTCAGCAGGCCGCTGAAGTGGAAGAAGACGACGTCCCTGCACCGCTGTCCCCATGCCTGCCGCAATCGCTCTGCCGTTTCACGGATATGACCGTCGGGCACGGCGAGGAAAACGATCCCGGCATCCCCCGGGTGTTCAGGGACGTCGCGGTACAGGGGGACTTCCCCTCCTGTCCGCCTGGAGGACACCGCCCACACGGGGGTATGCCCGGCCTCCCGGAGAAGGGTGAGCATGGCGCCCCCCACCCTGCCGAGGCCGATGACGGCGTACCTATATCTCATCGATCAGCCCCTGGGTCTTGACCTGGTCGAACCGGTCCCAGTCCATGGTGAAGGAACACTCGTCCATGGTCTTCAGGACGATCTGCTTGTACTGCTCGTCCTCGATATAGCGGTGGAGCTTCCTCGCAATGGGATAGATCTGTTCGGAGGGCCTCCACTTGAACCTGGTGCGGGTTCGCGCATCGAGCAGGCAGTCGAAGGCGACGGCAAAGGAGATCTCGGCCAGGGTGTGCCCGGTCCCGGTGATGTCCCTGAGGATCGCCTGCATGATCCCGGCATCCACTGGGGAGAAGAATGCGTACATCCGGTCGTAGATCTCCGTGTACAGGCGTGCGTAGATCGCGGCCGAATGGAAGTACTCGGGAACGTCGACGATGGCGTCCTTGCCGCTTGACTTGCCCAGCTCATACAGGAGAGCCTGCATGTTCTTCAGCCCGCCGAGCCCGGGGTACTGCTGTCCCGGGAGCCTGGGTTTGTTGGGGTCGAACCGGGCGGACGGGTCCTGCAGGGCAACCCACTCGATGAGGAGCATGGAAAGGCCTGCAGAGAAATCATACGAGGGGATGAAGACCTCCCGCGGCCTGAAGATGCCCTCTCGGACAACGAGCTCGATGAGACGGGTCTCGGGCCCCTGTGCATCGAAGTTCACGTAGAACCGCGAGGTATAGTCGTCCTGCCTGACGATGTTCACCACCAGGTTCCGGTAGCCCCTCTTGCGAAGTATGCCTATCATGCCGACCCTGTCGAGCATCTCCATGAGGGCGCGCTCGTCGTACCTTCCCATGAAGAGGCTCGAAGAGAAGGGATCGTTCCGGTTCACGGGCTGGGTTGCCACCGAATAGGTGATGTCTTCCAGGTATCGGGGATCCTTTTTCCCCGGCTGCCTCAGGGGGCTCATGCGACAATCCTCCCTGCACTGGCAAAAAGGACTCGACGTGCACCTGCCTTCTTCAGCGCCCTGGAAACCTCAAGGGCCGTGTGGCCCGTCGTGACCACGTCATCGACAACCAGGACCGCCCTGCCGGCGACACCCCGGGCCTGGAACGTATCGGAGAGGTTCCTCTTCCTCTGCGACCTGGAGAGGCCCACCTGGGTCGGGGTCGCCCTGGTTTTCCTGAGCACACCGTAGCGCAGCGGTATCCTGCTCATGCGCGAGAGGCCCTGGGCCATGAGTGCCGCCTGGTTGTAGCCCCTGGCCACCATCCTGCTCCAGTGGAGGGGGACGAAGGTGATCATGTCGCACTGCGCCAGTTCGTCACGTACGAGGTCGTACAGGAGCCGGGCCAGGAATCTCTTGTAATACGTGGCGTCCGCATACTTGAAGGCATGGATCATGTCCTTCAGCGGGCCATCGAAGAGTGCCGCGCTCATGAGCCGGTCATAGGGGGGGGGATCCGTCAGGCACCCCATGCAGACGTCTTCCGTTCCCGATGGGTTTCCGCAGACCGGGCAGGCAGGGTGTGGAACGGGCCTGATGCGGGAGGCGCAGCCGGAGCACACACCAAGCGTTGAGGGCAGCACATGGTCTCCGCACAGGAGGCACCGGGCCGGGAAGATGTACGAGAAGATACCCTGGATCATGCCTCGGAGCATATCATATCCCCGCGAGGGGTCACAACACACAAAGGCCCGAGGTGATCAGCGGTTGTAGTAGTTCTTGTAGTACCTGTACTTGTTGTACGTGTATTTCTTCACCGGCAGCTCGTCGACGGCATTGAGCACGGTACCGATTATCTTCTCCCGCGGCAGTGTCTCGAAAGCCATCTTGAACTCGGTCTCACGGGTGTACCGGTACCTGACCACCATGACGATCCCGTCGACCACGTTGGAGAGTATCTTCGGATCCACGGTCGCGTGGATGGGGGGCGTATCGATGACGATGAACCAGTCTCCCTCGCGGCGCGCGAGTTCCTGGATCAGCGCCCCTGTTTTCCTCGATTCCAGCAGCTCGGACGGATTTGCGGGGGGCTCCTTGGCTGCGGGCAGTATGGTGAGCTTGTCGATGGGCGTGCTGATGAGACATTCGTCGATGTCAGCCCGGCCCTGGAGGATCTCGCTCACCCCCTTTGAGTGGGGGTACTTGAAGAGCTCATGCAAAGACGGCTTCCTCAGGTCACAGTCCACGAGCAGGACCTGCTGGTCTTCTCCCTTGGCGATGGCAATGGCCAGGTTCGACGCCAGAGTGCTCTTGCCTTCCCCCGGCAGGGCGCTGGTCACCATGATCACCCTCGGCACGGGCCTGTTCTCGGGCATGTGAAAGATGTAGGTCCTCAGTTTCCTGATCTGTTCGGCCGTATAGGAGTAGGGCATGTGGTGCATGTAGAGATGGTCGTCCAGAGGCCCTTTGACCCCGCCTTCCTTGAGAAATTCATGGTCCTGCTTTTCCAGAGCCTTCAAGATATGCATCCGTTATCCCTCCACGCTCACCTTGAGCGACCGCGCATACAGGAATCCCTGCCCCTTGAGCTGCCGTGCGTACTCATCGGCTTCGTCCCGGTTCGCAAACGTCCCCATAGTGACACGGTACCAGGTGTTTCCCTGACTGTCCAGGTACGGGTAAATCGTCGCCTGGAATCCTTTCTTCACGAGATCCAGGAACACGGCCGTCGCCTCGTTGATGGAGTGATACGACGCGACGCTCACCGTGAACATCACCCGGGCGGCGGTCCCGAGAGGCGGCAGGTAGATCTTCTGGCCTTCATAGATGAGGTTGATGTCGCCCAGGTTCCGATTGGCCCCGGCGACGAGGTCCAGGATGCCCGCATCGACCCTTCCGTAGTGACGTGCCGCGAGCCTGGCGACGCTGTCACCCTGTCCGACGACGACCGTCGTCCCGCCTTGCCTCTTTCTTCCCTCTCCCCCGAGGGAATGCTCCGGTACCTGACCGGCCTGATCCTGAATGGGCACCTCCGGCATGTCCTGCCGGGCCACGATGGCCTCCGCCGCGTCGCGCTTCCCGACCGCCGGGCCGGCGGATTCGTGCGGACCAGCCTGGCCGACCACTATCCCCCTCGACCTTTCCATGATCCCGTGCCCGGCCGGCGTGAACAGAAGAAAGGCGGCCAGCGACACGATGGCGAGGATCACGGCTGCAGCGGCAGCGATCCAGACCGTCCGGGGGCTACCCCTGCGGATTTGCTGGGCCGGGACCTGCGGGGTGTGCTTCACATAGGTCTTTTCCATGGCCCCCACTACCTTCTTCACCAGGCCGGCACTGATCTGCCTGAGGTCGTCGCTGTAGGCTGCCAGGAGGACATTGTCGCACACGATGTTGACGAGCCTCGGGAACCCCCGGGTGTAGCGATAGATCTCCCCGAGGGCGGATGTCGTGAACAGGGGGTCTTCCCTGGGTTCGAACCCGGCGACCCTGAGCCGGTGATCGATGTAGTCCCTGGTCTCGTTGGAATCCAGGGGCGGTATGTGATACTTCACCCCGATCCTCTGCTTGAGCTGTCTGAGCTGGGGGCTGTTCAGCTTCTCGTTGAGCTCCTGCTGGCCCAGCAGCATGATCTGGACGAGTTTCTCGTGGACGGTCTCCATGTTGGAGAGCAGCCTGATCTCCTCGAGCATCTCGAAGGAGAGGCCCTGGGCCTCATCACAGATGAGCACCGCGCCGCCCGTGGTCTTGAGCCTGTCCTCGAGCTCGTTGATGTGGTCCCTGGACCGCTTCTCCTCGGGCAGGCCGATGGCCTCTCCCAGGAGGTAGTAGAGGTTCTCCGGCTTGATGTGAGGGTTCTTGATGACCACCTTGGGGATCCTCGGCGGGAGCTTCAGGAGAAAGGCGTTCAGGATGGTGGTCTTGCCGGTCCCCACCTCACCGGTGATGACCACGAATCCGCTCCCCTCCTTGAGCCCGTACAGCAGGTGGGCCAGCGCCTCCTTGTGCCCCGGGCTCATGTAGAGGTACTTCGGGTCGGGGGTGATGGAAAAGGGTTTGAGCTTGAGTCCGAAATGCTCCCGGTACATGGATCATCCCCCTAGAACGGAAGCGGTACCGGCAGTTCCAGGACGAGACCCGTCAGCTTCGAGACAACGATGACAAGCGCCCCCACCACGAAGATCGCGCCGTTGATGCCCAGGAACATGATGTTCACGAGGTGCTGTTTTCGCTTGTCACCCTCTGTCTGGGCCAGGGGTATCACGGAGACGCAGGGGATGTCACCCGACCACCCCTCGAGCTGCTTGACACCCTTGACCGTGGAGTCGAGCAGTTCGAGCATGATGATGATACCCGCACCGGTACCCAGGCCCAGGGCCAGGAAGACCAGCGCGATCCGCATGGGGCTCGGGCTTATCGGCACTTCGGGCGGCTGGGCGTAGTCCACGACCCTGAACTGCTCCCCCTGCTGCCTCTTTTCCATGTCCTCGGCCCGCTTCGCCTCGTAATATCTGTCGAGAAGCCTCTGGTAGTTCTGCTGGGTGATGTTGTAGTCCCTGGTGAGAGCGGCAAGCTCCTGCTCCCTCTTGGGGGTGCCCTCTACACGGCCCTGGTATTGATCTATCTGCATCCTGACCCTGTCGACGTCCCTGCGCAGGGATTCTACCTCGATGTTCGCGTTGCTGAGCTGGGTTCTCAGGTCGGCGACGCGTGGGTCGAGCCGGGCTGTCGAGGACCCTTCGGGCTGCCTCTCGAGCTGTGCGATCTGGTCCTGGACCCTCCTTATCTCGGGGTGTTCGGGGGTGTACCGCGACCTCATCTCCTCGAGCTGTCCCCTGAGCTCCGCGATGCGCTGACCCCGCTGCGAAGTGGTCCCGGGGGTTCCGGAATCGGCCAGGGACAGCTGTCCCTGGATGGTGAGCCGCCGGTTCATGGCCGCGGTCAGCGAGGTCTGGAGGGATTCGAGGCGCATCTGGAGGCTCGAGATGGTGGAGATGTTGCTCTGGAGCTGGTCGGGCAGCTCGCCCAGGTACATGTTCCGGTATTCCTGGACCTTGGCCTCCTGCTGATTGAGAAGGGCCTTGAGCTCTTCGAGCTGCTTCTGCAGGAACGATGTGGTTTCTGAAGCCTGGCGTGCCCTGAGCTTGAGGTTGCTGTCGATGAAGTAGGAGGCGAGCCTGTTCGTGACGTCAGCCACCTCCTTGGGGCTTCTCCCCCTGGAGGTGATCGTGAACGAGCTCGTCTCGTCGCGGGGGCCCACGTTGGTGTTCACGGTGATCCGTCTGCGGAGGGCCGCTACCAGGATATCCATGGAGGTCCCTTTTGACCTGGCCTCGCCGTAGAGGTTCATCTCCCGGATGATGGCCTCCAGGTTCGATCGGGACAGGACCTCCTGGGACAGGGTCCTGACCCGTTCTGCCACCCCCTGGCTCACCGTGGGGGACACATAGGTCTGGGGGATCTCCTGGGACTGCACGAGGATCAGGGTCGTGGCTTCATAGGTCCTCGGGAGAACGACATATAGCCAGATGCCTGCCAGCAGGAAAAAGACCAGGGGCATGCTCACCCAGTACCACTTCCTGATGAGCGCATCCAAGAGATCCTGAATGTTGAGACTCTTTGCCTGTTCCGTCAAAACCGCACCTCTGTCATAACCCTGTATCGGTTTTCCCGGGCCGTGCCTAAAATCTCATACTCGGTCCTGAGGTACTCGTAGTTCAGGGCTACCAAGATATACTCGAGGGGGCTCCAGTTCAGGGAAAACTGCTCCAGGGGGTTCCACTCGATGGAAAGGCTCCCCACCGTATCCGTCTCTTCTTCTTCAACGGTCTGCCCGGTCGGTTTTCTCTTGTCCAGAGAACAGCCGAGGGTATAGCTCCACCCCCTCAGGAAATCCTTTTCCCACGCGAGAGACCCCGACGTGGTCTCGTACGTGCCGTATCGGTCGGTGGTGAACTCCGAGGTGTATTCCCTGGCGACGCGGAGGCTGAAGCGGTCGTGCTCCAGCTCTTTCTCGAGGAGGGCGCTCCCGACAAAGGCTGAAGCCCTGTCCCGTTCCTTCACCATCACCCAGCGGTAACCCGTGGGTCTCAGAGAAGATACGGGTGCGCGCAGGGCACGGGTCTCATACTCCGTGACAAGCCAGCCGTATCCTGCATCGAGGGAGAGCGTGATCGCCCGGGGGAACGCATAGCGGCAGGTGAGCCTCTCGTCATAGCGGTCTTCATCGCGCAGGTCTCCCATCTCCTCGTAGTTGTAGGACGATGAGAAACCGAGGCTCAATGCAGGGGTGAAGGCACGTTCCAAGAGAAGGGACACGTTCGTCTCGTCGACGTCCTGCGTGTCCTCGTAGTCGTGGCGTGACTGCCGCGCTGTCAGGGTGGCCGTGCTGAAGGTGCCCACCTGGCGGGTGAGGCCGATATGTCCGCTGTGGGTCGTCACATCCTCCTCGCTCGTGGCATCGCCGATCCAGTCTTCGAGCGAGAGCTCGTACCCGGCCCTCAGCGATGTCCTCTGGGTCGCCTGCCAGGTGGAGGCGACGCTCCCGGTGTGCGTCCTGTTCTCGCCGAAGGGTTCGCTGAGGCTGTCACGGGTCAGGGATCGGCTGAAGGCATACGATGCCGTCGTCGCGAGCCGCGACATCGTGTGGGATATGCTCGATGAAAGGTCGATGTCAGGGCTGTCGTCTTCCGGGAACCGCTTGTGGAAGCTCCTGGCATATCTCCCGGTGAATTCCAGGCTCACCGACGGCGAGACGCCGGTGATCGCAAGGCTCGGGCCCACATAATAGATGCTCTCGCTCCGGGCGTTTCGGACATCGCCCCGATAGTTGTCGGTATATTCATACGAGTTGTAGATACCCGGATGAACCTCGAAGGTGAGTGCGGCGATCGACCTGCCCGGCGTCACGGCAACCGCCAGGACAAGGATGCCAAGAATCGCGATTTTCCTCACGGGACTATGATGGTGTCTCCTGGTTTAATGGGGACGTCTTCGGCCTTGCCCTTGATGATCCTGGAGAAATCGACCTCCATCCTTATTTTCTTGTCACCTTCCTCCCGAAGAATCACGATGCTGTCATCGTCAGCCCACTCGGTGAACCCTCCGGCTATGGGGATGACCTGGGTCAGCGTCAGCACCTTGTCGAGGGTGAACTGGCCGGGCTGGGCAACCTGGCCCTGCACGTAGTAACGCTTGCTTCTCGGTTCCAGGACGATGACCGCACACCTCGGGTCCTTGATATATTGCGAGAGCCTTGATTCGAGGTCTTCCTTGAGCTGAGACGGCGTCCTTCCCGCTGTCCGGACATCGCCGACCAGCGGCAGCGAGATGAAACCGTCGCTCCTCACCGTCACCTGTCTCGAGAGGTTCTCCTCCCCCCAGACAGAAATCTCCAGCAGGTCAGAGGCCCCGATGAGGTACGGGGGCTCCTGGGCCATACTGCAAAGAGGCAAAAATACAAACAGGAACAGACACGCCAGGTGCCTTTTCATCACCGTCCCCCTTTCATTTCTCGATGCCGCATTCCTTGATCTTGTACAGCAGGGCCTTGTAGCTCACCTGCAGGAGGTTCGCCGCCTTCTTCTTGTTCCAGTTCGTTCCCCTCAGGGCCCTCAGGATCATGTCCCGTTCCGCCTTGAGCGTGGCCTCTTTGGCAGCGAGCTTGAGGGGGACGATCTCGGCTGGGTCGCTGGCGCCCGTCATGTCGAGGTCCCGGTCCCGCGTCTCCTGAGGTCGCTTCTCCGCCGCCGGGGTACCCCCCCCTTTGAGATACTGGGACAGCTCATCGACATTCCCCAGGATGACGAGGCGCTTGACCTGGTTCTTGAGCTCCCTGACGTTGCCCGGCCAGGCATAGGACATGAGCAGCGGATAGACCCCCTCCTTGTTGACCTGGATGTTCTTGCCGTACTTCTCGTTGTACGTATCCAGAAAGTATTCGAACAGATAGGTGATGTCTTCCGTGCGATCCGTCAGCGGCGGTATAGTGATGCTCACGACATTGAGCCGGTAGTAGATGTCTTCACGGAACGTCCCCTGCTCGATGGCCTTCTTGAGGTCCCTGTTGGTGGCCGCGATGACCCGGACACTGACCTGCACGTCCTGCTTGCCGCCCAGACGTGAAAAGGTTCCCTCCTGGAGCACCTGCAGGAGCTTGGACTGGATGGCCAGGTCCATCTCGCCGATCTCGTCGAGAAAGATCGTGCCGTTGTTGGCGAGCTCGAACTTGCCAGGCTTCGACCGGTATGCGCCGGTGAAGGCACCGCGCTCATACCCGAAGAGCTCCGACTCCAGGAGATCATGGGGCAGCGCAGCGCAGTTGACCTTCACGAAGGGCTTGTCCCTGAGCCGCGACTTGTGGTGCAGGGCCCGGGCCACGAGCTCCTTGCCGGTCCCGCTGTCACCCTCGATGAGGACGCTCACGTCCGTTTCGGCAACCTGGTCCACCAGGTCCTTGACCTTCTGCATCTTGGCGCTGTTGTAGATGAACTCGCCTTTGAGCTCATCCACCCTCAACTGCTTCCTCAGGTTCGAGATCTCGGAGAGCAGCTTGCGTTTTTCCAGGGACTTGGTGATGGCGAGGTCGAGTTCCTCCTCCTCGAAGGGCTTCACCAGATAGTCCGTGGCGCCGGCCTTCATGGCCTTCACGATGATGTTCGTCTGGCCCAGGGCCGAGAGCATGAGGATGGGCATGTCCTTGGATATCTTCCTGACCTCGTTGAGGGTCTCCAGACCGTCCATGTCGGGCATGAGGATGTCGAGGATGATCAGGGAGTACTCCTGACCCGCCCTCAGCTCGCGCAACGCATCCTTGCCGCTGGATACCGCATAAACATCGTACCCGCCCTGGGTGAGCAGTTTGACGATATACCTGCGGATGCTCTCATCGTCATCGACAACCAGTATCCTGATATTCTCTCTCATCACCATTTAACCCTATAATATCCCGAATCCAAACTACATTAATACTCCTGCAACTTCAAGGGTATTGTGATGATGAAATGCCCCCCTCGATCAGAGGCCCTGGCTTCCACCTGGCCTCCATGGGCATGGATGATGTCCCTCGTGATGGCCAGCCCCAGTCCGATGCCGCCCTTGGCCCTTCCGCTCGCACCGACAAAGAAGTCGTTGAAGAGCTCGCGCGCCTCGTCGATCCTGATACCCGGTCCCTGGTCTTCAACAGAGATCACCGCACATTCCTGGTTGAAGAACATCCGCAGCCCCTCGCCATCGGTCTTCACCCGGGAAAGGCTCACCGTGACCTGAGCCCCGTCGGGAGAATGCTTGACCGCATTGTCTATGAGGTTGGTCAGGGCCTGTTCGAAACGGATGGGGTCGATGAGCAGGGTGTCCACCCCCCCCCTGTCCTGGAAGTGCACCTCGACACGTTTGTCCCGCGCACTTATCTGCATGTTCCGGACCACGCCCATGACGAAGTCCCTCATCACGACCTGCTCCCGGTTGAGCGTGAACTTCTCGGAGTGGATCTTGGCGAAGTCCAGCAGGGAATTGGAAAACCGAAGCAGTTTCTCGCACTGCTTCTCGATCTCGTCGATGCATTCTCTCTGGCCTTCGGACAGCACGCATTCCCTGTCGCGGGAGAGCATCCTCCCGTAGCCTCTTATCACGGTCAGCGGCACCCGGATCTCATGGGATGCCACGTTCAGGAACCTCGTCTTCATGGTGAGGAGTTCCTTCTTGCTGGTAATGTCACGGACCACTCCCACGTAACACTCGTCATCCTCGATCATGATCCTGCCTATGCTGATCTCCAGGTAGATCTTCTGGCCGTCCTTTTTCAGGGCCTGAATCTCGAGGTTGGGTACGAAGATATTCCCTTTGGTGGTCCTGAGGGCGTCTGCCAGGACGCGCACGGAATCGCGGGTCAGGACATGCCTGAAATGGCGGGTCAGGATGTCCTCCTGCTCATAGCCGAGCATTTCCTGGAACTTCCGGTTTACGAGCAGGAATCGGCCGTTCTTTATGATGTAGACCGCATCGATGGCCTTTTCCACCATGTCCTTGTACTGGTCCTTGATGCGGACGAGTTCCTTCTCCTTGAACCGCTCCATCGTCACATCCCGGATGCATGCCACCACCTGCCACGACGGCTTCAGGGGCAGCGGCGAGAGGTCGAGGCTGAAGACCTTGCCTCTCCTTTCCACATCCAGAGACAACCCCTGTTTCTCGGAAGCGATCCTCTCGAAGACGTCGTGCCCCACGATATCGGAAAGGTCCTCGCCTGTCTTCTTCCCGAGCATCTCGGTGGCCCGCTTGTTGATGGTGGAGATGATCCCCCTGGGATCCGTGGTCAGGACACCGACGGCCATCCAGTTGAACACCTTGAGGATACTCCTGCCGAACTCCGTCATGGCATTGTCCGTCATGGAGAGCTCTGCCTTGAGCATCGTGTTGATCTCGTCCACTTCACGCATGAGCCTGGCGTTCCTGAGAGCCAGTGCCGCGGGAGGGAGCAGCACGGAAAGGATGTCCAGGTCTTCGTCCTCAAAGGAATTCGCCGCGGGATGGCTCAGGTTGAGCACGGCCACGAGCTCGTCTTTGCCGTAGACCATCGGCAGGCTCAGAATGGAACCGATGCTGACCTTGTTGTCCCTGGCCTCGAACCGCTCGTCGGCGGATGTGTCATGGATGATGACCGGCGTGCGCGAGACGGCAGCCGTCCCGGCAATCCCCTTGCCGATGGTGAAGACCTGCCCCAGCGACTTTTCGGAATACCGGCCCTTCTTGTCCTTTCTGCCCTTGGCCGCCTTGATCTCGAGCCGCGTGCCGCCCGAGGCCGGCGTCATGATGGAGGCGTTCTCCGCCGGTGTCTCATCTATCACGATGTCCAGGATGGCACGGGCTACCGCCTCCACGTCCGGTGAAAGCGAGATGGCCTCGTTTATCCTGCGGAATATGATCAGTTCCCTGTTGCGGCCGGTATCCTTCATCCCATCACACCGTGCACGGTCACTGCCGTGTCCGTATCGTTGTGCCTCTCTCTATCGGTTTCTCTTCTTGGCTTTCTTAGCCGCCTTTTTCTTGTCCTTGCGCCTCTTGAGGTCCACGAGGTTCTTCTTCGGGGGTCTTGGCGCCCCCTTCTCCAGGGCGTTCGCGATGCTCGGGTTCACGCCGAGCTTTCCCAGCACCTTTTTCTTGCCCATGCCGAGACCCTGCATGATCTGCCTCATGGTCTTGAACCTGCCGATGAGCTCCACGACCTTCTGCCTCGGCTGGCCGCAGCCCCGCGAAATGCGGTTGATGCGGCTGTCGTTCAGGCAGTCCGGGTGGTCCCTCTCATGGGTGGTCATGGAGTTGATGATGGCCTCCACCCACACGATCTCCCGGTCGTCGACCTTCACCCCCTGCGGCAGGCCGAACTGACCGAGGGGCAGCTTGCCGATGATGTCCGTCAATGAGCCCATCTTCTTCATGACCTTGAGCTGCTTGAGGAAGTCGTCGAAGGTGAAGTCACCTCTCAGGAGCTTCTCTGCATCCTCTTCGGCCTTCTTCTCGTCCATGACCTCCTCGAAGTCCTTGACCAGGCCCACGATGTCCCCGTGCCCGAGGATACGTGACGCGAGCCCTTCAGGCCGGAACTCTTCGATGCGGTCCAGTGACTCGCCCATGCCGAGGAACTTCACCGGCTTCTTGGTCACTTCCTTGATGGACAGCGCCGCACCGCCCCTGGCATCGCCGTCGAGCTTGGTGAGGATGAACCCCGAGAGGTCGAGCCTCCGGTCGAACTCCCTGGCCACGTTGACGGATTCCTGGCCGATCATGGCATCCACCACGAGCAGTATGTTTTCCGGGTTCGTCGCAGCCTTGATATCCTCCAGTTCCTGCATGAGGGTGTCGTCGACGATGGTGCGGCCCGCGGTGTCGAAGAGCACCACGTTGCAGCCCTTGAACTGGGCCGCCTCCATGGCGTCCCTGCAGATCTGCGGCGGGGTCTTGCCCGGGGCATGGAACACCGGGATGTCCAGTCGATTGCCGAGAACCTTGAGCTGCTCGATGGCGGCGGGCCGGTAGATGTCGGCGGCCACCATCATGGGCTTCCTGCCCTGCTTCTGGATGAACCGGGCGATCTTGGCCGTGGTGGTGGTCTTGCCGCTGCCCTGGAGTCCCACCATCATGACGGCATTGACCGCCCTCCCGCCGAACTTCAGGGAGGTGTCCACCGGCCCCATGAGTCCCACGAGTTCGTCGTAGCAGATCTTGACGAAGTGGTTCTCAGGGGAGACCTTCATCTTTTTCCCGCCGTGGGCGACCTTGGTGTGGACGATCTCCCCCAGTGCCTTCTCCTTCACGTGGTCGATGAACTCCTTGACCACATGGAACTCCACGTCCGCTTCCAGGAGCGAAAGGCGGATCTCCTTGACCGCGTCTTCGATATGCTTCTCCTGGATGACGACCTTGCCCTGGAGAATGTCCTGGGCCTTTCGAAATCCATCAGAAATCAGTTCCAGCATGCTCTTTCTCCTGAAGATGATGAAGGAGCCCTATGCTAGCCAATAAATTCAGCCCCTGTCAATGTATGCATCCAGCCCAAAAAAAGGCCCGCCTGGTCCAGCGGGCCTTTCTGAGCGTATGGATCAGGCCGGTCGGTATCCGGCCCCTACCTGTCATGTCATTCCTGCTCGCTCAGTCTGAGGAGACGTTCATAGGTGCGGGTGGTCGCGGCCTGGATCTGTTCGATGTCCTTGTCGGTGAGGTGCCTGAACCTGCCCTGGCCGCCGAGGTATTCCGAGACCGGGATGAGTTTCTTCTCGGAGGGCTTGTAGGTGAGCCGGTGCTTCCCGTCCACCACTTCATAGAGCGGGAACACGCAGGAGTTCACGGCCAGCCGACCGTACTTGATGGCGTCGGCGGGCTGGATCCTCCACCCCGTGGGGCACACCGACAGGATGTGGATGTATGCCGGCCCGGGCGTCTCGGAGGCCTTCTTCACCTTCTCCAGGAGGTCAAACGGGAAGCTCGGGCAGGCCGTGGCCACGTAGGGTATGCCGTGCGCGGCGCAGATCTCCACCATGTTCTTCTTCTGGGTATGCTGCCCGATGCTCTTCTTCCCCGCCGGGCTCGTGGTCGTGCTCGCGCCGTACGGCGTGGAGGACGACCGCTGGATGCCCGTGTTCATGTAGGCCTCGTTGTCGTAGCAGATGTAGATCATGTCGTGCCCGCGCTCGAGCGCCCCGGAGAGCGGCCCGAACCCGATGTCCGCCGTGGCCCCGTCACCCCCCATGCCCACGAAGTTGATCTTCTTGGCGGGAAGCTTCCCCTTGCGCATCATGGCCTTCATGCCCGCCTCGCACCCCGAGATCACCGCGGCAGGGTTCTCGAAGGCGTTGTGGATCCACGGCACCCGCCACGAGGTCAGCGGCAGGGGGGACGAGATGATCTCCATGCACCCCGTGGCCATGGCAACGATGGTGTCCTTGCCCAGGGCCTTGAGCACGAGGCGCACCGCCAGCGCCTCGGCGCACCCCTGGCATGCCCGGTGGCCCGGGGCAAAGTATTCGGCACGCTCGACGTTCTTCGGTGAGGAAACGGATGTCTTCGCCATGGGTTCTCCCCCTATCCCCTCAGCCCGTACAGGGTGAAGCCTTCGGTGTCACCTGCCTCTGCCTTCTTCTTCCCTTCCAGGATGATGTTCCGGAAGTCCTTCCGGGACACGTCCCTGCCGGCGAGTCCGGCCACGTAGTTCACGATGGTGGGTGCGCCGTCCTTCTTGTAGAGCGCCGACCTGAGATCGGTGGCAACGGGCCCGCCCTGGCCGCCGAAGGTGATGGCCCGGTCCACCACGACGAGGTGCCTCTTGCCGAGCACGGCGGAGCGGAACTCGTCCAGGGGGAAGGGCCTCCAGAGCCTGATCTTCACCACGCCCACCTTTTCTCCCTCGTCCCGCAGGGCGTCCACCACCTCCATGGCGGTCTCGCCGTAGGAGCCCATGGTCACGATACAGTACTCGGCATCGTCGGCCCGGTAGGTCTCAATGGGACGGTACTGCCTCCCTGTGAGCCTCGCCCATTCCTCCCACGCCTTGAGGATGTGCGGATAGGAGTTCCTCACCCCCACCTCGCGGTTCATCTGGGTCTCAGTGTAGATCTCGGGCATGCCGAAGCACCCCATGGAGACCGGGTTGTCCGGGTGCAGGGCGTTCTTCATCTTGAATGCCGGGAGGTACTTCCTGATGAGCTCGTCGTCCTCGTACTCCACCGGCTCGATCATGTGGGTGAGGATGAATCCGTCCAGGTTCACCGCCACGGGCAGCATGACCTCGGGATTCTCGGACATCCTGAAGGCGCAGAAGATGTTGTCGTAAGTCTCCTGCCCGTTCTCCACGAAGATGCAGATCCACCCCGCATCCCTGACCATCATGACGTCGGAGTGGTCGTTCCAGATGGACAGCGGGCTCGACAGCGACCGGTTGGCCAGCGCCATGACCATGGGCAGCCGCATGGCCGCCGCGATGAAGAAGATCTCGCTCATGAGCGCGAGCCCCTGGGAGCTCGTGGAGGTGAACGTCCTCGCCCCGACCGCCGAGGAACCGCAGCACACGCTCATGGCCGAATGCTCGCTGTCCACCGGCACGAACTCCGCGTCCAGCTCGCCGTTCGCCACGATCTCCGAGAGGTGCTCCACGATGTGCGTCTGGGGCGTGATGGGGTATGCCGCTATCACGTCAACGTCGGCCTGCGCCACGGCATCGGCGATGGCTATCGAGACCTCAACACCCTTTCGTACCTTTCCCATGGCTCACTTCTCCTCGCCGATCATGGTGATGCACTTCACCGGGCACTCGGCCGCGCAGATGCCACACCCCTTGCAGTAGGTGAGATCCGCCTCGAAGTGTCCCTCCTCGGCCTCGTGGATGCACCCCTCCGGGCAGTACAGCCAGCAGAACATGCACTTGATGCACTTCTCCTTCTCCACGACAGGCCGCTCCGAACGCCAGGACCCCGTCTCGTACTGCGTGGAGTTGCCCACCTCCACGACGACCGCACCGATCTCGAGCTCCTGCCACGTGATCTGATCCATCGGTTTCGCCATTGCCCTACCCCTTGATCACGACTTCGTTGTATGCCCGTTCCATCGCCTTGAGATTCCGCTCGCCCAGCTTGGATCCGAACCGTTCCAGCAGCGGCCCCTTGATGTCATCGATCGATATGAGACCCGTCGCCTTGATGAATGCGCCGATCATGGTGGTGTTCACGATGGGCCTGCCCAGTTCCTCGATGGCTATCCGGTCGGCATCCACCGCGGCGATCCTGATGGCGGAACCCTTCGAGGTCTCGACCTCTCCCGGGGCCTTCCTCGTGTTCATGACGAGGACGCCGCCGTCCTTCATGCCCTCCGTGGGGTCGAGGAGGTCCACAAGTCCCGGGTCCAGGACCACCACCGCATCGGGATTGTAGACCTTGGCCCTGATGTTGATCTTGCGGTCGTCCACCCGGCAGAACGCCACCACCGGCGCGCCGCGGCGCTCCGGACCGAAGCTCGGAAAGGCCTGGGCGAACCTGCCCGTGTCGATGGCCGCGATCGCTATGAGCTCCGCCGATGTGACAGCACCCTGCCCCCCTCGCCCGTGGACCCTGATCTCAAGCATATGAACTCCTGTACGGGAATTGAATGGTGATTCATAACATCCCTGAACGTATGCTGTCAAGGCACTCGAGAGTCGATGGACCATTCTTCGACCATGAAATCATCACGAGAAGAGAGAGAAAATTCTTAGAGATAGCATACGGCTCAATTCCGGATTCTACGAGGCCATTTCTATCTGCTTCCTGCGCTCCAGGATGAAGTCGAAGAATTTCATCATGAGCGGGGTGGACTTGCGCTTCCTGTTCCGCACCACGTAGAAGTCCCGGACCGTGTTCAGGTCCCGTATGGGCAGCGCCAGGAGCGTCTTGTTCTTCAGCTCGTTGAGGATGACGTTCCGGGAAAGCACCGCAACGCCGAGATTGGCCTCCACGGCCCGCTTGATGCCCTCGGACGAGCTCAGCTCCATGGTGACCTTCTTTTCGATCCCGTATCGCTTGAGGACATATTCGATGAGCCCCCTCGTGCCCGAGCCCTCCTCTCTGAGGATAATGGGCTCAGGTTCCGAGGAAAGGGTCTTCATGGTGAGATGATCCCGGTGTGCCCACCGGTGTCTGGGCGAGCAGACGATGACGAGCTCGTCCTTCATGAAGAACTCGGCCTGGAGGTCGGGGTGCTTGGGCGGTTCCTGCATGAAGGCGAAGTCGAGCTCCCCCTCTATGCACTGCTCCACCGCCTCCTGGCGGTTCTGAATGTGCAGCGATATCTCTGCCTTGGGGAAGAGCTCCTTGAACTCACCCAGAAACTTCGGCAGTACATACACGCCCACGGTACTGGACGCGCCCAGGACGATCCTGCCGACATCACCCGAGCCGAACTCGGTCATGACGGCATTGATCTCGTCGATGAGCCCGAGGAGCCTTTCAGAATACTCGAAGAACACCTTCCCTGCATCGGTCAGCGTGATCTTGCGGTTGATGCGGTCAAAGAGGCGCACGTTGAGGGCATCCTCCAGGTCCTTGATCTGGATGCTCACCGAGGGCTGGGAGAGATGCATCTTCTTGGCGGTCTTGGTGATACTCAAGGTTTTCGCAGCGATATTGAAGATATGGACCTGGTGGATGTTCATCACGTACCTACACCATAATTTACTTTCGTCTAACATTATCATAAGAGATTTGTATTTGACACGGCCAAAATCGCTCCAGTATAAACGCCGGAGCCTATAGCATTTTTTTCAAGGGCTATAGACCTCCTTTTAGGCCCACTACCACCTCTTATTGAGTGGGCCCTTTTTTTTTGCTAATGATCTATCCATGAAGGATGACCATACCTTCAACGCGCCCTTCACGAAGCTCAAGGACCTGAAGGTTGCTGCACGGAAGAAACCTCGGCAGGAGACTCCACGACAGACCCGGCCGGACCCTCGGCCGGGACCTGGGGCCCCAACGGACGAGACCTCCCTTTTCACGCAGGCAATGGATGGGGTCATGCCCCTGCCCAACGACCTGGTGGTGCCGGAGCCCCTGGACCAGGCCGCCGTCGTCCGGCAGGTACGAGACACCATGAAGCAGCAGGATCAGGAGGTCATGGATACGTTGCGGGCCCTTGTCACCGGGAAGAGCCGGTTCGACATCACCTGCACCGGGGAATACCTCGAGGGCCACGTGGTATCCCTCGACCCGAGGGTTCTCAGGCAGCTGAAATCAGGCGAATTCACCATACAGGCCCACCTTGACCTGCACGGTCTCGTCAAGGAGGTGGCGAGGACAACCCTGAACAGCTTCGTTCAGAATTCCCACGCCATGGGCTTCCGGTCTCTGCTCATCATCCACGGAAGGGGACTGAAGTCGGACACGGGACCGGTCCTGAAAGAGGGCGTCGTCAGGTGGCTCACCACCGGGACCCTCTCTCATCTGGTGCTGGCCTTCTGCTCGGCCAGGCCCTGCGACGGGGGCACCGGGGCCATGTATGTCCTGCTCAAGAAACGTCCCGTCAAATCCAGTTGGAAGAGACCTCGGTGAGAGGCCCGGGCATTTCAGGCCTGCGCCAGGTGCCCCAGCCTGATGAACAGCTCGGTGGCCGCGATGCGGAGATTGATGTTCTCGTGAGCACCGCGGCGCATGGAGCGTATGAGGTCCAGGACCTCCTCCAGCTCCGACAGGCCCGCATGCCTGAGATTTGCCAGTCTGAGCTCCTCGTTGACCACCCGGTCCGAACCGAGGCGGAGCACCATGATGTCCCTCACCACGGATTCCGCCTTCCCGAGCACCTCGGGGAGAAGATCCCATCCCTCCTGGTCGAAATATTTCCTGGCGAGCAGGGCCGGGTCGCCACCAGTGAGGAGACCGACGATCTCGCTGCGCATGAGGTCCGGTTCCGATGCCTCGCCCTGTCTCTGTCCCGCATACCGAGACCCATTCACGTCCGGCGAGGGGTCTCCATCTCCATGCCCTTCGCTGAAACGGACGAACTGGCACCGCGAAACCACGGTCGGCAGCAGAAGCTTGGGCCTGTGGCTGACCAGGATGATCACGGTATGTCCCGGTGGTTCCTCGAGAGTTTTCAGCAGGGCGTTGGCGCTCTCCGTGTTGAGGCTCTCCGCCGGATCGATGATGATGCACTTGGTGCGGGCCTCGTAGGGCTTCAGCCCGATATCGGCGAGGATCTCTCGGATTTCGCCCACCTTTATCCACCTGGCCTCGGGATTCACCACGACGAGGTCAGGGTGGGTGCCCGAGATCGCCTTGATGCAGCTCGGACACGTTCCACAGGCGTCTCCTGTGTTCTCCGCACAATTCATGGCCCTGAAGAACTCCCTGGCCACGGTCATCTTTCCCTGGCCCGCCACGCCGGCGAACAGGAGGGCATGGGGGATTTTCCCGGATATGCAGTAACCGCGCAGAAGGTCCTTGGTACGGGAATGCCCCGGCACATCTTTCCACATGGGGGGGATTGTAGCCCATGGACGTCCTTGTTGGCAAACGGTCAGTGGAGGAGGGATCTTGTCGAAGGGCTGTGAAGAAGCCAGGGAACACTGGCACCAGCGCTCCCGGTGCCCTTAAGCCGCTCCTTGACTTCATGTGCTTTTTTCAGCTAAAAGCCTTATTTCTAGATTTGGCTAAGGGGAGGATCGATGAGAAAATATCGAACTGAGAATCTCAGGGATGTCATCATCATGTCGCAGTCCGGCGCAGGGAAAACATCCCTCGGCGAGGCATTCCTGTTCAACGCCAAGGCGACGTCACGCCTGGGCAAGGTGCTCGACGGCAATTCCGTTCTGGACTTCGAGCCCGAAGAGGTCAAGCGTCAGTCATCCATTTTCAGCGCACTGCATACCTTCAAGTGGAAGAATTCCGGGGTCGTCATGCTGGACACGCCCGGAGACAACAACTTCACCTCGGAGGCCATCCTGGGCCTGAAGTCGGCCGACAATGCACTGTTCGTCATCGACGCCATCGATTCCATCAAGCCCTATTCAGAAAATCTCTGGAAACTCGCCGGCGAGGAAGGGGTCACCAGGACATGCTTCATCAACAAGATGGACAGGGAACGCGCAAACTTCGACCAGGTTCTCCAGGACATCACCGAGGTCTTCGAGATGAAGCCGCTGCCCCTGGTGCTGCCCATAGGCGCCGAGGAAAGCTTTGCCGGCGTGGTCGACGTGCTCAAGAAGAAGGCCTTCCTCTTTGAGAAGGACGGGTCGGGGGCCTTCAAGGAAGCCCCGGTGCCCGCCGACATGGAGGACCAGCTCGAAGAGGTCTACGGCAAGGTCATCGAGGACCTGGCCGAGGTCGACGACGCACTCATGGAGAAGTACCTGGAAGGCGGAGAACTCTCCCAGGCCGAGCTCGACAGCGCCCTGTCCGCAGGCCTGGCCAGGGGCCTCTTCCTCCCGGTCTTCTGTGGTTCCGCACTGCTGAACATGGGCGTGCAGCCCCTCCTGGACTTCATGGTGTCCTCCTTCATCTCCCCCGACAGGAGGGCCATCCCCGCGCTGAAGAACAGCAAGGGCGAGACCAAGGAGTACAAGCCGTCGGAAGACCAGCCGTTCTGCGGATACGTGTTCAAGACCATGAGCGATCCCTACACCGGGACCATGAGCATCGTCCGGTGCCTTTCCGGAACGCTGAGCCCCGACTCCAGCGCCTACAACGCGAGGAGCGAGATCAAGGAGCGCATAGGCTCGCTCATCATGCTGGAGGGGAAGGCGCAGAAGCCCCTCGAACTGGTGGGGCCCGGGGATATCTTCGCCGTCGCCAAGCTCAAGGAGACCAAGACCGGCGACACGCTCCTGTCCGAATCCATCCCCTTCACCCTGCCGAGCCCGGTCTTCCCGGAGCCCATCATGAACATGGCAGTGAGCCCCAAGACCAAGGCCGACGTCGAGAAGATCATGCCCGCCTTCCAGAAGATCATGGACGAGGATCCGGTCCTGAAGGTTTTCCGCGACGAGCAGACCGGCGAGTTCATCCTTTCGGGCCTCGGCCAGCTCCACATAGAGATAGCCGTGGACCGACTCAAGAGGAGGTACGGCGTCGAGGTGGACCTGAAGACCCCCAAGGTGCCCTACAAGGAGACCATCACCGCCAGCGCCGAGGTACAGGGCAAACACAAGAAGCAGACCGGCGGCCACGGCCAGTTCGGCGACTGCTGGCTCAGGATAGAGCCCCTGGAACGGGGGGCAGGCTTCGAGTTCGTCAATGCCATCGTGGGCGGCGTCATCCCCAGGCAGTACATCCCGGCCATCGAAAAGGGCGTGATCGAGTCCATGCAGACAGGGCCCCTCACGGGCAACCCGGTCGTGGATATCAAGGTCACCGTGTATTTCGGCTCCTATCACGAGGTTGACTCCTCCGAAATGGCCTTCAAGATCGCGGGCTCGCTGGCCTTCAAGAAGGCCATGGAACAGTGCAGACCCATCCTGCTGGAGCCCATCATGAACATCGCCGTGACGGTGCCCGAAGAGTGCATGGGCGATGTCATGGGCGACCTCAACAGCCGCAGGGCGAAGATCGAGGGCATGAACGCCCGGGGCAAGTACCAGGAACTCAAGGCCCAGATTCCCCTGGCCGAGGTGCTTACCTACGCGGCCAGCCTCACGTCCATCACGTCGGGCAGAGGTACGTTCACCCTGAGCTTCTCGCATCTCGACCCGGTGCCGTACAACCTCCAGGACAAGATCATCGAGGAGGCAAGGGCGGCTCGGGATGGAAAATAACGGGTCAGACGCCTCCATCAGGAGCCTGTACCAGAAGATACAGACCATGTCGGTCTCGGAAAAGCTCGACCTTGCCCGCAAGGCCCCCAAGGAGGCCAGGTCCATCCTCATTCGGGACTCCAACAAGCTCGTCCAGCTGGCCGTGGTCAGCTCGCCGAAGATCACCGAGAGCGAGATCCTGGCCATCGCCTCCAGCCGCCAGGTGAACGACGATGTCCTCAAGGAGATCGGGATGAACAAGGATTGGCTGAGGAACTACCAGGTCAGGCTCGCCCTCGTGAACAACCCCAAGACCCCGCTCTCCATAGCCATGGCGCAGATCACCTATCTCAATCAGCGTGACCTCGCCCTGCTGGCCAAGAGCAAGGGCGTCCCGCGCCCCATTGTGACGGCGGCCGAAGGCAGGCTCAGGGTGGTGAAGCGATGAGACGGGCGGGGGTCCTGACCCTGAGCGACAAGGGTGCATCAGGCCAGCGCGAGGACAAGAGCGGCCCGGTCATCGAAGGGATCCTCACGGGCATCGGCATATCCGTGGAGATCACGGAGGTCATCCCCGACGAGATCGACCTCATCAGGCATCGTCTCGAACACTGGTGCGACGAGAAGGCCCTCGACCTCATCGTCACCACCGGCGGCACAGGGCTCTCCCCCCGGGATGTCACCCCCGACGCCACGCTGTTGGTCGTCGACAGGCGTATCCCCGGCATGGAAGAAGTGATGCGCGCCGAGAGCCTCAAGAAGACCCCCCATGCCATGATATCGCGGGCAGTGGTGGGAGCCAGGAAGCACACCCTCATCGTCAATCTCCCTGGGAGCCCCAAGGCTGCCAGGGAATGCCTCGAAGCCATCATCCCTGCCCTGCCTCACGCCCTCGAGAAGCTCGGCGGGGACATGAGCGAATGCGCCCAGGAGTAGCACGCCGGAGTTCCTCCCTGCGTCTGAACGCAAAAATAAAGTTTTTTTCCGCACATGCCGTAATAAAGGTATCGGAACACAGCGACTGCTGTTCCAACGTCGTCAAAAGGAGAGGTGAGTGCGGCTCAAGCGTGACCTGAGATATTCGGTTGGGGCATGTGATTCCGAGAAGGTCGTCCGCTTCAACGACTTCCAGAAGAACGAGCATACCTGCCGGGTCAAGGACTATTCACGGACAGGCCTGTCGTTCTATCTCGAAGACGGCAGTCTGCTCCTGCACATCGGCGACATCATCAGCGATCTGCGTTTCTACTCGTTCTCGCAGGAGGTCCATGCCGCAAGCGCCACGGTCATCCATATCGAAGACGAGGAAAAGGAAGGTTTGATCGTCTCCTGTATCGGCTGCTCGTACAATGACCAGCCCATGGACGTCTACTCCGTGGTACGGGCGGACAAGATCAACAAGCTGCAGAACGACTTCCTCGACTTTGTCCAGACCATGGCCATCGAGGAGAACCTCGATCCCGAGTTCGTCAATCTGACCTCGCACCTCCAGTTCATCATGGACGGTTTCATGAGGCGGCTGGACGATGACCTCAAGAACATCAGGAGGGAGGATGAAGGCATCCAGGACGCCATGCTGGAGACCCTGCGGGAGCTCGCCTTCGACGCGCTCTTCGACGAGCTCAACCGCTACTATGACCACTTCACCACCATCATCAGCCGTTTCACCGATTCCAAGCAGCATTTCATCCACCGGGAGTTCTTCCAGAAGCGACTGAATGAATACCTGTCCAGGTCCGCCCTGTTCCACAGGAGCATCGCCAAGCCCCTGGGGTATGCGGGCGATTTCGAGATGATGAACATCATCTACCGCAACTCCTTCGAGGGCGGGACGCTGTTCGCCCAGGTGCTGAACAAGGTCGACTGCGAGGGAACGGCGGCCCGGGCCGTCAGGAACCGCAGGTCGTACCTGTACAGGAAACTCCGCGATCTCCTCACGAACAACGCCGGGGGGAATGAGCTCAAGCTCATGAGCGTCGCATGCGGGCCGGCCCATGAGTTCGCTGACCTGATCAAGGGGTTCGATGGGAAAGAGCTGCCGTTCTCCATTGATTTCATTGCCATGGACCAGGACAGCCTGGCCCTCGACGACGCCCGCTCCCGGATAGAACCGCTCGTAGAGGGCAACCCGAGGATCAAGGTGTACTTCGAGCAGGACAACATCAAGCGGCTCATCGTGGAAAAGAACACCGGCAGGAATCTCTATCTCGGGGCCGATATCGTCTACACGGCGGGGCTCTTCGATTACCTCTCGGACCGGGCTTCCAACCGCCTCGTCCACAAGCTCTACAGCTTCCTGAAGCCGGGGGGCCTGCTGACCATCGGCAACTTCGGTACCTACAACCCTCAGCGGTTCATCATGGAGTACGGGGCCGAGTGGTTCCTGATCCATCGGAGCGAGGACGAGTTGAAACGCCTTGCCTCGGGCCTGCCGGGAAACCCCGGCCTGGTGGTGGAGAAAGAACCCGAGGGAGTCAACCTCTTCCTGAATATACGGAAACCGGCGGAATAGTCCTGCCCACCGAACATCCCTTCATGTCCGGGGCTCCTCGGCGGAGATCTCGGGCATGCCGAAGGCCTCCTCGAACTGGGCAATGTCCGGGAGCTCGGACAGGGAGGTCAGTCCGAACACCTCGAGGAACCTCTCGGAGGTGGTGTAGAGCATCGGTTTTCCGGGTTTGACGTCGATGAGTTGATGCCGGATGAGCTGCTTGATGCTCGAGGTCGAATCCACGCCCCGGATACCGTCGATGGTCTGTTTTGAACAGGGCCCCTTGTAGGCGACCACCGCGAGGACCTCCAGGGCGGCACCGGTGAGCTTCACCGGGCTCACCAGCTGGCGGATGGAGGGTGCGTACTCCGGCCGGGTCGCGAACAGGTACCCGCTGCCCGCCCGGTGAATCCTGAAGCTCCGGTTGGATGCCTCGTAGATGCCGTTGAGTTCCTCGACGCATCGAGCGATCTCTTCGGGCGACATGCCGGGAAGGATCCTCATGATGTCCTTGAGGGCCGCGGCCCCGCTGGAAGAGAAGATGAGCGCCTCGATGATCTCCCTGTTCGTCATGGTCGAAGAACCTCTGTCCGTAGCCCGAAGATCCTCATGTTCGCTCGGCCCTCTTGAGCAGATAGATGGCGGAGAACAGACCCCTCTGGACGAGCTTCACGATGCTGAGCCGCGACATCTCCAGGGCCGCCATGAAGGCCCCGATGAGCTCGGTCTTCTCTCCGCTCGGGGCCGCCTCTCTCAGGGCGATCCTCTTCCGGCCGGCGAACAGCGCGTGGATGCGGGACATGATCTCCTGGATGCTGAACCGCATGGGGGCGATGTTCATGACCAGCTGTCTGGTCCTGACCCGGATGGCGGCGATGGCCTCCAGCAGAGGCCCCAGGGTGCTGTGCGAGACCTCCCGCTCCTCCTGGACATCCCCCCTCGGGAAGGTGTCCCAGTAGAGCAGCGGCCTCATGCCGAGATCGCGGGAGGCGGCCTTGATGGAGTGGTACGCAAGGAGCATGTCCCTGAGCTCTTCGACGGGATTCTTCCCCTCATCTCCCGCGGGGGCGAACGCCTCAGGCAGCAGGATGCGCGACTTGAGCCAGATGAGGTAGGAGGCCATGTCGAGGAACTCTCCGGCCAGGGAGATGTCGAGCAGGCGCACCCGTTCGATGTAGGAAAGGTACTGGTCGATGATGGGGCACACCTCCAGGTCGTACAGGGTGAACCGGTTCTTCTCGATGAGGTACAGCAGCAGGTCCAGCGGCCCCTCGAACATGGGCAGGTGGAGCACGAAATCCATGTCCGTGGCCCTTAGGGGTGCGCAATGCTCCATCATCGCCTCAGTCGTGATACGCGAGCTTCATGGCCTCCCTGACCCGGGCCATGGTGAGCTCTGATTCGAGGGTCGCCCTCTGACGGCCCGCCTTGAGAATGTCATCCACCAGGGTCATGTGGCCCTTGTAATACGCGATCTTTTCCCATACCGGAGAAAATTCGGCAACCAGGTTCTTGAGGAGGACCTTCTTGCAGTCCACGCACCCCCACTGCGCGCTCCTGCAGCCGGCCTGTATCTCTTCGCGGGTCGCCTCGTCCGTGAAGAAATCGTGGAAGGGGAAGAGGTTGCAGTCGTTGGGTTCTCCCGGATCGCTCCTGCGCATGCGCTTCACATCGGTGAGCATCTGCATCACCTTGGGCTTCAGGCTCGCCTCGGTTTCTTCTATGAAGATGGCATTGCCGTACGACTTGGACATCTTCCTGCCGTCGAGTCCCGGCACCCGTGGGGCTTCGGTGAGGATCTCCTTGGGCTCTCTGAGGGTCTGTGCCCCGTAGAGGTAGTTGAAACGGCGCACGATCTCACGGGTCAGCTCGAGGTGGGGGAGCTGATCCTCGCCGATGGGGACCCGGTCCGCGTGATAGATGACGATGTCCGCAGCCTGAAGGACGGGGTATCCGAGGAAACCGAAGGTGCTCAGGTCCTTCTCCTTGAGTTCCTCCTTCATCTCCTTGTAGGTCGGGTTCCTTTCGAGCCACGGGATCGGGGTGATCATGGACAGGAGCGTGAACAGCTCCGCGTGTTCCTTCACGTCAGACTGCCTGAACAGGACCGACCTGTCAGGATCGATGCCCACGCTCAGCCAGACGGTCACCATGTCGCGGGAACTCTGCGCGATGACGGACGGGTCCTTGTACTCGCTGGTCAGGGCGTGCCAGTCGGCCGCGAAATAGAAGCACTGGTATTCGTCCTGGAGGCTCACCCAGTTCTTCAGCACACCGAGGTAATGCCCGATGTGGAGGTCGCCTGTTGGTCTGATGCCGGAAACGATGCGTTTCTTGTCCATGTCTCTCCTCTTCTAGCGCAGAAGAACGTATGCGATCCCGTGGATGATCGGGAATATGACGAAATCGACGACCCGGGTGAAGATAAGCAGCAGCAGGATGATGAACCCATAGGGCTGGAGCTTCGAATAGGAATGTGCGAGCCTGGCGGGGAGCACTCCCTCCATGATGTGGCTGCCGTCCAGCGGGTGTATGGGGATAAGGTTGAAGATTGCCAGGCCTATGTTGATCATCACCATCATCTGCAGCATGATGACCAGGGGATAGAGAACCGTCGATGCCAGGGCAGGACCGACGATCTTCAGGACCAGGGCGGTGACGGCTGCCAGCACGAGGTTCGACGCGGGGCCTGCCAGCGAAACCCACACCATGTCCTGGCGGGGCCGCTTGAAGTACCTCGGGTCCACGGGCACGGGTTTGGCCCAGCCGATCATCCGGGTGACGAAGAGCACGAGCATGCCGACAGGGTCGATGTGCTTGACGGGATTGAAGGTGAGCCTGCCCGCCATCTTGGCCGTCGGGTCGCCGAAGAGGTAGGCGGCGTAGCCGTGGCACACCTCGTGGACCGTGATCGAGAACAGCACAGGTACGACGAGGAGTGCGATCTGACTGACGATCTGGTTCATCTGGTCCATTGCACAGGCCTTATACCTTACGGGGGTCGAGGTGTCAAAACGTTCGCCGTGCCACCGGTTCCATGAGCAATGCGCCCCACGTCCTGAATGGCTTGCACACCGGTGACCATCGCTGGTACCAATGAGCCATGAACGAACTCCTCGTATCCTGGCCCCCGCTGACCAGGGGCACCCTGCTCAGACGATACAAGCGATTCATGGCAGATGTCATGCTCGATGACGGCGCCGCTGTCACGGCCCACTGCCCCAACTCGGGACGGATGCTGTCCTGTTCCGAACCCGGACGGCCCGTGCACCTGTCGACTTCGGACAGACCCGGCAGGAAATTCCCGTATACCTGGGAAATGATAGAGATGCCCGGGTCGCCGGTGGTGGTCAACACGATGAGGGCCAACCAGATAGCCAGGTCAGCCATCGAAAGAGGCCTCCTGCCGGAACTGTCGGGCTACACCTCTATCAGGCAGGAGGTGCGCACCAGCGACCGCTCCCGCATCGATCTCCTCCTGACCGGAGAGCACCGCCCCCCCTGTCTCGTGGAGGTCAAGAGCTCGACCCTGGTGGAGGACGGCACGGCCATGTTCCCCGATGCGGTGACCGAGAGGGGGTTGAAGCATGTCTGGGAACTGGAGCTCATGTGTCGAAAAGGATACAGGGGTGTCATGCTCTTCATCATCCAGCGGATGGATGCACGGTCCCTCACCCCTTCGGCCCATATCGACCCGGCCTACGCGAACGGGCTCCGGAAGGCATGGAGGAAGGGTCTCGAGGTCATGGCCTATGACACCGTCATCGACCTGGCCGGCATAGCCCTGGGCAGGAACGTTCCTTGCATAGTGTGAGGAAGGACAGGGAACGTGTTCGGGTGTGATCGATCCCTTGTGTTGAAATAGAGCCTCCCCGTCACTACACAATGCTCAGAACGGTTCATCGCTTGCACGCGGTGCCGGTACAGAAGGGAGCGGACATGAAAAAGCACTCTCGAGCCGATAACGAGGCGGGGCTCCTCACCGCCGACAAGACGAGGGACGACCGGCTGCACGGCAGAGGACCGAGTCAGAACTCTGCAGGGAACATATACACCGAGATCATCCATTCCCTCATGGACAAGAACAGAAGGAGGGTCTCCAGGTACTACTGTGCGAACAGCCGGTGCGGCACGAGATTCTTCGATGCGGCATCAGGGTATCAGTGTCCCTCGTGCGGGTCCCTCGGGATCATCAGCGAATACAAGCACGACACCGCCCTCGAAGGAGACACGAGCAAGCCCGTCATCGGTTATCTCGACACCATCGGCCGTCTGTTCTGCACGAGCTGCACGCATCGCCACGGCCTGACCGACGAGGTGAGCATGGTCATCTACCATGACAGCGATCCCTACAGCAGCGAACAATGCGATGTCTGCAGGACTCGCCTGAACAAGACCCCTGACTGAATGGGCGTCCCTTTTGCGCCGTGAGATCACCGCATATGGCTACGGTGCGTATCAACAGGTTCATCGCGTCGAGCGGGGCCGTGTCGAGGAGAAGGGCGGACGAACTCATTACGGCCGGCCGCGTGAAGATCAATGGTCATAAAGCCCGCGTCGGCGATTCCATCGACCCTGACATCGACGAGGTAACCCTCGACGGCAGGCCCCTGTCGAAGCAGGAGATTCATGTCCTGGCGCTCTACAAGCCCAGGAACGTACTGACCACCCTGAACGACCCCGAGGACAGGCCTTGTGTCAGGGACTTGATCCCGAAGCGGTTCCTGGGCGTATTCCCCGTGGGCAGACTGGATTTTGACGCGGAGGGACTCCTCATCCTCACCAATGACGGGGATTTGGCGCATGCGCTCCACCACCCTTCGTTCAAGGTCCCCAAGACCTATCTCGTGAGGGTGACGCCGGCTCCGACAAAGGAGGCCATATCACGCATGGCCGGGGGTGTCGTGCTCGACGGGAAGAAGACGCTCCCCGCACGGATCGTGACCGTGCGCAGCGGTCCCGGGGGTTCCACCCTCCGCATCACCCTGGTGCAGGGGCTCAAGAATCAGATCAAACGCATGGCCGCTTCCGTCGACCTGAGGGTCCTGTCCATCAAGCGCATCAGCGTCGGCCCCCTGGTGCTGAAAGGCCTGTCACCGGGCGAGATCCGCGAGCTGAGCCCCTCGGAGCTCGGATCGCTCCACAAGGTGTTAAAAAACAATAATAAAACTTGACATTTGCCTGTTTCACTTTATATTCTTATCTGTAACCAGTTCATATCAGGAGGATATGCATGAACAAATCAGAATTGATCGAAGAACTCTCCATGCGCATGGCCCTCCACCCCAAGAAGGCCGAAGCCCTGGTGAATTCCATCCTCAATTCCATGATCATTGCCATGAAGAACAAACGCCGCGTCGAGATCAGGGGATTCGGCAGCTTCGTCATGAGGGACTACAAGCCCTACATCGGACGGAACCCCAAGAGCGGCGAGAAGATCCAGGTCAAGTCGAAAACCCTGCCCTTCTTCAAGTCCGGCAAAGACATGAGAGACCAGGTGAACGGCAAAGAGCAGTAATACATGCCCGACGCCGTGCAGGAATCTTTCTCCCCACGAGAGCGTCTATATATTGACGCATCTGCAATGATGCGCTATAACACCTTCAACCGTTATGGGAAACCATTCCATACTCATAGTAGACGACGAAGCCCCCAACAGGGAATACCTCTCTGAAATCCTCTCCGATGAGGGCTACAGCGTCGCCGGTGCAGCCAACGGAAAGGATGCCGTTGCACGGCTTTCGCAGGAACCGTTTCACGTCGTCCTCACAGACCTTCAGATGCCCGAGATAGACGGGCTCGGCGTCATACACTACATCATAGAGAACAAGCTGAACACCATCGGCATCCTCTATACCGGTTACGGATCGGTCAAGACAGCGGTCGACGCCATGAAACTCGGGGCCTTCGACTACATCACCAAGCCGTTCAAGGCCGACGAGATCAAGGTCGTGGTGAAGAAGGCGCTGGACCACCTCGCCCTGCAGGAGGAGAACACCTACCTCAAGCAGCAGCTCAAGGCCAGGTACAAGTTCGAGAACATCGTCGGCACCTCGGAGAAGATGCAGAAGGTGTTCGGCCTCATCGACAAGGTGGCCTCGACGGACTCCACGGTGCTCATCCTCGGCGAATCAGGGACCGGCAAGGAGCTCGTCGCGCGTGCGCTGCATTTCAACTCCTCCAGGGCCGCGAACCCCTTTGTCCCGGTCAATTGCGGGGCCATCCCGGAGGAGCTGCTTGAAAGCGAGCTCTTCGGGCACGAGAAGGGAGCCTTCACCGGGGCATTCAGGACGAGGATCGGCAGATTCGAGCTCGCGGGCGGCGGCAGCATCTTCCTCGACGAGATCTCCGAGATGAGCCCCAACCTCCAGGTCAAGCTGCTCCGGGTCATTCAGGAGCGTGAGTTCGAACGAGTCGGCGGGGTCAAATCCATCAGGGCCGATGTCAGGATCATTGCGGCGACCAACAGGATCCTCGAGGAGGAAGTCGCGGAGGGAAGGTTCCGTGAAGACCTCTACTACCGGCTCAATGTCATCCCCGTACACCTCCCTCCGCTGCGTGAGAGGATCGAGGACATCCCGCTCCTCGTCAAGCATTTCCTCTCGAAGTACGGAAACGGGAAATCTCCGAAAAAGACGGACTTCAGCAAGAAGGCCCTCTCGACCCTCATGCGCTACCGCTGGCCGGGCAATGTCCGGGAGCTGGAGAACCTGGTGGAGCGCATGGTCGTGCTGTGCGACTCTCCCGTCATCGAGATGGAGGAGCTCCCCGAGAAGATCCTTTCGGGCTCGATGTCCCCGCTTTCGGCCGTGCCGTCCATCGATCTGCCCGAGACGGGCATAGACCTGTCCACCGCGGTGTACGAGTTCGAACGGAGCATCATCATCCAGGCCCTGAACAAGAGCAACTGGGTCAAGAACAGGGCGGCCAAGCTCCTCCACGTGAACCGGACGACCCTGGTGGAAAAGATCAAGAAGCAGAGGCTCGAAAAACCCGGCGAACCGAACCCGGTCTAGGGTACACGGGGCACCGCCCACCCCTCCATCTCAATGTGGCATGGAAGTTGTATTTCCATGCTGCGGTGAAATACAACAGCGCCATACCGATCACCCTGAAGCATGCCCTGCGTTGTGCCCTGCAGGTCATGTGCATAGTCCTTGTCGCTGCGGGCGCGGCGCCTGCGGGAGACATCGTGGTGGGGAGCTCCGGGAACACGACCAGGATCGTGTTCCATCTGAAGTCAGGTGAGGCGATGAGCCCGGATCTGGTGGAACAAAACCAGACGCTGATCGTCAATTTTCCCCACACTGTGGCCGAACCGCAGACAATGGAGGACCTCTTCCTGATCGATCACCTCGCCTTCGACGGCACCAGGGCCACCATCACCATGAAACACCCCTTCACCTACACATCGTCGTTCAAGCAGCTCCCTGCCCGGCTGGTCGTCGATATCTCCATGAAGAGGCAGGAGGGGCAGGAACACACCTGTCCCGTAAGACGCTTCGACATGATTCCCGGCACATCGCGCAGCAGCGTCGTCATGGTCCTCGATGAAGGGACCCCTGTCGACGTCCGCACGGCCGGGAAAGGCAGGGTGTTCGTCCACTTCCCTGCGGAGATCTCCTGCACGGATCTGGGCCGCCTCCTCGAAGGAATCCCGCAGCTGACCTCCGTCAATCTCATGAAGATGGCCAGCGGCACCACCCTGATCATGTCCGTAAACAAACACTATACGATGAACAGGGCGAAGGTCGAGCGTGACGGAACCAGGGTCATCTTCGAGATGAGCGCCTCCGGAGACGTTTCCCCGCAGACGAGAGGATCCTCCGCACAGAGTCTCTTCGACGCAGGGAACAGCGCTGCGGTCATACGGATGCTCGAGCCGCACATATCGTCGCTGTCTGACGAGGAGGCGATCATCCTTGCGCGATCCTACTGGTCGCTTGCCTTCCCGTACAGGATGGGCGAAAGGTCGAACGCCTCGCTCTCCCTCATGAGCAGGGCCATCCAGGAACTCCCCGAAGGGCCCCGGCGGGACCGGGTCATGCTGGAACACTGTTCCATGCTCATCCGTGCAGGTCTCCCCAGTGAGGCCGGTGCGTCGCTCTCCCGCCTCAGGAATTCCGAGAACGACGACGTCAGGGCAGAGGCGTCGATCCGGGAGATGGATGTCCTGAATCGCGGCGGGTCCTACCAGGACGCCTACGCCGCAGGCAGGCGACTCGTCATCGCCCTCGGTGCACAAGGACTCCCGGAAAGGCTCAAGCCGCTGTACTCGGCGGTCCTGGCCGATACCTACCTGGGCCTGAACGATCACGCCAAGGCCCTGGACCTGTACCGGCAGGCCCTCTCCTCGGACCCTGACTATCCCCGGACAGACCCCGGCATCTACGCACGCATGGGCGATGCGGCGTTCAGGATGAACGATTTCTCCCGGGCCAAAGATTACCTGACCCTGGCACTGAATCTCGCCGGAGGCCGTGACAGGCAGAAATACCTCCTCATGCTGGGCGACAGCCTCTACCAGACAGGGGAAAAGGACAGGGCCATCGTGGTGTTCTCCCAGGCCGAGAACCTGGTCCCCGAGGGCGACGGCCTGGCCATAGCGAAGCTCAAGACAGCCCGCATCATCATCGAGAAGAACACAGACGAACGGGGGAGGCTCTCCGATCGTGCCTTCAACGAGGTCATGGACATCTACCAGACACTGAAGACGTCCGCGGAACTCAAGGACAAGGCCCTCGCCTCCCTGGTGAAGGTGAGGATCGCCCAGGCCTATGCCAAGCACGGTGACTGGGAGAAGGCGCTCGCAACGTACCACGAGGTCTGGAGGAATACGAAGAAGGGGGACACGATCCACCACTACACCCAGGTGGAGGCGATCCGGGGCATCGTCGAGAGAACCCGTGTCCTGTACCGCGATTCACGCTACGACCAGATCTACGAGATCTACACGCGCTACAGGGGCAGCTTCATAAAGGAGCTGCAGGACAGCGCCACCCTGTTCATCATCGGGGATGCACTGAACCGCCTCGGCCAGACCGAAGAGGCACGCACCATGCTGGAACTCTCCACCAGGGGTGATTCCATCTACAAGGAACAGGCCTTCTCCCTGCTCTTCACCATCGACATCAAGCGGAATAAGTTTCAGGAGGCCCTCATCTGGAACACCATATACCTGAGTACCTACCCCGACGGAAAGGATGCCCGGATCATGCGTGAACGGCGAGGCGAGGTGCTCTACCGGCTCGGCAGTCTCTCAGCCGCACTGCCGCACCTCGAGGCCTCGGCCGCCGAGGGAGGCCCTCTGGCTCTGCACTCCCTGTCCTATCTGGCAGACGCGTACCGGAGGCTGGGAACGCCCCTGAAGGAAGAGGAGGCGCTCGACCGCATCATAGCGTTCCACCCGGAACGGGTTTCCCCGATCATCGAAGAGGCTCTGTACAAGAGGGCCGGCCAGCTGAGGAAGGCCGCTTCCCTTGCCAGGGCTTCCTCGCTCTACCAGGCCCTGCTGGATGCATACCCCCGGTCATCGCATGTGCACTGGGCCATGTACTATCTCGCGGGAATCGCCCATGTCCAGGGGGATGCCTCAAGGGCCAGGGAACTTCTCACCAATATCATGCGCCTAAGCAAGGATCCTGTCCTGGTCTCCGCAGCCCGGGTAACCTCCGACGAGATGGCGCTCATCGGGGATCTCGACGGCTACGAGGCCACGAAGCAGCACGGCGGGAGGTAGCGGGGCACATGGGCATCGCCATACTGGACACGGACAAGGAAACCGTAACCCTGCTCGCCGAGCTCATAGCGGAAACGGGGGCGTCGCCCAGTCCCTTCACCAGCAAGGACAAGTTCCTCGAGGCCATCGACCCGAAGACGCACTGCATCGCCATCATATCAGATGAATTCGTCGACGTGATGGAAGGCACCAAACAGGTCTACGACTCCATCGAGATCATCGGCATCGGGACGTCGGACGGCACGGCGTGTCTCAGGGCCGGGGCCTCGCACTACCTGAAGAAACCGTTCAGAGCCGAGGAAATCATCCGGGTCATCGAGGTGCTCAATGCGCCCGGGGAAGTCAGGGCCACTGACGACGGGGCGCCCTTTGTGGTGGCGGACCCGTCGATGGCCCGCATCATGGACATCGTGCGCAAGGTGGCGCCCACCCAGGCACCCGTTCTCATCATGGGGGAATCGGGCACAGGCAAGGAAGTCATTGCCCGGACCATCCATGCACTGAGCAAGAGAAAAGGCGGGCCCTACGTGGGCATCAATCTCGCCGCCATACCGGAGACGCTGCTGGAAAGCGAACTCTTCGGCTACGAGAAGGGTGCGTTCACCGGGGCGTATGCCACGAGGGTCGGCAGGTTCGAGCAGGCCGACGGCGGTACCATCCTGCTCGACGAGGTGACCGAGATCGGGTTCGGGCTCCAGGCGAAGCTGCTGCGGGTCCTCCAGGAGAGGCAGATCGACCGTGTCGGGGGCAAGGCCCCCATCAGGGTGGACTTCCGGGTCATCTCCACCACGAACAGAACCATCGAAGAGGAGATACGGGCCGGACGGTTCAGGAACGACCTCTTCTTCCGCCTGAACGTCATCCCCATCATGGTACCGCCCCTGCGGGATCGAGGGGAGGACATCCTCCCCCTGGCGGCCCACTTCATCAGAAAGATCGCAGCCCGCGAGGGGATGCAGGAAAAAGTTCTCAGCCCGGGGGCAAAAGATGCCCTTCTCAGGTACCCGTGGCCGGGCAATGTCAGGGAGATGGAAAACGTCATCGAACGCGCCATGATCCTCACCGAGGGCGACACCATCTCTTCGGCCCATGTCATGACGGAGAGCTCCGCACCGGAACATGCCGGCGCCCTGCCCGGCCCGGGGACAACCATCCACGAAATGGAAAAACGCCTCATTTTCTCCACCTTGCAGAAGGTCGACGGCAACAGGACCAAGGCGGCGACCCTGCTCGGCATCAGCATCCGCACCCTGAGGAACAAGCTCAACGAGTATACCCGGGCCGGTCAATTTTCTGACGATCCGCCCGCCGGTGCGGACTGCGCCGATCCTGAATTTTCCTAGCTCCTGGACGGTCCTGGGCCCCTGGTACGACAATTGCTTCACTGAGAGCGAGGAGGGAACACATGGGCGACATCTTCGGCACGATAATCCCGGAAGCCGCGGAGCATATGACCTATCGGACCTATCGCCAGCAGGTCATCTCGGGCAACATCGCCAACGTTGACACCCCCGGGTACAGGTCCAGGGAGGCCCTGTTCGAGAAAGAGCTGGAGTCGAGGCTGAAGCTGACGGCCACCGACCCCGGCCACCTGGGGAAGTCACCGGGTCAGCCCCTGTACAGGACCGTCGACGATCCCTTCTCCCGCATCGGCAACGACGCCAATACCGTGGACATCGACCGGGAGATGATGAAGCTCAGCCAGAACCAGCTCCTGTACAGCGCGTCTGCCGAGATCATCACGAGGAAGCTCGACGAACTGAGGAACGTCATAGGAGGGATCAGGTAATGGACCTTTTCACCGCCATGGACATCAGTGCAAGCGGGCTGCGGGCCCAGCGGACCATGATGAACGTCATATCCAGCAACATTGCCAACGGCCGCACGACGCGGACAGAAGACGGCGGGCCCTACCAGCGCCGTGACGTCATCCTGAGGGAGCGGTCCTTCGAAGAGCATCTCTCCAGCGTCGACGTGGAGGCGATCACCACCGATCCCACGCCCGGCGAGCGGATCTATGACCCCGGCAATCCGGATGCAGACGATCAGGGCTACGTCACCATGCCCAACGTGAACCTCATGGAGGAGATGGTGAACATGATGAACGCAACGCGGGCCTTCGAGGCCAACACCATCGCCGTGAAGTCCCAGAAGGACATGGCGCTCAAGGCCCTGCAGATCGGGAGGTAACCATGCGCATCGACAAGCCTGATTTCAACCTGACGGGACCCCTGAGCCCATCCGGGGTAAAGGACAAGGCAAGGGACCTCGATTTCGTGGATACCCTCAAAGAGGCCATCGACTCCGCCAACACGGTGGTCAGGGAATCGGAGCGGGCCGCATCCGACCTCTCCTCGGGAAAGGCACCCACCATCCATGAGGCCATGATCGCCATGCAGAAGGCTGACATCACCCTGCGGCTCATGGTGAACATGACCAACAAGCTCATCGAAGGGTTCAATGAGCTCAAGAGGTTGAGTTAGCCATGATGAAAACCCTCTCCCAGCTCCCGGCAAAGTTCATGGCCATGAGCATGACCCAGCGGTTCGGCCTCCTGGCCGTGAGCGCCATGGCCGTGGCGGTCGTCGTGGTCGGTCTCATGTGGGCCACCGCACCGAAGTACCAGTACCTGTTCACGGACCTGAACGAGCAGGATGCATCCCTGGTCGTGCAGCACCTCAAGGACGGACGCATATCCTACCGGCTCGCCAAGGGCGGCACGGCCATCATGATCCCGGAGAAGAGCGTCTACGAGACACGCCTGACACTGGCCGCGCAGGGCATCCCCAAGGGCGGCGTCGGCAAGGGGTTCGCCCTCTTCGATGAGAGCGACTTCTCCACCTCGGAGTTCGTGCAGAAGATAAACTACCAGAGGGCACTCCAGAACGAGCTGGCCAACACCATCATGTCGCTGGAAGAGGTCGACTTCGCCAGGGTCCACATCGCCATGCCCAAGGAAAGCATCTTCATCGAGGACGAGAAACCCGCCAAGGCCTCCATCGTCATCAAGACCAGGCCGGGCATGCTGATGGGGCCTTCCAAGGTCCAGGGCATCGTGTATCTCGTGGAAAAGAGCATCCGGGGGCTGGACCCCGAGAACATCAGCATCGTGGACATCAAGGGTCGGGTCCTCTACGAGGGCAAGAAAAACAGCGATTCCGTCATCATGGCAAGCGATCGCCTCGAGTTCAAGCGGGCCGTCGAGACCCAGCTCCAGGAGAGGGCCCAGGACCTGCTGGAAAGGATCGTGGGGCCGAACGCGGCGGTGGTCAAGGTGAGCGCGGACGTGAACATGGATATGGTCAAGAGCGTGCAGGACATGTACGACCCCGAGGTCCACGTCATCCGCTCGGAGGAGCTGAAGGACCAGTACGCCAGGATCGACGGCGAGACCCAGGGCGCTGCCGGCACGACATCCAACCTCCCTACCGGCAGGGGGGGGGCCGAAGCGGTTCCCGCAGCCGGCGGCAGGGGAAACGGCAGCATCGTCCGCAATTACGAGATCGGCAGGAACCAGACGGAGCACATCCAGTCACCTGGCAGCGTCAAAAAACTGACCGTCTCCGTGGTGGTGGACGGGACCTATAAGACCGACCAGGAGGGGAACAAGATGTTCGTGGCCCGGCAGGCATCCGAACTCAAGGAGATCGAGAACGCGGTGAAGAATGCCGTGGGCTTCGACATCGACCGCGAAGACCTGATCTCCGTGTCCTGCATGCCGTTCGCCCAGGACGACACCGACCTGGCGGCCATCTCGGCCAAGGAGAAGAACAAGGAACTGATCATGACCCTCGTGAAATACGCGCTCTTCTTCCTCCTGGTCATCCTGGTCCTCCTCCTGGTCATCAGGCCCCTGCTCACCTGGCTCACCAAATCGGTGAGGGTGGTGGAACGCGTCCACGCCCGTGACCGGGGCACACCGGAGGAGCGCGAACTCCTGGAGGGCGGCGATGACCTGCCCCAGATCGAGGCGGTGGCCAAGAGCGACGAGATGAAGCGCGCGGTCCAGGGAAAGCGCAAGACCATCGAGCACATCACGAAGAATGACATGAACACCGCCACGGCGGTGGTGAAATCCTGGCTGCAGGAGAATGCATGATGGGAAAACTCAAGAGGGTTGACGGCCCGCAGAAGGCCGCGATCTTTCTCATGGCAATGGGAGACGACTTCACCCAGGCCATTTTCAAGGGCCTCACCGAGCACGAAATGATGCTGCTCGGCAGGCGCATGGCAGCCCTCGAGGACGTGACCATCCCGGTGGACACGGTCCGCACCATCATGGACGAATTCGAGCAGCTCTCCGGCGAGGTGAGCGGCGTCACCGGCAAGGGCATCACCTACCTGCGCGATGCCCTCGTGTCGGCCTTGGGCCAGGACAAGGCCAAACCTATCCTGGACTCCATCTCCCTGGCCATGGACACGGCGGCCTTCTCGTCGCTGCGTTCCATCGACCCGTCCATCCTGGTGGACTACCTCAAGGGCGAGCACCCCCAGACCATCGCCCTGGTGCTGGCCCACCTCGACCACCAGAAGGTCGCCCAGATCATCAAGGAGATGCCTGAAAAGCTCCAGCACGAGATCGTCTTCCGCATCGCGAACCTCGGCATGGTCCCCTCCGGGGTCATAGAGGACGTGGACGAGGTGCTCAAGAAGGAGATCGAGGCGATGGGCAGCGTGGAGAGCAAGAAACTCGGCGGCGTCGAGACCGTTGCCGAGATCATGAACCAGCTCGACCACAATACCGAGAACAACATCTTCGCCTCGCTGGAGGAGATCGACGCCGACCTGGCGGAAACCATCCGCCAGAAGATGTTCGTCTTCGAGGACCTGATCAACATCGACAACCGCGGCATCCAGACCATCCTCAAGGAGATCACCAACGAGGACCTCTCGCTGGCCCTGAAGACCTCGAGCGAGACGCTCAAGAACCACATCCTCAAGAACATGTCCTCACGCGCATCCGAGATGCTCCTCGAGGACATGGAGACCATGGGACCGGTGAAGCTCTCGGACGTGGAGAACGCACAGCAGAACATCGTGCGCGTGGCACGCAAGCTCGAGGCCGCCGGCAAGATCGTGATCGGCGGAAAGGGTGGAGAGGATGTCCTCGTCTAAGATCATCCGCGGCGACGACCCGCGGGACTGCTCCATCACACCCTACCGCGTCGAGGAGATGCAGGGCAAGGGGAGCCTCAAGGAGGCACAGGCCCAGGCCGAGGCCATCCTGAGAAAGGCCCGCGCAGAGAAGGAGGCCATCGAGATGGAGGCCTACCGCAAGGGTCTGGAGCAGGGCCAGGCCCAGGGCCAGAAGATGGCCGTCAAGAAGATCGAGCCGCTCATCGATACGCTGGCCAGGGCCGTCGACGAACTCACGAAGATCAGGCAGCTCATCGTGGAAAAGCACCAGGACCAGATCATGGAGATCCTGTTCCTCATGGCCGAGCGGATCATTCACCGGGAGATCCAGCTCTCCCCGGACATCGTGCTCGATACCATCAGGCAGGCGTGCCACCACATGACCGAGACCGAGGAGATCCGCATACGGCTGCACCCGTCTGATTTCGAGTACATCCGCGACATCGAGCGCATCATCGCGAAGAACCTCACGGGCAGGGGCGCTCTCCATTTCGTCGAGGACAGCACCCTCGACAGGGGCGGCGTCATCGTGGACACCGAGTTCGGCGAGATCGACGCGAGCATACGGGCCCAGATAGACCACATGAAAGAGGTGCTCCTGGAAAAATGACGGACCTGAAACGGCACATCCTGGAGCTGCGCGGACTGGACCCTGTCCAGGTCCGGGGCAAGGTGACCAACATCGTGGGCCTCGTGGTGGAGGGGCATGGCCCGGGCAGCGCCATGGGCGGCATGTGCGAGATCTATTCACGATCCAGGAAAGACTCCATCATGGCCGAGGTCGTCGGCTTCCGGGACAAGAGGGTCCTGCTCATGCCCCTGGGCGACCTGAGCGGTATCGGCCCCGGCAGCGTGATCATCGCCAGGAGATCCCAGCCCACGGTCAAGGTCGGCAACGACATGCTGGGTCGCGTCATCGACGGCATGGGCGAGCCCCTGGACGGGAAGGGTCCGCTGGTCCTGGACACGGAAATGAAGCTGTACGGAAACCCCTTCAACCCCTTGAAGAAAAGGCGCATCGATGCGCCTCTGGACCTCGGCATCAAGGCCATCAACGGCATGCTCACCATGGGAAAGGGTCAGCGCATGGCCATCATGGCCGGGTCCGGGGTGGGCAAGAGTGTCCTGCTCGGCATGATCGCACGCCACACCAAGGCGGACGTGAACGTGATCGCGCTCATCGGCGAGCGCGGCAGGGAGGTCAAGGAGTTCCTCGACAGGGACCTGGGCGAGGACGGGCTCAAGAGGTCCGTCGTGGTCGCAGCCATATCCGACCAGCCCTCGCTCATCCGCATCAGGGGCGCATACCTCGCCACGACCATCGCGGAATACTTCAGGGACCGGGGCCTGAACGTCCTTCTCATGATGGACTCCATCACCCGTTTCGCCATGTCCATGAGGGAGATCGGCCTGGCCGTCGGGGAACCTCCCACCACCAAGGGGTACACCCCCTCCTGCTTCGCCAAGATGCCCAAGCTCCTGGAGCGGGTCGGGAACACCTCGTCAAGGGGGAGCATAACCGGGCTGTACACGGTGCTCGTCGAGGGCGACGACATGACCGAGCCGGTGGCGGATATGGTGCGCTCCATGGTGGACGGTCACATCGTGCTCTCGAGGGATCTCGCCGCCAGGACCCACTACCCCGCCATCGACATCCTGCGCAGCGTGAGCAGGGTCATGAACGACATCGTGGACGAACAGCACCTCAAGGCCGCCCGGAACATCCTCTCCATGGCGGCGGTGTACGAAGAGGCCCGGGACCTCATCAACATCGGGGCCTACGTCGCCGGGAACAACCCGGAGATCGATACCGCCATCAGCCACAACGAGGCCATCAACCGGTTCCTGAGGCAGGGCATCGATGAGAAGGCCACCATCGAGGAGTCGGTGGCGCAGATGAGGGCCATAGCGGAGGCGCAGCGGGCTGCGGGGAAGGCATAAATGGCGTTCCGGTTCAAATTCGAGACCCTGCTCGATGTACGAAAGATGCAGGAGAACATGGCGCAGCAGGCGTTCTCCCAGTCCCAGCGACAGCTCAGGGCGCTGATCGCCATGAAGGAGCGGGTCCTGGCGCGCAAGGACGTCCTGAGAGCGGAACTCGTGACCAGGATGAAGAGCGGTCTCGGTTCGTCCGAGGTGAAACGCTACTACGACTACCTCCTTCACCTGGACGAGGGCGTCGCACGCATCGACGAGAACATCGTCAAGGCCGAGCACCAGGCAGAAGAGAAACGACAGGAGCTCCTGCGGGCCGAGCGGGCTCACAAGGCCATGCGCAGGCTCAGGGAGATCCATCAGGACAGGCACGAGGGCGCCGAGAGGAGAGCGGAGATGCACTTCCTCGACGAGATCGCCGTCATGCGTGCCGGAGGTGAGAGATGAAAGCGAAGATTCTGCTCGGGTTACTGGTCATCAATTGTGCTTTTGTCGGCATCTACCTGGCCATCAGGCCTACCCCGGTGGAAGCGGAGGACACCGAACCACGGGCCGCGGAGCAGGCCAGGCAGCAGTTCCAGCAGCCCATGGTCTTCAATGTATCCGACCAGATCGAGATCCTGCGCCAGAAGGAGGAACGGCTCAAGGCCCGCGAGCTGGAACTCAAGGAACTGGAAGGGCAGATCCAGGGAAAGATAAAGCGGCTCGAGGACATCGAGGCTGCCATCAAGAGCGACCTCGCCTCCTACCGGTTCGTCAGCAGCGAGCGGGTGAAACACCTCGTCAAGATCTATTCCTCCATGAAGCCCGGCGCCGCGGCGACCCTCATGAACAACCTCGACACGGACGTGGCCGTGGAGGTGTTCCTGGGCATGAAGGGCGACATCGCCGGCGGCATCCTGTCCTACATGGAGCCGGTCAGGGCCGCGGGCATCACCCAGCGACTCGTGAGTTACCGGAACGGCGGCGCCGCGTCGGCGAACACGGCCGCCCAACAGGAGTGAACCGTTCCCGGGTTGGTCCGGACGGCTTGATTTTCGCCCCCTCATCGTTCACAATGGCCTGAGGAAACCCGGGATCCCAACGCCGGAGGGGGCGGCGATTCCACGTGACCGGTCACCGCTCGTTTCACGTCATGGCAAAACCTGCAGGCGCACGCTGCAACCTCGCCTGCTCGTACTGCTTCTACCTCTCGAAGGGCGCCCTCTACCCGGGCAGCAGCCTGAGGATGTCACCCGAGGTCATGGAGTCCTACATCCGGCAGACCTGTACCGCCCACGAGGGCCTGCCCGTGTCGATCTCGTGGCAGGGCGGCGAACCCACGCTCATGGGGCTGGACTTCTTTCGCCGCGCCATCGAGATAGAAAAAGGCCTTCTCGAGGGCGGCGCGGTCATCGAGAACACCATCCAGACCAACGGCACGCTCATCGACGAGGACTGGTGCCGATTCTTCAGGGAAAACGACGTCCTCGTGGGACTGAGCATGGACGGCCCCCGGCAGATGCACGACGCCTTCCGTCGCGACGGCAACGCCAGGAGCGTCTTCGACGCTGTGGTACGGGCGGCCGGTCTCATGCGGGAGCACCAGGTCAGGTTCAACATCCTCTGCGCGGTCAACGCGGTCAACAGCCTGCAGCCTCTGGAGCTCTACCGGTTTTTCAAGGACGAGCTCCAGGTCCGCTACATCCAGTTCATCCCGGTGGTCGAGCGAGCCCGTGGGTCATCCTCTTCGCATCCTCAGACGGTGACCGGGGCCTCGGTTGGGGGGGCGGCATACGGCAGGTTTCTCGTGGAGATCTTTGACGAGTGGGTACGAAACGATGTGGGAACCATGTTCATACAACCGTTCGAAGGGGTCCTGTCCTCATACTGCCACGACGAGTCCTCGCTCTGCATCTTCAGGGCCACCTGCGGCGACGCCCTTGTCCTGGAACACAACGGTGACCTCTACGCGTGCGACCACTTCGTGGATCCGGCCCACCTCCTCGGGAACATCCTCGAGCGTCACGTGAATGACCTGGCCTCCTCCGATCGACAGCGTGCATTCGGCGCCGCGAAGACCGGGACGCTCCCCCTCTTCTGCAGGGCCTGTCCGTTCCTTTTCGCCTGCCACGGAGAGTGCCCCAGAAACCGTATCCTCCGGACGCCCGACGGCGAGCCCGGCCTGAACTGGCTCTGTGAAGGTCTCCGGTCTTTTTTCGCGCATACGCAGGGGCCCATGCGCCTCATGGCCGAACTGATCCGGGCGGGAAGACCGGCCTTCGAGGTCATGAACGTCCTCGCCCTGCAGGAAGGCAGGCCGATGAGGCACCCCCCGAGAACAGGGCGCAACGATCCCTGCCCCTGCGGGAGCGGAAGAAAGTTCAAGCACTGCCACGGCCGGGAGTAGTCACGCGGCGCCGGGACCGGCCGCGGTCCACAAGCAACGGGCGAGACGGCACACTGACGCTCATGTGAGGCATTGCCCGGCAGGCAGGATCAGGCGATCCTGGTGATGTCGTCGAAGGGGCGCTCGGCCGAAAAATCGGGATTGTAGGTGCTCGACGCGTCCACGTCCTGACAATAGATCGTTTCCAGACCGAGGTCCGCGGCCCTCTCGAGGACCACCTCGTATTCGTCCGCCCTGAGATGCCGGTGCATGTCCGGCATCTCTCCCCGATAGTAGTCAGGGTTGTACTGGGACATGATGCTGACCGGGATCTCGGGTGAGAGCCCGGCGAGGAACTCGAGTACGGAGAATGGGTTGGAGACCATGCCCGGAAGGACGAGGTGCCTCACCACGAGTCCCCTGACCGCCCTGCCTCCCGGGTCCACGACCAGGGGGCCCGCCGTTTCCCAGAGGTACGCGATGGCGTCCCGTGCCACGTCCCAGTAGTCGGGGACGCCGCTCAAGGTTCTTCCCATCCCGTTGTCGCCGTACTTGAGGTCCATGAGATAGATCTGGGCGTGGTCCTTCCACATCTCCAGGCATTGCCGTGTCTCGTATCCGCTCGAGTTGACGACCACCGGCAGCCCCATGCCGGAGACCCTCGCCTCGTCGATGGACTCGAGGAGCCAGGGGGTGTAGTGGGTGGGGCTCACCAGGTTGATGTTGGAGCATCCGATCCCTTCGAGCGTCCCCATGGCGCGGGCAAGTTCACCCGTGGTCACCGCCCTGCCCTGGCAGAGCTGGCTTATCTGCAGGTTCTGGCAATAGCTGCACCGCATGGGGCACCCGCAGAAGAAGACGGCACCCGAGCCAGAACCCGCACTGAGGGGAGGTTCTTCGCCCCTGTGCACGACAACGGCGCCCACGAGGATCGTGCTGTCCGCGCGGCAGGCGCCTTTGCTGCGGGACCTGTCGATGCCGCACCGCCTCGGGCACAGCGTGCATCCGCTCATGGAGCTTCCCTGAGCAGGTCGAAGAGGACCCTGCCCTTCCCGTCCCGGGGGATCTTGGGGACGAACACCACCTTCCGGGGGGTCTTGAAGGTGGCGAGCTGCCTGCGCGCGAACTTCTTCACGTCGTCCTCGGTGAGCTCCGCGCCATCGCTGACCACAAAGGCCTTGATGATGGCGCCGCGCATGAGGTCGGGCTCCCCGATAATGGCGGAGTCCCGTATCCCCGGCAGGGAGTTGAGCACGTTGGTCACCTCCCGGGAATAGACGTTGAACCCGGAGGTGATGACCATGTCCTTCTTGTACCCGGTGATGAAGATGTACCCCTCCTCGTCCGTGTAGCCGAGGTCTCCGGTGTGGAGCCACCCGTCCCTGATGATGTCGCGGGTCTCCTGTTCCCTGCGGTAATATCCCTTCATGATGTTGGGCCCCTTGAACAGGAGTTCCCCGGTCTGGCCGGGACCGAGTATGTTCCCCTCGTCGTCTTGCACGCGGGCGGCTACGCCGGGCACCGTCTGCCCGATGGACGTGGGCTTGATGGGCCGGTTCTTCCGGTTCACCGAGCAGACCGGCGACGCCTCGGTGATGCCGTAACCCTGCCTGATGTCCGTGTGGAACTTCTCCTTGAAGGCGTCGTATACCTCGACGGACAGGGCGGACCCGCCCGCTATGAGGGTCCTCACGGCGGCGTAGTCGATGTCGGAGAGGTCCGGGTGGTGAACCAGGCCGTAGAACAACGTGGGGACGGCGCAGATCGCCGTGACCCCTCCGTCGGTCAGGGCATGCCTGAGTTCCCTGAAATCGAGCTTTTTCATGAGGTAGATGGTCCCGCCATACCGCAGCATGGAGAGCATGTTCACGCTGGCGCTGAAGGAATGGAAGCACGGTATGAGGGTGAGCGTGGTGTCCGTGTCGTCCGCCTCCATGCATAAGCGGAGGAGATCGGAATTGTGGTCGAGGTTCCCCTGGGTCAGCATGGCCCCCATGGGGTATCCGGTGAGCCCCGAGGAGTAGATCATGACCGCCACGTCGTCGCGGCCACGATCCTCCACGATGCCGCTTCCACTCCCCGTGACCCATTCCGGGAAGCTGCCGCCCGGACCCGTGGTTATGACGGCCTTCTGGGGACATTCCGCGGCTATGTCGTCGTACGTGTCCCTGTTCGACTGCTCGATGACGAGCACCCGGGAGTCGGAGTCGCCCAGGATGTGCTTGAGCTCCCGCGAGGTATAGGAGGGATTGATCGGTGTGACCACGGCCCCGATGCCGATGGTCGCCATGTAGGTGAGAACGAACTCCGGCACATTGGGCAGCATGAGGGTGACGTGGTCGTCCCGGTTTACGCCGGCACCGCGAAGCGCCGTACCGAGGGCGTCGGTGAGCCTGTAGAGCTCTCTGAAGGTGATCTCCTGGTCCCTGAACCGGATGGCGACCTTGCCGGGTCTCTCCTTCGCGTGCCCTTGCAGCCATGAGTAGAGATTCATACAACCCCCTTACACGAACATCCGGAAGACAGCAGTCCCGCAGGCCGATCCTGAACCCGGCCCCCAGAGTACACCAAGCCGGCTCGCCCGTTCAACAGAATTCACGCGGGGATACAAGGTCAGGTCTTCCTGGCGAGGCAGAACCGATAGCAGTCGAAATCCTCCCCGCTGTCCTCCTGGAGGAACCGGTTGGTCCTGCAGAACACCTCAAGATCCCTGCTGCCGCGATGGATGCAGATGGCGCAGAAGACATCCATGGAAAGCTCCAGGTCGATCCCGAGATGATACCTCCAATACTTGGGGCAGGATGAACAGTCCGCCAGCGGTGCGTTTCTCATGCTGCACCAGGCGCAGTGTTCGGAGCGGAAATCCATGGCGGGAACCATACGATGCGACCGTCAGAAGGGCAAGGAGAATCAGTCCTTGAAAGGCCAGAACGACTTGAGCGCATCCCATATCCCCGGCAGGACATCTGCCGGGCCCCTGGCCGGTTCCGTCCCTGCCAGGAAGGGGAGCGTCACCGGGGATGCCGTCCAGAGTGAGGCCCTCCTGCCGGTGGCGGGGTCGACATCACAGAAGGTGATGCCCTCCGGGGCATCCCCCTGCACCGGGACGGCGAGCCGCGCCATGATCCTGCCCGCCACGGGCAGTGCACCGGCTGCCCCGGTGAGCCCCGTGGACCTGAAGGCGTCGTCCCCCACCCACACGACCGCCACCAGGTCCTTCGTGTAGGCGGCAAACCACGAATCCCGCAGGTCGTCGGTGGTGCCCGTCTTGCCGCAGACCCCGTCCGGCACGCCGTATGATGCCGCTCCTCGCGCGGTCCCTCGCCGCAGCACCTCCCGCAGTGCCGTATCGACGAGATACGCGGGGCCTTCGTCGAAGACCCTCAGGACGGGACCTGCCGGCGCCTTCCAGATCACGGCACCGTGCTCGTCCCCGACGGCGTCCAGGCACCGTGGCGACGGCCTGTTCCCCCTGTTGGCGAAGGCCGCGTACATGACGGCCACATCGAGCGGCGAGCAGGCCACGGCCCCGAGCAGGAGCGCCGGGCTGCGGGGGACGACGGTCCCGGGCAGGACCTCCTTCACGCCGGCGCTCGCCGTTTCCAGCCCCAGGTCCAGGCCGAGCCTGACCGTGGCCTGGTTGTAGGAGTTCACGAGCGCATCGATGAGCAGGACATCCCCATGGCTTTCGCCGTCATGATTCGCCGGTGACCATGTGGACTTGCCCGGGAGCGTCACGGTCAGAGGCCTGTCCTCCAGGAGGCTGGCGAGGGTATACCCGTGTTCGAGGGCCGTGCAGTAGACCACGGGCTTGATGAGGGAACCTATGTTGCGCCTGAGCGAAACCGCCCGGTTGAACTGGGAGGCCCCGTAATCCCGCCCGCCCACCATGGCGAGGACCTCCCCGGTGGCAGGCCTGAGGACGACCGAGGCGGTCTGTACGCTCGCCGGAAACCGGAGGAGTCCCTTGGACGAGGCTTCCTCGGCGACCCTCTGCACCTGCGGGTCGAGGGTCGTGAAGATTCTCAGCCCGCCCCGGGAGAGGAGGTCTTCCCCGGGGTAAAGATCACGGGCCGATGAGAGTGCGTAGTCGACGAAATACGGTGCCCGCTTCACCACGGGCGTGAACGCGACGACCCCGAGCGGCTTCTTGACGGCCGAGCGATAGGCCTCGGGCGTCAGCTTGCCCTGCTCCAGCATGAGGGCCAGGACGGTGTTCCTGCGTTCCAGGGCGGCCTTGGGGTGGGTGTAGGGGGAATACCTGTTCGGTGACCGGATGATCCCCACGAGCAGCGCCGCTTCGTGCACATCGAGCCCCGAGACATCGTCGTCGAAGAAGAGCCGGGATGCCCTCCCGAACCCGTGGATCCCCGCGTACCCGCTCCTGCCGAGATAGATCTCGTTGATGTACATGCCAAGGATCTCGTCCTTGGTGTAGGCCGCCTCCATGATGAGCGCCAGCCACACCTCCCTGAGCTTGCGGTTCACCGTCCTGGCGTGGGTCAAAAACAGGTTCTTGACGAGCTGCTGGGTGATGGTGGACCCCCCCTCGACGACCTTCGAGCGGAAGACATCCGCGACGAGGGCCCTTCCCATGGCCCTCAGATCGATACCGACGTGCTCGAAAAATCTCCTGTCCTCGACGCAGAGCAACGCATCGATGAGGTGGGGCGGGCATTCCGCCAGGGACACGACCTCCCGATCTTCGAAGCCGGCATCGTAGAGGGTGGCTATGGTCTCGGGCTCGAGCCGGACCGACGGGACGACCTGCCGGGCGTGACCGGAAAGGATCTTCTTCACCCTGTTCCCGTCGAGCACCAGCTCCACCCGTCCGGCCCTGCCGGTACCGTCGGGATACTCGAACCGGTGCAGGTATACCGTCAGGGTCCCTCCGGCGAGACGGAACTGACCCGGCTCGGTGACGGTGTCCACCTTGCGGTACCGCAGCCGGGACAGCCTGTCCATGAGCCCTGATCGGGACATGTCCACGCCGGGGGCGATCTCGAAGGGGCTGCTGTAGATCCGTGTGGGGAGGTGCCACAGGGTACCCGTCTGGAGCTTCCTCATCTCCCGGTAGGCATTCATGCCGAAAAAGGCGAGGGCGAGCATGCCCGCGACCAGGAGTATGCCGACACCCCATGCGATGAACCGTCTTATCCGTGACACAGTTCACCCTCTATAGGCATCACGATGGCCGTGTCAATCCCGGGGAGAACACGGTGGTCCGCACGTACGGTCGAAGTGGGAATGCACGGGGTCTTTCCCCTCGCCTCCCGAGAAGGCAGGTCAAGAAAAGGCTCGCCTCAGACCTGCCGCTTCCTCAGGACTTCGCGCTGTCTCCGGAAGAGGTAGCGGATGATGTCCTCGCGGGTTTCCGGATCGACCTTGAGGAATCTCACCGCCACGGCGTAGCGTTCGGTCTGGGGGGTGCTTGTGACCGCCTTCTGGCGTATCACCTCGCCGAGCATCCTCACGAAGAGGAGCGGCACCGTGGGCAGGATGAGGCGGATCTCGATGACATCCCCCATGTCATGGGACCTGTCCGCGATGAACCGTATCCCCGATGCCGAGATGTTCACATCCTTGGGGGTGCTGTTCATGAGCGCCTTGAAATCGTCGGCCAGGAACATGTGGATGAGGAGATCGAGTTTCCGGTTGATCTCCCAGAGACCCTGGTTCACATGCGTATCGCCCTGATAGACGGCCTCTTCCGAGCCGGGATACCCGTACCTGCCCTTGAGGAACGAGTCGATGATGAGCTTGTTGGCGTGGATGCGCTCCAGGGCCCCGGGGAGGACCCGGGACTGCTCCCCCCTGCGGCAGAGCAGGTCCGCGCTGTAGTAGACCCTGTCGTAGATCCTGACATCGGCCCTGCGTTCATGGCCCGGCGACAGGTAGCACTCCATGCACAGCTTGAACTCCCTGCCCGTCTTTTCGATGACCTTGGCAAGCACCGAGTCCTGTCCGTCCGTGACCTTCACGATGGAGCCGATGGTGACATCGAGGTCGGTGTCCGGCACGAGGACGAAGAGGTCCTCGTCCACGACCTCCGAAACCCTGGCCGGCACCCTCCGGCCGTCGGGGCCGCAGGCGAAGAGCCCCGTATCCAGATTGAGGAGACTGTCGATATTCATGCCACTCCTTCTACCGCTGGAGGTCCTTGTAGATCTCGACACGGTTCCGGCCCTTTCCCTTGGCGAGATAGAGCCCGGTGTCAACCTGTTTTACAAGATCGGACACGGTGCGTCCATCCTCATATTGAGAGACGCCCACACTGATGGTGACCCCGACCCCGCCCGGGAACCGCATCTTCTCCACAACACCGCGGATCCTCTCCGCGAGGAGGCCGGCCTTGTAGACACCGGTCTGGGGAAGCAGGACCATGAACTCCTCCCCCCCGTAGCGGAACACCTGGTCGCTCTTGCGCAGCCTGCTCATCAGGCGCGAGGCGATGGACCTGAGCACCTGGTCGCCGGCCGGGTGGCCGTTCTCGTCATTGATGCGCTTGAAGTGGTCGATGTCGATCATCATGAGCGAGAATGTCGTCTTGTAGCGCCTGGCCCGCTCCCATTCGGTCGTGAGGATCTCCGAGAAGGCCCGGTAATTGAGGAGGCCGGTCAGCCCGTCCCTGAAGGCCATGTTCAGGAGGAGCTCGTTGTCCATGAGCTTGGCGATTGCCGGCGTCAAATATTTGACCCATTCGTAGAAGATCCCTTCGTGGCCCCCGGGATTCACGGACAGGCTCACCGTGGCATGCGGGCCCTTCACCAGCGCGATGTCCACCCTGGAAGGACCGTACGGCGCCTGGCCCCCGGCCAGGACGCGGGTGTAGGCATACCGTCGCGCGCCCAGTACCCGCACCGCGTCGCGGTCGCCCCCTTCGTTTGCATCGAGCGCGGAATATGCCCGCGGCTCAGGGCCCTGGGTGTCGACGTAAAGCGCAGGTGCGGCCAGGGGGAATGTCTGCGCCATGAGCGACACGAGATCGGTGAAGGCGACGTCTGTGTGACGGCTCGTCAGCAGGCTCATGATGCTCTCGGTGAACAGGGCCAACGGCCTGTTGCGGGACTGTTCCGGCACGACCGCTTTCTTTCTCGACGATGACTCCCTGGCTTCCCGTATGATCATCGCTGCACCTCTCACGGTATGGTTTCTTCCAACACTCCGAGTTCATGCAAAGTATGTGCCTTGATTAATGGAAGGTCTTGATATATAGTGTCTCGACAACAGTGTCCATGCCACGGTATACTTGGCGGAGACACCCTGGATCGCACCGGCGGTCCGGTGCCCTGTACAGAGAGACCGTGAAAGGCTTCCGGGAGATGACATGAAAGACTCCATCGACATCAGGTGGCACGGCAGGGGCGGCCAGGGTGCCATCACCGCTGCGAAGATCGTTGCCAAGGCCATGTTCCAGTCCGGGTATCCCGGGGTCGCAATGGTGCCCACCTTCGGTACGGAACGCAGGGGTGCACCGGTATTCACCTCCCTGAAGATCTCGAGGAACAAGATCTACGACCTCTCGCCCATAGAGCGGCCGGACATCATCGTGGTCCTCGACCACGTGCTCCTGGAGGAGGGAAACATCACGAACGGCCTGAAGGACGGGGGGACCCTGGTGATCAATTCCCCGTGCAGCCTCGAGTCGTACCACTACAACGACTGCACCGTGGCGGTCTGCGACGTCAATACCCTGGCAGTCAAGGCAGGGCTCCCCGAGGGCGTGGTCAACTCGGGCATCATCGGGGCCTTTGCCCGCGCGACCGGCATCATAGGCCTCGACCCCCTCATCGACGCCATCCGGGAGGAGTTCGAGCGCCGGAGACCGGAAAAGAACGCCGCGGCCGCACAGCTGGCCTATGAACACACCCTGATCGGAGGATGAGCGTGGGTACGCGCCAATACGGCAGGAAGACGTCACACAGCGAGCCGGGACCGGGCGACGGCGGCAGGACCGGCTCGTGGAGGGTTGCACGCCCCGTCATGGACCCGGCGGTCTGCATACCGGCAAGGCGGGGTGCGCCGGCCTGTTTCATATGCTGGCTCTACTGCCCGGACGGGGTCATCAGCAGGACCGTGCCGCCGAAGATCGACTACGAGTACTGCAAGGGCTGCGGCATCTGCGCGGAGGAGTGCCCCACCAAGGCCATCACCATGGTCGACGAGTCGTGTTTCATCCAGACCGGAGGGGGTGAGAAGTAAGCCATGCATATCATAGAATCAGGCAATGCCGCGGCCGCCATCGGCGTGAAACTCTCCCGGGCCCAGGTCATCGCGGCCTACCCGATCACCCCCCAGACCCCGCTCACCGAGCGGCTCTCCGAGCTGGTCGAATCGGGCGAGATGGACGCCCAGTACATCCCGGTCGAGAGCGAGCACAGCGCCCTGGCCGTCTGCATCGCCGCGTCGACCACCGGTGCCCGGGCCTTCACCGCCACCAGCGCCAACGGGCTGCTCTACATGCACGAACAGATCCACTGGGCGGCAGGAGCCAGGCTGCCCCTGGTCATGTGCGTGGTGAACCGCGGTGTGGGCGCACCCTGGACCATCTGGAACGACCACCAGGACTCCATCTCCCAGCGGGACACCGGATGGATGCAGCTCTACGTGAACGACCACCAGCAGATCATCGACGGCGTCATCAAGGCCTTCATGCTGGCCGAGGAGGTCATGATCCCCATCATGGTCTGCTACGACGGATACCTCCTGTCGCACACCTACATGCCCTTCGAGGTGCCGTCCCAGGACATGGTCGATGCGTTCCTGCCCCCCTACCGGCCGGCCTACGCGCTGGACCCGGATCGTCCCGCCAACCTGAACACCGTGACGCTGCCCGATGTCCGGCAGGATACCGCGGGCAGGACGGCCCACGGCTACATGGAGATCCGCTACCTCCTCCAGGAGGACCTCCTGAAGGCCGCGGACGCGATGGATGCAGTGGAGAACCGTTTCAGGGAACACTTCGGCCGCGGAGGGGACCCCTTCTTCGAGACCTACCGATGCGAAGACGCACGCTTCATCGCCGTGAGCCTGGGGTCGCTCTCCTATCACCTCCGCGAGGTCATCGACAGGCTCCGGGACGAGGGCGTCAAGGCCGGGATCATGAGCATCCACCTCTACAGGCCCTTCCCGGCGGCCGCCATCGCCGGGGGACTGTCCCGGGCCGAGGGCGTGATCGTGTTCGAGAAGGCCCTGAGCTACGGGTACGAAGGCGCGCTGTGTTCGGACATCAAGGCTGCCCTGTACCCCGCGGGCGGATCGAAGCGGAAGATGCCGTTCGTTCACAACTACATCCTGGGCCTCGGGGGCAGGGAGATCAAGACCGTCCAGCTCTACGAGGCCATGCGGAATTCCTGTACCCGCGGGACGAAGATCGAGACCACCCCGCAGTGGGTCGGGCTGAAGATCTAGGGAGACCATGCACATGCAGACCAAGACCACCGTCCTAAGCCTGCCTGAAGAGGAGTTCGTCAATCCCGGCACCAGGGCCTGCGCAGGGTGCGGGCTGGGCATTGCCTACCGGATCGCGCTCAAGGCGCTGGGCAGGAACACCATCCTCGTGGTGCCGCCGAGCTGCCTCACCGTGCTGCAGGGGCTCTACCCGGTGGCGGCGACGAAGCTGCCCTGCCTGAACGTCACCTTTGCCTCGACCGCGGCGGCATCAACGGGCATGCTCGCCGCCCTGAGGGCCCTGGGCAGGCAGGACATCAAGGTCGTGGCGTGGGCGGGGGACGGGGGAACGGCGGACATCGGCCTCCAGGCGCTCTCGGGCGCGGCAGAGCGCGGCGACGATTTCCTGTTCATCTGCTATGACAACGAGGGCTACATGAATACCGGCGTCCAGCGGTCCGGAACCACCCCGAAAGGCGCCATCACCGCCAACACCCCCTTCAAGGGCAAGTTCCAGCAGAAGAAGGATGTCCCGGCCATCATGGCGGCCCACAACCTGTCCTATGTGGCCACCTGCTCCGCGGCCTTCCCGCTCGACCTCTACGACAAGGTGAAGAAGGCCTCGTGCCTGCCGGGGGTGAAGTACATCCACATCCAGATCCCCTGCCCGCCCGGCTGGGGCTTCGAGCCCCGCCATGCCGTGAAGGTGGGGAAACTGGCCGTGGAGAGCGGCCTGTTCGAGCTCTACGAGGTGGAGGATTCGGTGCTCAGGCTCACCGGTGCGTCACGGAAGATCGCGGACAAACGCTCGCTGGTGCCGGTGGCGGAATACTTCAAGGCCCAGAGCCGGTTCAGGATCATGGATGCGGAGCAGATAGCGAAGATCCAGGACCAGATAACCAGAAAATGGTCCGGCAGCATCGAGAAGGCCGAGGAGAACGAGGGGTCCTGATCAGCCCTGGCGCAGGGCGAGTTCCAGCTGCGCACGGTCGAGGTTCCCGCCGGACATGACGAGCACCACCTTCTTGCCCTGGAGCCGTTCCTTGATCTTCACCGCCGCGACGAGCGACGCCGCACCGGCTCCCTCGGCCAGGTTGTGCGTGGTTCCCAGCGCGAGCCGGATGCCCTCGAGGACCTCGTCCTCGTTGAGCAGGACCACGTCTTTGACGTGATCCTTCATGATCACGTAGGGAAGCTGGAACACACTGCGTGCCGCCAGCCCGTCCGCGATGGTGTCCGCTTCGTCGAGGACCACCCACTCCCCCTGCTCGAGCGACCTGGAGAAGGCCGGGGCCTTGGCGGCCTGCACGCCGACGATCTGCACCTCGGGATTGATCGCCTGGACCACCCTCAGCAGCGACGCGCACCCGGCCCCTCCGCCTATGGGGCATATGATCACGTCGACGTCCGGCAGGTCTTCGAAGATCTCCAGGCCCATGGTCCCTATCCCGTTGAGCATCTCCGGTTCGTTGCCCTGCTCCACGTAGTAGTACCCGGCCGCGGCCACCAGCTCGTCGCAGTAGAACTGGGCATCGTAGAAGTCGTGTCCGTGCACGATGAGCTCGGCGCCAAAGCTCTCGATGATGCGGTTGATCTCGGGATTGTTGTTTTCCGGGACCACCACGGTGCACGGGGTGTTGAACCACTGGCCGGCCCACGCCATGGCCAGGCCGTGGTTGCCCCGCGTGGACACGAGCACGCCGTTGGCCACGTCCTCTTTGGGGATGGTCTGGAAGAAGTTCAAGGCCCCGCGGATCTTGAAGGATCCTGTGGGCAGGTGGTTTTCATGCTTTACAAAGGCCTCGCACCCGATGATACGACTGAGTTCCGAGGAATAGATGAGGTTTGTCCGGTGGATGTAGTGGGAAATGGCGGAGCGTGCCCTGAGGATATTCCTGAAGCTCACCTGTACGCTCAATCGTTCATACTTCTTCAGCATTTCACTGCCTCCCCTGTTGTCAGAATCGATATCCCTGTTTCTTGGACCTGCCGCTCACCATCTGGATGAACAGCCCGATGAGCACGCCCAGCACGATGAACACACCACCGATGAACGTGAAGAAGAGCCTCTCCGATGTCTTCAGCCGGCTGTTCTCCCCGGCCAGGACATTCTTTTCCCGGACGCATTCCTGGTTTTCCCTGAGCAGCCTGTCATACTTTGCCTTGAGCCCGGCGCAGCCCTCTCCGGATACATCGAGGGGGAGTGTGATACCCTGGGTGCCTTCTGCAGGAGGGACGCCATCGACGGACTTGCCGGAACGTCCGGCTTCCCTGAGCCTCGCATTCTCCTCCTGGAGGGCCTTGTTCCTCGCCTCGAGCTGTTTGAAGAGCACGCCCTTAGGCGGCTTGTCGGTCAGGAACCGGGTCCCCACCCATCCTTCTTTTCCGTCCCCGGTGCGGACCTTCGACCAGCCGTCCGCCTCCTCGGTCAGCTCGAGCTGGTCTTCGGTATTCGCGTAGGCAACGGTCGCAGAGGCATCGTTGGGCGCGGACCGGATATTGATGACGATCCAGTCCCTCACATACACGGTTTTTGCGTGCAGCTGCCCAGGGGGGACGACCATGAACATACCGACACAAGCAAGAAAAACGATTGCTCCTCTTCTCATTGCACGACCTCATGAACACTCTGTCGAATGGATCTATCCATAGCCTAACGCAGAAAGCACCACCATGCAACACATTCCCTTCCCGGAATGTCCACGGATCATGAAGCGGATTCGAGGTCCCGGATGATCAGGTCAAGGCGTCCCCTGGTATCCGCCTCGATCTTCTCCAGGGCATCACGATCGCGCGCCTCGAAGCGCAGCACGATGACCGGCTGGGTATTGGACGGCCTCACCAGACCCCAGGTATCGCCTCTGGTGAATCGCACGCCGTCGATGTCCACGCAATCGTCGTATCGGGAGCGTGCATACGCAATAAAACGTTCCACCACATCGAACTTGATACGGTCAGGACATTCGATGCGGATCTCCGGGGTGTTCACCACTGCGGGCAGACGATCGAATACCGCCTGGGGCTCCGTCTGCCGGGAGAGGATCTCCAGGAGCCTCGCAGAGGTATAGATGGCGTCGTCGAACCCATACCAGCGGTCCAGGAAGAATATGTGGCCGCTCATCTCGCCCGCCAGGGCGGCCTTCTCCTCCATGAGCCGGGCCTTCATGGGGGAATGTCCCACCTTGCCCATGATGGGGACGCCCCCGGCCTTTGTCACCTCGTCATAGAATGCCTTGGAGCACTTCACCTCGCCGATGATCTTCTCTCCCGGCTTGTCTTTGAGAAGTTCCCTGGCCAGGATGGCGGTGATCATGTCTCCATAGACGGTGTTTCCCCGGGCATCGATGACGCCGATGCGGTCCGCGTCCCCGTCGTAGCCGATGCCTAGATCAGCCCCCTGCCGGATTACTTCCGTCCTCAGCATGGAGAGGCCTTCTGTCGTGGTCGGGTCGGGGTGGTGGTTGGGAAAGCGGCCGTCCGGCTCCAGGCAGATGCCGCTCACCTCCATCCCCAGTGCGTTGCATACGGCCATGGCAGGGGCGCCTCCCACACCGTTGCCGGGGTCCACCACCACCTTCAGCCGCGTGGTGCCGGGCCTGATGCGGGTAATGATATCGTCGATATACTCGGGGACGATATCGCAGGAAGAACAGGATGCCTTTCCGGATACGGTCCTGCCCTCCTCCATGATGGCGCGGATCTTCTGGATCTCGCTGCCGTATATGGTCATTTTTCCCAGAGCGATCTTGAAGCCGTTGTTGTCCGGTGGGTTGTGGGATCCGGTCACACAGACACCGCCCCCCACATCCAGCCTGAAGAGCGAGAAGTACATGACGGGCGTGGGCACCATGCCGAGATCGATGACCTGCACCCCACAGCCGGCCAGCCCCTTCTTCAGGATATCCCTGAACCCGGGAGAGCTCAGGCGTGCATCCATGCCCAGACTGATGCGGACCACGCCCCGTTCTCGGAAGTAAACGCCAAGGGCCCGTGCAAGACCGTCAACAAAACCATCATCCAGGTCCGTACCCACTACGCCCCGGATGTCGTATTCGCGAAAGACCTCAGGATTCATGCCTCCTCCCATCGATGGATTCTCGTGCTGGACTTCCGTCCTTGCTTACTCAAGTGCCGCATACATTCTAGAGTACCCGGGAAGAGCCCGTCAACGGAAAGGTATCCCCGCCCTGAGGCCGCCGTCTACCTTCCACATCCTCAAGCACATGAATCTTGTATTATTTTTGCAACGGAAAGATTTTCTGCATGTGGTACATTTTCAACAACATCATGCCCGGCATCACTCATTGCTATGATATTATTAGAAATATATGTTGGCATGCATGTTGTATATTAAAGTGCAGGGTTTTGTGTGTTTTGAGGGAGAAAGGCCCAGTGAAATTTTAGGGTTCAAGTTGGAACGGGCCGAAATCGAAAAGGAAGAAAACCAAAAAGGAGGAGTAGGATGAAGAAGGTATTGTTAGCCATATTGATCGTATTCGTTGCCACGACCGTATGGGCAGGGTCGAGTGTCGATCCGACGGATACGACGAAAAGGGTTCTGAGAGAAAGGGAGTACCAGGTAATCGGCACACCCCAGGTCAAGTTCGACCTGAGCGGCGAGTTCAGCGCCCAGGGCTACTACTGGGACAACTATGCACTGGCCTCCGACGACACGGTCACCAACACGTTCTACAAGGGATATCTCTCCCTGTTCCCCAAGCTCACGGTGGGGGACACCACGGTCTTCATGAAGGTCAACATGCGCGACGAGGTCTGGGGGGACGTGTCGCACTATAGTGGTCAGGAAGACAGTGACGTCTGGCCATACATGGTTTCTGATGATTCGAACGACAATATCAATATCGAGCTCGCGTACATGTCCCACAAATTCGCCAGCACGGAGACCCTGCTCGACCTGGGCCTCATGCAGGGCCAGTGGTGGGCGACCACGTTCGGCGACAAGATGGAGCCCAGGTACAGGGTGAAAGTGGTCCAGAACACACCGGTCGGCCCTGTCATCGCGATCCTGGAGAAGAACGCCGAACTGGGCGACCCCGATGTGGAAGACTCCGAGAAGGACGACGGCGACACCTATCACCTGGCCATGATCACCAAACTCGGCACCGTCTATGTCAAGCCCCTCATCACCTATTACGATAGAAGTTCAAAATTAGAGGATCAGGGCAGTGACGGGGTACAGGTCCTTCAGTACTCGCTCGGCCTCGACGGCACGCTGGGCCCCATCGAGTTCGAGTCCGAGTTCAACTACAGGATCACCGGCTTCGAGGACCTCAAGGATTATACCGCAGCGAACCCACTCTATGCGTATGCCAAGGACGCGAAGTATCTGGGCGCATACGTCAACGTCTTCAAGACCATGGACTTCGGCAAGCCCGGCCTGGTGCTCATGTACACCGGTTGGGACGACGAGGGCGGTCCGTTGGGATCAGGCTACGGCGCCGATAGCAGGCAGGACTTCAAGGCCAACCTCATCATCGGCGACGAGATCGGGTTCGGCGGGTCTGCATGGCAGCCGGCCGAAGACCTCGTGGGCATGACCATGGTGAAGCCCTATGTCAAGGGAGTGAAGCTCATGGATAACCTCACCTGCGATGCGTCCTTCGCCTACATCATGTCCAACCAGGATGCCTACTCTGCGGCCGTTACCTACTATATGGGCGCCAACCCCTATGAGGACGCTACCGCAATGGAAGTAGACCTCGGTCTGAACGTCAAGGTCACCCCCAACCTGTACTACATGGTGGACGCCGGCTACGCCAACATCGACTTCGACGATGTCGACGATCCGGATCCTGTCATGCTGCTCAAGCATGAGATGCTGTTCACCTTCTAGAAAAACGACCCGTTCAACGACGAAAGGCCCGCCTGTGAAGGCGGGCCTTTTTTGTCTTGAATAATTTGGTGCGTACCCCTACGAGTCGATGAACGACCTGAGCTTCTTCGACCGCACCGGGTGCCTCAGCTTGCGCAGTGCCTTGGCCTCGATCTGGCGGATGCGCTCACGGGTGACCGTGAAGTCCTTGCCCACCTCTTCGAGGGTGTGGTCCGACTTCTCGCCGATGCCGAAGCGCATGCGCAGGACCTTCTCCTCCCGCGGGGTGAGCGTCGCCAGGACCCGGCGGGACTGCTCGGAGAGGTTCTTGGCCAGGATGGCGTCCGACGGCGAGGGCACCTTCTTGTCCTCGATGAAGTCTCCCAGATGGCTGTCCTCCTCCTCGCCGATGGGCGTCTCCAGAGAGATGGGCTCCTTGGCGATCTTGAGAATCTTGCGCACCTTGTGCTCGGGGTAGTCCATCTTCTCGGCGATCTCCTCGGGGGTGGGCTCGCGGCCCAGTTCCTGTACGAGGGCCCGGGAGGTGCGGATGAGCTTGTTGATGGTCTCGATCATGTGCACCGGGATGCGGATGGTGCGCGCCTGGTCGGCGATGGCCCTGGTGATGGCCTGGCGGATCCACCAGGTGGCATAGGTGGAGAACTTGTATCCCCTGCGGTACTCGAACTTCTCCACTGCCTTCATGAGACCGATGTTCCCCTCCTGGATGAGGTCGAGAAACTGCAGTCCCCGGTTCACGTACTTCTTGGCAATGCTCACCACGAGCCTGAGGTTGGCCTGGATGAGCTCGGTCTTGGCCGCATTCGTCTTCTGCTCCGCATCCTCCAGGATGCGGACGGCCTTCTTGAGACCGTGGGCGGTGAGTCCGCCTTCTATCTCGATGCGCTTGATGTCCTTGACGGCTGCGATCATCTCCTCGGCGATGGCCGCGAAGTCCTCCTGCTTGAGGTCATGCTCCTCCAGGAACTCCTCGATCTCATCGTCGCAGTCCCCTTCGCAGATCATCCGGTGCATCTCCTTGATCTCCTCGATGGACCTGCTGAAGCGTTCCTCGCACGTGGACAGGGCATCTTCCTTGGCCTCCAGCAGCCGCTTGAGCTCCTTGAGCCTGCTGCCGAAGAGTTCGATCTGCTCGGGCAGGAAATGGATGTCGTGGATGAGCCTCACGATCTCCCGGCTCACCCTGCCCATGCTGGTCTTGATCTTCTCCTTCTGCGCCTTGCTCCTGGCCTTGAAGAGCTGGTACTTGAGGTCCTTGAGCTCGGTCTGCTTGCTCTCGATCTCCCTGACGGTCTCCAGGGTCCTGCTCCTGACGAGCTCCTCGTCCACGTCTATGATGTCGTCGATGTCCACCACGTCCTTGAGGCGGATCTCGCTGTTCTCGAGGTAGGCGCCGATCTGGATGACCTCCTTGACCGTGACCGGGGAATTGATGATCACGTTCAGGATCTGGCGCTGCCCTGCCTCTATCCTCTTGGCGATCTCGGTCTCGTCCTCCCGGGACAGCAGGGACACGGAGCCCATCTCGTGGAGATACATCTTCACGGGGTCGGGAGAGCGCATGGATCCGTCGTCGTGGAAGTCGAACTCCTCTTCCTCCGGTGCCGCCTCCTCTTCCGTGTCCACGAGCTGGATCTCCTTCTCGGTGAAGAGGTCCATGACGTCGTCCAGGTCGTCCGGGCTCAGGAGGTCGTCCGGGAGCCCGTCGTTGACCTCTTCGTACGTGAGGAAACCCTTGGACTTGCCCATGGCTATAAGCTTCTGTATCTCTTTGGGGTAGGACTTCTTCTCGCTCATCTCTTCTCAAGTTCCTCCATGACACGGGCGCGCAGGCCCTTTTTCCGGAGCATCATCTCCTGCTTCGCCCTGAGCAGCTCGTTGCGCCTGGCCCTGTCGTCGTTCTTCTCGGCATCGTGCAGCTCTCCTTGAATTCTCCTGAGCTCCTCGTCGATCGCAAGACTCTTAAACCGGGACACGGTATCAATCAAGGCCTTTTTTGCATCCCCCGGGAATTCTCCCTGGGCCTTCAGACCGGATACCAGCAGGCGTACCTCGTCGGGGCACCGGGGATCGTCGCACGCGTCCGTTCCGTACCGGAAAATGTAATCGAAGAGTGCCTGGTACGCCTTGTTCTGGAAATCGAAGCAGCTCCTGTCCGTCCTGATCAGGTCCACGGCCCGGGGATCGAGGAGGACGAGCCGCGCCAGGGTCGCTTCCAGGACATCGCGCTCCCCGGGGGCGCTGCCTGCACCACCCTGCCCGGGGGAGACCACCCGCGACCTGACGCCCTTCAGGACCACGTCCGGAGAGGTACCCAGCCTTACGGAAAGCCGCTGCGCAAGGAGATCGCGCAGCACCGGATCGTGCAGGAGTGAAAACATGGGCACAAGTTCTTTCAGGATGGCGCTCTGACCCCGCAGTTTAGATGGATCATGGCGGGAAAACGATTCACCGAAGATCAGCTCCCAGATGTCCTGGGCCGATGCCAGGAGATCGTTCCAGGCCTCGATGCCTTCCCGGGCCATGTCGTCAGGGTCCTTGCCGGGCGGCAGGACAACGACCCGGGGGACCACGTCTCCTGCAAGGAACGGCTCCAGTGCCCTCACCATGGCGTTCCTGCCCGCCGAATCGCCGTCGAAGACCAGCGTGATGTCATCCGTGAAGCGCCTGAGCAGGCGCACGTGGTCCTCGCCCAGGGCTGTGCCCAGCGTCGCCACCGCTGCGGGGAAACCGGCATTGGCGAGCGAGATGACATCCATGTACCCCTCCACCACCACGGCGGAGCCCTGCCTGATGGTGTTCCTCGCCGCATGGAGGTTGTACAGGACCCGCTTCTTCTCGAAGATCGGGCTCTCCGGGGTGTTCAGGTACTTGGGTTCTCCCGCGCCGATGACCCGCCCGCCGAACCCGACGACCTCTCCTGTCAGATCGATGATGGGGAACATGATGCGGCCCCGGAAGCGGTCATAGAACCCCCCGCCTCCCCTCCTGGGCACCACAAGCCCGCACTTCTCGGCAACGGACTGCGCCATGCCCCTGCCCCTGAGGTGTCCCAGGAGGCTGTCCCACGACTCGGGGGCAAACCCGATGTGGAACCCGGCGATGGTCTCCGCGCTCAGGCCCCTGCCGGCAAGGTACCGCCGGGCGCCCTCCCCCCTGGTCGACGCGAGCTGCTGTTCGAAGAAGGCCATGGCGACCCGGTTGGCCTCGTAGAAGGCCTTCTTCTCGGAGGTCGGCCGGCCCCGCGAGGTCTCCAGCTGGATGCCCGCCCTGGCCGCGAGCTCGGTCAACGCCTCGGCAAAGCTCAGCCCCTTCTTGTCCATCACGAAGGCGAACACGTCCCCGCCCTTGCCGCACCCGAAGCACTTGTAGACCTGCTTGTCCGGGTCCACGGAAAAGGACGGCGTCTTCTCGTTGTGGAACGGGCACAGGCCCCAGAAGTTCTTGCCCTTCCTGGCCAGGTGGACATACTCCGAGATCACGGAGATGATATCGATCGCCATCTTGACGCGCTCGACCTGCGACCTGTCCATCTAGCCCACCCCGAGCGTGACCACGGTCTTGTTGCCGCCGCCCTCGGCCATGGGCGCATCGGCCACGGCCTTCACGCACGGCAGGTCCTTGAGGTATTCCCTGATGGCCTTCTTGAGCCTGCCCGTGCCGGCGCCGTGGATGATCTCGAGCTGGTCCTGGCCTGTGAGCATGGCCCGGTCGATGGCCCGCTCCACCAGGGGCAGCGCCTCGTCCACCCTCATGCCCACGACCTTGATGGGCAGCACGGGCGGCGGGGTTCTCATGCGGGAGACCGTTTCCTTCCTGGTCCCCCTCTCCTCGGGGCCGGCGACCGTGTAGACCTGGTCGAGAGCCACGCGGAGCCTTTTGTTTCCGAACAGGACCTCGGCATAGTCCTGGCCGGCCTCGGCCACGACACCTTCCTGACCGCTCCCCCTGAGCCTCACCGTGCAGCCCTTCTCTATGTTCAACGACCCCGCAGGCTCGGCTTCGGCCAGAGCCTCGAGCACCTCCGCCGTTTCGGGGGCCCGGCGGATCTCGCGCACCTTCTCGCGGGTCACCTGTCTCCGGGAGAGCACCTCGAGTTCGTCGAGGAGTCTCCTGTATCTGAGCGCGTTCTCCAGGCGCTCCCTCTTCTGCGCCTGCAGCTCGGCGGCGGCCTCCTCCCTGGATCTCCTGGCCTCGGCGAGATCCCGGGCCGCCTCCTCCCTCATGGCCGAGGACCGGGAGATGTCCTCTATGGCCCGCGCCAGGGGGGAACCGGCATCCCTGCTCGCAATGCCCCTGGCTTCCAGGATGAGGTCGCGGGGGAACTCGATGGCTTCCAGGATCTCGAAGGCCCTGCTCTGGCCGACCACGCCGTACTGGAGGGCATACAGGGGCCTGAGCCCGGAGTCGTCGAAGGCGGTTGCCGCGTTCTCCACCCCCTCGGAGGTGATGCCGTAGAGCTTCACGAGGTCCGAGTGGGAGGTGACCACCACGGTGGCCCCCTTGTTCCGCAGGGCATGGATGCAGGAGACCGCCAGGGCGCCGCCCTGTTCGTGATCGGTCCCGGTCCCGGGCTCGTCCAGCAGCACGAGGTCTCCCGGCCCGGCGTGCTCGTAGATGCCCTTCAACGACAGGGCGTGCGCGGTGAAGGAGGACAGGTCGTGGGTGATGTCCTGGTTCGTGTCCATCTCCACCCAGACGCTGCCCACCGGCGTGACCGTGGAGTCCTTTCTGGCCGGGATGGCCAGTCCGCTCTTCGCCATGAGGATGAGCAGGCCCAGCGTCTTGAGCGCCACGGTCTTGCCCCCCGCGTTGGGCCCCGTGATGATGAGGCAGTCCCTGCCCCGGGGGATACGGATGTCCAGGGGGACCGTGGCCCTCGTGCCGAGACGCTCCAGGAGGATGGGGTGGCGGGCCCCCATGAGGTTCATCTCCTCGCCCCCTATGGCGGGTATCACGGCCCCCGACCGGGCCGCCCACCGGGCGCTGGCGGCCAGCAGGTCGAGCCTGCCGTAGGTCGAGAGGTTCTCCCTGATCTCCCCGGTGTGCCCGTGCACGAGCGAGGTGAGGTCCCTGAGCACCTTGTGCTCCTCCTCGAGGATCTGGGCCTTGATCTGGTTGAGCGCGTTGTTCTCGTTCACCACGGCCATGGGCTCCACGTAGACCGTGCGGTTGGTCCTCGAGTAGTCGTGGGTGATGCCCTTCATGTGGACGTGGTAGTCGTGCCTCACCGGGATCACGTACCGGTCGTTGCGCTTGGTGATGAGCTCCTCCATGAGCACGGACTTGGGCTTGAGCCGCTCCAGGACGCCTTCGAGCTTTTCCAGGATCGACGACCTGAGCGAGCGGTAACGGTTCCTGAGGTCGCGCAGCAGGGGGTACGCATCGTCCGAGATCTCCCCGGTGGGCAGGAGCAGGGCATTGATCTGGGCCGAGACATGGTCCAGGGGGTTTATCGGGGACGCCGCCTCGGCCAGCAGGCCGCCCCTGGCCTGGAGGTCTTTCCTCAGCCGCGCCATGGAGGTCAGCGCGTCCGCCACCTTGACGAGGTCCTGCCCCTCCAGCACCGCCCCTTCCCTGACGGAGAGCAGGGGGCGGATGTCGGGAATGGCCGCGATCGCCGGGGGCCTGGAGGAGTCCGTGAGGGCCATCATCTCGCCCAGCAGGGCGAGCCTGTGTCTGGCCTCGTCCCAGGACGCGCACGGGGCGAGGTCGGCGAGCGCGCTCAGTCCGACATCCGACGAGACGAGCGGCTGCATGTACTCCTTCAGGGCGGCATACTCTAGCAGGTCATGTACCATGGAAGACAAATCGGGCGGCAGTGCATGCCGCCCCTTTCAGGGATTGCGGATCTGTTCGGTTACTTCAGCAGCGAGTTCACGATGCCGTTGACGATCTTTCCGTCCGCCTGGCCGGCCACCTTGCCCATGACGAGCTTCATGACCTTGCCGAAGTCCTTCTTGGTGGCGCCGGTCTCGGCGATGATCTCCGTGACGATGGTCCGTATGCCCTCTTCGTCGAGTTCCTTGGGCAGATAGGATTTGAGGATCTCGAGGTTTATCCGCTCGATGCGGGCCAGATCGTCGCGGCCGCCCTTGACGTACGACTCCAGGGACTCGTTGACCTGTTTGACCTGGGTACGAAGGACCTTGGCGACCTCCTGGTCGTCAAGGTCCTGGTTCATGGCAACCTGCCTGTACTTGATCGCTGAGATGGCCATGCGCAGGCAGGAGGTCTTCTCCTTGTCCTGCGCCTTCATGGCGGCTTCCAAATCGGCTTTTATCTTTTCTATGAGCATGAATTAATAAAAGGATCTGACTTTGTGCATTCTCTTCATGGCCCTCTTCCGTGCCGCAATGGCCTTGCGCTTCTTCTTGACGCTCGGCTTCTCGTAGAACTCCCGCTTGCGGACCTCGGAAAGGACACCTGCCTTTTCCACCTGCTTTTTGAAGCGCTTGAGAGCGCCCTCAAAAGGCTCGGTCTCTCTCACCTTGATTCCGGGCATGCGTTGATCAAACACCCCCTCTCCGTGTGGCTGCTCTGATAAAGCAGATGATTGTATATAGGAACCCCCCAGCACTGTCAAGACATTAAGTGCCGGGCCATCGGGCGTGAACGGTCACCGGGGGCTTCACCCCGCGAGTGCCCCGTGTAGACAATACCGGTTACCCCTTCGTCATAGCAGGTAACTGAGAAGGAGGGTGCGCTCACATGAAAAGACTGATCCCCGTGCTGACGGTCCTGCTGGTCCTGGCATCCGTGACGACGGCTATGGCGAGAAACACAGGGTATGGGAGAGACCGGCATGGGCGCGACTACCGGCCCGCTGAAACCTACCACGACAGCTACGTGACCCTCAAGCTGGGGGTTTTCATGCCGGACGACGACACCGATTTCCTCGACACCGGCATATCCATCGGGGGCGCCCTCGGCCACAACCTCAACAGGAACTTCGCCCTGGAGGTCGGGCTCGACTACACCGTCGCCGACCTCGATGAGACCTACGACTACTACGACGAGGCGGTCGACGAGTACGATGAGTCGTATGTCTCCACCCTCGGCATACCGGTCACCGCCCGGTTCATCGTGCCCCTCTCGGATCGTGCGGAGCTCTTCGCCGGTGCGGGCGTGGGCGTGTACTTCACCGAAGTGGAGATCGAGAGCAGGTACTACGACGGGTACCCGTACTCGGACAACGACCGCGACACCCGCCTCGGCTTCCACGCGCTCGTGGGCGCGGACGTGGAGCTGATGAACAATGCGGCCGTCACCATGGAGCTGAAGTACACCGAGCTCGACCGGGACTCCGACGACGACTCCGGTGGCGACTTCGAATTCGGCGGGACAACGGCATCCCTCGGGATCAAGCTCAGGTTCTGAGGATCGGTCGAGGACGCGAGAAGGGAACCTGTTGCTCGTTCCCCGTGCGGGCTTGAGCTCCCTGCCTAGAACGGGTGGCCTATGAAGAGCTGAACGAGGGAATCCTCCCTCGATACACCCAGATCCGCCCGCACGATGATCGCGTTCACCATGGCCCTCGCGCCGGAGCCCAGGCACCACTTCATGTCCTCGTGGAGGGTGTGGACCTTCCACTCCGGGGCCACCCTCCCGAGTTCGCCGAAACCCACGAGCTGGAACCAGTCCACCTTGAGCCTGCCGCCTAAGGTGACATCCTCCAGGGGATTCCAGGGCAGGGTGTGGCGGTATTCCACGCCGTAGGAGAGGGCGGCCTGGTCGTTGAACCGGGTGGCCGGAAACCCCCGGAGCCTCCAGAGCCCTCCCAGGTTCCCCCCCTTGTATGCCGGGGGCCTGTGGCAGGTCGTGGCCTTGCCGCCGTCTTCGGGGCTGTCCCAGGTCAGGCAGTTCACGGTCCAGACGTTGAAGGCGAGGACCCGCTGGCGTGCGTGTTCCGATTCCCCGAGGGAGACGTACCTGTGGAGATCCGCGCCGATGACGGTCCAGGGAGCGGAGCTGCCGAAGGCCCCCCAGTCGCGGGAGAGAAAGACATTCTGGTAGCTCCCCTCGGAGGGATTGGGCCAGTAGTCCGTGTTGTCATAGGTCAGTCCCAGGTCGAAACCGGCGGTCTTCTGGGTGATGTCCTGGTCCAGCTCGTCCTCGGTGTCCCTGTTCCGGTAGAAGGGATTGACCTCGATAAACGTCCTGCCGTTCTTCAGGGGGTTCCACGACCGGGGGGCTCCTTCATCGGGGACCGGGACGCCGCAGTCGAGTTTCACCCGTGGTGAGAGGACTTCCGCACCGTCGCCCAGGGGCAGGAGGAACCTCATCCTGCACTCGATCCAGAAGTCGGTGCCGTCCGCCTCCAGGTAGTTGTCATCGCTCGAGTCGTTGCCTGCCGCACGTTCGTTGGGAAATGCGGGGTTGCTCAGCACATAGGACCTCACCGACCTGAACGTGTTCTGGCAGACCTGGGGCTCGACGATGAGGCGGGGCATGAACGGGACACGGCAGTTCCTCACCATGAGGAATGCCATGTGCGTGTTCTGGGAGTCCGCCATGGCGGAGCCCACGATGAGCATCCGGGGCTGGACGTACCCCTGGGCGATGGCCGCGACCCCGGCGCCGGGCCCGATGGACTCGTTGTAGTAGGGGAAGGGTACCACGAGGAGGCGCCGTGCCGCCGGCTCCACCTCGGGGGGGTCGTACTTCGCGATCTTCTCCCTGGCCCGGGCAGGACCGGGGAAAATCATGACAAGGGCAAGCATGAAGACCGCAAGGAACCTGATACCGGTCACCGGATCCCTACTTGATGAGCGGCAGCTTGGAGTCGATCTGCAGCTCGACCATCTTGTTGACCACGGCGTCTATCTGGAAAAACCTCGCCGCCACCCTGGCGGACAGGGCGCGCTCCATCTTCTGCGCATACTCCTTCCTGAGCTTGATCTTCTCGGTCTGGTTGGCCAGGGTCCGGTCCATGATGTCCTTGGCCGTCTCGTCCGTCATGTTCTCGTAGTGCTTCGCATACTCCATGACGATGTCAACGCCCCTGTCGGTGAGCTTCGAGAAATCGTGCTCGTAATCGTTGTAGATGGGCCAGAAGACCTTTTCCTGGGCCTCGTCGAGCCCCATGGACTGGGAGAGGATCTGCTTTTTCTGCGTCCTGAGGTTGGTCCTCATGAGCTCGATGTAGGTCTTCATGCTCATGCTCTGCCCGTCCGGGAGCACGACCTGCCCCTGCTCGGGATCAGCCTGCTCCTGGGCGAAGGCAAAAACGCCGACGAAGAGCATCCACATCACGATACCAATGCCTGTGCCGAGTCTGACCATACCGTTCTCCTTTTTATTTATGGCATTCACTACGCTGTCCTCTTGCACGGTCTCCACCCTCGACCCCTCGGGTCCTTATCCACGAAGTAGCGTCGCCCCCTCTCCCTCAGGTCATGCCGGGGCCTGGCATCGTCCCTGGCCACGTAGGCCTCGTAGAGCGACGGCGCGATCTTCACGAAGGCATCCAGGACCCCGGGATCGAAGTGGGTGCCTCTCCCTCGAGCGAGTATCGCCATGGTCTCTCCGAAACCCAGGGCCTCCTTGTAGGGGCGCTTCGAGGTCAGCGCATCGAAGACGTCCGCCACTGCAAAGACGCGGGCCACCTTCGGGATGTCGCTGCCCCTGCGGCCTTCGAGGTACCCGGACCCGTCATAGCGCTCGTGGTGGCCGACCACCACCGGGGCGGCATCGCTCAGCCACGAGGAGCGGCCCACGATGTCACGCCCGTGCCGGACGTGCTGCTTCATCTCCTCGAACTCCTCCTCCGTGAGGTTGCCGGGCTTGAGCAGGATGCTGTCCCTGATGCCGATCTTGCCCACATCGTGGAGGAACGCACCCTTGATGAGCGCGCGCATCTCGTCGTCGGAGAGGCCCGTCTCCTGACCGAGACGGATGGCATAGATGGTGACCCGGTAGTTGTGGATGTCCGTGTCGCTGTCCCTCTTGGCTATGGCGCTGCCGAGCACGTTGAGGATCTCCATGTTGGCGTGCAGGAGGTCGTCGGTGAGACCCGAGACCCTCCTCAGGAGGCGGGTGATCACCGGGTAGAGCAGCAGGGCGGTGAGCAGCACGATGAGCGCCGCGACGAGCGCGACCACGGCCGCCTGGAGGCGCGCCCGTGCCAGGACCGCGGGGCTGACGGCGTACACCCCCTCCGCGTAGCCCACGTGCTCACCACGGCTGTTCTCGAGGGCGCTGGCCAGATGGATGATGGCGGAGCCGTCCACCCGCGAGACCTTCTCCCAGGTCCCGCGTTCCTGCAGCGCTGAACGGTCCATGCCGGCGGCCACGCATGCCTTTGCGGCGCCGAAGTGTTCATAGGACGGGTCGCTGGCCGCTGCCGCCTCGGCATAGTCCGTGTCGAGAATGCGCACCAGCACGAAGTGCCCCCCCGGCGGCCGTGCCTTGACGGACAGGGGTTTCTCCAGGGTGCGCCGTATCCGGTCGTGATCGCCGAGGCCCGGTGCGTCGAGGTCCTCCATGATGGCCCAGCGCAGGCGTTGCGCCGCAGCGGCGGCCTGGTTCTTCACGACCGCGTCGATGTTCCTCATCTCCACCCACAGGACAAGGGCCATGACGACCGCGGCGATGCAGAGCGCCGCGAAGACGAGGCGGACGACGAGGGTGCGGTGGATCGAGGGTCTCTGTGCCATGCTCACCCCTGCGTGCCGTTTTCGGGAACAACGGCGACGTGTCGGCTCAGTCGGGCCCCTTTCGGCCGTCGCGCCCGTCCTGGTCGACCATGAGCCTGTCCGCCCGGTCCACCCACCCCCCGCCCATGGACTTGTAGAGGTTCACGAGGTCCATGAAGAGCATGGCCTGGGTCCGGGAGTGGGAAAGCTCGGCCTCGAACAGACTGCTCTCCGCATCGAGCACCTCGATGTAGCTCGTGTACCCGTTGTCGAACCGCGTCCTGGCGATGTGCGCATAATCCCTCAGCGCGTCGACCTGCATCTTCTGGGCCTCGAGCTGCGCCCGGGAAAACTTCTGGCTCATGAGCGAGTCGTTCACCTCGCGGAAGGCGTTCTGAACGGACTTCAGGTAGGCGAGAAGGACCTCCTGCCGCACGGCCTCGGCCACCCTGTTCTGCCCCCTGATGGCGCCTCCCTCGAAGATCGGGGCCGTGATGCCTCCCCCCCAGCTCCAGACGCGCGCGGGCGTCTTGAGGAGGTCGGACAGGTGGGTACTGGACCACCCGTAGGCCCCGGTGAGCGAGATGCTCGGGAAGTACAGGGACCTGGCCTCGCCGATGCGTGCATTGGCCGCGACGAGACTCTGCTCGGCCTGACGGATGTCGGGCCTGCGCTCCAGGAGATCGGAGGGCAGGCCCTGCGGGACGGGCGGGAGCGCGAGCCCGTCGATGGTCTTCCCCCTGGCTATGGGGCCGGGGTTCCTCCCGAGGAGAAAGGACAGCGCGTTCTCCTGCTGGGCTATGAGCTTCTCGATGGCGGGTATCCTCGTCAGGGTCAGCGCGTACTGGGACTTGACCTGGCTTATCTCCAGGTCCGAGACGACCCCGCCCTTCGAACGGACCTCGAAGAGGTCGACGGTCTTCTTCGTGTTCTCGGCCGTGCGCCTCGCTATGAGGAGCTGGTTGTCCAGGTCGAGGAGATTGACGTACCCCGTGGCCACCGACGCGCAGAGGGAGAGGATCACCCCTCTCCTCGTCTCCTCGGCGGCCAGGAGGTCCGCCAGCGCGGCCTCGTCGGCCCTGCGGTACCTGCCCCAGATGTCGAGCTCCCACGAGGCACCGAAGCCGGCCTGGTACTGGTGGAAGGGGTTGGCAACGACCGACGAGAGCCGGCTGGAGCCGTGCTCGGAGATGCGGCTCTTGCCGGCCTGGTACGAGGCATCCACCGAGGGGAGGAGGTCGGCGCGGGTCACCATGAGGCGGCCCTCGTACTCGCTCACCCGGGCAGCCGCGATCCCGAGGTCCCTGTTCTCGTTGAGCGCGGCCGCTATGAGTCCGTCGAGCGCCGGGTCGCCGAACCGCCCCCACCACAGGGTGTCGGCCACATCCTGGGCGTCTTGTGCCTCGACCCTCCATGCCGGGGGGGCCTCCACGTCGGGCCTTCTGTAGTCGGGGCCCAGGGCGCACCCGGCACAGATCACGGCAACGACCGGCACGAGCAGGAGCTTACGCATGGGGGCTTACCTCCTTGTTCTCGGAAGGGCGGTCCCCCTCGTGGCGGTGGGCGAGCCGCTGGATCACGGTGAAGAAGACCGGGATGAGGAAGATGGCGATGCCCGTGGCGGCCAGCATGCCGCCGATGACCGCAATGCCCATGACCCTCCGGGCGATGGCGCCCGCCCCCATGGCGGCGGCGAGCGGCACGCAGCCCAGGATGAAGGCGAAGCTCGTCATGAGGATGGGCCTCAGGCGCAGCCGGGCGCCTGCCAGGGCCGCCTCGGCGACGGGTCTGCCCTTGTCGTACTCCATCTTGGCGAATTCCACGATGAGGATGGCGTTCTTGGCGGCCAGGCCGATGAGCATGACGAGCCCGATCTGGGCATAGATGTTGTTCTCCTGCCTGAGCACCCACAGGGCCCCGTACGCGCCCATGACGGCGACGGGCGTGCCGAGGAGCACGGCCAGGGGCAGGGCCCAGCTCTCGTACTGGGCCGCCAGGATGAGGAACACGCACAGCAGGGAGAAGCCGAAGATCACGAAGGGCGAGACGCCCTCGGCGGCCGTCTTCTCCTGGTAGCTCATGCCGAGGTAGTCGTATCCCATCTCCCGGGGCATGGTCTGGCTGAAGACCTCTTCCAGGGCCGCCATGGCCTGGAGCGTGGTGTACCCGGAGGCCGCGGTGGCGTTGAACTGGGCGCTGCGGTACTGGTTGTAGCGTATGGTGAACTCCGGGCCGGCGATGGACCGCACCGAGGTGAGCGCCGACAGGGGCACCATGTCGCCCTGGGCGTTGCGCACCGAGAACAGGGCCAGCTTGTCCGGGCTGGTCCGGAACTCGCCCTCGGCCTGGAGGAAGATCTGCCACTGGCGGCCGAAGCGGTTGAAGTAGTTCACGAACACCCCTCCCATGAAGCACTGGAGCGTCTTGTAGACGTCAGAGACGTTCACCCCCTGCGTGAGGACCTTGTCCCGGTCGACGTCCACGAAGACCTGCGGCACGGATGCCTTGTAGGTGGTGGTGACGTTCGCGATCTCCGGCCTCTTCTTGGCCGCCTCCAGGAACCTGTCCACGTTCGCGGTGAGGAAGGGGATGTCCTTGCCGGCCCGGTCCTCCAGGATGAAGGTGATGCCGCCCGAGGTGCCGATGCCGGGTATGGCCGGCGGCGAGAAGGCCATGCCCAGGGCCTCGGACATGCCCAGAAGCTCAAGCGTGATCCTGCCCTTGATGAACCGGTACCACTCCTCGATCCTCTTCCGCTCGGACCAGTCCTTGAGCGTGACGAAGAAGAAGGCGCTGTACGTGTTCGCCACCCCGCTCACCAGGTTGTACCCCGCCACCGCGGTGCAGTACTCCACGCCCGGGGTCTTCAGGATGAGGTCCTCGGCCTTCTTCATGGCCGCGTCGGTGCGCTGGAGCGAGGCCGCGTCCGGCAGCTGCATGGCCGCATACACGTAGCCCTGGTCCTCCTCGGGCAGGAAGGTGGCGGGCAGGCGCATGCCCAGGAGACCCGCCAGCACGACCATGGCCGCGAGCAGGCCCAGGCTCAGCACCGTCTTGCGGACGAGCGAGCCGCACACGCCCACGTACCGGTCCGTGGCCCTGCCGAAGACGGCGTTGAACCAGGCGAAGAACCTGCCCAGCGGCCCCCGGGCCTCCTTCTTCGGCCTCAGGAGGAGGGACGCCAGGGCCGGCGAGAGGGACAGCGCGTTGAAGGCCGAGATGATGACCGATACCGCGATGGTCACGGCGAACTGCTGGTAGAGCCTGCCCGTGATGCCCGGGATGAAGGCCGTGGGGATGAACACGGCGGCCAGGATGAGCGCTATGGCCACCACGGGCCCGGACACCTCCTCCATGGCCTTCAGCGTGGCGTCCCTGGGCTTCATGCCGTTCTCGATGTGGTGCTCCACCGCCTCGACCACCACGATGGCGTCGTCCACCACGAGCCCGATGGCGAGCACGAGCCCGAAGAGCGAGAGCGTGTTGATGGAGAAGCCGAACAGCGGGAAGAACATGAAGGTGCCCACCAGGGAGACCGGCACGGCCAGCAGCGGTATGAGCGTGGCGCGCCACCCCTGGAGGAAGACGAAGACCACGACGATGACGAGCGCCAGGGCGATCCACAGCGTGACGAAGATCTCGTGGATGCCCTCGGTGACCGCCAGGGTGGTGTCCAGGGCCACCGCGTAGTCGAGGTCGGCCGGGAAGTGCTGCTTGAGCTGTGCCATGAGTTCCTTGGCGCCGTCGGCGGCCTCGATGGCGTTGGACCCCGGCATCTGGTAGACCGCCAGGACCGCCGAGGGCTTGCCGTTCAGGCGGCTCATCATGCTGTACGTCTGGGCGCCCAGCTCGACCCTGGCCACGTCGCTGAGGCGGACCATGGACCCGTCGGGGTTCGCCCGGATCACGATGTTCGCGAACTCCCCCTCGCTCTCGAGCCTGCCCTGCGCCCTGACCGCGTAGGTGAAGTCCTGGCCCCGGGGCACCGGCTCGGCGCCGATCTTTCCCGCGGGATTCACCGTGTTCTGGGCATTGACCGCGTTCACCACCTCGGGGACCGTGATGTTGAGCTTGGCGAGGCGGTCGGGGTCGATCCACAGGCGCATGGCGTAGCGGCCCGCGCCGAAGACCGTGACGCTCGCGATGCCCTTGACCCGTGTCATCTGGTCGTTGATGTTGATGTAGGCGTAGTTGGCCAGGAACACGTTGTCGTAGGTCCCCCCGGGGGAGTACAGGGCGAAGACGACCAGCGGCGCCGAGAGCGACTTCTGGACCGTGACCCCGTAGTTGCGGACGTCCGCGGGCAGCTGGGACTCGGCCTGGCTCTGGCGCATCTGGGTGAGGACCTGGTCGGTGTTGGCGTCGGTCCTGATGTCGAAGTTGGCCGTGATGGTGCAGTCGCCGTTGTTCGTGTTGACCGAGTACATGTAGTTCAGGTTGTCGACGCCCGAGAGCTGCTGCTCGATGGGCGTTGCCACTGACTGCTCCACGGTCAGGGCGTCGGCGCCCGTGTAGCTGGCGGTGATCCTGATCTCGGGCGGCACGATGTTCGGGAACTGGGCGATGGGCAGGCCGGACATCGATACCAGGCCGACGATGACCATGAGGATGGCGATGACCATGGCCACGATGGGGCGGTTGATGAAGAACCGCGACATGGCGGCCTACTCCTTCCCGGTCTCGCCGGGAGGTCCAACGTCTGGGGCCGCTGGCTCGGCATAGGGCTTCACGACCACGGTGCCGCCCTGCTTGAGCCGCTGGGTCCCCTCCACGACCACGTTCTCGCCGGCCCTGAGCCCCTCCTCGACGATCACCTGGCCGTCGGTCTTCTGGCCGGTCCTGACGGTCCGTATGTCCACCGTGTTGTCAGGCCCCACCACGGCGACCTGCTGCTGGCCCTGGAGCTCGGTGAGGCAGCGCTCCGGGACGAGCAGGGCGTCCTTCCTGAGCGTGAGCATGGCCCTGACCTTGGCGAACTGGCCCGGCCTGAGCACGTTGCCCGGGTTCGGGAACCGGGCCTCCATCTTGAGCGTGCCGGTCTTCACGTCCACCTGGCGGTCCGCAGCGGAGAAGACCCCCGCGTGGGGATGGACCGAGCCGTCGGAAAGGATCAGCTCCAGCTGTGCCTCCCTGCCCTGTCCCTGCAGGTTCTTCACCGCAGCGAGGTACTGCTGCTCGCTGATGGAGATGATGACCTTGATGGGGTCCACCTGGGACACGGTGGTGAGCTCCTCGGTTGACTGGGGGCTGACGAGGTTGCCGATCTGGGCCTTGGCGATGCCCGCGATGCCGTCGATGGGCGAGGTGATCCTGGTGAACTCGAGGTTGAGCCGCGCCTTCTCGAGCTCGGCCCGTGCCATGTCCAGGGAGGCGCGGGCCGACTTCTCGGCGGCCACGGCGTCGTCCAGGTCCTTCTGGCTGAGCGCCCTCTGCTCGGTCAGCGGCTTGACCCTCGCGAGGGTCGATCTGGCCTGGTCCAGCTTGGCCGCATTGAATGCCACCTGGCCCCTGGCCTCGTCATGGGCCGCCTGGAAGGTGCGGGGGTCGATCTCGAAGAGGACCTGGCCCTTTTTCACGACATCCCCTTCCTGGTAGAGCTGCTTCACCAGGTATCCCTGGACCTGGGCCCGGATCGTGGCGTTCACGGCGCCGTCTAAGGTGCCGACCCATTCGGAGTACACCGGCACATCCCTCCGGGCCACGGCGACCACCTCCACGGTCGGGGGCGGCAGCTCGGGCGTCCTGCCCTTGCCGCACCCGGCAAGGACCAGGAGGACCAGGACAACACATGCGGTGACGAGAACACCACGGGGAGAAAACGCGCAGACACCACCTCGATTCATGACCAAACCCCCTGGAACAGATCATGTACATGCATGGAAACGACAACTAGCCCTAGAAAATAACTTGGGAAATACGTTTAGTCAAGGCCTCCGGAAGGGAGAATTTCACGCCCATCGACGTCCCTTTCTCCGGACGCATCGTTGAGATTGACCGCAGGCACGTTTCCCGTGTCACCTTCCCGTTTACCTATGGTATAACACTATCAAGGTACTTCTGAAGAATCCTGTTGCCGGGGATACGCGGGAGACGTTCTCGATGGGCAGGAAGGTCAAGGGACAGCCGTCAGGCAGCCGGAACCGCACGACCATGGCGTTCGAGGATTTCCTTGCCGGCCTGTCAACCCGAGTCGTCGCCCTGGAGCCTGAACAGGTCGAGGGGGAAATACAGAGCGCCTTGAAGGAATGCCTGAGCCTCTTCGGTACCGACCGGATCAATCTCATGCGACTCCAGCCGTGCAGGACGCAGTTCATGGTCACCCACAATGCCGATGTGTCAGGCACTCCTCCCTACCCAGTGGGCACCCCCCTCCCGGTGTCCCTCTTCCCCTGGATCGCCCGTAAGCTGATCGAACGCGTGGTCGTTTCCTTTGCCCGGCCCGAGGATCTCCCGGCCGAGGCCGCGCTCGACAGGCGCTCACTGGACATGTTCCAGACGCGATCCAGCACGTACATCCCCATCGCCGCCCTGCGGTCCTCGGAGTACAGCATCGGCATCAGCTCGAGTGCAGATGGTATCGACCGGCCGGAAGACCTTCTCCCGAAGCTGCGCCTGCTGGGAGAGCTCATCGTGAACACCCTGGAGCGCAGCAAGGCCGAGCTCGAACTCAGGGAGCGCCTGGAGGAGATCGAGCGCCTGAAGTCCCGGCTGGAGCAGGAGAACATTGTCCTCCGGGACGAGATCAAGGCCGGAAAGGGCATGATCATCGGGGACAGCGACGCGCTCAACTACGTGCTCTTCCGGCTCAAGCAGGTCGCCCCGACGGATGCAACGGTCCTCATTCTGGGCGAAACCGGCACGGGCAAGAGCATGGTGGCCCATGCGCTGCACGACATGAGCACACGCCGAGACCGGCCCATGATCACGGTCAACTGTGCCGCCCTGCCCTTGAACCTGATCGAGAGCGAGCTCTTCGGAAGGGAGAAGGGGGCCTTCACGGGAGCGCATGCGAGACAGGTCGGCCGTTTCGAGATCGCAAACAACGGGACGATCTTCCTGGACGAGATCGGCGAGATGCCCCTGGAGCTCCAGGCCAAGCTCCTGCGGGTGCTGCAGGACGGGGAGTTCGAACGGCTCGGCAGCCCCCGCACGATCAGGGTGGATGTGCGCGTCATCGCCTCGACCTGCCGCGACCTGAAGGAGGAGGTCAGGAACAGGCGTTTCCGGGAGGACCTCTACTACCGTCTCAACGTCTTCCCCGTCTCGATCCCGCCCCTGGCCAAGCGCACCGGGGACATCCCGCTGCTCGTGGAGCATTTCGTCGCCAAGCATGCCCGCAAACTGGGAAAGACCTTCGCGTCCATCCCGAAGGGCACCATGTGGGCCCTGCAGGAATACCCCTGGCCGGGCAACGTGCGCGAGCTCGAGCACGTGATCGAGCAGGCCGTCATCATGAGCCCGGGCCCGGTGCTGCTCCTCTTCGACCAGCTCGACCGGGAGGCCTGCCCGGTGGAACCCGACGGGTCGAAGACACTCGAGGCCGTGGAGCGCGAGCATATCCTCAGGGTGCTCCACGAGACCCGCTGGCGGATCGAAGGCCAGCGAGGGGCCGCGGCCGTCCTCGGGCTCAATCCGAGCACACTGCGGTTCCGGATCAGGCGCCTGGGCATCAAGAGGCCCTGAACGCATCGGAACCCGCAACATAGTGCGGGTTCCGCACTATGCTGCGGGACTTCTCACGCGCACCCTGAACCCTGTCTCTCAACCTCCCTCATATATCCGGACACTTTGAGGTCTTTGCCCCTGGATCCACCCCCTGGAACGATTCTTGGATTCCCCTGGTGACAGTCAAACGATACCGGCGTGTGTCACTGCGTGCTTCATGAGGATTCCGACCGGGATAAGGTGCGCCGGAGAAAAGGGACAGGGTATCGATGGAACTCATGATCGAGCTGAAGGCCGGCCAGGGCAAGATCCAGGAACTGTATCAGACGCTGCAGGCACTCCTCCCCACGCTCCGCAAGGCCCGGGGGTGCCGGGACTGCCGCATCTGCCGGGACGTGGAGGACGGGGAGACCTTCGTCCTGAAGATGGACTGGGACACGCGGGCCAGTCTCGAGCATTATCTGCATTCCAGCAGCGGCAGCGCGCTCTTCGGCGCCGTCGATCTGTTGAGCGAGCATACACAGGTCAGGTTCGGCCAGGAAGGACCCTGGGAGGGAATCGACAGCCTCAAGAAACTGCGAAAGGAGCACTAGGCACTGCATCCTTGAATGCACGGGCGACCGCAGGGCCATTGCAGTGAATACAAGGGAAAGGAGAACCATGATGAAGGCAAGAAAAGTATCTGCACGGAGTACCACCGGCGTCTGCGCCGCACTCGGCACGGCACTGGCAGGGGGGGCGCTGATAAGCAGCGCCGCCGCCCAGGACGTCCTTCCGGCCCCGCCGGCTCCGTTTACGGGGCAAATCGGCCTCTCCGTGAAGGACTCGAGGTCCGATTTTCCGCAGCCCGTCAAGGCCCCCAAAGGGGCTCCCAACGTCGTCATCATCCTCCTCGACGACGTGGGCTACGGCGCGTCGAGCACCTTCGGGGGACCGTGCGACACCCCGACCCTGGACAGGCTGGCCGCCAACGGGCTGCGCTACACGCAGTTCCACACCACGGCCATCTCGTCGCCCACGCGGGCCTCGCTGCTCACGGGCCGCAACCACCACACCGTGCACACGGGCAACATCATGGAATTCGCCACCGGCTTCCCGGGCTACGACAGCGTGATGGGCAAGGACACCGCCACGGTGGCGGAGGTCCTCAGGCAGAAGGGCTTCAACACCGCCTGGTTCGGCAAGAACCACAACGTGCCCGACTGGCACAACAGCCTTGGCGGCCCGTTCGACCTCTGGCCCACCGGGCTGGGCTTCGAGAAGTTCTACGGGTTCATCGGCGCCGAAACCGACCAGTGGCGGCCCGCGCTCTTCGACGGGACCAATCCCGTGGAGCCCTACCTGGGCAACCCGGACTACCACTTCGACGACGACCTCGCCGAGAAGGCCATCGAGTGGGTCCGCGCCCAGAACGCCGTGGCCCCGGACAAGCCGTTCTTCCTCTACTATGCACCTGGCGCCACCCACTCGCCGCACCACCCGAGAAAGGAGTGGATCACGAAATACAAGGGCAGGTTTGACCAGGGATGGGACAAGGTGCGCGAGGAAACCCTGGCGCGGCAGAAGAAGCTGGGCATCGTGCCTGCCAACACGAAGCTCACCGAGCGCAGCCACGGCCTGCCCGCCTGGAGTTCGCTCACCACCGAGCAGAAGCAGCTCTATGCCTACATGATGGAGGTGTACGCCGGATTCCTCTCGCAGACGGACTACAATGCCGGCCGGGTCCTCGATGCCATCGACAGGATGGGCCAGCTGGACAACACGCTCGTCATCTACATCTGCGGCGACAACGGCGCCAGCAGCGAGGGCAGGCTCCAGGGCTCCTACAACGAGCTGGCCATGCTCAACATGATCCCCGAAGACTACAAGGATATCCTCAAGCAGAAGGACAACCTGGGCACGTGGAAGACGCACAACCACTACCCGGCGGCCTGGGCGCACGCCATGAACGCCCCGTTCCAGTGGGTCAAGACCAACGCCTCGCACTACGGCGGCACGGCCAACGGCATGGTGATCTCCTGGCCCGCACGCATCAGGGACAGGGGCGGCATCCGGACGCAGTGGCACCATGTCATCGACATCGTGCCCACGATCTATGAGGCAACCGGCATCGAGCAGCCCTCCATGGTGAACGGGGTGACGCAGAAGCCCATCGAGGGCGTGAGCATGGCCTACTCATTCGACAGCCCCAAGGCACCGTCTACGCGCCACACCCAGTATTTCGAGGTCTTCGGCCACCGCGCCATCTATCACGACGGATGGCTCGCCTGCACCACCCCGCCATACGGCGGACCCTGGGTGGACCAGACCAGGATCGAGCGGGTCGACGTGATCGACGGCTACCAGTGGGAGCTCTACCACGTGGACAACGACTTCAGCGAGGCCGACAACCTGGCGGGCACGTACCCTGACAGGCTGCACGACCTCCAGCTGCTGTTCTATGCCGAGGCGGCCAAGTACAACGTGCTGCCCCTGGACGACAGCGGTACTGAGCGGATGGCCCCGGGCATCCGGCCCAGCATTACGGCCGGGCGCACCGAGTTCGTCTACACCGGGCCCGTGAAGCGCATACACGAAGGTTCGGCACCCGACATCAAGAACAGGTCGTTTCGCATCACCGCGGACGTGGTGCTCCCCACGGGGGGCGAGCAGGGCGTGCTCGTCACGCAGGGCGGCCTGTCCGGCGGCTTTGCGCTGGTACTCGAAAAGGGCAAGCCTGCGTTCTATTACAACATGGCGAACGTGTCCCACTACAGCGTCGCCTCCGAGCAGGCCCTCAAGCCGGGCAAGCACACCGTGGTCTTTGATTTTCTCTACGACGGCGGCGGCATCGGCAAAGGGGGCACCGGCACGCTCAGCGTGGACGGCAAGCAGGTGGTCCAGGGCCGGATAGGGAATACCGTTCCCTTCCGCTTCTCGATGGACGAGACCTTCGATGTGGGCGAGGACACGGGCACGCCGGTGGACCTCGCTTACGACGTGCCGTTCAGGTTCACGGGCACCATCGACAAGCTGGTCGTCACGTACACCGGCGACGGCACGCTCACCGCGGTAGATCAGCGGAAGGTGAACGCCGTGGAGGCAAAGATCACGGCTGATTGAGATCCATTTTCTCTTCCTGATGAACCCCACCCCCTTGGCGGGGGTGGGGTTCGAGCCCTGGTCATGGAGGTCGTCAATGGAACATGCTGCGGAGGCACACCGTGAGCCTGCTGAACGGGTCGGCTGAAACGCCTGTGGTCATGCCGGGCATCCACGTGGAGGCCAAGCCCATGGGACCGGTGTGCAACCTTGCCTGCGAGTACTGCTTCTACCTCGAGAAGAAGGCTTTGTTCGGTGAGGGCGAGAACTTCCGGATGCCGGATACTATCCTTTCCGCCTTTATACAAGATTACATCGTATCACAGCCCACACCGGTGGTTGAATTCGTCTGGCATGGCGGCGAACCCACCCTGGCCGGGCTCGATTTCTTCAGGAAGGTCGTGCGGGAGCAGAAACCATATGCCGCGGAGAAGACCATCCGGAACTCCCTGCAGACCAACGGCACACTGCTGACAGACGAGTGGTGCGCCTTCCTGAAGAAGAACAATTTCATGGTGGGCATCAGCCTTGACGGGCCTCGAGAGATCCACGACGCCTACCGCCGCACCCGGGCCGGCAAGGGCACGTTCGCCGACGTCATGCGCGGCCTGAAGCTGCTGCAGAATCACGGGGTGGACTACAATGTGCTGGCCTGCGTGGCAAGGGACACGGCCAAGAAGCCCCTGGAGGTGTATTCCTTCATGAAAAGCGAAGGGATCGAATATATCCAGTTCACCCCGGTGATCGAGCGGATGTCCGACGAGGCGGGGCAGCAGAGAGGGCTCAGTCTGGCCGGGCCCGCTGCCCTTGACAGGGAAGAAAAGCAGGTCCAGGTGACCCCCTGGACCGTGGTGCCCGAGGAGTATGGAGATTTCCTCATCGCCATTTGTGAAGACTGGGTCCGCCACGACGTGGGCAAGGTCTTCGTCATGAACTTCGAGTGGGCGCTCAACACCTGGATCGGCAATCCCTCGCCCGTGTGCATCCATGCGGAGCAGTGCGGCCGCGCCGTGGTCATCGAGCACAACGGCGACGTGTATGCATGCGATCACTGCGTGTTTCCGGAATACAAACTCGGGAATATCGCCCACAAGACGCTGGCTGACATGGTGGAGAAGTCTCTGGACAAAGGATTCGGCATCACGAAGGAGACGGCGCTTCCCGGGTGGTGCAGGGACTGCCCGGTGCTGAGGGCCTGCCGGGGAGGGTGTCCCAAGCACCGCTTCATCAAGGCCCCATCCGGAGAGCCTGGATTGCACTACCTGTGCGAGGGGTACCGGAAGTTCTTCCTCCACATCGGCAGGTACCTGAAGGCCATCACCACGCTGCTGGAGAACGGGCTGCCAGCCTCCCGCGTGATGGACGCCATCGATGCCCCACTGCTGATTCGGAGGTGAGAAAATAATGAAATGGAAACACCAAAAGGAGACGAGCATGAAACACTGTATTCTGAGGGGAGTGAAACACACTGTCATGGGGACCCTGCTGTGCCTGGTCGTCCTTCTTTCCATGCAGGCCCCGGCGCACGCATCGGAAGGCGGGTCGAGCTATTTCTTCCCGGGCGCCTTCGCATCCTTTGCCGTGGCAATACCCCCTGACCCGGGGTTCCAGTACGTCAACCAGACCCTCTATTACCACGCCAAGGTCGACAAGGCGCCCCTGGTGGGTCTGGTGATGTCGCTCGAGGCGACCGCCGTGTACAACTACTTCGGGGCCTCCTATGCCTTCGACGAGGATGTCCTGGGCGGCAGGCTCCAGCTCTTTGCCGCGGTCCCGGTCGGGTATGTGGACACGAAGGCGGGCGTGCGCATGGACATACCCGAACACCTCACCCTGTCCCGGGACGAGGACGACAGTGCCTTCGACATCGGCGACTCGATGATCTCGGGCGCTCTCGCGTGGAAGGCGGGTGACTTCGGCTTCAAGATCACCGGGATGGTGTTCGTGCCCACCGGCGCCTACAGCACCGGTGACCTCGCGAACGTGGGGAGAAACTACTGGGGCTTCGACACCTCCCTGGCCGCGACCTGGCTCTCCACCAAGACAGGCACCGAGATCTCGGCCATGCCCGGCATTCTCTTCAATACGGAAAACGATGCCACCGAATACAAGACGGGCAATGAATTCCACGTGGATTTCATGGTAAACCAGTTCCTGGCGAAGAACTTCGCCCTGGGCGCCCAGGGATACTGGTACAAGCAGGTGACCGGTGACAGCGGCGATGGCAAGCCAGACTTCCTCGGCGACTTCAAGGGGGAGTCCTACGGCTTCGGACCGGCCCTGCTCTGGATACCGGCGTGCGGTGGCGGGAAGCTCAGCGTCATCGGCAAGTGGCTCTTCGACTCCCACCGGGAAAACCGTATGAAGGGTGACTACGGGCAGCTGGTGCTCTGCAAAAAATTCTAGAGGGGTGAAACGCTATGGTACGATCAGTTAAATACGCACTGATGGCAGTGGTGAGCATGGCCCTGGCAGTGTCGGTCACGGCGTGTGCCACGACCAGGGCCCCGTCCGGGTTCCTCGGGGAGTATGCCAGAAACCTGCAGCCGGGCCCGGAGGGCGGGGTCAAGATGCGCTGGGTGAAGCCGGGCGTGGATTTCTCGCGCTACGACAAGGTGATGCTGGACACCGTCGTCTTCTACTTCGCCCCCGACTCCCAGGACAAGGGCATCGACCCCGAGGTGATGAAGGAGCTCTCCGACGCCTTCCACCAGGAGCTCGTCAATGCCGTGAAGGACAAGTACCCCATCGTTGCCGAGCCCGGACCCGGCGTGGTGCGTTTCAAGTTCGCCCTGACAGGGATCAGGCAGAGCAGGCCCGTCCTCAGCGGCGTCTCCTCGATCATCCCCATCGGCCTGGCCGCCAGCGCCGTGAAGAAAGGGGCCACCGGCGAGTGGACCGGCTCGGGCGCGACGGGCATGGAGGTGCTGGTGATCGACAGCGCCAGCAACGAGGTGCTCGGCGCGGGCCAGGACGAACAGGTTGCAGGGTTCACGGAGCGGTTCTCCAGGTACGGTTCAGCCAGAGATGCCTTCACGTTCTGGGCGGGCAGATTGAGGATGCTCATGGACGCGTTCCACGAGGCGAAGTAGCCTCGTGGTGCACGCTGGTGCGAGAGAAGGGACTCGAACCCCCACGGATCGCTCCACTGGATCCTAAATCCAGCGCGTCTGCCAATTCCGCCACTCTCGCGTGCGGGTGATTCTATGATAATTCTATATGGATTGCAGGGGTTTTGTCCAGACCATCAGGCCTTCAGGTCGATGATCTCCATGCGGTGGCTGGCCTGGGGGTTCTTCGGGGACGGGCCCTCGGCCAGGATGATGACGTCGCCGTCCATCTCGTGCCGCTCGAGCCAGTCCCTGCCGTAGGCCTTCCAGTCATCGGGGTAGTCGGGCTCGAAGACGGGGAACACGCCCGAGGAGAACATGAGCCTCCGGCAGACTGCCTCGTCCGGGCAGACCGCCACGATCCACGTCGGCGGCCGGAAGCGGGCGATGCTCCGTGCGGTCGCGCCGCTCAGGGTCGGCACGAAGACGGCCGCGGGCGAGACGTGCCGCAGTGCGGTCTCGATGCCGAGGACCACGAGGTCGGACATGCCGCTCGTCTTCGCGTCGAGGACCTCTCTAAGCCTCTCCCTGAGGCGGTACCCGGGCCCGAACGGCTCGGTGGCAGCGGCGATGCGCCCGAGCATGGTCGTGGCCTCGACGGGGTAGCGGCCCATGGCCGACTCGGCCGAGAGCATGACGCAGTCCGTGCCGTCCAGGACGGCATTGGCCACGTCCGTGGACTCGGCCCTAGTGGGCCGCTTGTTGGCGGTCATGGACTCGAGCATCTGGGTCGCCGTGATGACAGGCCTGCCGAGTACGACGGCCGCGTGCATGACCTGCTTCTGCACCACGGCCATGCGCTCGATGGGGATCTCCACGCCCAGGTCGCCGCGGGCGATCATGATGCCGTCGGAGGCCCTGAGGATCTCGTCGAGGTGGGTCAGCGCCCCGGCGCGCTCGATCTTGGCGATGACGAAGGGGTGGTAGCCGATCTCGGCGGCGGCCTCGCGCACGGCCCGGACGTCGTCGCCGGTGACCACGAACGACTGGCACAGGGCGTCGATGCCGTGGGCGGCCGCGAACCGGAGGCACTCGTGGTCCCGCTCCGTGAAGGCGCTGATGCCCAGGTCGATGCCGGGCAGGTTGAGCCCCTTGCGCGACCAGAGCTCCCCTCCGGCCACGACGTCGCAGAACACCTCGCGCCCCGTTACCCCGGTCACTTTGAGCTGGATGAGCCCGTCGTTGAGGAAGAGGGTGTCGCCCTCTTTGACCGCCTGCGGGAGAGTCCTGAAGCTCACCGAGGCCCTCGTCTCGTCCCCGGTCACGTCGTCCGCGGTCAGGGTGAAGCGGGCGCCGGGGTGCAGCTCCACGGGCTCGGCCGCGAGCTCGCCGATGCGCATCTTGGGCCCCGGCAGGTCCGCCATGATCGTGATGCGCCTGCCGGATGCCTGACCGGCGAGTCTCAGCGCGGCTATGGTCCGGGCGTGGGTGTCGAGGTCGTCGTGGGAGAAGTTGATGCGGGCGATGTCCATCCCCGCGCCGATGAGCCGTTCCATGACCGCCTGGTCCCTGCTCGCCGGACCGATGGTGCACACGATCCTGGTCTTGTGCGACGGAAGCTTCATGCCCAGCAGATCAACCCCATGTCCACGGGGTAGATGAGGCTCGGGTGCGACGGCAGGATGCGCACCGAGTACCCGAACCTGCCCGTGATCTCGCAGGTGATGCAGGTCTCGAAGAGGTGAACGCCCTTGCCGAGCTCCCTGATGTGGTCCATCGTCACGTCCCTTGCCACGGAGAGGTTGCCCGCGTCGTCGATGGTGCCGTAGTGCACGCGCACGCTCACGTCGGCGGGGCTGATGGAACCCAGCTTCACCTCGGCGCGGATAGTGATGTCGCTGTGCACCGCCACCTCGTCGCCGCCCTCGTGGCTGATGTCCGTCACCGCCACGTCACCCCACTTCGCGGCCAGGGTGTCCTTCCACTTGACCACCTGGCGGACGTTCCTGAAGCCGTCCCCGGTGAGCGCCTTCATGTTGAGCGCCGCGGCCATGTAGCACCGGTCGGTGTACTCCTCGACCATCCGGTTCGAGTTGAACACCGGGCAGAGCGTGCGCATGGACTTCTTCATCATGCCGATCCAGCCCCGGGGCAGGCCATCGAGCCCCCGCTCGTAGAAGAGCGGGATGATCTCGCGCTCCAGAAGGTCGTAGATGGCCTTGCTCTCCACCTGGTCCTGGTAGTCGTGGTTCTCGTAGACCTCGCCGTTGCCGATGGACCAGCCGAGGTCGGGCCGGTAGCCCTCGACCCACCAGCCGTCCTGCACGGAGAGGTTCAACGCGCCGTTGGCCGTGGCCTTCATGCCCGAGGTGCCGCAGGCCTCCAGCGGCCTCCTGGGGCTGTTGAGCCACACGTCCACGCCCTCGACGAGGTAGCGCGTGATGTTCATGTTGTAATCCTCGAGGAACACGATCCTGTCCCTGAACGGCTCCTCCCGGGCGATGTGGATGATCCGCTGGATGATGGTCTTGCCCTCGTGGTCCCGCGGGTGCGCCTTGCCCGCCACGATGAGCTGGACCGGGAACTCGCGGCTGGACAGGAGCGCCCTGAGCCGGTCGATGTCGCGGAAGATGAGCAGGCCCCGCTTGTAGGTGGCGAACCGGCGCGCATACCCTATGGTGAGCGCGTCCGGGTGCAGGGTCTCCATGGCCCGCTGCAGGTCCTTGGCCTTGGCCCCGCGCACGGAGAGCTGCTTCATGAGCCTCCTGCGTGCATAGGCCACGAGGCGCTCCCTGCGCCGCTGGTGCGTCGACCACAGTTCCGCGTCGGGGATGTCGTCGATCCGCTCCCACACCTTCTGGTTGTCCGGGTCCTCCTTCCACTTGGGGCCCAGGTACCGGTCGAAGAGCTCGGCCATCTCGTCGGAGATCCACGAGGGGATGTGGATGCCGTTGGTGATGGAGGAGATGGGCACGTCCTCGGTCTTGACGTGGGGCCAGATGTCCTTCCACATGTCCCGGGACACCTCGCCGTGGAGCTTGCTCACCCCGTTGCGGAAGGCGGAGTTCTTCAGCGCGAACACCGTGGCGCCGAAGCCTTCCTTGTCGTCGAAGGGGTTCTTCCTGCCCAGGGCAAGAAAATCGGCCCAGCCGATGCCGAGGTCGTCCACGTAGGGCTTGAGGTACTTCTCCATGAGCCCGGTGTCGAAGACGTCGTTGCCGGCCGGCACGGGTGTGTGCGTGGTGAAGACGAGCGACGACCTCACCAGTTCACGGGCTGTCTGGAAGTCGAGACCGTTGCGCTTCATGAGGTTGCGGATGCGCTCGAGGCCCACCAGGAAGCTGTGGCCCTCGTTCATGTGGTACACCATGGGGTCGATGCCCAAGGCGTCCAGCGCACGCATGCCGCCCATGCCCAGCAGGATCTCCTGCCGGAGGCGGTCCTCCTGGTTGCCTGCGTAGAGGCCGCCCGTGATGTTGCGCTCGTCGGGGTGGTTCTCCTCGATGTTGGTGTCCAGGAGGTACAGCGGCACGCGCCCGACCCGGCACCTCCAGATCTGTGCCACGCATTCACGCTCCGCCATCCTCACCGAGATCTTGACCGGCTTGCCGTCGGTGCCCTGCTCGAGCATGAGGGTCATGTGGTAGAAGTCGTTGTTGGTGGACTCCTCCTGCTGCCACCCGTCCCAGCTCAGGTACTGGGTGAAGTAGCCGTGCTTGTAGAGCAGCCCGATGCCGGTCAGCGGCAGCCGCAGGTCGCTGGCGCTCTTGAGGTGGTCGCCCGCCAGCACGCCGAGGCCGCCCGAGTAGATGGGCAGGCTCTCGGTGATGCCGAACTCCATGGAGAAGTACGCGATGGTGAAGTCGATGGGCTGGGCCAGCAGGAAGGAATAGACGCCCTTCTCCTTGATGTAGTCCTCGAACTCCCCGTGGGTCTTCTTCATCTGGGACAGGAAGCCCTCGTCCTCCATGAGATCCATGATCCTGCCCTGGGAGATGCGGGAGAGCATGTCCACCGGGTTGTGGCCGGTCTCCTCCCAGAGGTCCCGGTCCATGTGCTGGAAGAGCCGCAGGCCCTTGTGGTTCCAGCAGTACCAGACGTTGTAGGCGAGCTGGAGGATCGGGTTGAGCGTCTCGGGCAGGGTGGGGATCACCCTAAAGGATCTGATCTTCATCGAAACCCCTTTCGTTCATGCGCATAAACATGGTCACCGGACCGGATGGATTCGTACCCTCGTGCATCACCGCACACACACCATCCATCGGCAATCCGAGACAAAAAGTACACACCGCAGGGGTCGGCCCTACCCCTTCCCCGCACCGGGGTTCTTCATGCCCTCCTTCGCCTTGCCGGCAGCCTCCGAGTCCGGGTGGTCCTTGATGAGCTGCTGCCAGATGAGCTCGCCGGTCTCCCGGTCGCCCATCTTCACGAAGGACAGCCCCTCCTTGTAGAGTGCCTCAGCCACCTTCGCGCTGTCCTTGTACTTCTTCACCACCGTGTCGTAGCTCAGGATGGCGTCGTCGTACCGGGTCAGGGCGAAGAGCGACTCCCCCATGTAGAAATAGGCGTCGCCGGCCAGGGCCGGGTCGGGGTTCTGACCGAGGTAGGTCTTGAAATCCTGCATGGCCTCGGCGAAGAGGCCGGTCCTGAACTTCTCCATGCCGGCATCGAAGAGCGACTTCTGGAGGCCTGCTCCGGCCGGTCTCCTCCCCTGGATCGCGTCCTTGAGGGACTGGACGTCCTTCTCCAGCAGGGCGATCCGCGACTCGCCGCCGCCGCCCGGGGTGAGCCCCGCCGAGGCGGAAAGGTCGTCGATGGAACCCCGCAGGGAGAAGAGCTCGTTCTGCAGCTCGGAGTACTTGTTGAGGAGCTCACCCTGCTGCTTGAGGCTCTGGTCGATGACCTTCTCCTTCTCGTTGAGCTTGTTCTCGTTCATGTTCAGCCGTGACTGGAGGGTGTCCACCTGGAACTTGAGCGTGTCCAGGTCGCGCTGCGTCGCGCACCCGCCCAGGAGAAGCACTGCCATGGATATGACGATGAGCCGCTTCATGGCGCGCTACCCCTGCGTGATGACAAAATGGGCCCGCCTGTTCTTGGCCCAGGCCTCTTCGTTGCCGGCAGGGTCGACGGGTCTTTCCTCACCGTAGCTGACGGTGGACAGCCGCTGGGCGTTGATGCCGAGGAAGACCAGGTACTCCTGGGCGGCCTTGGCCCGCCGCTCTCCCAGGGCCAGGTTGTACTCCTGTGTCCCGCGCTCGTCGCAGTGCCCCTCGACGGAGACCTTTATGCCCGGGTGGGCATTGAGGAAGGCCGCCTTCTCGGCGAGCACCTGCTTTGCCTGGGCGGTCAGGTCGAAGCTGTCGTATTCGAAATAGACGTCGCCGCCCTCGAAGGCCGCCCGTGCCTGCTCGATGGCCGACGAAAGCGGTGCCGTCCCGGACGTGCCGGCCACGCCGCTTTCCATCTGCATGGTGGGTTCGCCGGGCGTCGGGGCCGTGGCTTCAGGCGGCCGGGGCTGCGACACCTCGGTGGCGGCGGGCTGAAGCGTCTTCTTCGGGCACCCCGTCAGCATGAGGGCAACCCCGATGGCGATCATGGAACACAGAACAAGACTCCTGTTTCTCATATCCGTCTCCTCTCCCTTGTGAAGATATCTGTACTCTAACCCAACACCGGGTAAGGTCAAGCATGAATCTCGTTATTTCAGGAACGGCGACCAGGCGGGCTCGGAAAAACCGCCCCCGGTCGTCACGGGGACCGCCGCCATGCCCAGGAGGTCCGTCACGTAGATATTCCCGTTCGCGGCTGCGAAGGCGATGAGCCTGCCGTCCGGCGAGAACGCGGGGGCCTCGTCTGACAGGCCCGAGCCCGGGAGCACCCTGAACTTCGACCCGTCGGGCCTCACCAGGCCGATACGGTACTTGCCGTCACCGGCCAGGTGCGAGAAGGCCACCAGGTCGCCCCTGGGCGAGAAGACCGGCTCGGTGTTGTACTTCCCCTCGTAGGTCAGGCGGGTCACCTTCCGGGTGGCCAGGTCGAGGAGGAAGATGTGGGGGTTGCCGGCCCTCGAGGAGCAGAAAACCACGCTCCTGCCGTCGGGGGAAAAGGAGGGCGAGGTGTCGGTGGCCCAGCTGTTGGTGAGGCGGGTCCTGCCCGAACCGTCCAGGTTCATCAGGTAGATCTCCGGGTTGCCGTCGCTGGACTGGGTCACGGCGAGCCTGGTTCCCCCCGGATCGAAGGCGGGCGTGATGTTGATGCCCTTGAGCCCGGCCAGGAGGTTCAGCCGGAAGGAGACCGTGTCGAAGACGTACAGGTCGGGGTTGTTCCGGTAGTAGGTCACCAGGGCGATCCTCTTCCCGTCGGGCGACCATGCGGGATTCAGCACGAGGCTGCCGCCCCCCTTGATGGTGGTGCCGCCGGTGCCGTCGCACCACATGACGTGGAGCTGCTTTGCGCCCTTCACCTTCTTGATGCACGCGATCTTTGACGAGAACAGGGGGGCGAGAGCGAACTTCTCCTTGAGCATGTGGTTCATGAAGGCGTGGACCGCCCGCTCCATGGTCTGCAGGCCGCTCGTGTAGGTCGTGCGCTCGATGACGTTGCCGGTGCTGATCTCGATCATCTGGACCCTGAACAGGACCGTCTGCCCCTGGCGGGAAACCGTTGCCGCGACCACGTAGTCCGCCCCGATGAGGGTCCAGTCCTTCAGGGACCCGGGCTGTATCTCGCCGAGCGGGCCCGGGTTGACGTAGCCCTGGGGCGCTATGACCTCGAAGAGGCCCGTGATGGCGAAGTCCCTGGCACAGACGGTCCACAGCTGCCCGGTCAGGTCCCCGGGCCCGGCATAGGCGGGCATGGCGACCCTCATCTTGCGGAACTCGCTCGCCTCGACGTCTATGTGGACCTGCTGGGCCCGCAGCATGCAGGGCGCGAGAACCACCGCGACAAGGATAAACATCCGGTATCTTTTCATTGCAGCACTCCTTTCGGGGGCGTGAACGACATGGTGACCTCGACCCAATCCTCTCCCGCGATGAGAACGAGGGGCGGCTGCGGGAAGCGGCCGATCCTGCCGAGCGCCACGAGGACGGAACGGTCGAAGGGGACATTCCCGGAGGATACGAGGAGCTTCTTCTGGAGGAGTTCCCCGGCCCGCCCGACCCTGAGCAGGTAGGTCGTCTGCAGGGAGGCGTCCATCTGCTCGATCTCCGGCGGCGTCCGCCAGAGGGACTCCACCATGCCCCGCACCCGTGACTTCCACAGGGCTATCTCCGAGGCGGTTCCCCCGGCAGGGCCGCGGGCCGGACCACTTGCCGCCCCCCTGGCCTGGCCCCGGATGAGGTTCGCGGCGTCGGGCATGTCCGGGGACGCCACGGGCGCCTCGGGCCTGATGTCGGAGGGAGAGAACTCCGGGGCGTGGTCCTTTCCGCCCTGCTCCTTGCCTATCTCGCTGATGGACGGGGCCTTGGCGCCCCGGGTGTACACGAAACGCTTCCCCTGGGGCGCGGGCGCGCTCTCCGGCGAGCCCGCCCCGCCGCCGGCGGCAGGGACCCCGGCGACGATGGCTACCTCGTAGACCGCCGCGGGGTCGAACGTTCTGCCGCCCCAGTCGACTTCCACCATGGCGAGGATGAGCACCAGGTGGCAGGCCAGGGATATGATGACGAATTTCCTTAAACGGACCATCCTGCCTCGTGCTACTGGCCGCTGGGTGCCGGCGGCTGGGTCACCAGGCCGATCTTGGTCAGGCCGGTGGAGCGTATGAGGGACATGACCTGGACGACGAAGCCGTACGGTATGCCCTTGTCGGCCTGGAGGTACACCGCGTCGATGGACCGCTGCTCCCTGACCTGTCCCAGGATGAGCTCGAGGCGGTCCAGCTCCACCGGCGACCCGTTGATGTCGATGACCCTGTCGCTACCGATGGTGATCACCAGGTCCTGGCTCTCGCCCAAGGCCCGTGCCTCCGCCTCGGGGAGATCGACCTTCATCCCCTCCTTCATCATGGGGGCCGAGACCATGAAGATGATGAGGAGCACCAGCATGACGTCCACGAACGGCGTCACGTTGATGTCGGACATGAAGCTCCGGGGCTTAGTTGTCTGCATGGAGCATCCCCCTGCGCAGGGCGTTGACGAAGTCCACCTGGAACTGGTCCATCTGGCCCGACGCCACCGTGACCAGGCTGTTGAAATAGTTGTAGAAGAGCACCGCCGGGATGGCCACGAAAAGGCCTGCCGCGGTGGCGATGAGCGCCTCGGATATCCCCGGGGCCACGGTGGCGAGGTTGGCCGAACCCATGAGCGCGATATGCCTGAAGGAGTCCATGATGCCCCACACCGTTCCGAACAGCCCGATGAAGGGGCTCGCGTTGCTGATGCTCGCGAGGAACCCCAGGCCGTACGAGAGGTTCATGGTCTGCCGGGCATTGGCATTGCCGAGCCTGGCCTCGACGTTGACGAGCATGACCTGGTTGAGCGAGCCGGTCTTGCCGGAGAGCCTGGTCACCTCGTCGAGACCCTCCTCGAACATGTGCGCCACCGGGCAGTCGCCGGCCTTTTCCGCGGCCTCCTTGAGCCTGGACAGGCTTCCCGCCCGGGCGGCGGTCTCGAGGATGCCGGAGGACCTTTTCCTCGCCCTGGAGAGCAGGATCCACTTCTGGACGATGATGCCCCACGAGAATATGGAGAAGACGAACAGGATGAGCAGCACCAGTTTCACCACGGGATCGGCGTCGACGATCATGGTGCCGATGTTGCCCCTGAACTGTGCGCTCGCTGCGTATGCGCTCGATGTTAATCCCGGCATCGATGAACCTCCTTGCTTTACGTTTGCCCCGGCGTCACGGAAGACGGCCCGCCCTTCTCACCCGATCGCGCCCGAATCCTTCGGCAGGGTGATGATGAAGGTCGTCCCCCCGGGGTTCGACACGAAGGTGATGTCCCCGCCGTGCAGCTTGACGATCCGGTACGTGATGGACAGGCCCAGCCCGATCCCCTTGTGCTTGGTGGTGAAGAAGGGATCGAAGATCCTCCCCTTCACGTTGTCGGGGATGCCCTTGCCCGTGTCCGAGACCATGATCTCGACCCTGCCGTCCCGCTCGGCGAGGTTGACCTCCATGCGCCCCCCGAATTCCATGGCCTGGATCGCGTTGATGAACACGTTCATGAGGACCTGCTGGATCATGTGGGGGTCGGCCCTGACGCTCGTCTTCGTGGGCGGGTGGAACTCGATGATCTCCACGTGGTTCTCGCGGGCCGTGTCCCTGACCATGTACACCGCGTTCTCTACGATCTTCGAGAGGTCGCAGGTGGCGATGGAGAGCTCCCGGGGCCTGGCGAAGTCGAAGAAACCGAGCAGCAGCCTGTTCAGCCGGTCGATCTCGCCGATGATCCGGGAGACGTACGCCTTGCGGTGATCCCCCGCTCCCAGCTCCTCGTTCAGCGCCTGGGCCGTGGTCTTGATCCCGGCCAGTGGGTTCCTGATCTCGTGGGCGATGCCCGACGTGAGCTCACCGACGGACGCGAGCTTGTCCATCTTGAGTATCTCGCTCTGGAGCCTGTGGATCTCGGTGATGTCGGTCAGGAACACGGCGGATTTCCCGTCCTTCAGGGGGTGTTTGCTCAGCCGCAGCGTGAGGCGGTCGTTCCCCTTGGTCCGGATCATGGTCTCCTTCCTGGACAGGTCACGCTCGATGAGGCCGTCGACGTTGATGTCCTTCAGGGCGGCGGCGCTTATGCCCAGGTAGTCGAGGGCCGCCCTGTTGGCAAAGACCACGCTGCCGTCGTCTTCGGCCAGCATGACACCGGTGGGCAGCATCTCGAGGATCTCGCGGAGGCCGTCCGTATCCATGGAACCCATATAGCCAATGCCTCCCAAAACATCCAGAGAAATCTCACCTGTATGTGACACTTTTTTCCCCATTTGAATATTCATTTATCATCATGATTTCTCGAGATATAATTAATCCATCATGGGACAACTTCATGTTGACTTTACTATATTATTAATCTATATGGCATAAAGTGTCATTTTGTGTCAACCACGTGAGGGGGTAGCGGTGCTCAAGGGGCATTACGTAAACACCATCAATGAGAAGGGGAGGCTCAGCATCCCGTCCAAATTCAGGGATTTCCTGAGCGAGTGGGGCGCGAACGTCCTGATCGTGACCAAGAGCATCGATCCCTGCCTGTGGGTGTTCACTCCGGACGAGTGGGAAAAGATGGAGAAGATGGCCGCAGGCCTTTCCATGGTGAAGAAGGTGGATATCGTGTTCAAGCGGCATGTCGTGGGATCGGCGGAGGAATGCCCCCTCGATGCGCAGGGCAGGATCCTCATCCCGTCGAGTCTGCGCGATTATGCGGGTCTCAGGAAAAAGTGCCTGGTGGTCGGCCTCGTCGACCGCATCGAGATCTGGGACAAGGACACGTATGACAAAGACATGGAGGAGGCGCTCATAGACTCCGAGAAGTTGCGCGAGGGGCTTGCCAGTATCGGCGTGTAGGACGATGAAGCATGTCCCCGTACTTCTCAAGGAGGTCCTCGAGGTGATGGTGCCGGTCGACGGCGGAAGATACTTCGACGGGACCCTCGGCGACGGGGGTCATGCCATGGCCATCCTCGATGCATGCTCACCCTCGGGCGAACTCGCCGGGTGCGACCTCGACCGCGACGCTCTGACGAGGGTCTCGCAGGCGCTGACGCCTTTTCACCCCCGAACCCATCTCTTCCACGCCAATTACGCCTCCATCGACGACATCTGCGACCGCCTCGGCTGGGTGAGCCTCGACGGGGTCCTCGTGGATCTCGGCATGTCGTCGGGGGAACTCGACGACGAGGCCAGGGGCTTCTCGTTCCAGGGGCAGGGGCCGCTGGACATGCGGTACGACCGCGATGGGGGCCTGAGCGCACACGACGTGGTGAACGCCTACGACGAGGAGCTCCTCGCGGGCATCATCCGCGAATACGGCGAGGAGCGCTTCGCCCGCAGGATCGCCAGACGCATCGTCGAGTCGCGGCCAGTCAAGACCACGCAGGAGCTGGCGGACATCGTCGGCCGGGCCATTCCGAGGCGGTTCTGGCCCGCGAGGATCCACCCGGCGACGCGGACCTTCCAGGCGATCCGCCTGGAGGTCAATGCCGAGCTCGACAACCTGAAGACGTTCCTGCCCAAGGCCTCGGCCCTGCTGGCCGAAGGCGGCGTGCTCGCGGTCATCTCGTTTCACTCGCTCGAGGACCGCATCGTGAAACGGTTTTTCGCCGGCCACACGGCCACCCTCCTTCACCGGCCGGGGCTTCCTTTGCAGCGGGAAGCCCCGGTGGTACCCCTGAGGCGGATCACGAAGAAGCCTGTCCTGGCATGCGATGAGGAGGTCCGGTGCAACCCCCGGGCCAGGAGCGCCAAGCTGCGTGCGGCCCGGAGGGTCTCATGAGAAGGATCGACCCGGCTCGGGCGTTCCCCTTCTGCATGATCATGCTCCTGACATTGAGTGTCTGGGCCATGCTCCACGTGTGGTCGCGGCACATGGTCACCGAACTGGGCTACTCGCTCTCCGAGGAACAGGCGCTCAAGGAACGGCTCGTGTCCGAGAACAAGGCGCTGCGTATCGAGATCTCCACGCTCAAGAGCCCGAAGAGGCTCGAGCTCATAGCGGCCAGAGACCTCGGGCTGGGTACCCCGAAGCCCGAGCAGGTGGTGCACGTATGGCTGGACGAATAAGGTTCATCCAGTTCGTGCTCCTCGCCATGCTCGGCCTGGTAAGCGCCCGGGCCTTCGAGTTCCAGGTCGTCAACCCGGCCCTCATCATCGAGAAGTCCCACAAACGGTTCGACCACGCCGTGGAGCTCAGCCCCCATCGGGGGACCATCTTCGACCGCAACGGCCAGCCGCTTGCCGTCAGCCTCGACGTGAAGTCCGTAGCCGCCAACCCGCGGATCATCGAGAACCGCCGGGATGCCGCCCGGCACCTCGCAAAGGCGCTGCGCATCGACCGCAGGGCGCTGGAGAAGAAGCTCGGGGGGAAGCGCTACTTCGTGTGGGTCAAACGGCAGGTCACGCCGGACGAGGTGGCAGCCGTCAAGGCCCTCGACATAAAGGGGGTAGGCTTCTACGACGAGGCCAAGCGTTTCTACCCGGAAAGCGAGTCCCTGGCCAACCTCGTCGGCTTCGTCGGCGTCGACAGCAAGGGGCTCGAGGGGCTCGAGCTCCAGTACGACGGCCTCCTCAAGGGCAAGGAGCGCAAGATCGGCGTACACCGCGACGGCATGGGCAGGATCATCTACGCCAGGGGACTGCAGCCCGAGACCGTCAACGACGGGAACACGCTCTGGCTCACCATCGACCGGAGGATACAGCACATCGCATTCCAGGGCCTGAAGAAGGCGGTATCGGACAACCGGGCCCAGTCGGGCTTCGTCATCATTTCGAACCCGGCCACGGGCGAGATCCTGGCCCTGACGTCGTATCCCAGCTTCGACCCCAACAGGGGCAGTTACCGCCACCTGGCCGGACACGCGAACATGGCCATCACCCACAATTTCGAACCGGGGTCCGTCATCAAGCCCCTGTGGGTGTCGTGGGGCCTCGAGAAGAAGTCCTTCGGCATGTCCAGGAGCATCTTCTGCGAGAACGGCGCCTTCACCTTCCACCGGGTCACCATCCACGACCACGAGAAGTACGGCTGGCTCCCGGTGAGCGACATCATCAAGTACAGCAGCAACATCGGCATGGCGAAGCTCATGGACCCCGTCCGTTCCAGCGACATGCACGCGTGCATGGAGGCCTTCGGCCTGCTCGAGCCCACCGGGATCGACTTCCCCGGCGAGCCCTCGGGCATCACGAGACCACCGGGTTCCTGGACCAGCGTGGACAAGGCCACGATAGCCTTCGGCCAGGGGTTCGCGGTCACCGGCATCCAGCTCATGACGGCCTTCAATGCCATGGTCAACGGCGGCATGATCATGAAACCCCATCTCGTCGGGCGCATCACCGACGCCAAGAACAGCACCGTCGAGGAGTTCAGGCCCACCATCATGCGCAGGGTCCTGTCCCAGGCCACGAGCGACCAGGTCGTCGCCGTGATGAAGACCGTCACCGTCAAGGGGGGGACCGGCGAGTCGGCCGCCCTGCCCACCTTCCAGATCTTCGGAAAGACCGGCACGGCCCAGAAGGTCGACCACCTCACCGGTGCCTACGCGGAGGGCGATTACATCTCCTCGTTCATCGGCGGCGTCATAGACGCCACTGGCAAGACGAGGATGACCATGCTCGTGTGCATCAACGAACCCCGCCCCTATTACTACGCGAGCATCGTCGCTTGCCCTTTGTTCAAGGACATTGTATTGCAGTGCGCAAGCATCATGGATCTGAGTCCGAACATCACGATAGCCACCAGGGAGGGCAGAGGATGACGTCGTCCGACCTCCTGCGCATACTCCCCGAAGCCGACAGGTCCGGCCCCGACAGGACCTTTTCCGCCCTCAGGGCCGATTCCACACGTGTCCGGGAGGGGGACGCCTTCATCGCGCTCAAGGGGAGCGTCACGGACGGGCACCGGTTCATCGCGGACGCCGTCGCCCGGGGGACGCGCCTCGTCATCTGCAACGCCGGCCATCCGGTCGATGCCGCGGATGCGACGGTCCTGCGCGTTCCCGACACCAGGGCCGCCCTCCCGGCGATCCTGAACGCGCTCTATCCCCGGGCAGCCGAGGTGGTCATGGTCGGGATCACGGGGACCAACGGGAAGACCACCACCACCTATCTCATCGAGTCGGTTCTCGACCGGGCGGGGAGGGCCTGCGGCGTCATAGGCACCATCAACGCACGCTACCTCGGCAGGGAGATCGCCTCCTCGCTGACCACGCCGGGCCCGGTGGATCTCTTCGAGACGCTGGACACCATGAGGTCACACGGCGTGGAGGTCTGCATCATGGAGGTGAGTTCCCACGCCCTGGACCAGGACCGCGTCTCGGGCCTCGCCTTCCGGTACGGCCTCTTCACGAACCTCTCTCAGGACCACCTCGACTACCACCGGGACATGGAGACCTATTTCCTGGCCAAGAAGAGGCTGTTCTCGGAGCACCTCGAGGGCCGTGCGGTCCTGAACACGGACGACCCCTACGGCAAGCGCCTCGCCGGCGAGCTCGAGGGCGCCCTCACCTATGGGTTCAGGCCGGGCGCTCACATCCGCCCCGTGTCCATGGACAACTCGGCAACCGGCCTGGTCCTGGAGCTCGAGAGCCCCCGGGGCCGGCTCGCCGCCAGGAGCAGCCTCCGTGGAGAGATGAACGCGTACAACATCATGGCCGCCGTCGGCGTCTGCCAGGCCATGGGCGTCGCCAACGACGTCATACGGAAGGGCGTCGAGGCCCTCGAGGGGGTGCCGGGCAGGATGGAACCGGTGGCCAACACGAAAGGCCTGAACATCATCGTGGACTATGCCCACACGCCGGACGCCCTGGACACGGTCCTGAGGAACGCCCGGGCCTTCACCCGGGGCAGGCTCCTGGCCGTGTTCGGCTGCGGCGGCGACAGGGACCGCACCAAGCGCCCCATCATGGGGTCCATCGCCGCCTCGCGCGCGGACCTCGCCATCGTCACCTCGGACAACCCCCGCACCGAGGAGCCGCTTGCCATCATCGAGGAGATCCTCACGGGCATCCCGGACAGGACGACCATCGTCGTGGAACCCGACCGCGCCCGGGCCATCTGCAGGGCGATCCGGGAGATGAGCCCCGGCGACTGCCTGCTCATCGCGGGCAAGGGCCACGAGGGGTACCAGATCATCGGCACCACGAGGATCGCCTTCGACGACCGCTCGTGCGTCCGGCAGTGCCTGGGGGAGGGAGACGGGCAATGAGGATCAGCGCACGGGATGTGGCGGCCTTCACCGACGGGTGCATCATCGCCGGGGACGTGGACACGGTCTTTTCCGGCGTCTCCACCGACTCCAGGAGCATCGGGGGGGGAGAGCTCTTCGTGGCGCTCCGCGGTGAGCGGTTCGACGGCCATGCCTTCATCGACAAGGCCGTCGGCCAGGGGGCTGCCGGGGTCGTGGTCATGGAGGACATCCCCCGCAACGGGACGGTCATCATCTCCGTGGAGGACACCCTTCAGGCCCTCGGGGATATCGCCTCGGGCGTCAGGAGCTGGTACGACACCGCCATCGTGGGCGTCACGGGCTCCACGGGCAAGACCACGGTCAAGGAGTTCTGCGCGTCCATCCTGTCGCTGCAGGGCCCGTGCCTGAAGACCGAGAAGAACTACAACAACCTCATCGGCGTCCCGCTCGCCCTGATGGAGCTCGGCCCGGGATACGAGTTCGCGGTCATCGAGATGGGCACGAGCCGGTTCGGCGAGATCGACCGGCTCTCCTGTATCACGAAGCCCCAGGTCTCCATCATCACCAACATCAACCCCGTCCACCTCAACGGCCTGCGGAGCATCTCGGGCATCATCAAGGAGAAGCAGGCCATCTTCAGGAACACGGCCAAGTGCGGCATGGCCGTCATCAACCCGAGCCTGGAGCACATGGACAAGGTGGAGGTCCCCGCACACCTCCAGCTCATCACCTATTCCCACAAGGGTGACGCCGACGTCACGCTCGTCCACATCGACCACCGGGGGCTCGACGGGAGCGACGTCGAGATCGACCTGGCCGGGACCATCATCCGTACCCACGTGCCGCTGCCCGGCATGCACAACGTGGTCAACGCGCTGGGTGCCTGCGCCTGTGCCGTGGCCCTGAACATCGACCCGGAGCTCATCGCCGGGGGCGTCAGGCAGGCGAAATTCCCGGGCATGCGCTCGGAGATCATCGTCTCGGACCACCTCACCATCATCAACGACTGCTACAACGCGAACCCTGCGTCCATGAAGGCGGCGCTGTCCATGCTGGTGGACTCTCCCCACGCCATCAAGGTGGCGGTGCTCGGCGACATGCTCGAGCTCGGCCAGGACGCCCGGTTCTGGCACGAGGAGCTGGGCAGGTGGGTGGCTCTCGCCCGTCTCGACCGGCTCATATGCATCGGCGACATGGCCGGGGTGGTCTGCCAGGCGGCCCGGGCTGAGGGCATGCAGACCGAGGCCATCCACCCGGTCGAGAAGATGGACGAGATCCTGTACAACCTCCAGGACCTCTTCGACAAGGACGCCATGGTCCTCGTCAAGGCGTCCCGCGCCCTCAAGCTCGACCAGGTGGTCAACCAGCTCAAGGCGGTGGCATAGGATGTTCTACTACCTCCTCTACCCCCTCCACACCACCTTCATCGCCTTCAATGTCTTCAAGTACATCACCTTCCGCACCATCTACGCCACCATCACGGCGCTGCTCATCACGCTGCTGCTCGGCCCGTGGTTCATGGAGAAGATGTCCAGCCTGAGGCTGAAGGAACGCATCAACGGCTACACCCCCGACACCCACAAGGGCAAGTCGGGCACGCCGACCATGGGCGGTCTCCTCATCGCCTGCGCCATCGTCTTCTCCACCCTCATGTGGGCCGACCCGTTCAACGTCTACGTGTGGCTGGTCACGGCCATCCTCGTCACCTATGCGGGGCTGGGGTTCATCGACGACTACGTCAAGACCGTCAAGGGCAACATGCGGGGACTTCCCGGCAGGCTGCGGCTCCTGGTGGAGTTCGCGGTGGCGGCGGCGGTCGGCCTGGCGCTCATGACCACACCCGGATTCGACGACTCCGTCACGATACCGTTCTTCAAGCGCTTCAGCCTCGATCTCGGGCCGCTCTACATACCCTTCGTCATGGTCGTCATCGTGGGCACCGCCAACGCCGTCAACCTCACCGACGGTCTCGACGGCCTGGCCATCGGCCCCTGCACCATCGCGGCGGCAACCTACATCCTGTTCGCCTACGTCACCGGCAACTTCAAGGCGGCCGCCTACCTCCAGGTCCCCTTCATACCGGGCGTCGGCGAGCTGAGCGTCTTTCTCGGCGCGCTGGTGGGGGCCGGCATGGGGTTCCTGTGGTACAACTCGTACCCGGCCCAGATGTTCATGGGCGACGTGGGCTCCCTGAGCCTGGGCGGCATCCTGGGTGCCGTGGCGGTCATGACCAAGCAGGAGATGCTCCTGCTCATCGTCGGCGGCATCTTCTTCATGGAGGTGGTGTCCGTCGTCGTCCAGGTGGGCTTCTTCAAGTTCACCAACGGGAAGCGGATCTTCCGCATGGCACCGATCCATCACCATTTCGAGCTGAAGGGTTGGCCGGAGCCCAAGATCATCGTGCGGTTCTGGATCATTTCCATATTCCTTGCAATGGTCGCCATATCGACATTGAAGCTGAGGTGAGGCCCATGCAGAGTGCTGTTGAGGCGATTGATCATCTCCAGGCGCTCCTGGCGGTCTACCAGGAGCAGGAGGACCAGGTCGTGGCAACGCTCATCCTGCAGATCCAACAGAGACTGGAGGGACTCAAGGCGTGCGCATAGTGGTGTGGGGAACGGGGATCACCGGCGTCACGACCGCCCGCGTCATGGCGGGCAGGGGACACGAGGTGAGACTCGTGGACGAAAGACTGCCGCAGTCCATGCCGGGCATGCCGGTGAGCCTCCTGACGGAGGAGGACCTGGCATGGGCGGATCTCGTCATACCGAGCCCCGGAGTCCCCCGCCACCACCCCCTGCTCGGGCGCGCCGGCAAGGTGCTCTCCGAGATCGAGGTGGCATCGGGCCTCCTGTCGGGCAGGCTCGTCGGCATCACGGGCACGAACGGGAAGACCACCACCACGACCCTGATCCACAGGATCCTCGCCGCCCAGGGGCTCAATGCAGGCATAGGGGGGAACATATCGCCGCCGCTCATCTCCCTGGTGGACGCGGACCCGGCCTATGTGGTGGCCGAGATCAGCTCCTTCCAGCTCGAGTGGATCGAGCACTTCAGGCCCTACATCGCCATATGCATGAACATCACCCCGGACCACCTGGACCGGTACGGCAGCATGGAAGACTACGTGTACTACAAGCTCAGGATCTTCGAGAATCAGACCGAGAGCGACCTCGCCTTCGTCAACGACGACGACCCGTATCTGAAGGACGTCGCCGTGCGGGCGCGAAGGGTGGTCTTCTCCATGCACCACCCCACATCGGGTGACGGCGCCTATGTCCGGGACGCACGCATCGTCTTCACGGGCTCCATCGCCGGGGAGGGCCCACGGGTCCCGCCGCCCGAGAAGATCGGCGGCGGCGTCATCGAGGACATGCTGGCCACGGCCCTGGCCGGGAGGTTCCTCGGCGTGTCCTGCGAGGTCATGGAGGAGGTGTTCCTCGGCTTCAGGGTCATCCACCACCGGTTCGAGCACGTCCGGACCATCGACGGCATCACCTTCATCGACGACTCCAAGGCGACCAATGTCGGCGCCCTGGACAAGGCCCTGGCCACCCTGAGTTCGAAGGTCCTGCTCATCCTCGGCGGCAAGGACAAGGGCGGTGACTTCTCCGACATCGCCCGGAGGCATCACCGGACCATCAGGAAGGCCTACGTCATCGGCGAGGCCGCAGGGCGCATATCCGGCGAGATCAGCGGGATCGTGGCGTGCGAGAACGCCCGCGACATGAACGAGGCGGTCAACCTGGCATACGCGAGCGCCGAACCGGGGGATGTGGTGCTCCTGAGCCCGGGCTGCGCGAGCTTCGACATGTTCAACAGCTACGCTCACAGGGGAAAGGTGTTCCAGGAATGCGTACGTGGCATCTTGCAGAACAGACCCGCGAGATAGACTTCGACGTCGTCTTCTTTCTCGCCACCATGGCCCTGCTCGTGCTGGGCACGGTGATGATATTCTCCTCGAGCTACTTCGTGTCCAAGGAACTCTACGGGAACGGCATCACCATGACCAAGAAGCACCTGTTCCACGTGGTGCTGGGCACCGTGGCCATGATGAGCATCATGGCCGTCGACTACCGCAGGCTCTGCAACCGCAGGCTGGTCCTGTTCGCCCTGGCGGGCAGCGCCCTCGCCCTGGTGCTCTGCTTCGTCCCGGTCATCGGTCACTCGGGCGGGCATTCCAGGAGGTGGGTCGGCATCGGCCCTGCCGTTGTCCAGGCCTCCGAACTCGCCAAGCTGGCCCTCCTCCTCTTCGTGGCGAGCTACCTCTCGCGGAAGGCCCGACACATGGATGACTTCGCCAGAGGGCCTCTGCCGGTCCTCGCCATCGTGGCACCCATGTGCCTGCTCATCTTCATCGAGCCGGACTTCGGCACTGCTGCAGCCCTGGGCATCTGGTCCGTCATGATGCTCTTCATGGCGGGCATGCGCATCAAGCACCTGCTCGCGCTGATCGGGGGAGTCCTGCCGCTGGGCATCGCGGCCATGGTCCTGGAGCCATACCGCTTCGCCCGGCTCAAGGCCTTCGTGAACCCCTGGGACGACATGCTCGGCATCGGCTACCAGATCATTCAGGCCATGGTGGGTTTCGCCAACGGCCGGCTCTTCGGGTCGGGCCTCGGGGAGGGAACCCAGAAGCTGTTCTTCCTGCCGGCGCCGCACACGGACTTCATCCTGGCCGTCGTGGGCGAGGAACTCGGGTTCATCGGCGTGCTCCTCGTCGCGGCCCTCTTCGGCGTCTGGATATGGAGGGGTTTCTCCATCGCCCTGGCCACCAACGACTCCTTCGGGTACCACCTGGTCATCGCGTCGGTGTGCCTCGTGGGGCTCCAGGCGGTCCTCAACATGGGCGTCGCCCTGTCCGTGCTGCCCACCACCGGCATCGCGCTGCCCTTCTTCAGCTACGGCGGTTCCGCCCTGCTCAGCACCATGTGCATCTGCGGGGTGATCCTGTCGGTGTCGAGGAGGGCCCGCCTGTGAAGGTGCTCGTCACGGCCGGGGGAACAGGGGGCCACATCATGCCGGCAGTGGCCATCGCCGAGGCCATCGTTACCGGCGATCCCGGTGCGCGCATCCTCTTCGTGGGCACTGACCGGGGCATGGAAGAGCGGATCGCCGGGCTCAAGGGCCTGGACTTCATCGGGATCTCTGCGCTGGGTATCAAGGGCAAGTCCGTGACGAACCTTCTCGGGGCGGTCCTCGTCAACACCCGGGCGTTCCTCAAGGCGCTCCGTATCGTCAGGGATTTCAGGCCCGACTGGGTCATCGGCACGGGCGGCTACGTCACGGGCATGGTGGTGCTGGCCGGCAGGATCACGGGCAGCACCTGCGCCATACAGGAGCAGAACACCATACCGGGGCTCACCAACAGGATCCTGGCCCGCGTGGCGCACCGGGTATACCTCTCGTTCCCTGACGCCCTGGGCAGGTTTCCCGCGGCCAGGACACGGCTCGTGGGAAATCCCCTGCGCAGGGAGCTCACGGACATGCGCACGGACGGAAGCGGAAACAGCCTGCTTGTCCTGGGAGGCAGCCTGGGTGCGGGCAGCGTCAACAGGGCGGCCGCCGGCGCCGTGAGGATCCTCAGGGATGAAGGGGTGACGCCGGACGTGATCCATCAGACCGGCCCGCAGGATTGTGCATGGGTGAAGGAACACTATGAGAAGGTGGGTTTGAACGTCGACGTGAGGGATTTCATCGACGACATGGCCTGGGCATACCGTTCGGCCAGGCTCGTGGTCAGCCGCTGCGGCGGCATCACCCTGGCAGAGCTCTCGTGTGCGGGGCTGCCGGCCATCATGGTCCCCTTCCCCCACGCGACGGACGACCACCAGACGGTCAACGGCAGGTACGTGGCGGACCGCGGGGGAGGCTGGCTGATCCCCGATGACCAGCTGACGCCCGAACGGCTCGCCCTCGAGATCAGGACAAGGCTCGCAGACCCCGGGGGGCTTGCACGGGCGTCGAAGGACATGAAGGCCCTCGGCCTGGGTGCCGGGGCCGAGGCCATAGCACGGGAGATACGGGGTGTTTAGAGGCATTACGAGGATCCATTTCGTGGGCATCGGCGGTATCGGCATGAGCGGCATCGCTGAACTGCTGCTCAACCTCGGCTTCACCATCAGCGGTTCGGATGTGGCGGACTCGGACACCGTGCAGCGCCTGCGGTCGTTGGGCGCCGTGATCCACATCGGACACCGCCCCGAGAACATCGGAGACGCCCAGGTAGTGGTCTATTCGTCGGCCGTGAAACTCGACAACCCCGAGTGTGCAGCGGCCAGGGCCAGGACCCTGCCCGTGATACCCCGCGCCGAGATGCTCGCCGAGCTCATGCGCATGAAGTTCTCCATCGCCATAGCCGGCACCCACGGCAAGACCACCACCACGTCCATGCTGGCCACCATCCTGGCCATGGCGGGAAAGGACCCCACGGCGGTCATCGGGGGCAGGCTCGACATGTTCGGTTCGAACGCCCGGCTGGGCGAAGGGGAGCTGCTGGTGGCCGAGGCCGACGAGAGCGACCGGTCCTTCCTCAAGCTGACGCCCATCGTGGCGGTGGTGACCAACATCGAGGAGGAGCACATGGACTGCTACCGGGACATCGACGACATCCGGGATACCTATGTGCAGTTCCTCAACAAGGTGCCGTTCTTCGGCTTCGACATGGTGTGCCTGGACGATGCCAACATCCAGTACATCCTGCCCCTGCTCGAGCGCAAGGTCATCACGTACGGATCGCATACCCAGGCCATCTACCGGTACACGGAGCCACGGTTCAGCGGGCTCCAGACGAGCTTCACCGCCCACCGGAAAGGCTCGGTGCTCGGCGAGATCTCGCTGGGCGTTCCGGGCAAGCACAACTGCCTCAACGCCCTTGCCGCCATGGGAACGGCCCTCGAGCTCGGCATCGATTTCGAGGTGATCCGCCGGGGTCTCGACGAGTTCAAGGGCGTCCAGCGGCGGTGCCACGTGCGCGGCGAGAAGAGGGGCATCACCGTCATGGACGATTACGGCCACCACCCCACCGAGATCAGGATGACGCTCTCCGCCATCAAGAACGGGTTCCCGAAGCGCCGGGTCATCGCAGTCTTCCAGCCGCACCGCTACACGAGAACCCGCGACCTCTTCGATGATTTCGTGAACTCGTTCTACGATGCCGGCAGGCTCTATGTGACCGAGATCTACCCGGCGTCCGAGCAGCCCATCGAGGGCGTGAGCGGCCGTCGCCTCTTCGAGGAGATCAAGAACCACGGCTACCGCGACGCCTTCTTCGTGGAGGACAAGGACGACATCCCGGGCACCCTCCAGAAGGTGCTCAAGAAGGGCGACCTCGTCGTGTTCCTGGGTGCCGGCGACGTGTGGCGCCAGGGGCTCAGGATCCTGGAGAGGCTTGGATGAGGACGATGGAAGCGGTCCGTGCAGCCGATGTCACCTCCATGCACTGCGGTGGTACCATCGCGCGCGTCTACGAGCCCGAGGACACGGGGGAGCTTCTGTCCCTGGTGGCGACACTGGAGGACTTCCATGTCCTGGGCGGGGGAACCAACACCATCTTCGAGGACACCACCATCACGAGGCCCGTCATCAGGCTCGGCCGTGCATTCAGCTTCGTGGAACCCACCGGGGAAGGGCTGCGCGCAGGCGCGGCGCTCCCCATGAAGCGCCTGCTCTCCTTCAGCATCCGCAACGGCATGGCCGGCATCGAGTTCATGGCCGGCATCCCGGGCCAGCTGGGCGGGGCGCTCTGGATGAATGCCGGGACGCCCGAGCGGGGCATCCTCGACGCCGTTTCCGAGCTGGTGATCGTGGAGCCCTCCGGTGTGCGCACCGTGAAGACCGCCGACCTCGACTACGGGTACCGCCACGGCGGCATCGGCGACAAGGCCGTCATCACCTCGGCCGCCTTCAGGCTTGAACGGTCCTCCCCGGAGGAGGTGCGCAGGGCGGTGCTCTCCTCCCTTTCCCGCAGGCGCAACCAGCCGCACGGGTACAGCTCGGGCTCCATCTTCCGCAACCCCCCGCACGGGGCCGCAGGGTACCTCATCGACCAGGCGGGCCTGAAGGGCCTGCGGGTGGGCGGGGCCAAGGTGTCGGAGATCCACGCGAACTTCATCGTCAACGACCGCTGCGCCACGGCCTCCGACATCAAGGACCTGATCCTGAAGGTGAAGGAACGGGTGAAGGAGCGGTTCGGGGTCGAACTGAGAGAGGAGGTGAAGTTCATTGGTCAGTGACTTCAGCGATCTCAGGCAGAGATTCAGGACGCCGTCCAAGAAGAAGGCTATCTCGCAGATCAACACCGTCCTGAGGCTTTCCATGTGGCTGTGCCTCGGCATATCGGGGCTGCTCATCACCGTCTGTGCAGCCGCCTACATCGCCAACTCAGCGGTTTTCAACGTCAGGCAGATCGACATCCGGGGGATCTCCCACGTGAAGGCCGACGAGGTGCTCACCCTCCTGGACATCGAGCAGGGCGACAACATCCTCTCGTGGGGCATGAACGATGCGTACCGGAGGCTCCAGAAGCACCCGTGGATCAAGGATCTGAGCATTTCGAGGAACTTCGTCCCGGCATCCATCGAGGTGGTCGTCGAGGAGCACAGGCCCGCGGCAACCCTCTTTCTCAAGGACAGGCCCTACCTCATCTCGGAAGAGGGACTGGTGTTCATCTCATCCCCGGACACCTACCACGGCCTCATGATACGGGCAAAGGACTTCTCGCGCCAGGACATGAAGGAGGGGCTGGACCGTGTCCTGAGCGGGGCGATCGCCGCGGCGAAGCTCGTGCAGGCCAGAGGTCTCGCGCTGAACGATCTCGCCATCGAACCGGGCGGACTCGTCCACATAAGGCTCACGAACGGGATCACGCTGACTGTCTTCGGCGAGATGACCCCGGTCAAGGTAGACAGGGCCATGAAGACCATGGCAAAACTGAAACCATCGGAAGGGACTGTTATGGATCTGAGGTGCGACGACAAAATAGTGTTGAGGAACAGGAGCGCCCATGGCAGCGAGGGATAGGATAATCGTCGGTCTGGATATCGGGACGACCAAGATCTGCTGCCTCATCACCGAGATGAACGAGTCGGGGGAGCTCGAGGTCATCGGGTTCGGCGTCTCCGAGTCCAAGGGGCTCAGGCGGGGCCTCGTGGTCAACATGGAGCAGACCGTGGAGGCCATCAGGGGCTGCGTCGAGGACGCCGAACGCATGGCGGGTATCCGGGTGGATGAAGTCTACACCGGCATCGCGGGAGGCCATATCCAGGGCATCAGCACGAGCGCGGTGATCGCCATCAAGGGAGAGGAGATCACCGAGATCGACCGTCGCAGGGTCGTGGAGCAGGCCAAGGATTTCGCCAAGCCGGTCGGGGTGGAGATCATCCACGTGCTGCCCCAGGAGTTCACGGTGGACGACGTCTCGGGCATCGTGAACCCCGTGGGCATGGCCGGTTCGCGCCTGGAGGCCAGGGTCCACATCGTCACAGGGTCGGTCTCGGCGGTGAGCAACATCTCCAAGTGCGCCCAGAAGGCGGGGCTCGGCCTCCAGGACATCGTGCTCCAGCAGATCGCCTCGGCCGCTTCCATCCTCACGCCCGACGAGATGCAGCTGGGCGTCATCATCATGGACATCGGCGGCGGGACCACGGACATCGCGGTCTTCAACGAGGGGGCCATCCGCCACACCTCGGTCCTGTCGCTGGGAGGGGACAACATCACCAACGACATCGCCGTGGGGCTGCGCTGTCCCATCGCCGAGGCGGAGCGGCTCAAGATCAAGTACGGCCACGCGAGCGCCTCCCGGGTGTCGGGCGATGAGCAGATCGAGGTGCCCTCCATGGGCGGCGACTCGGTGAACATGGTGCCCCGGAGAATTCTGGCCGAAATTATTGAATCGAGAGTGGAAGAACTCTTCAAACTTGCATATAATGAAATCAGGAACACGGGGTATTCGGAGATGATGTCAGCCGGGCTTGTGCTCACCGGCGGTGCAAGCTCGCTGGAGGGGGTTGCCGAGCTGGCCGAGAGCATCATGCACATGCCCGTGCGGGTGGGTCTTCCCAGGGGCGTGAAGGGACTGGTGGAACTGGTCAACAGTCCCGCCTACGCCACCGCGGTGGGGTTGTGCGTGTACGAGGCCGGCAAACCGTCGTACAGCTTCAAACCGAAGGGCACCGGCGTCTTTGAGAGGATTCTGGAGCGAATGATCAGCTGGTTTAAGGAAGTCTTTTAACTGCAAGGGGGGTGCTACGATGTTTGAATTGGAAAAAGTAGAGAGCGCAGGCGCTCAGATAAAGGTCATCGGCGTGGGGGGATGCGGCTGCAACGCCGTGAACAACATGATCAGCGCCCAGCTCAAGGGCGTCGAGTTCCTCTCGTGCAACACCGACATCCAGACCCTGAGGTCCTCCTTGTCATCGGGCCGCATCCAGATCGGGGCCAAGCTCACCAGGGGTCTCGGGGCGGGCGGCAGCCCGGACATCGGCAGGAGCGCCGCCCTGGAGAGCGAGAAGGATCTGCGGGCCACACTCGAGGACACCGACATGGTCTTCATCACCGCGGGCATGGGCGGCGGGACGGGCACCGGGGCTTCACCGGTGGTGGCCCAGGTCGCCAAGGACATGGGCATCCTCACCGTGGCGGTGGTCACCAAACCCTTCCCCTTCGAGGGCAAGCGCAAGATGACCCAGGCCGAGGCCGGCGAGAAGGAACTGGCCGAAAACGTGGACGCCCTCATCGTCATCCCCAACAACCGCCTGCTGAGCATGGCCGGGAAGAACGTGCCCCTGCTGGAGGCGTTCAAGATGGCGGACGAGATCCTCATCAACGCGGTCAAGGGTATCTCGGACCTCATCAACAACACCGGGCTCGTCAACGTCGACTTCAACGACGTCAAGGCGGTCATGATCGAGAAGGGCAAGGCCCTCATGGGCATCGGGTACGGCACCGGGGAAAACCGGGCGGCCGAAGCGGCCCAGGCGGCCATCAGCTCGCCGCTGCTCGAGGACATGGACATCCATGGCGCCAAGGGCCTGCTCATCAACATCACGAGCGGACCATCCATCACCATGAACGAGATCCACGAGGCGTCTTCGCTGATCCAGGCCGCGGCCCACGACGACGCCAACATCATCTGGGGGGTCGTCATCGACGAGGCCATGGCGGACCAGATAGCCATCACCGTGGTCGCCACGGGGTTCGCCAACAAGCCCATCGTGCTCTCTTCGGGCGTTGACAAGGGGCGGGTCCACCAGACCATGCGGGATGCGCAGAACGCCACGGTCATCGACTACAGCAGGCCTGCCTTCATGCGCAAGAAAGAGCAGAAGGAAGAGAAGGAGGTCATCAAGCTCGGCATGGTCGTCGACGAGAGCGTGCTCGATCAGGAACTCTACAATGTCCCCACGTTCCTGCGCAAAAAAGCCGACTAGGGAGGATCATGCGGCCCACACGGGTTGAGATCGACCTTTCGGCCATAAAGCACAACATCGGCCTCATCAGGGGGCTCACGAAAGGCCGCGTCATGATGGCCATCAAGGCCGACGCCTACGGCCACGGCGCGGAGACCGTCGGACGGTTCGTCCAGGAACGATCGCTGGTGGACATGCTGGGCGTGAGCTGCATCGAGGAGGGGCTTCAGCTCAGGAAGGCAGGCGTGAGTCTGCCCGTCCTGATCTTCGGCCTCATCACGGGCAGCCAGGACGACGTGGATGCCGTCTTCTCCCAGAACCTCATCCCCACCGTGGCGGACCTCGCCCCGGTGGAGGCCCTCGTCCAGGGCGCCAGGAAGTGGGGTCGCCCCATTGCCGTGCATGTCAAGACCGACACGGGCATGGGAAGGCTCGGCCTTCCGCCGGAAAAGACCCTGGTGATCATGGAGCACCTGGCATCTCTGAAGGAGATCAGGATCGCCGGTGTCTACACCCATTTCCCGGTGTCCGACGAACCGGGGAGCCCCTTCACCACATCCCAGATCAGACATTTCATCGAATTCTCCAACAGGGTCGCATCCCTGAACATCGAGGCGGGGGTTTGCCACCTGGCCAACTCCGGGGCCGTCATCAACAACCCCGAGTCCTACATGGACATGGTCAGGCCGGGGATCCTGTGCTATGGACTCTATCCGGCCGAGAACATGCCGAGGAAACTCGACGTGAAGCCGGCCATGACCCTGAAGACCGCCATCATGTTCGTCAAGCGGGTCAGAAAGGACACCGGCCTCTCCTACGGCCTGACCTACAGGCCCGGACGCGACGCCACCATCGCCACCATACCGGTGGGCTATGCGGACGGCTATTCCCGCGCACTGTCCAACACCGCACACGTCCTCATCGCAGGCAAGCACTACCCCGTGGTGGGGAGGATATGCATGGACCAGACCCTCGTCGACCTCGGGGATGACGCCTACCCCGTGGGGCAGGAGGTGATCCTGTTCGGGCAGGGTCCCATCACCGCGGCGACGGTGGCATCCTGGTGCGGGACCATCCCCTACGAGGTCACCTGCGACATGAGCAGGCGCGTCCCCAGGACGTATTGCGGTAACACCCGGGACGCCGCTTGACCCGTATCGTCACACTACACTTCAGACGGGGGGCTTCTCGATGAACCGTTCAGGAAACCTGGCTGCATTCTTCGAGCCGCGCGGCATCGCCGTGTTCGGGAGCATGATGGAGGGGTGGTTCTTCGGTGGTGCGGTGGTCGTCAGGGAACTGCAGGCCCTGGGCTACAGGGGCGGGGTGTACCCCGTCCACCCCAGCGCGGAGTCCGTGTACGGGCTGAAGGTCTATCCGGATATCGCGCGGGCGCCCAACCCCGTGGACCTGGCGGTCATCGCCACGTCCTACCGCGCGGTCCCCGGGATCCTCCAGGCCTGCGGGGACAAAGGGATCACGGCGGCGGTGGTCATTGCGGACGGGTTTGCCGAGACCGGACCGGACGGCGTCCGGCGCCAGGAGGACATGGTCGCCCTCGCGCGGAGAAACGGCATCCGCATCGTCGGGCCGAACACCCTGGGCGTCTACCGTCCCCACGCAGGCATCAGCACGATACCTTACGAGAAGGGGTACCACCTGCCGCCCAGGGGCGGGGTCTCGATCATCACCCAGACGGGCATGTACGGCCCCCAGGCCGTCGCCCTGAACGAGTACCGTTTCGGCATCGGCACCGTCATCGATCTCGGCAACATGTGCGACATCGACGAGGTGGACAGCCTCGACTATCTCGGTCGCGACCCCGAGACGGAGGTCATCGGGCTGTACATCGAGCATACCCGGAGGCCCCGGGAGCTGCTGGAAACCGCCAGGACGATCTCCCGGGACAAGCCCATCCTCTGCCTGAAGGGAGGCAGGAGCGGTGAGGCGGCCCGCGCCATGGCCTCCCACACCGGCAGCATCGCGGGCCAGGACGGCCTCTATGACGCGCTGTTCCGCCAGGCCGGCATCATCCGCGTTGACGAGTACGAGGACCTGCTGCTGGGCGCCAAGGCACTCCTGTCGCAGCCCCTGCCCAGGGGCAACCGCCTCGGCATCATCAGCCTGACGGGGGCCATGGGAATCCAGTGCATCGACGCGGCAGCAGACAACGGCCTCGTCCTCGGGGAACTGGGCGAAGGCAGCGTGGAGCGGCTCCTGGCCCTCAGCCCCACCCTGGCGGGCCACCCCGTCGACCTGGGACCTGCCTCCGCCGCCAACGGGGCCGACCTCTTCTCCTACTACATCAAGAGTTACGATGTCCTCATGGAAGACGACAACATCGACTGCATCTACCTCAACACCTACATCAGCAGCTATCTCTCCCCGGATGTCTACAAGGACGTGTTCCGGCACATGGCGGACCACCTGAGGAAGCCCGTGGTGTCATGGTCCTACGGGCCTTCATCGGAATCGGTCAGGAGACTCGGCGCCCTGACGGAACACTACGGTATCCCGTTCTATCCCACCACGCGCAAGGCCATCGAGGCCCTGGGATACCTGGTGACGTATGCGCGCCTGAAGAAGGCGGGGGAACCGACCTGACCGGGCGGCCCTGGCGCAAGAAAAAAGGGGATGGGCACGTGCGCCCATCCCCCGTCCATGTGGGGTCAGCCACAGGCATCCTCATCTTCTCAAGAACGTCTGGTAATTGCTCAGTACAGCCTGTCCATCCGGCGTGGTGCCCTGCACATACCAGGTCACCCTCGTGCCGACCGGGATGAACCACCGCCACAGGACCGTGTGGAGGGTCGTGGAGGTGCCGGTCCCGTTGTAGATCTTGCTGAATCTCCTCCCGTCGAAGGAGATGTACACGGCATAGCTCTTGAAGCCTTCGCCGGCCCACTGCAGGGTCGGGCTCGAGTAGCATGCGGCCCCGTCAGCGGGAGACAGCAGCGTCACCTGACCGGCGGCGGTCTGCACGGTCACCGTGACCGTGGACTGGCTGCTGGTTGCCTGGCCGTCGTACACGTTCAGCGCAAACACGTACACCCCTGCCTGGGCCGCCGTGAAGGTCGGCCGTGCGGTGTTGGAGGCGCTCAGGGACACGCCCGTGCCGCTCGTCTGGGACCAGATGAAGGAGATGGCGTCACCGTCCGGGTCGTAGCTGGCCGTGCCGTCCAGGGTCACGGTGTCTCCCACGGTGGCCACGATGGCACTGCCCGCATGGGCGACAGGCACCTGGTTGAGCGCGTCCACGGTCACCACCACGGTATCGGTCGCCGTTATCTGGCCGTCCGAGACCGTCACCATGAACTCGAAGGTGCCTGAGGTGGTCGGCACGAAGAACGCCGAGATGGTGTTCGGGTTGATGATCTGCACCGTGGCGCCGGAGACCTGGGACCAGGCATAGGTGAGCCCGTCGAGGTCGGCGTCGTAGGACCCCGACGCGTCGAGCACCACATCGTCACCCACCGAGGCGGTGATGTCCAAACCCGCATCGGCAACCGGCGGGGTGTTCTGGGAGATCACCCTTACGGTGACCGAGTCGGCGGTCGATGACACGGTCCCGTCGTTGACCACGAGCTGGAACACGACGGTACCCACCGCAGCCGCCGAGAAGGTCGGGTTGACGGCGGTCCTGCTGCTCAGGGTCACGGCAGTGCCCGAGGTCTGGGTCCAGGAATAGGTCAGGAGGTCGCCGTCGGGGTCGGAGGAGCCCGAACCGCTGAGCTGCACGACGCTGCCCTTGTTCACATCCTGATCCGCGCCTGCATTGGCCGTCGGTGCGGTGTTGACCGCGTTGACCGTGACGTTGACCTGGTCCGCAGCGCTGGTGTTGACGCCGTCGGAGCACCGCACCGAGAAGGTGTACAGGCCTGAGGAGGTCGGCGTGAAGGTGATGTCCTGCTGGTTCAGGCTCGGCAGGCTGACGCCGGGGCCGGACACCTTGGTCCAGGAGTAGGTGAGTGTGTCCTCGTTAGGATCGGAACCGGTGGCATGGAGCGTGATCTGGGTGCCGGCACCGATGGTCCGGTCACTGCCGGCGCTGGCTGTCGGCGCCACGTTCTGGATGGTCACGCTCACCGAGTCCGTCGATGTCGCATACCCGTCGGAGCAGCTCAGCCTGAAGCCGTACGTACCTGCATTTATGCCGACAAAGCTCGCCGTCTTCTGGTTGGCCGCCTCGAGGGTCACGGTGACGGGCCCGGAGAGCTGGGTCCATGCATAGGTCAGGGGGTCGTTGTTCGGGTCGTACGACGCGGAACCGTCGAGGATCACCCGCTGGGGGACCACATTCTGGTCGGAGCCCGCACGGGCCACCGGCGCATTGTCTCCGGACGTGGTAGGATCCGACCCGCCGAGGTATTCATTGAGGTTGGAGACCCCGTCGTTGTCGATGTCACCCGAGGAGTCGTTCACGCCGGGGTTCAGGCCGTACTGGGCCTCCCACGCATCGGGCATGCCGTCGCCGTCCGTGTCGAGCAGCAGCTCGATGGTGTCCGTGGCGGAGGTGCTCATCCAGTTGCCCGCGGAGTCCTTGAAACGGACATAGACGGTCTTGATGCCGTCGCCGCTCGTCAGGGTCCAGGAGTAGCTCGTCCTATAGGCGACCTCGGATGAGAAGGTTGTCCCGTCGTTGCTCAACCTCATCCCGGTGACCGAGCCGGCCGCATCGCTGGCATTGAGCGACAGCGTGACCGTCCTGGATGTGGTCCGGGCGGCCCCTGCATTGATGGAGACGCTCCCCGTGGGCGGCGTGGTGTCGGGCACAGGGATGTAGGTGCTCTGCTCAGCGGACAGGTCGGACTCGTTCCCTTCCGCATCGTAGGCGGAAACCGCCACGAAGTAGGTAGAACCGTTCTGCGCACTGCCGATGGTGTACGACGTCGCATTACCGACATCGACGGTCTGACCATAGGTGTTCGACTGGGTGCCGTAATACAGTCTGTAACCGGCGAGGTCCTCCTCGGTGTTGGCGTTCCAGCTCACCTGCAGCGATGCCGCGAACCCCTCGAGCGGGAAAAAGACAATGATTGCCAGGATCAGAAAGAGGATGCTTCGAAAGCGTCTCATGGGGGTACCTCCCGTCTTTCCAGTGCTTGCGTCAAAGAAGGCAATATAGGGACCAAATATGTTAAGATCATTAATTCAGTAGGTTAGAAAGTTAAGTACAGATATTTGACGTACAGAATCGTACGCGAGGTTACCCAAACGTAATTATGAAGAGGGATTGACGCCCCCCGAATCGTCACGACCGCTGCCGGGCAACAGGCAGTCCTCCACCCGGGGATGTTCCCCTCCCGGCACAAAAACTCGTTGAAACTTGACATGTTTTCCCCCGACGTGTACACTGGGACGATAGTCATGAAGATGCCCTGATATTTTCCCCGGCCACACGCAATTCAGACCATGCACGGTACACGGGGCGACTGAATTGTCGACTGACATGAAAGGCAAAAACCGGTAAGGAGGCATACCCATGGCCGATCCCTTCGCCGTGAAAGACTGTGCCCTCATCGCAGTGGCTACGGGAGAACACGCTCAGACCCTGCGGGAACTCAGGGACAAACTGAAGACCGTGCCCACGAGCTGTATCTACTATCATTTCTGGGGCGGCCTGCTCAGGCCACGATTCGACGACCCCCAGTACCAGAACGATTTTGCCATCTGGTCGTGGCGGAGTCTCCATGACAAGACAATCGCCGAGAGGCTTGCGCTCATAGACCCGACCGACTTCGCCGACCTCGAGGAACTGCGCAGGGAACTCGTCGAGGTCATCGAAGAGCGCCTCGAGGAAAGCGAGCTGCTGTCCTGGGTCATCCCGTCCCACCGCTTCCACTTCGTCAGGTCCCAGATCGTGGTCTTCGACACCGGCAGGAGGTTCTCCACCGTCGATGACCTGGGTGCACATATCCCGCACATGTCACCCGGGACCATCTTCTACCATCTCATCGATGCACGCAGGAGGACCCCCCGGGGGAGGAACGATTTCACCGAGTGGCTCCTGGGATCGGGCGAGGAGCACCAGGTTCTCGCCGAGCGTATTGCCGGGATCGACCCCTACTTCACCACGCTGAGCGAGCTCAGGGATGAACTGCACCGGGTCTTCACCTCGTACATGCGGGAAAGGCGGGCCTGATCATGGGTCTCCTCGAACAGTACGCGCAGATCGTCGGCGAGGACGTCATCAACCACCTCAGGCAGCTCGGGGCTCACCTGGAGGGCATGAAGGTGGTGCACGTCAATTCCACCAGAGAGGGCGGCGGGGTCGCCGAGATCCTGCACCGGCTCATTCCGCTCAAGCAGGAGCTGGGCATCGACGCCCGGTGGGAGGTCATCACCGGGTCGGACCTGTTCTTCCAGTGCACCAAGCTCATGCACAACGGTCTCCAGGGCGCCAGCGTGGATCTCAACGAGGACCACCTGAAGGAGTACGAGCGGGTCAACGAGGCGAATGCCGAAACCCTCGGGAAGACCCTCGAGGAGGCGGACATCGTCTTCGTTCACGACCCGCAGCCCGCAGCGCTCCTGCACTTCGTCCCCGCCCGGCGGGGGAGATGGATCTGGCGCTGCCACATCGATGCGGGCCGTCCCTTCCGGCCTGTCTGGAAATTCCTGCGGAACTATGTCGGGACCTACCATGCGAGCATCTGGTCCCTTTCCGAGTTCGCCCAGCCGTTGCCGCATCCCCTCTACCTCGTGGCCCCGAGCATCGATCCGTTGAGCGAGAAGAACATCGACCTGGAAGGGGACGAGCTCACGGCCATGTATCACAGGTGGGGCCTGGACCCCGGTCGGCCCATCATAACCCAGGTGTCGCGCTTCGACCGCTTCAAGGACCCCCTCGGGGTCATCAGGGCATACCGGCTGGTCAGGGAGTTCTCCCCTGTCCAGCTCGTCCTCGCGGGCGGAGGGGCCGCCGACGACCCCGAGGGCGAGGAGGTTATACGCCGGGTCAGGCAGAGCGCAGGCGAGGACAGCGACATCCACGTGCTCCTGCTCCCCAGCGATGATCACCGGACCATCAACGCGCTGCAGAGGATATCCGACATCGTCATCCAGAAGTCCACCCGGGAAGGGTTCGGCCTCACCGTGACCGAGGCGATGTGGAAGGGTAAGCCGGTCATCGGGGGGGACACGGGTGGCATCAGACTCCAGGTGGTGAACCACCATACCGGATTCCTCGTCACCTCGCCCGAGGGCGCCGCCCTGCGCATCAGGTACCTGCTCAAGCACCGCGACATCCTCGAGGAGATGGGCAGGAAGGCCCATGAATTCGTCCTGGAGAATTTCCTCATCACGCGGCATCTGCGCGAATACCTGACCCTGATGCACGCCGTCATGTTCGAGACGCAAGAGAGGATCGAGACGGGATGAACCAGGAGCCAGTCACACCCATCCCCGTCGACGGCATTCCGGGATTCTGGGGTGACCTCAGGTCAGCCAGGGCGAGCCTCCTTGCCCTGGACTACGACGGCACCCTCGCACCATTTTCCACCGTGCGCATGGAGGCCCGTCCCATCGAGGGGGTCCCGGAGCTCATCGGGCGGATCAGGGACAGGACGCACGGATCCGTCGTGGTGATCTCCGGCAGGCCCATGGCAGAGCTCGAGCAGCTCCTCGACGTACACGGCATCATGAAGATAGGCAGTCACGGGTACGAGTTCAGGTATCCCGACGGGACCCTCGAGGTCCGGGAGCCGACCCCGATACAGCAGGAGGGGATCTCACGGGCCCGGGATGCAGTCGTCCGCAAGGCTCTGGATCCGGTGGTCGAGACAAAGGTGGCAGGCCTCGCCCTGCATACCCGCGGGATTCCCCGCGAACAGGCCCAATCCCTGGAGCGGCAGGTCATGGGCACCTGGATGCCCCTTGCCCGAACGTATGACCTGGCGGTGAGGAGGTTCAACGGCGGCATCGAGCTCAGGTGCACGGGCACGGACAAGGGGAGCGCCCTGCTCGAGGTGCTTTTCCGCAGGCCTGAGAACGCGTTCTGCGTCTACGTCGGGGACGACGAGACCGATGAGGACGCATTCAGGGTTCTCAGGGGCAGGGGTATCGGCATCAGGGTCGGGGGCCCCGACACGCAGACCCAAGCTGCAGGGTTCCTTGCCGACACGCAGGCCGTGAAGCGCTTTCTGAAAGGGTGGGCCGACCTGGCCCCTGCGGGGGCATGAGGAGGGACCGGATGGAAAGGAGAAGACTGGCGGTTGTCTCGAACCGCCTCCCCATCGTCCTGAAAAAGGAGAAGCGGGGAAGATGGCAGATAGAGTCGGGATCGGGCGGTCTCGTGACCGCCCTGGGCCCTGTCCTCAAGCATCGCGACGGGTTATGGATCGGCTGGATCGGCACGAATGCCGAGGAAACCCCGGCGGGTCCCCTCCTCGGAGACCTCCTCTCGCTGGGGACCCGGGAGACGGGCTATTCGCTGAAACCGGTCAATCTCACACGGGAAGAGGTGAGAAAGTACTACTTCGGCTTCTCCAACGAGATCCTCTGGCCCCTGTTCCACGACCTCTTCTCGCACTGCGTCTTCGACCCCACCTACTGGACGTTCTACGAGCAGGTGAACAGAAAGTTCGCGGGCGCCGTCGTCCAGAACACGGACCAGAGCGATTACGTGTGGGTCCAGGACTACCACCTGATCCTGGTAAGCAGGGAACTCAAGCGCCTCGGGGCCAGGCGCGACGCCGGCTTCTTCCTCCATATCCCCTTCCCTCCGCTCGACATCTTCCTCAAGCTGCCCTGGCGCTTCGAGATCCTCGAGGCACTCCTGGAGTACGACCTCATAGGGTTCCAGACCGTCAGGGACCTGAGGAATTTTATCGGGTGCGTGCGGGCGCTCTTAAGCTGCAAGGTCACGGGCTCGAAGTACTTGAACAGGATTCTCCTGCACGACCGGGAGGTGCTCGTGGGGGCCTTCCCCATCAGCATCGACTACGACGAATTCGAAAGCCTCGCCAGAACAAGCGGGGTGGCGGACACCGCGTGGATCATCCATGCGAACCTGCCGAGAAGGCAGCTGATCCTCGGCGTGGACCGCCTCGACTACACGAAGGGAATCCCCGAACGGCTCCTCGCGTTCGGGCATGCACTGGCACGCTACCCCGACATGCGCAGGAAGGTGAACCTGGTCCAGGTGGTGGTCCCCAGCCGCGGGGGCGTGGAGGAGTACGGCAAGCTCAAGCAGGAGATCGAGCGCCTCGTGGGCGAGATCAACGGGAGGTACACCGATGTCGGCTGGACACCGATCCATTACATATACCGGTCCCTGCCGCGACCGGAACTCGTCGCTTACTACAAGACCTGCGAGATAGCCCTCATAACACCGCTGAAGGACGGCATGAACCTCATCGCCAAGGAATACTGCGCCAGCAACATCGAGGAGAAGGGGGTCCTGATCCTGAGCGAATTCGCCGGCGCCGCTTCCCAGCTGCACCAGAACGCCCTCCTGGTCAATCCCTACGACCGGCAGCGTACCGCCGACGCGATCCACACCGCCTTCCTCATGACCCACGACGAACGGCAGGCCCGGATGCGGAGGCTCAGGAGATCCATCCGGAAGAATGACATCGTCAACTGGGTCAATTCCTTTCTCCAGGCGGGCATCGCCCAGGACCTGCGGGACTTTCCCCGGGCCGAATTTTTCGTCCCCTCTCCGAATGGCGATCCGGAGCCCGTGGACCATCTCCCCGGCTGACCTTTCCCCCTGGAACGGGCCATGGGCACGAGAACCGCAAAGATCCCCTTGAAAACCTCACCCCGGGGGCATATGAGTCGGTGTATATGAAACGGTTCATCATCGCACTTCTCGTGCTTCTTGCCATCCCTGAAGGGGCGGCCTGGGCCATGACGTACGAGGACGAACGGACGGTTGCCAGGGATTTCATCAACCTGCTCGAGGCGAACAGCCTCATCGTCCACGATGCCGAGATCACGTGGCCCATCCAGATGATCGCGGAGAAGCTGGCCGATCATGTCAGGGAACCGATATACCACTTCACGGTGCACGTGGTCAGGGACCGTTCCATCAACGCCTTCACGATCCCGGACGGTCACATCTTCGTGAACCTCGGCCTGCTCCTCTTCGCCCAGGACCTCGACGAGGTCGCAGCGGTCATCGGCCACGAGATGGGACACGGGCAGCTGCGGCACATCCCCGAAAACTACGACACGCAGTTCAGGCTCAATACCGCCACCATCCTGGGCGTGCTGGCAGGGACCCTGCTGTCCTCCAAGAATCCCGAGGCGGGGGCGGCCATGATCTTCTCCTCCCTGGGCGGAACGGAGAACATCCGTCTGGCCTTCTCGAGGCAGCACGAATTCAGCGCCGACGAGTTCGGGAGAAGTCTGCTCAAGACCTCGAGCATCGATCCCTCGGCCATGCCGCGCTTCCTCGTCAGGCTCAACGCCTTTTCGGGCGCCTCCGGGATCCCCGAATACCTCCTCACCCACCCCTTCACCCAGAACAGGATAGCGAATCTGGGTGAAGACCCGGGGAAACCCGCTCCGGATGCAGCCTATTGGACCCTGTCCGCATGCATCGCCGGGCTGGTCCTTCCCGGCGGTGAGGCGGGCATGCGGACCTCCCAGTTGCCCGAACCCTACAGGTCCCTCGGGGAGGCCCTGTCGCACACGAGGAACGGGAACCATGTCCAGGCGCTCGCACAACTGGAGAAGATCGACCTGAGCGTGGCAAAGGCCTACCGGGGCCTCAATCTCCACGCCCTGGGAAGGAATGACCAGGCATTCCCCCTCCTGAAGGAACATGCCAGGTCGGCCCGGACAAGGACGGCCCTGGCCGAGATCCTCCAGGAACGCGGGGAGTTCGACGAGGCCATCAGGGTGCTCGAGCCCTACCAGGGACAGAGCCTGAGGGTTGACTACACGCTGGGGATCCTCTACGAGAAGGCCCGGAAGAAAGCCCTGTCACACTTCTCGTTCGGCAGGTATTTCTACAGGACCGAAAACTACCCCGCGAGCCTCTTCCACATCGAGACGGCCCTCAAGGACAAGGGGGATCTCCCCCGGGAAGTCGTCGAAGAGCTCACTACCATGCAGGACATGATCAGGAAGAAGCAGCAGGGCAGGCAGTAGCGCTTACTGCTGCCGGAATATGGCCCTCACCTTGCTGATGTCGAAGACCTCTCCCTCACCCGAATCGTCGCAGTAGGCCTCCATGAACGGCATGCCGTTCCTGCGGAAGATGAACAGGGGGCTTATCTTCCTGGCCTGCATCTCACCATAACCCTGCCGGGGGTAGAAGATGATGAGGGACCTGCCCTCGTTGAGCGCCTCCTCGAAGAGCATCTCGCGCCTGGGCCCGTATGGCAGCGGCATGACCATGCCGAAGGGGTACGCGCCTTCCTTCTGCGAGACCCGCGCTGCGGTGCGCTGGGGGCCCTTGAGGGGCAGGGCCTTGCCCCAGTCTATGTCGTGATCCGTGTCCCGGATGCCCTCGGCACTCCTGATCATGACGCCCTTCTTCTCCAGGAACGACGTGATCTCCTCCTCGCACCGCTCAGGGATCCTGAATATGCCGGGCAGGATCTCGTCGAGCCCCCTGGGGACGGTGGTCTTCTCGCCGCTGAGCACGAGGAACGTACCCTTGATGATGTGCGCCTCCGAATGCAGTCGCGACCACCCGGAAATGTTCACCCGCACGTTGTCCGGCAGGGTGTGGCGCGAGATCCGCTCCAGAAAACCCATGATCTTCTCTTCGGTCCATCCTTCCTGGAGGGCCCTGAAAACCGACTCCCGGGTGACGTGGTAGATGCTCATCACGTCAGCCTGGACGAGGTCGGCTATCTCGCCCATATTGAGCAGGTCCACCGTATCGAAATCTCCGGGGACCAGGATCTCCATGGTGGGCTGTATGATGGCCTCTTCCGAATAGGTGTGCACGGCGGCATCGGTCCTGCCGGTCTTCAATGCGCGGACGGCCTCGGGAGCGAAGCGCACCCACGCCCCGGTGTCGTCCTGCAGGAGCACCCCGAGACCGCCCCAGAGATCCAGCAGCGACTCGATGGTGGACCTCGCTGCCTCCGTGGTCTCGCTCCTGCTCGCGATCCACAGGGTGAGCGACCGTGCGAGGAACTCCCTCCTGATCCCGCGCTCGCCGATGGTCAGGTACGCCTGGTAGTCGAGGCCGGGGAAGGGCCTGCATGACTGACAGAAGCGCCAGAGGCTGTAGCGGGAGTCTCCCTCCATGGCCAGAGCGGCCGTGGCCCGCGGCACCGGCGTCACGATGCCGTTCTTCTCCCTGAGGCATCCGAGCTCCACGAGCTCCCCGTAGATCCTCCTGACATCGAGGACGGCGGAGAGCTTCCCGTCGAGGTATTCCCATCCCTTCTTGAAGGGCTCGAGGCCGGCCTTGCACCGGATCCTGCCCACGAGCAGGGCGTTGATCATGGTGACGTGTCCCCACAGGCCCCGCCTCTTGTGTTCCCTCCACGGAACGGCGTCCACCCCGCAGTAATACCCGGACTTCATGGCATCCATGAGCGACGCGAGGGACGGCAGCAGGATGACCGGGTCCCTTCCGGAAAGCCCCCCCTGGAAGACCAGGCCCTTCTGGCCAAGCTCCTCCAGGTCTGACCTCAATTCGTCCGGTGAGCACCCGTGGGTCCTCCCGAGGATGTCCAGGCCGACACTCTCGCCGAGCTCGTGAAGGTTCAGCAGGAGCTCTCTCTGCCTGTCCGTCAGGTCAGAAAGGACCGTCTCGAGGCGTTCGGTGTCGGAAAGCCCTTCGGCCAGGGCCCGCTGGTCCATGACGTCCCCCAGGATCCGCGTGGAGATGATGGGGATCATATAGGAAGGTATGCTGCTGATGAGGTCATACGTCGAGGTCATCAAGGGACCACTCCTCGATCCGGTACTTGTATCCCTGCTCGGCCAGGAACACCTGCCGCTTGTGGGCGAAGATCTCTTCGGACGTCTCCTTGGTCACCAGCGTGTAGAAGGTCGAGATACGCTCCTTGGGCCTGAGGATCCTGCCGAGGCGCTGGGCCTCCTCCTGGCGGGAGCCGAAGGTCCCTGAAACCTGGATGGCCACCGATGCGTCCGGGAGGTCGATGGCGAAGTTCGCGACCTTGGATACCACGAGGACGGGGATCTCCCCCCTCCTGAATGACTCATAGATGAGGTCCCTGCGGGCGTTGGCGGTGGCGCCCGTGATCATGGGGGCCTTGAGCGATGAAGAGATCTTTCTGAGCTGGCTCAGATACTGCCCGATGACGAGCACCGGCTCGTCTGCGTGCTTCCTCAGGAGATCCCTGAGCACGAGTTCCTTGTTGGCGTTCTCGGACGCGATCCTGAACTGGATCTTGTCGGAGGCATGCACGTATTCAGGGGCCTTCTCGGGCGGCAGGGGTACCCGCACCTCGCAGCAGACCGCCTCGGCGATGAACCCCTTCTGCTCGAGCTCCTTCCAGGGCACGTCATAGCACTTGGGGCCCACGAGCGAGAAGGTGTCCTGCTCGAGGCCGTCCTCGCGTATGAGGGTCGCCGTGAGCCCGAGCCTCCTCTTGGCCTGCAGCTCGGTGGTGGCACGGAAGACCGGGGCGGGAACCACGTGCACCTCGTCATAGACGATGAGCCCCCAGTTGCGCGCCATCATGAGGTTCATGTGTTCGAAGGGCCCGTCCTTGGTCCTGCGGAAGGTGAGCATCTGGTACGTGGTCACGGTGACCGGCCTGATCTCCTTCCTTGATCCGGTGTACTCGCCTATGTCCTCCCTGCGGACGGTAGTCTTGTCCAGGAGCTCCCCCATCCACTGGTGGACCGCAGAGACGTTGGTGCACAGGATGAGGGTGTGGGTTCTGGCCCTTGCCATCACGGCCATGCCGACGATGGTCTTGCCGGCACCGCACGGGAGCACCACGATGCCCTGACCTCCCTGGGGGCTTCCCCCGGCCCAGTAGCTGTCCGCCGCCTCGACCTGGTACGGTCTCAGCGAGAAGGCCTGTTCCGACGCCGTTTGCCCGCGCAGATCCACGTCGAGGTCGTCTCCCCTGTCGTAGCCCACCAGGTCGTGCACGGGGTACCCCATCTTGATGAGGTTGTGCTTGAATCTTCCCCGGATACCCGACGGGATCAGGAAGCCCCCGGGCGGGACGTGGTCGACGATGACCTGCGCGATCTCCCTCTTGGCCATGAGCTGGTTCAACAGACCGTCCGACCGGACCTCGACACGCAGCGTATCCGTGTCCTGACGGTACAGACGGACCGCGTCCCAGCGATCGAAGGCCTCGGCGATGCGGCTCACCACCGTGTGCGGGATGTCATAGCGCGCGTACCGCGTGAGTCCTTCGAGGACTTCCTCGTGGCTGATGCCCATGGCAGCGGCATTCCACAGGGAGAGCGGGGTAATCCGGTAGGTGTGGACGTACTCGGGCGATTTGATGAGCTCGGCAAAGGGCAGGATGGCGTCCCTCGCCTCCTCATACACCCCCGAAAGCACCTCCAGCAGGATGCTCCCGTCACTCTGTATGATCAGCGGTTTATCCGGTGTATACATGGAATTACATACGATCACACAGAGCACCTCAAAAGGCAAGGGAGATTTCGGCCCGTCTCCCCCAATGGGGTCGTCTTTCAGGGAGCGAGGACCCTGTGGGCAACGCGGCCCTCCACGACCATGCAATCTTCGTTTCCGCGATGACATGCCCGGCGGGATCCCTCTGAAACGCGGCATTTTCCTGTTGCCTCCCCCTGAGAAAAAGCAGACAATACAAGTCCATGTGAGTTGCCGCACGACAATCGGGAGAGGGCATGACGTTCCAGGAAGAGAACCCTAGCGGGATCAGCAAGGCCGACATCATCGTGGGCATACCCTCATACAACGAGGCGGGGGGCATCGCGCATACCACGGAGCAGGCGGCGCTCGGGCTCAAGGAGAACTTCTCCCAGATGGCAAGCGTCATCATCAACTGCGACAACACGAGCACGGACGGTACGGGCCAGGCCTTCATGAACGCCGAGTCCCACGGCATTCCCAAGATCTCCATCGCAACGCCCAGGGGCATCCGGGGCAAGGGAAACAACCTGAAGAACCTCTTCAGGAAGGTCCTGGACATGGATGCAAAGGCCGCCATCGTCGTCGAGGCGAACCTCAGGAGCATCTCTCCCGTCTGGATCAGGAACCTCGGCGAACCGCTCTTCAAGGACTTCGCCTTCGTCTCACCCCTGTACGTCAGGCACAAGTACGACGGCACCATAACGAACAACATAGCCTACCCGCTCTCCCGGTGTCTCTACGGCAGAAGGGTGAGGCAGCCCATCGGGGGTGACTGCGGGCTTTCCTCCCAGATGGCAGGGATCTTTCTCAAGAGCCCCCTGTGGGACGAGGATGTGAGCCAGTTCGGCATCGACATCTGGATGAGCACCCTCGCGGTGAACGAGGGGCTGCCCGTCTGCCAGGCATTCCTGGGCAAGCCGAAGATAAGCACCACCAAGCCCAAAGACCCCGCCCTGGACATGGGGCCCATGTTCCGTCACATGGTCGTCACCCTGTTCAACCTCATGAACGCCTTCACGAACAAGTGGACCACCACCAAGTGGAGCAAGCCCACCGCCATCTTCGGGGTCGGCATCAGCGACGTGGAGGCGCCGCCGGCCCTCAAGGTGAGCAAGGACAGGCTCTACATGAAATTCAGGGAGGGATTCAACACCCACTGGGACGTCTACCGCACGCTGTTCTCGAGCGAGAACCTGCAGAAGATCAGGGAGATCGCATCGCTGGACCTCGACCATTTCGAGATGCCCGTCCCCGTATGGGCCCGCATCCTCTTCGACTGCGCCATCGGATACCGCAGGAAGATCCTTGACCGGTCAAGGCTTCTGGAGGTTCTCATACCGCTGCATTACGGCATGACCCTGTCTTTCGTGAACAAGACCGAAGGCATGTCCCACCACCAGGCCGAGGAATTCCTCGAAGACTTGTGTCTCGTGTTCGAGCAGAGCAAGCCGTACCTCATCTACCGGTGGGACCAATAGGAAAGGAGAAGGCCATGTCCAAGATTCTGGTCGTCGATGACGAGAAGCACATCAGGCTGCTCTATGCGGAAGAGCTGGAAGAAGAAGGCTATGACGTGGCAACCGCATCGGACGGCATCGGAATCCTGGAGCGCATCGAGGAGGAAGAGCCCGACGTGGTGATCCTCGACATCAAGATGGTCTCCTCCAACGGCCTGGATGTCCTCCAGGAGATCAGGAACAAGTACTACAACCTCCCCGTCATCCTCTGCAGCGCCTACGGCAGCTACAAGGTCGACATCAAATCCATCGCGGCGGATGCCTATGTCGTGAAATCCTCCGACCTCACCGAGCTCAAGAAAAAGATCGCCCAGGTCCTGGAAACCACGGTACCTGCCTGATGCCCGCGTGCGCACCGTCGCAGACCTCCACACCCATTCCTGCGTATCCGACGGGAACCTGAGCCCGGCCGAGCTCGTGGACCTGGCCGCATCGCGCGGGCTTCGTGCCCTGGCACTGACCGACCACGATACCCTTGCGGGCATTCCGCCCGCCCTGCGCTCCGCAGGAGCACGAGGTATCCGGCTGATCCCGGGCATCGAGATCAGCGCCGAGTTCGAGCCCGGCATGCTCCACCTGCTCGGCTACTTCCCCTCGCACCCCCCCGGCATGGAGGCCGCCCTGGAGCATGTGCAGCGGGCACGGAACGAACGCATCCCGCGGATCATCAGCCGCCTGAACGGCCTCGGGGTGAGGCTCGACGTTTCCGATGTCGCGCCCGGGGTACGCCAGACACAGGTCGGCAGGCCCCACGTCGCCAGGGCCCTCGTGGAAAAGGGCTACGTGCACAGCTTCGACGAGGCCTTCGATCGGTATCTCGGCAGGGGCAGGCAGGCCTATGTCCCGAAGGAGAAGCTGTCCTGGATGTCAGCCATCGGCCTCATCCGGCGGCATGGGGGTCTGCCTGTGCTGGCCCACCCGTGCACCCTCGATCTCGACGAGAGTGACCTCGGGTCATTCGTGGAACGGCTCTCGTCGGAGGGCCTCGCGGGCATGGAGGTCCACTACCCGGACCACACCCCGGAGCAGGTCTCCCTCTATACGGGCATCGCGTCGGCCCTGCATCTCGTCGTGACGGGCGGCAGCGACTACCATGGCCCCGAGAGGAACGGCTGCTCGCCCGGTGATTACGGCATGGACCGGAACCAGTTCGACCTCTTCTGCAAACACCTCACCGCGTGAAGGGCCGACATGCCGCCGTGCACGAAAAACCGCTGAGAGCCTTGTTTTGCCCTTGACAGAGCAGCCGGTCTTGACTAACCATGAGACGTGCAGCAAGGGGTACTCCTAAGCAGTGCGGGTACCCCTCAAGATAGACATCGGGAGCAGAGCGGGAGCGTAGACCATGTTTTCCAAGAATGTCCTGGACCAGATCGGAAACACGCCCATCGTATGTCTGAAAGGCGTGCTCGACGCCAACATCTTCGCCAAGGCGGAACACCTCAACCCGGGCGGCAGCATCAAGGACCGTGTGGCGCTCTTCATGCTGGAGGAGGCGAAGAAGGCCGGCCAGCTCAAGGACGGCGACATCATAGCAGAACCGACCTCCGGAAACACCGGCATCGGCATGGCCCTGGTGGGAGGCGTCATGGGTCACAAGGTGATCTGCGTGATGCCCGAGAACATGAGCGAAGAACGCAAGAAGATCATCAAGGCGCTGGGTGCGGAGCTCATCCTCACGCCTGCCGAAGAGAGCCTGGAAGGGAGCATCACGGTCGCCAAGGAACTGCAGCGCTCCCGGAAGAACGTTTACATCCCACAGCAGTTCGAGAATGCCAACAACCCCCTGGCCCACTATCTCACCACCGGCCCGGAAATCTGGACACAGCTGCGGCATCACGTGGACATCTTCGTATCGGGCCTGGGCAGCGGCGGCACCCTCCAGGGCGTGGGAAAATTCCTCAAGGAACGCAACAGGGACACCGTCATGGTCGCCGTGGAACCGAAGAACGTGTCCGCCCTGCTGGGGCACGAACCCGGCCTCCATCGTATCGAGGGCATAGGCGACGGCTTCATACCCCCGGTACTCGACACCGCGCTCATCGACGAGATCGTGGAGGTGACCGACGACGACGCCGTGCAGACGAGCCGGCTGCTCGCCCGCAAGGCGGGACTGCTCGTGGGGACCTCGGCCGGCGCCAACGTGTGGGCATGCATCCGGATGGCCGAGAAGTACGGCCACGAAAAGATCATCGCCACGGTCCTGCCGGACCGTGCGGAACGGTATTTCTCGACAAGTCTTATCTAGAGACTGAAAAGCATTACAGAAAAGAGGTAATTTATTTCCCACTACCTCGCTTTGTCTTATCGCCATTTCTATTTCTAACTAAATTATCAATTGGTTATAAAATGATATACTTTGGCACTACCGTTGCTTACTATACCATGCAGTCCCAAAGGACATGCAATGATTTCCCGGCCTCAATTCTCCTCCTCTATTTAAGGGATTTCCCATCGGGGGAAATCCCTGCGCTTCCATGATGATCTGCCCGCCCCGAAGTGAACTCAATCCAGACCGGCGTCAAAGTGGGTCTATACAACCTCACGTTTCTTGGTTATGATCATGCCATGCTCAGGCAAGCCCCTGTCGAGACGGTGATGGAAGATTACCCGGTCAAGATCAGCGTCATCATCCCCATGTACAACGAAGAGGGAAATGCCCCTGACACCATCGCCCGGGTAGAGAAACTCCTGCAGGGAACAGGCGAGCCCTTTGAGATCATACCGGTCAACGACGGAAGCACGGACCACACCCTGGACATCCTCGATGAGATCTCATCACGCGATCCTCATGTACGAGTCGTTTCATACTGGAAGAACGGAGGTAGGGGCAAGGCCATAAGGTACGGATTCAAAGCAGCCCGGGGCAGGTACATCGTCACCATCGACGCCGACCTCTCCTATGATCCGGAGTACATCATCCAGATGGCACATGTACTCGATGAAGAGAGTGACATTGACGTTGTGCTCGTCAGCCCGTACATGGAAGGCGGCAGGACCGAGGGGGTTCCGCGGAATCGGCTTCTTGTCTCCTGGATGGGCAACAAGGTGCTGCAGCTGGCCATGCCTGAAAAGATCCACACGCTGACCTGCATCGTGCGGTGTTACCGCAGCGAGGTCATCGGCAGCCTGGACCTTGAATCCGACGGCAAGGAGATACACCTGGAGATCCTCTCGAAAATCCTTGCCATGGGATTTCATGTGCGCGAGATACCCGCCGTGCTCACCTCACGAAAAAAGGGGGCATCGAAGTTCGCATTCAAATCCACCGCAGTTTCGCACCTCCTCTTCACCATCTTCGAGAGGCCCACGCTCCTGTTCGGTTTCCTGGGAGTCCTGGCCGTCATCATCGGCACGGGTCTGGGTGGATATATCGTCTACCTGTACTCTGCCGGCATCCTTAACCCGAACCGACCTCTCATTACCCTGATGATCCTCTTCATCCTGGGCGGCATCCAGATCCTGTCCTTCGGTTTTCTCGCCACCCAGGTCCACTTCCTGCGCAAGGAGGTCCTCCTCAACCGCAGGGCCCTGGCGCACCTCAGGCGCCTCGCGCTGCCAGACCCCGACAGGGCGGGTGCTTCCCGGTCCGGACCGGAACAGTGAGGTGCACCGGGGTCGGGATACCCATGGCCGCCGTTTCTCCCGGAGGCCACCTGGCGTCTTGACAAGACCCAAGGAACATGGTTGTATCCTTATTTGTAAGTGATTCATACTGTAATACATTAGATGTTCGGGGCCCCTGCATCGAAACCCAGTTCAAGCCGTGGTCTTTCGCGACGTCTCGTGTGCGGGCCCCCGATCTGTACAGCAAGGATTCTACAATTCATACGAGGAGGGTTCCATGGCCAGTCTGATTCTGGATGAACGCGATCAGAAATTCACCCTGTACGAGATGCTCGAGCTGGAGAAGCTCTGCGAACTGGAGCGATACGCGGATTTCTCCAAGGACATGTTCGACATGATCCTCTCCGAGGCACAGAAGTTCGCCACCGAGGAGATCTTC
>JAGOOG010000041.1 GCA_017992605.1 Deltaproteobacteria bacterium
CTCGATAGCGACGGGGAAATCGACGGTCTCGACCATCATGAAGGACCTGGGTGCCTTCATCGTGGATGCCGACCGCGCCGCGCGCGAGGTGGTGCTGCCCGGTATGCCGGCCTGGGAGAGGATCGTGCGCATCTTCGGCCGGGACGTCCTGCAGCCTTCGGGCGAGATCGACAGGGAACGGCTGGGAAGGCTCGTCTTCAACGACGCCAAGATGCGCGCCATGCTCGAGGAGGTCGTCCATCCCGAGGTTGTCCGGCACATGGAAGACCGGATCGTCACCATCGGGACGGGTTCCCCCGATGCAGTGGTCATCCTCGACGTGCCCCTCCTCATCGAGACCGGCATGCACCGCGGCGTGAACGAGGTCATCGTGGTGTACTGCCCCGAGGACCAGCAGATACGGCGGCTCATGATCAGGGACTCGGTGAACCGAGACGAGGCCCTGGCACGGGTCCGTTCCCAGTTGTCCATCGAGGAGAAGAGGCGCTTCGCGAGCATGCTCATCGACAACGGCGGCACCAGGGAAGAGACGCGCATCCAGGTGATCAGCGTGTTTGAATCCCTCAGAGACAGGGCGGCGGCCGCATCCGGCTGAGTGCATGCGGCGTCGGTGACGTGCCCTGTCGGGGCGCTTTCTTGAACTGAACCCGGCAAGGTGCTATACCCAGGTCATGCGGACCGTCATCAGCCTTGCCACCACGGAGCGGGAAGAGCTCGTGGACATCACGGATCGGGTTAGGGCCGTCGTCGCAGAGCATGGCCGAGGCAGCGAGATCTGCGCGCTCTATGCGCAGGGCGCCACGGCGGCCATCATGATCCAGGAGAACTGGGACCCGGACATCCGCACCGACGTGGTGAACTGCCTGAAGACGCTCGTGCCGCGCGGCACGTGGCTCCATGACGAGGAGGACGGCAACGGCGACGCACACATAAAGGCCGGCATCATCGGCCCGTCCGAGGTGATCCCGGTCGAGAACGGCAGGCTGCTGCTGAGCACCTGGCAGAACATCTTCTTCTGTGAGTTCGATGGTCCCCGGCAGAGCAGGAAGGTCGTCGTCACCCTGCTCTAGGATCTTTGTGCCGATGGAATGAAGGGGGTGGTATGGTTTCATACGACAAGCCCGTCACCGATGTCATACGCGTCAGGCGCTCATGGAGGAGCTACCGGCCGGACCCTGTGGGCGCCCACGACAAGGAACGGATGCGGTCCTTCCTCTCCGGGCTCGACTGCCCGCCCTTCGGCTCGGCGGTGAGGATCGTACTGGCGGACGCCCCGGGACAGGGCCTGGGAAGGGTGAAGGGCACCTACGGGGTGATCACCGGGGCCTCGACCTTTCTCATCGGTGTCCTCAGGCCGTCCGAGGGAGGGCATGAAGACTTCGGCTACCTCTTCGAGGCCGCGGTCCTTGCCGCGACCTCGCTGGGCCTCGGCACCTGCTGGATGGGCGGGACCTTCAGCAGGGGCTTCTTTGCCGACATGGCACACCTGGAGGAGGGGGAAGTCATCCCGGCCGTCAGCCCGGTGGGCATCGCCGCAGACAGACGCTCCGCGATTGACAGGATCTTCGTGCGCACCGCGGGGTCACGCTTTCGGAAGCCCTGTTCTGAGCTGTTCTTCACGGGAAGCTTCGCGTCTCCCTGGACAGGCGTTGACGTCGGGGCATATGCGCTGCCCCTCGAGATGGTGCGCCTCGGGCCCTCGGCATCCAACCGGCAGCCCTGGCGCGCCGTGGTGAGGGACGGGGCCGTGCACTTCTACCTCTCAAGGACCGCCGGGTACTCGCTCCTGTTCGGCGAGGTCGACCTCCAGCGCATCGACATGGGCATCGCCATGTTCCACTTCGAGCAGACCATCAGGGAGCGGGGTCCGGCGGGGTCGTGGAAGATCGCCGACCCGGGCATCTCGCCCCTGCCCGCCAGGACCGAATATGTGGTAAGCTGGGTGCCATGAGGCAGAAGGAGCGTACCCCCGGACACGGCAGGAACGGGCGTGTCCCCCCGAGGACAGAAGGTTCCGCCGAGGTCCTCTACGGCAGGAATGCCGTGATAGAGGCCCTCCGCACCGGCAGCAGGACCATTCACGAGATCCTCGTCCTCCCGCAGCACGCAGACGAGATCCATGGGATCCTGGCGGATGCCCCTGTGCGGGTCGTGAACAGGGCCGACCTGGACAGGGTTGCAGGCACGGAGAGCCACCAGGGCATGGCCGCAAGGGTCTCTGCCTACCGGTATGCACGGCTCGAGGACCTGGCCTCCTTCAGGGTCGTGGTGCTCCTCGACTCGGTGGAGGACCCCCAGAACCTGGGCTCCATCATCAGGACAGCCCATGCCCTGGCCGGGGCCGGCATCGTCATCCCGGAGCACAGGGCCGCACCGGTGACCCCGGCGGTGGTGAAGGCATCGTCCGGGGCCACCGAACACGCCGGGATCGCCCGGGTGACCAACCTCAGGGCGGCTGCACGGGCCCTCAAGGAGAAGGGGTTCTGGCTCGTGGGGCTCGAGGCGGGGGCGCGTGATGCCATAAGCTCGGTGCCTGCCTTCGAGAGGCTGGGTCTCGTCCTTGGCGGCGAGGACACCGGCATCAGGCCGGTCATGACGGGGGAGCTTGACCTCGAGGTCAGCATCCCCATGAAAGGCGATTTCAACTCGCTCAACGTATCCCAGGCCGCCGCGATTGCACTCTATGAACTGGTGGTAAGAAGGCCATGACACGGAAGGAAGACATCGGATCCATGCTCAGCACGCTGGAAGGCGTCTGCCGGGAGGACGGCCCTCGGTCGGGCGGACCTGAAGAGGTCTGCAGGGAGCAACTGGTCCGCCTGTTCCTCAACGACAGGCCCATCGGCAGTCTCGTGGCCAGCCCGTCCCAGCTCAGGGAGCTCGGGGCCGGGTTCGTTCTCAGCGAGGGGCTCGCGGAGTCGGTGGACCGCGTGGAGGTGTCCAGAGACCGGGTCATGGTCCACGGCAGCGCCGTCACGCGTCCGCTGGAGGCCACGACCGGGTCCAGCGGCGGGCTGTCCGCGGGAAGGGTCCTCAGGAAGGTCACCTCGGGGCTCAGCATAGACCGTGACGAGATCTTCGCGGTCATCGCCGGGATCGTGTCCGAGCTCTGGGAGCGCACCGGCGGGGCCCACTGCTCGGTGATCTTCCGCGACGGCGCCATGCTCGCCAAGAGCAGCGACGTGGGCAGGCACAACACCGTGGACAAGGCGATCGGCCACTGTGTCCTGAGCGGGATCGACCTGTCGTGCTGCGTGCTCGGCTGCACCGGCAGACAGCCGGCAGGCATGGTCTCCAAGGCCGTCAATGTGGGCATACCCATCGTCATCAGCAAGGCGGCCACCACCGACGAAGGTGTCAGGCTCGCCAGGGAAGCGGGCCTCACGCTGGTGTGCCGGGTGAAGGAAGGCCGTTTCTGCGTGTATGCGCACCCAGAGCGCATCAGAAGGCTGAAGGAAACGGACTCTTGAGGCCCGGTGTCAGTGTCTTCACAGGCATGTGCGCGATGCTGCTCGGGATTGCCGTCCATGCCCAGGAGCTCCGCAGTGTCTCCATCTCGGGCCTCGAGATAACCTACCCGGCCGGCGAAAAGGCGATCGTCTCCCGGGTGGCCGAGGCGGTTCCAGGCATGCTCGGTTTTCTCCGGGAAAAAGGATTGCCCGTGAAGACCCCGGTCCATGTCTTCCTGGACGATGACCTCGACCTTCCGGATGTGCAGGTGAACATGATCCCCCATCGCGGTATCCACATTCCGTTGAGGGCCCCCGGTGTGTTCGAGGAGGGATATCTGCAGGAAGATCCCTGGACATACTTTCTCTTCAAGGGCTTGTGCCTGCAGGGGGTCTATTCCGTCCGGGGCGGGCTGCCCGGGTCGCTCCATGCCGTCTTCGGCGAGGTCTCCTCGCCCAACCTCGTCAACCCGCCGTGGCTTCTCGAGGGCATCAGCTCGCTGCTCTACCGGCAGTACAGCCCTGAGGCACGCGAGGATCCTTTCGAAGAGACGCTCCTGAAGGTCCCGGTGCCTGCGGACATCTCGAAGATGAGCAACCACCCGGATGCCTGGCCCGGGTACTTCGGGTACAGGATTTACGGGAAGCCGTTCATCGCATGGCTTCACGGGAGGTACGGGTGGGACGCCCTGCTGCGGTTCCTCGCCAGCCAGGGTTCGAGCCTCCTCCCCGTCGAGATCGAGCTCAAGGCACGGGACGTGTTCGGAACAGGATGGGTGACGCTCTGGGACGAGTTCATGGAAGAGGCAGGCCTCCTGAAAGGCACGAACGGCATGGAGCCGGTCAGTGGATTCGTCCCGGGCCCGTTCATCACCTGGAACCATGCGGGCGTCGACCCGGGCATCAAGCGGGTCAGGCACAGGGGCAGGTATGGATACTACGGGGAGAACAGCACCCTGTGGCTGTCGGAGTATGACCGGGAGGGCATTGTGCATGTCATAGGCTATCCTTCCACAGGGTCGAGCGTTGCACTGGATATGGACCACCTCTGGGACCCCGGTCCGGGGAATGTGGCGGTCACCCGAGTGGGAAGCAGGCCCCATCTGATGGTCTTTGAAAAGGGTGCGGGGGTCCTGGAGACCCAACTCAGGGGCGGAAGGCTCATACCCGCCCCCGGACAGGTCATGGCGCTCTCCGGGCCGGTCATGGACACCCACGGCCGTGTGGCTGTCTCTGCAAACTCGGGCGGGAACTGGGATATCTGGGTATACGACGGCTCATGGCTGCGCATCACCGATGGTCCGTCCATCGAGGCGGATCCATGGTGGGTGGGAGACACGCTCGTCTTTTCCTCCAATACCGATGGTTCGTTTCAGCTCTACACATCCGCCATGGTGCCGCTGACACGCTGTGAAAAGGGTGCATTTCTCCCGAGGAGCGGAAAATACATGTGCCTGACCGGCCACGGCTGGTCCTTTGATGACTACGGGGTCGATGTTTACGCGGCCCCTGTCGGGCAGAGGCAGCGGGCATTGATGAAAGACAGGTCAGAGCTTCCGTCGACACCGTACTCGCCTTGGGACAGCATCTGCCCGAACTTCATGGCGCCGGATCTCTATGTGGGCCTGTCCGATGTCCAGGTGGGGCTTGCCACCTGGGGCCACGACGTGACGGGCGACTACGGGGTGAGTGCTGGGGCCCGCTGGTCCTTCGCCCACGACTATCTCGCCCTGAGGGCAGGGGTGATCCTCGACGAGCTGAGCCTGCAGCTCACCCGCTACCCGTTCGTCTCCGACCCGGTTGTCGGCCCCAAGACCGAGGAGTCGAGGCTGGAATACCGGCTCACGTGGGCCCCGGAACTGCCGGACTGGCTGAGCCTGTCGGTGGATGTGCTCGACTATGGCCCCCTGGAGGACCTGGGGGAGGATGACGTGGAGGTCTCGGGGGTCCTGGGCGTCAGCGAGGAGTACGAGAGCCTGTACTTCAGGGCCGCCTTCGAGTCGTGCTCTGCGGGCAGGACGTCACTGTTCGGCGGGTTCAGGTGGATCGTGGGCTCGGACGTCTATGCCGTGGTGGATGGCGAGGCGGGCAGGACCTGGGGAGGGTATACATTCGGACACGGGTCGTACCGGGTGGGGGGAGATGTGGGCGAGGGGTATTTCACCTCCCGGCCGTCCCGGCTCTTCCCCGTCAGGGGGTTCGGGGCCAACCTCCTGGAGGCGGACAAGGCGGTGACCACCGGGCTCGAGGTCTTCTGGCCCCTGGCCAACATCCAGCGCGGCCACGGCACCCTGCCGCTGTTCCTGCACCGGCTCTGGCTGGGGACCTTCGTGGACGCGGGGCTCTGCGCGGACAGCATGGGCATGGACGACACCCTGGCAGGTGCCGGGTTCGAGGTCGTGACCTCCTTCGAGGTGGCCTGGGGAAACCTCTCGTCGTTCAGGATGGGCGTTGCCTGGCCGGTGAGACAGCCGGGGTATCTGGATGAGGAGGGGCCGCTGCTGGTGGTGCAGATCGGAAGGCCGCTGTAATCATCTCCAGGTGGCAGCTCAACAGGTAAGCCCTTACAACCAATCTGCTAAGAATAAAATCATGCCGCTTGTGTCTTTTCTAGGGCTGCAGAGAAGATAAATCCCGACAGCCTGTGAAGGCTGCCGGGATCGAGATGTTCAAGAGGCCGGGCAGTTTACTTGTTTCTTTTCCGTAAACCGGCGAGACCGAGGAGGCCGCTGCCAAGAAGGAGCAGGGTTGCGGGCTCCGGGACAGGAGCGCTTGCATTGTCACCACAAGCTGTCAGTGTAGAAGACGCAAGATAGAAGTCACCTCCAACTGATGTTATAGTAACATCCAATCCTCCAAGAAGATTCAGACTGAGTAAGCCGGTGAGGGACCAGCCAAAATCCTGATTAGTATAAGAGAAATCATACACACCATCCCCGAGAAGTCCTGGCTGGTCGATGAAAGCGATTTCTCCCAGATCCCAAAAACCCCTGTCATCATAGAGTGATACGTTTAAATTATAACTGAGAATCAGGTCTTCTCCCGGGTTGAAAGGTGTTGGCGAGTTATCAGTAAGATCATGCGTGTAGTCAAAGCTGTCATACCAGCCCACTAACTGATCTGGCTGAAAATCTATTGCATCCACCCAGGTATATGGCACTGCCCATGCGGCACCAGAAAGCATCATTACCATTGCTAAGATCGAAAGTACCCTCTTCATAACTGACCTCCAGAAAATTTATTAATATAAAATAAGCAACCAACGTGCCATCTCAAATAAAGATAGTATTTACAGCAATTTGATTACATATTGTTTTCTTGTATCATATTATTTTGTAAAATATTCCGACACCATCTTTGATCTCTCTTTTCCTCGAACAAACGGCGAGGGTAAACAATCTTCTTCTGGTTCTCACAGATCACGGTTTTCTTAAATTGCTGCTCAATTTTATTGCTCCGGCAAGTAAATATGGAAACATATTTCCTGTTGTCTAGGATTGAAGGACAGGCCTTTTTGTATGGCATCGTAATTCATCATTTCTATGTTTAGTTGCCGGAGCAATAAGTAATGATAATAAGGATAATGATAAATTCTTTTAAATTCCCTCAAGCAAGAATGTATCTGTATGTAAATCAAAGAAGAAGCCCGGCAGCCTGTGGGCTGTCGGGCTTCTTTACAGTTTAATCTAGTAATTTTATATTACTTGCTCTTTCTCCGAAAACCGGCGAGGCCAAGAAGACCGGAACCCAGAAGCAGCAGGGTTGCAGGCTCGGGGACGGGTGCGGTATTCTTGACCAAAAGGTTCTGGGCATCCGGAGCGAGATAAGCGATCATATATTCTGTACCTTTATACAGATTGTCGCCCAGCATCTCCATGTATTTACCGTATGACTCCTTAACCGCATCGCTGACGCTGATCAGACTGATGCCGTATTCGACATCCCAGATGGCCAACTGTAAAGCGGCTTTCTCTTCATTTGTTTCTGCATTAGAGTATTCCATCAACCACGCGGCCTGCAGTTGCCATTTCTCGGTCAGTGCTTTCAGTTCTGTCTCGAAAGGCCCTGATGGTACGTCAGTATTTGTAAGGAGATCCACACAATACCCTACTGTTTTATACTTCTCATCAAGGGTGAGCTGGAATTCTCCCGCATACACATAGTGTTCTGTGCCTTCAGGATAGGCAAAACGAACAGCAGTATACCCGTCTAAGCCGTCAATTTTTATTAATGTGGCATTGGCTGTCGCTAAGGTACCAAGAAATATCAGAACAAATGCCAATGAAGTCAAAATCTTTTTCATGAGATGCACCTCCAAGTGTGAATTGCTTGGAAATATGCAATATAAGTGCCACAAAATAAAAAAGAAAGATAACAACAGGTTGAGTATATGATGTGTTATGATAGATTTTTTTTCGTAAAGAAATCCGACAATGGTATGTGCCTGCTGGATTTTCTCAGATGCCTTGAAGTGGTTTGTATGAGCAAATCCCATGATATTTATGTCAAGTGGCCTTGCTGTAAAATATTTCGACAATGCCTCAGATCTCTGATACAAATGACAGTGACACATGCAGCCCATGACCGTCCTTATCTATTGCTTAACCGCACTGGTAGGCCTTGCCGGGGGCATGGTGATCCTTTCCCGCAGCGGGGTCTCGCACGGGAGGGCCATCGCATGCGGCCTGCTCTCGATTGCCGCCACCGAGCTGGGCTACCTGGTCTTCCATGTGAGAGACTCCCTCACGGCCATCCAGGTCGCCTCGTTCTTCGAACTCGTGTCCATAAGCTTCTTCATCGCTGCGGTCATGTCCATGGAGAGGAACCTCGCAAAGAAGACCCGGCTCATCTCCTGGACACGCCGCGGCCTCGCCCTGGCATGTCTCCTCTACGCCCTCGCCCTCTGGGCCTTCAGGTTCGACTTTGCCTTCTTTCACCCCCACGGCGTGGTTGCCATCGGCCGGCTCGGCCATGTTCAGTCCCTCCTGCTCCTGGTGGGGGGCATAGCCTTCATCTGGATCATGGAGAACATCCTCAGGTCTACCGAAGGCACCGGCAGGAGGATCGTCAAGTACCCTGCGCTGGGCTCCATCTCGGTGGGCGCATCCCTGTGTGTCGCAGCCATCTACCGGCTCAGCACCAACACCATCACCCACGACATCCTCACCCTGTGCACGCTGATCACCCTGGCAGGCATCGCATTCCTCATCTTCTTTTCCATCAGGTTCAAGCTCTACGACATGGACATCTTCGTTTCACGCTATATCGTGTACCATTCCATCACCTTCGTCAGCATCGGGACATACCTGATCGTTACCGGCATGGTCATCTTGTGGATCAGGCATCTCGGCATGAGGGCGTCGCTGGTGATCACCGGGTTTTCTGTCTTCCTGGTCCTGGCCGTTCTCTTTGCCTACTTCCTCTCGCCGGAAGCCAAGGCACGCCTCCAGTTCTTCATCAACACCCACTTCTTTGCCAACAAATACGATTACCGCAAGGAATGGGGAGAGCTCAGCGGGTATCTGACCATAGCCTTCAAGGAGAACCAGATCATCCACGTCACCTCCCAGGTGATCCTGGACAGCATGTACATACGGGAGCTTTCCATCTGGCTGCGGAAGGGTCACGCCTACACGGCCGCCTTGAGCTTTCCCCATGTTTCAGGTGATCTGCGCATTCCTGAAGACCACGCGGTGATCGAATATCTCGCGGAGAACCATTTTTTTGTGAGGAGAACCCCGTCGAAGGCGGACGACTCCAGGTGGGAGGCACTGGTCAACCGGCATGCGGACTTTCTCGATGAGAACAGGATCGAGCTCGCCGTGGGCATGCTGGTGGGCAACGACCTGATCGGGTTCATCGCGGTGGGCAAGGAGAACCCCGGCACCCCGTACGGCCAGGACGACATCGACCTCCTGACGGCCATCGCATCCCAGGCGAGCTCTGCCCTCGCAAAGGCCTGGTTCGCGGAGAAACTGGCAGAGAACAAGGAGCTCGACACCTACAACCGGATGTCCGCCACCATGCTCCACGACCTCAAGAACGCGGCCGGCCATCTCTCCCTCATCCTCCAGAATGCCCCGAAACACATGGACCGCAAGGAATTCCGCGACGACATGCTGGAGACCATCGGCCAGGCCCTGGCCCGTATCGACAAGGTCATGGACAAGCTCCAGACCATCCCGGAACCCGAGCAGCTCCAGGCGAAGACCTTCGAAGTCGCTCCCTTCCTGGAAGGCCTCATCATGCGCATCAAGCCGCGGTTCATGGACGTTGACATCGTCAGGAACATAGACGACGCCCTTTCGGTGAAGACCGACCCCGACGTGCTGGACAGGATACTGGAGAACATCATCGTCAACGCCACCGAGGCCGTGGGCAAAGACGGCCTCATAACCATAACCGCCCGTATGGATAAAGGGTCACCCCTCTTTTCCGTTTCCGACAACGGCGAGGGGATGACCGATGAGTTCATCCGTGAAAGTCTCTTCAAGCCCTTCCAGACAACGAAGAAGAAGGGCACCGGCCTCGGGCTCTGGCAGGTGAAGAACATGGCGGACCAGCTGGGGGCAAGGGTCGAGGTAGCCCGCAATCCGCAGCGCGGGGTGACGTTCTCGGTATGGCTGCCGCCGGAGCGGAGCAAGGTTCAACAGGAGTCGTGACGCATGAAAGACCTGATACTGATCGTGGAAGACGAAGTCAGCATGGCCAAGCAGCTCAAGTGGGGTCTGAGCGAAACCTATGACATAGAGGTCGCCGAACATGCCGCGGGCGCCATGGCAGTCCTGGAGAGCCGGAACCCCCTGGTGGTCCTCCTGGACCTCGGACTGCCCCCCTATCCGGACAGCGCGGAGGAAGGGCTGCGCCTGCTCGAGGAGATGATCGACAAGAAACCCCACCTCAAGGTCGTCGTCATCACCGGGAATACGGACAAGGACAACGCCGTCAAGGCGGTCGCCCTCGGCGCATACGATTTCCATACCAAGCCGGTGGACCTCGAGGAGCTCAGGATCGTCATCAAGAGGGCGTTCCACCTCTCGCGCCTCGAGCGGCAGGTCAGCGACCTCCAGTGCATGGGGGGCGACGAACTGCAGTTCCACGGCATGGTGGCCACCTCGGCGCCCATGATGGAGCTCTTCGAGCGGGCCCGGAAGGTCGCCCGGACCGATTATCCCGTGCTGGTCCAGGGCGAGAGCGGGACAGGCAAGGAACGTCTTGCCCGCGCCATCCACGCCATGAGCGAGCGGAGCGAGATGCCCCTGGTGATCATCGACTGCGGGTCCATCCCGGAGAATCTCATCGAGAGCGAGCTGTTCGGTCACGAGAAGGGCTCCTTCACGGGGGCCCATGCCCGCCAGGTCGGCAAGGTCGAACGGGCGCTGGGCGGCACCGTGGTGCTCGACGAGGTGGGTGAGCTGCCGCTGCCGCTCCAGGTCAAGCTGCTCCGTTTCATCCAGGAAGGCACCATCGAGCGCATAGGCGGCCGCGACATCCTGTCCGTCGATGCCAGGGTGATCGCGGTGACGAACGTGGACCTGAAAAAGGCCGTGGAAGAAAAGCGGTTCAGGGAAGATCTGTACTACCGGCTCAACGTGGTCCCCCTGTCCGTTCCCTCACTGAACGAGCGGCCCGATGACATAGCCGTGCTGGCGAGGTACTTCCTCGACAGCTACAGCAGGGAGATCGGCCCGAGGTTCAAGGGATTCAGCCCTGCCGCCATGGAAGCCATGATGAACCACCACTGGCAGGGCAATGTCCGCGAGATGCAGAACAGGATCAAACGCGCCGTCGTCATGGCGGAAGGGGATTTCATCCTTCCCGCAGACCTCGATCTCGATGACGGCGATGGGGAGGGTGTCGTCCGGACGCTGCGCGAGATCCGTGAAGCGGCCGAGATCTCTGCGGTGAGACACGCCCTTGCCAGGAACGGAGGCAACATCTCGCGGGCTGCGCAGGACCTCGATGTGAGCAGGCCCACGCTGCACGACCTCATCAAGAAGCACGGCATAGCGGTGGCGAAGTGACAGGCCTCGGGGAGACAAAGGCCTCGGCCCTTACGGGAAGAGGTTCTTGAGCTCCTTGCGCAGTGTTTTCAGGAGTTCCTGTTTGTCGCGGTGAAGCTTGTCCATCCTGTCGAGGCGCTGCACGAGGCCGGCGACCTGCTCCTCGAGGGTGTCTATCCGGGAGATGATCCTGTCCAGCTCCGCCTTTATGTCGATGTCGGATGAAATGCCATCCATCAGGCCCAGCAGGTCCTTGACCTTTTTGGAGGTATCAGGATCCATACACCTCGCGTTTGGCCTTGAGCCGAATGTGCGACAGGGACGAGTAGACCCTGTCG
>JAGOOG010000063.1 GCA_017992605.1 Deltaproteobacteria bacterium
ATGACCGGTGTCATGTCCACGTCCTTGAGGTCCCTGATGACCTCCTCGACCCCGTCCCTGCACACGCCGGCGATCTCGGAGAGGTTTGCCAGGATCTTTCCCTCGCCGTGCTGCAGCACGCCGCGAACCGCGGTCATCTTGGCGCTGATGAAGGCCTCTGAAGGGTCCAGCGAGGTGCCTGAATAGTGGATGAGTTCCACGAAACGCATGGGCTTGCGCTCGCTCATCTGGAGAATGCCGCCAAACTTGGATTCTACCGGGATGCCGCGCTTGAGGAGCATGCCGGTGAGCACGATGCTGCACACCGTGGCAAAGCCGATGCTGCCGTCGGGCACATGGATATCGCCGAGGAAACCACCCTCCGGGGCCACGGCCACCAGTTCGCTCACGCACATGCCCTTGTCGAAGGCCGTCTTCATTCCCTTCAGGGCGTCCCTGAAGGCATCCTTCGGGAAGAACGACACATTGATGGGCACCATGCCTCTGCCCGCCCTGGCGTCGAAGGTGGTCTTGTAGGCGAGTATCTCCATGCGCGAGATGCAGTAGCCGACCTTGTCGTGGACCCGAGCGTTCCGAAGCTCCTCTATGCCTTTTGCCGTTATGGTCCTGCCGTCGCGCCTCCCCACGAACCTGGTGAGTTCCTTCTGGTCCATGAACTGGAGGTGGTACCGCACGGCCCGCTCCGAGAGGCTCACCCCGTAGTCCTTGAGCCTGCGGGCTATGATGCGGGCGCCTACCGAGCCCTGTGCCTGGTTCAGGATGCGCAGGATCAGGATGCTTTTGCGTTCCATCTCGTCATAGGTGAACATGGCCTGCTCCTCGGGGTTATAGGAAACTGGTTTCCTATGATGGTTGCACACCCGTAGAGACCGTGTCAACGGCAAAGCACCCGGTCGATTGCCGGTTGACATCACCACCGGCAGGGCTTAGGAAAAATTATGGGCCTCATCAGGGACAACGCCGCAGCCATCCTTGCCACGATTCCCCCGTCCGTCACCGTGCTGGCCGCAGCCAAGTCCAGGGACGCCTCCGAGGTCATCGAGGTCATCGATGCCGGCATCACGGACATAGGCGAGAACTATTTCCAGGAGTCCCGTGCCATGATCGAGGCCATCGGCAAGAAGGCGACCTGGCATTTCATCGGCCACATCCAGAAGAACAAGGTCAAGCACATCGTGCCGCTCTTCGACATGATCCAGACCGTGGACACCTACGAGCTTGCCGCCATGATCGACCAGCATGCCGAAAAACACGGCAAGAGCATGCCTGTTCTCGTAGAGGTGAACAGCGGCCGCGAGGACAACAAGCACGGTGCCATGCCCGAGGCTGTGGAGGAGCTGGTGAGACGCATATCCGTACTGCCGAACCTCCGCGTGAGGGGGCTCATGACCATGGGGCCGTTCCTGGAGGACTTCGAGGGACTGCGACCCTTTTTCCGGGAGACAAAGGCCCTGTTCGACGAAATGAGATCGAAGGCCCTACCCGACGTGGAGATGGAGATCCTGTCCATGGGCATGAGCGACTCCTATGAAATCGCCATCGAGGAAGGCGCCACCATGGTCCGGATAGGCACCAAGATATTCGGGCAGAGACCGCAGTGAGGAGGAACCGTCATGACTGAATCTGCAAAGGAAAAGCTGGATGCCTTCACCCCGTCGAAGGTCGGCCAGATTGGCATGGTCGTCAGGAACGCCAGGAGCTCTGCCGAGTATTTTTCCCGGCTGTACAACATAAGGCCCTGGTTCAGGGTAAAGTTCACGGACAAACAGACCTTTTTCCGCGGCAAGGAGATCGACCTCGATGCGGACATCCTCCTCGGGTTCTGCGGCGGGGTGGAGATCGAGCTCATCCAGCCCAACAACGACACGGAGACGATCTACTCCGACATTCTGAGGAGACAGAACGGCGGCATCCACCACATCGGGTTCTTCATAAAGGGTCTCGACGAAAAGGTCTCCGCCATGAAGGAAAAGGGCGCGGAGCCCCTGCAGTGGGGCAGGCTGAAGACCAAGGGCGGCGCCGTGACGCGGTATGCGTACTTCGACACCATTGAGACCTGCGGCACCGTGACTGAATACATCGAGACAAAGTTCCTGGGGCTCACCATGCCGCATATGCAGGCCTTGGTGAAGTTCAGCGCGCTGACCGGGGACGTCGAACGCGTATAGCCCCCTCGGGTTTTCCCAGGAAAGACCTGGCAGCCCTGTCATATGGGTTTTTTAGCGCGGAGGGAATGACGGTCCTGATTATGGAACTCTAACATCAAAATCCCTTATTGCAAGGGGCCATGGACAGCATAGATTTATTGTATGACTCCAGAATTTAATCTTTTCACCGCAACACTCTTTTTACAATTCGATTGTTTTTATTAGATGTATGCTGTCTTTATGTGTGGTTAGAGCCAGATATAGATCGATGAAATCATCGATACGGTTCAAGCGATGCGTATGGGTTGGAATCAAGCCCATGATTCAGGCTTGGTTCGTTGCGTATGACACGCCCTAAATAGAATGCAATAAAAATATGCAATGGATAAACATTACAATGCCTTGCACTGCACTCACATTACGAGCGATACAGCGGGCAAGAATATATATTGCATCACTACTGTCCCAACGTT
>JAGOOG010000042.1 GCA_017992605.1 Deltaproteobacteria bacterium
CGCCTTGCCACCAGTTCCTTGCCGGTTCCGTTCTCGCCGAGGATGAGCACCCACGCATCCGTGGGCGATACCCGGTCGATCTGCTCCTTGAGCTTGAGTATGGCCGGGGAGCTCCCGATGATCTCGTCGTCTTTTTCGGTCTTCTTCTTCAGGAGGGCGTTCTCTTCTTCCAGTGCCCTCAGGTGCAGGGTGTTGTTGATGGTGATGATGATCTTGTTGAGGTCGAGCGGTTTTTCGATGAAGTCCAGCGCACCGAGGCGGGTGGCGCGGATGGCCGTCTCGATGGATCCATGGCCCGTCATGATGATGACCGGGAAGGAATACCCGTCGCGCTTGATCTCCTCAAGGGTCTGCAGGCCGTCCTTGCCGGGCATCCAGATATCGAGGAGCAGGAGGTCCACGTCCTGTTTCTCGATGATCCTCTGGGCCTCTTCGCCGGAAGAAGCCAGGATCGTGTTGTATCCTTCATCCTCGAGCCCCCCCTTGAGCGAGAGCCTGATGTTTTCTTCATCGTCCGTTATGAGTATGGTGTGTTTCATGGTCACTCCTTGACTGGCAGTTCGATACTGAAGATGGTCCCTGCGGGCTCGTTGTCGCGCACGCGGATGAACCCGTTGTGATCCGCGATAATCCTGCTCACGATGACAAGCCCCAGGCCGGTTCCACCCTTCTTGGTGGAGAAGTAGGGCTCGAACATCCTGTCCTTTATGTTCTTGGGTATCCCCGGGCCCGTGTCCACGATGTCCAGCGTCGCGATGTGGACCTCGGGGTCGTAGACGGACCTTACCGTGACCCTTTTCATCGCCCCCCCACCGTCCAAGACGGCCGTAGTCGCGTTCTCCAGGAGGTTTGCGATGGCCCGGTTCATCTGGGAGCTGTCGATATCCACCTGCGGCATGCCCTCGTCCAGCTCGAGGATGTACTCCACCTCGTGGTGGGCCTGGCGGTAGAGCGCCACCGAGTCAGCCACCACCTTGTTGAGGTCATCGGGGACGGGCATGGAGGTCGGCATCTTGGCGAAGGCGGAGAACTCGTTGACGAGGCGCTTCATCACATCCACCTCGTTGATGATGACCCGCGTGCACTCGTCGAAGACATCCGCATCGTCCCCGAGCCTGTCCAGGTACCTGCGCCTGAGGCGCTGGGCCGAGAGCTGGATGGGCGTCAGGGGGTTCTTCACCTCGTGGGCGATTCTGCGCGCCACCTCCCGCCACGCCGCCATACGCTGCATGCGCAGGAGCTGGGTCAGGTCGTCGAAGACGATGAGCGCCCCCATGCTTTCGCTGTTGTCCACGTGCAGCGGTGATGCCTGGCCCATGAGCGTCAGCCACGTTCCTTTCACGGACACGGAGAGCTGTCTCGATATGGTCGACGACCGCGCATTCTTCAGACCTGCCACCAGTTCGGCATAGATGGGCTGGTAGTCCCCGGACAGCACCTCGGATGCCGGCTTTCCCAGCACCTCGCCCGGGGAGAGCCCGAGCAGGGTCTGGGCCGAGGGGTTGATCATCGCGATGTGGTCGTCCCGGTTGATGGTGATGACCCCGGTGGAGATCGTGTTGAGGACGGTCATGATATAGCGGTTCCTCGCCGAGATCTCGTTGTAGGCGCTTTCGAGGTTTTTCCGGGAGTCCTTGATGTCGTCGACCATGATGTTGAAGTCGTCCACCAGGATCCCCAGTTCGTCGTTGGCCTGGACATCGATCCTGAAACCCAGGTCTCCCCTGGAGATCCGCTGGGTGCCTTCCACGAGCTTCTCGATGGGGTTGATGAGGCCTTTGGCGATGTTCAATGCGAACCAAACGGCCGAGAAGATCACGAGCAGGGTCACCGAGGTGAGCAGGATGAGGTAGTTCGTCTTGATGGGGCCCTTGAGCCTCAGGATCTGGGAATAGTCGGAGAAGGAGTTCTTGATGAGGCCGAGCCTGCCCGAGATGCTTTCCGGCACGTAGTAGTCGACCACGAGAACACCCACGACGTCCGCCGGGTTGAAGGACGACCTGATGGGGACGATACCCTCGATGATGTCGGCCTTGCCCTTGCGAAGGACCATGGAAAAACTCCTGCCCTGCATGGCGGACTGGACATTGCTCGACTCGGGGCTCGGCATGACCTCGGACTGGATGCCCGGGGAGACGATCTTCACGAGCTCTTCCTCCTGGGACGAGAACACCACCACCGATGACAGGCGGAAGAGATCCATCCTTTCCTTGAGCATGGCGTCCAGTATGTTGAGGTTTTCCTCCTTGAGGAGCCTGCGTTCGGTGATCTCCTCGGCAATGGACGTGGCGTAGTGGATGGCATCTGTCGATGCCTCCTCATAATACAGGTTCGCCACGTTCATGGACTCCTCTATGGCACTCTCCACCTCGGTGGAAAACCAGCCCTCCATGCTCCTGTTGAGGAAGACCACGCTGGCGAAGAACAGCACCGCGGTGGGTATGATGGTCAGGGTCACAAAGGCCACGACCAGTTTCGTTCTGAGCCTGGTGCCCAGCACCCCCCTCCTGCGTTCCAGCATGAGCTTCACCACGTTGCGGGTCACCAGGAAGACGACCAGGATGAGCAGGATGACGTTCAGGCTGATGATCGTGAAGATCACGGCGTTACTGGAGGGCACGAGGCCGAGGCTGCCCAGGTTGGCCCTGGCGATGCTCATGAGGATCATCACCAGGAGGATGGCGGCGACGACGATCATCTCCTTGGTCTTCTTGGACATTGTCCCTATCCCTGCATCCCTTCGAAGATGAATCTGGCCAGGCGGATATGCAGTGTATGGTTGGCGCGGTACGCCCGTATTCCGGCATTCAGGGGAGCCTGGAGCGTCCACAGGTCCCCGAGGAGGTCGAGCACCTTGTGGCGGACAAACTCGTCAGGGAAACGCAGCCCTTCGGGGTTGAGAACGCGCTCGCCATCCACCACCACGGCATTGTGGAGTCCGCCTCCCAGGGCAAGTCCGGCAGATCGCATCGTCTCGACATCCTGCATGCGGCCGAAGGTCCGGGCGGGGGCTATCTCCCCGGGAAAATCCGTACCTGCGAAGGTGTAGCACAGCTTCCCGATGGCCGCATCCGGGAAGTCGATCTCGTAGCTCAGGGAGAAATCCCCGGGGACAGCTTCGATCCATGAGATCCCGTCTTCCACGCGGATCGCCCCGGTGATGTCGATGGGGGTACGAACGAGTCCGAGGCATGCGGTTCCCGTGTCCCTGAGAAGCCTGACAAAGGGCAGCGCAGATCCGTCCATGGCAGGGATCTCGTCCCCCGAGACCTCGATGTCGCAGTCGGTGATGCCCGCGCCGTAGAGGGCCGCCATGAGATGCTCGATGGTGGAGATGCGCACTGATCCGCTGCCGATGGTGGTGTTCAGGCGTGTGTCGATCACGTTGACCGGGCAGGCCGGGATACGCAAGCCTGCCCGTATGAATACGATCCCGCCCGATGCGGGTCTGAGGTGCACGGTCACCGTGGATCCCGAATGGATGCCCGTGCCCTCGATCATGACCTCTTCCCGTATGGTTCTGCGCTCCATGGCAGGTCCTAGATTATGTAAGGAGTACCCATTAGTCAAACCATATTGTAGGTTCGGGACAACGATAAATTTCGCTTGACTTCATCTCCGGCTCACGATGAGTATATGCTTTTAGCAAAACCCAAAGGAGAATCCTGTGGCCGATCTCGGGACACGATATAAATGCTATAAATGCGGCACGAAGTTCTATGATCTGGGAAAGCCGGAGCCGCTCTGTCCATCCTGCGGAGAAGACCAGAACAATGAGGACAGCAGGAGGATGCTCAAGCGCAAGAGGAAACGGTCCCTAGCCAAGGTGAAGTCAGACCTCAGGACCACGCCCGAGGAGGGTGGCGTTTCCATGGAAGCGGATGAGGACGTGGAGGAATATGTCCTCGACATGGAAGATATCGTCCTGGAAGACAACGCCGAGCGGGATCACCCGGAATAACCTTGACCGATCGATACCCTTCAGGGCTTACTGGACAACCTTCCTGGTCGTGTGCTGGATGTACGGTTTCATATGCTCGGGCATGAACCCCATGACGACAACTGCGGCCCTCTTGGTGACGGGAAGGGTCTTTGAGTTGACGAGGATGGCCGAGTTCCTGGGCAGGACCACCTGAAACATGGCCGCCACCATGAGGGCTATGACTAAACCCTTCAGGAAACCGAACAAAGCCCCGAAGACCGTGTCGAAGGATGCCAGTACGGAGGCGTTCAGTATCTTCTGAAAGACGTGCATGCACACCTTGATGAGGATGAAGAAGACGATGAAGACCACGATGAATCCGAGGACGCCTCTGACATCCGCCACGTGCAGCACCGACAGGAAATGCGAGACTTCAGCGGAAAACCTCTTGGCGAGGAAGAGGCCGCCGATTATGGCGACAAAGGATGATACGCTCCTGATGAGGCCCTGATAGACACCGAGGCCCGTGAAGACTACCACGAGAATGACGGTCAGGACATCGAGGGCATTCACTGCTTGGCCCTTGTGAGCTCAATCCAAACCACGTCCTTCATCGCTATCTGGTACAGGCCGTAGGGCATCCTGCCGTATATCTTCGCCATGCCGTTGGTCTTGAGGTCGCACATGGTCCCGGAACCTTTGAGCGACACGCATACGGCACCGCCCTTCATCTCTATGCGCGAGATGTTCTCGAAGGGTATCTGGACCCTGCCCTTTCCCATCAGGACATTGAAGGTGGTCTTGCCGTCAAAGGTTACCGAGGACACATCCACCTCGTTGTTGGAGGTGTCCCTGATCTTTGCATTGAACTGGGAGTCGGCAGCGGCCGGACCGGGCGAACCCGCTCCGCCCATCCCCATGAGGGGGAGTACGAGGGCTGCCAGGAGAACCGCGCGGAGGACAAAACCCTTATTCGTCATGACACCATAACCTCCTTTATGACTTCTTCCGCCTGAAGGGCGTCAATGAGATCGAACAGATCCTTCCTGCAGGTCTCGGGGTAGGTCACCTGGACGAGCCCCAGGGACCGGTCGCTGGTGGTTACCGTCCCGATGCCGTCGTAGCCCTCTACAATATAATGGATGTAATGGATATCCTTGCGGTCCACCCGCAGAGAGACTCTGTGGAAATCCACCATGGTTTCTCTGAGATACCACAAGAGATACAAGGCCGCAAGTGGCCAGCCATGAAGGATCCGGAGTCCTTGAGCGGAATCCCCTGGCTTCCCCGAGGACGGAGTGGGGCATCTACCGCCTGCGGGGACATCTCAACGAGGGGAACCCCCCCTATACGGGTGCCGTGTAGTGCAACACGTGAGGGGGCAATAAAATCCTTGACATCATCAAGTTTGAAATGATAGGGAAAATTGTCTGAATGAGTGAACAGCCATTCAGTCGCGGCCGTGCTGGAGAGTAAAGCGAGGCCTGTTGGGAAGAGGGTATGCAGGTTTTCTCGGCAATCTCCCGTTCCTCGATGGTTGCACCGATCCTGGCAAGGCTCCGGCGTCCGACCCGCTCGAAGGGGAGGAGTCCTGGTCGATGCCATGGATACCTTCGGCACGGTGGCAGGCAGTGAGCGACAGCGTGAAGGCAGGGCAGTGAAAATCTTGGGCAGCGGGTGAGAAGACTGCGGTTTCAAGGCAGGCACTTTCTCGGTTACCTACGTCTAAGGAGGCAGATTTTGATAGAAATCAATTTCACCCTTATCATCCAGATAATCAATTTCCTCGCACTCATATACATACTCAACATAGTCCTCTACAAGCCCATCCTGAAGGTCCTCGAAGAAAGGGATCAGAGGATCGACGGACAGCAGGCAGATGCCAAGAAGGTTGTAGAAGACTGCCAGGCCCTCATGGTTGATTACAACCAGAAGCTCTACAATGCCAAGGTTGAGGCCATGAATGCCAAGAATGCAGCGCGGAACGAGGCGTCCGAACAGGCCAACGGCATCATCAATGATGCACGAAAGAAGGCCGAAGAGACCATCTCCCAGATGCAGGAGCAGATGGCCTCCGAGATAGCCATGGCAAAGAAGGAGCTCGAACCCGAACTCGAAGTCATGGCTGCGACGATCGCACAGCAGATCTTGGGGAGGAAGGCGGCATGAAGAGCAGACTCAGGAAGATCCTGCCCCTGGTAGTTCCGATAGGTTCCGTGATCCTCCTCGTCGCTGTAAGCGTGGTTTTTGCATCGAGCGGCGGTGAGGGCGGACACGGCGGCGGCGAGGAAGGTTCATCGTTGGGCACCATGATCTGGCGCATCGTCAACTTCGTGATCCTCATGGCGCTGCTGTGGAAGCTCCTGGCGGACAAGATCAAGAAGTACTTCGTCGACCGCAGGGACGAGATCGCCCAGATGATCGAAGAGGCAGACAAGGCAAAGTCCGACGCACAGGCGCAATATGCGGATATCCAGGGGAAGCTGAAGAACGTGGAAAAGGATATCCAGGACATAAAGGTGGCCATCATGGGTGAACTGGGCAGTGAAAAGGACCGCATCATTGAAGAGGGCAAGGTCGCTGCCGAGCGCATCATCCAGCAGGCCAAGTGGACCGCCGAGCAGGAGGTGGTCAAGGCCAAGAACGAGCTCAAGGATCACGTGGTGGAGATGGCCGGTGACATGGCCTCCGGCATGATAAACAGGAGCATGACCCCGGACGACCAGAAGCGGATCCTTGAAGAATACTTAGATAAGGTAGTGAGGTAACCTTGAAAGACGACGTCGTAGCAAAACGATATGCCAGGGCTCTCTACGACCTGGGCAGGGAAGAGGGCATGCAGGACACGTTCCTCGGGGACATGGAGACCATCGTCGCTTCTCTGGCCTCCAGCGATGAGTTCAGGGGGATCATGGAGAGCCCCCTCTACGACATCACTCTCAAGAAGAGAATCCTGGGGCAGATCATCACCGAGGCGAAGCTCTCCAAGTATATGGAGAATTTTCTCAACATCCTGCTGGAGAAGGACCGCTTCGTGTACCTTGAGTCCATCCTGGACGCCTATCGCGTCATCCTCGACGAGGCGTCCGGCAGGGTCAGGGCGACGGTGACCAGTGCCATGGAACTCGACAAGATACAGATCGAGCGGATCTCCGAGGCCCTCAAGAAGGTCGTGAAGAAGGACGTTGATCTTGACCTGTCCATCGATCCCTCCCTCATCGGCGGTCTCATCGCCGAGGTGGAGGGTATGGTGTACGACGGCAGCGTCAGGACGCAGATAGCCAGATTAAAACAGAGTCTAAAAGGGGAGATATAGGATGCAGATCAGGGCGGAAGAGATAAGCAAGATTATCAAGGAACAGATCAAGGGGTACGAGAAAGAAGTCGATGTCGCCGAGACCGGTACCATCCTGTCGGTCGGTGACGGTATCGCCCGTGTCTACGGCCTGAGAAACGTCATGTCCAGTGAACTTATCGAGTTTCCCCACGGCATCATGGGCATGGCACTCAACCTCGAGGAAGACAACGTGGGTTGCGTGCTTTTCGGTGAGAGCGTGGGCATCAAGGAAGGCGATCAGGCCCGGCGCACCAAGAGGATCGTGGAGATCCCCGTGGGCAGGGGCATGCTCGGCCGCGTGGTCAACGCCATCGGTCAGCCCATTGATGGCAAGGGACCCATCGAGGCCGAGGAATACCGCACGGTCGACATCAAGGCCCCCGGCATCGTCAAGCGGCAGCCCGTGAAGGAACCCCTTCAGACCGGCCTGAAATCCATCGACGCCATGACCCCCATCGGTCGCGGCCAGCGCGAGCTCATCATCGGTGACCGCCAGACCGGCAAGACCGCCCTGGCCATCGACACCATCATAAACCAGAAGGGCAACGGCGTGATCTGCATCTACGTGGCCGTGGGCCAGAAGCAGTCCACCGTGGCCCAGGTCGTGGCGACCCTCGAGCAGTTCGGCGCCATGGAGTACACGGTCGTCGTCGCGGCCACCGCATCCGACCCCGCCCCGCTCCAGTACATCGCTCCCTACTCCGGCTGCTCCTTCGGGGAATACTACCGCGACAGGGGCGGCCATGCCCTGTGCATCTATGATGACCTCACCAAGCAGGCCCAGGCCTACCGCCAGCTTTCGCTCCTGCTCAGGCGGCCTCCGGGACGCGAGGCCTTCCCGGGCGACGTGTTCTACCTGCACTCCAGGCTCCTGGAGCGTGCAGCCAAGTTGAGCGATGCCCTGGGAGGCGGTTCGCTGACTGCACTGCCCATTGTTGAGACCCAGGCCGGTGACGTGTCCGCGTACATCCCCACGAACGTCATCTCCATCACCGACGGTCAGATCTTCCTGGACACCGACCTCTTCTACTCGGGCTTCAGGCCCGCCATCAACGTGGGCATCTCGGTTTCCCGCGTGGGAGGCAATGCCCAGATCAAGGCCATGAAGAAGGTTGCGGGTACGCTCCGCCTCGACCTTGCCCAGTATCGCGAGCTGGCGGCCTTCGCCCAGTTCGGATCCGACCTGGACAAAGCCACCCAGGCCCAGCTCAACCGAGGCGAGCGTCTCATGGAGCTGCTGAAGCAGCCCCAGTACAAGCCCCTGCCGGTCGAGCGCCAGGTGGTCATCATATACGTGGGCACCCAGGGACACCTTGACGAGTACCCCGCGTCGGTCATCAGGAAGTTTGAAGAGCAGTTCTTCGCCTTCATGGACAACAAGCACCCGGACCTCCTGAAGACGATCGCCGAGACCGGCAAGCTCGAAGCCGAAACGGAAAAGGGCCTTAAAGACGCCATTGCGGAGTTCAAGAAAATTTTCGTGGTGGAATAGCACAGGAGCGCACATGGCCAGCCTAAAGGACTTACGTAAGAGGATCAACTCGGTCAAGAAGACGAGGCAGATCACCTCGGCAATGCGCATGGTGGCGGCTGCCAAGCTTCGCAGGGCGCAGACCGACATCATTGCCGCCAGGCCCTATGCCATCAAGACCAACGAGGTGCTCGTGTCCCTCGTCACCAGGACCAACCCTGACATGCACCCGCTGCTCCGCGTGCGCGAACCGAAGAAGGCCGTCCTTGTCGTGATCGCATCCGACAGAGGGTTGTGCGGGTCGTTCAACCAGAACCTGTTCCGCAGGGCAGACGCCTTTCTCAAGGAGAACAAGGGGAGATACGAGGAAATTTCTCTGGTGCTCATCGGCAAGAGGTCCGGGGATTACTACAAGCGCAGGGACGTGAAGAAGCGTGCATCCTACGTCATCGGCAAGCCGAGCTACGAGCTGGCGTCCGAGATCTGCGACGACCTCATCAGGGGATACGTCAACGCCGAGTACGACGAGCTGACCATCTTCTTCAACGAGTTCCGTTCGGCCATGACGCAGGTCATGCACGAGGACCGCATCCTGCCGGTGGAGCCCATGGAGGTGGAGGACGACATGATGAATGTCGAATACCTCTACGAGCCCTCCGAGGACGTCCTGCTGGAAGCGCTGCTGCCCCTGAGCCTGAAGATATTCATGTACCGCGCATTGCTGGAGTCGGCGGCGTCCGAGCACGGGGCGCGCATGACGGCCATGGAGAGCGCCTCCAAGAACGCGGGTGAGGTCATCGGAAAACTGGACATCAAGTACAACAGGGCACGCCAGGCTGCCATCACCACCGAGCTTATGGAAGTGGTGGGAGGAGCCGAGGCCCTGAAGGGATAACAACTTTAGGATCCTAATCGGGAGGAGTGAACATATGAACATTGGCAAAATCTCACAGGTCATCGGCGCTGTCGTAGACGTTGAGTTCCCACAGGGGGACCTGCCGAACATATATAACGCCCTGTTCGTGACCAACCCCTTCATCTCCGATGAAGAGGACAACCTGGTTCTCGAGGTTGCCCAGCACCTGGGAGACCGGACCGTCCGTACCATCTGCATGGACTCGTCCGACGGGCTGGTCAGGGGTATGCCGGTCAAGGACACCGGTGCACCTATCTCAATCCCGGTGGGTGACGCGGTCCTCGGCCGCATCCTGAACGTGGTGGGTAAGCCCGTGGACGAGGCTGGTCCGGTGAATACCGAAAAGCGCAATCCCATCCACCGTGAACCCCCGAAGTTCGTCGACCAGAGCACATCGATCGATTCATTCGTGACCGGCATCAAGGTCATCGACCTGCTGACCCCGTACATGAGGGGCGGCAAGATCGGCCTGTTCGGCGGCGCCGGCGTGGGCAAGACCGTGTTCATCATGGAACTCATTCACAACATCGCCTCGAAGCACGGCGGCTACTCCGTGTTCGCCGGCGTGGGTGAGCGCACCCGTGAAGGAAACGACCTGTGGCTCGAAATGAAGGAGTCCGGGGTCATCGACAAGACCGCCCTGGTCTACGGCCAGATGAACGAGCCCCCGGGAGCACGTGCCCGCGTAGGCCTGTCCGGCCTTGCCGTTGCCGAATATTTCCGTGACGAGCAGAACCAGGACGTGCTGCTCTTCATCGACAACATCTTCCGGTTCACCCAGGCAGGTATGGAGGTGTCCGCTCTGCTGGGCCGCATGCCTTCTGCCGTGGGGTACCAGCCGACCCTGGGCACCGACATGGGCGAACTCCAGGAGCGCATCACGTCGACCACCAAGGGGTCCATCACCTCGGTGCAGGCCATTTACGTGCCCGCCGACGACCTGACCGACCCGGCCCCTGCCACCACGTTCAGCCACCTTGACGCCACCACGGTGCTTTCACGGCAGATCGTGGAGCTGGGCATCTACCCGGCTGTGGACCCGCTCGACTCCACCTCCCGTATCCTCGATCCGAAGATCGTCGGCGAGGAGCACTACACGGTGGCCCGCCAGGTGCAGCAGATCCTCCAGAAGTACAAGGAGCTGCAGGACATCATCGCGATCCTGGGCATGGATGAACTCTCCGAAGACGACAAGCTCACCGTTTCCCGGGCC
>JAGOOG010000043.1 GCA_017992605.1 Deltaproteobacteria bacterium
CTGTTTCCGATAGTTCATGCAGGAGGACAACCATGGCCCTGAAGGTAGTGATCATGGCAGGAGGAAAGGGAGAGCGGCTGTGGCCCGTATCTTCCGCCCAGACACCCAAGCAGCTCATCCCCTTCGAAGGCGGCAAGAGTCTTCTCAGGGCGGCATTCGAACGGTCCCTCACGCTGACACGGCCGGAGGACATCTACGTGGTCACCTCGTCGGACCTGGCCGGGAAGGTCAATGACGAGCTGCCCGAAATGCGGGGAGAGAACGTCCTGGCAGAGCCCGTAGGGCGCAACACCGCCCCCTGCATAGCATATGCCGCCGCAGTCATTGCACAGAAGGACCCCGGTGCGGTCATGGCCGTGTTCCCCTCGGACCATCTCATCAGAGAGCCTGAGAAGCTCAAAGAGGCCATTCTCTTCGGTGCCGCGGCGCTCGAGTCGCACCCTGACCTCCTCATTACCCTGGGTGTCGTCCCGGACCGGCCCGAGACCGGGTATGGATACATCGCACCCGAGGTGGTGCTCCTGAGCCAGGGAGGACTCACCCTGAAGAGGGTCAAGGCGTTCCACGAGAAACCCGCCCGTATCCTCGCCGAGCAGTACCTCAAGAACGGCTACCTGTGGAACGCGGGCATGTTCCTCTGGCGTGTCGATACCATCCTGGACATGTTCTCCCGCCACATGGCCGACCTCAACGAGGAACTCGTCAGGCTCAGGTCATCCCTGGGGGGCGACGCGGTCTGCGTGGAGCGGTTCTACCAGGCTTCACCATCGATATCCATAGACTATGGCATCATGGAAAAGGCCGAGCGCGTGGCCGTCATCCCGGTGGACTTCGGCTGGAGCGACGTGGGCTGCTGGGACGCCATGGGCAACCTCTTTGCGACGGATGCCGGCGGCAACACGGTGCGCGGATCGGCGGAACTCATCAATGCCGAGAGCAACGTGATCTGGTCCATGGAAAAACGCATCGTGCTCATCGGCGTCAGCGACCTGGTCGTTGTGGAGGGACCCGACTCAATCCTGGTATGCCCCCGTGCACTCTCCCAGCAGGTGAGCGCCGTGGCGAAGAAACTCGGCAAGGGGCAGTGAGGCGCCTTTCGTGATCGAGCAGTCTTCAGCCCGCCCGATTACGTCGCCCCGCTTCTTCTCCGCGGGATGACGTAATCGCTCAGGTCACACGAGAAGCACCCCATACCCGCGTTCCCCTGCATCCCCAAGTTCAGTTTTCCCCTGAAAAAACCGATGAGAACAGGGATCAGCTCCAACAATGGTGTGGAAAACGCTCGGTGTTTCAGGTAAGGGTTTGAAAGAGATGAAGATCGAAGTGCTTGGCTGCAGCGGATCGGTGATGCGGGGATACGACACCACGAGCATCCTGGTCAACGCGAAGGTCCTTATCGATGCCGGGTCCGTCATGTCCGTGCTTCCGGCAGACGACCTGGACAGGATAAGGATCGTCCTCATCACCCACCCGCACATAGACCATATCAAGGAACTCCCGTTCCTGGTGGACGCCCTCTTCACCCGGAAGGTCCGTGGCATCAAGATAATGGGCAGCCCGGCCACCATCGAGGCCCTGCAGCATCACGTCTTCAACGGCCTCATATGGCCGGACATCGCGGAACTCGATGCGGACAGAACAGTCCTGAGCATCGAGCCGGTGCCGGACGGCTGGTTCGACCTCGATGGTATCCGTGTCATGGCCTTTCCCGTGAACCATACCGGCGGTGCATACGGGTATGTGATAAGCGAGAACGGCGACTATGTCATGTTCACCGGTGACACCGGATACCATCAGGGCCTCTTCGATCTCATCGGAACCCTGGGCCCGAAGCTGAAGGCATGCTTCATCGAGGCATCCTTCCCGAACAGGATGGGCGAGCTCGCCGCCACTACGCAACACCTGACACCAGCGCTGATCGTCAAAGGCCTCAACGGCGTCCTTTCCTCCTCCACCCGGGTGATCGCGTACCACATGAAGCCCTCGTATTTCGACGAGGTGATAGCGGAGCTTCCCGAAGGGTTCGAGCATGTAAGAGGAGGGGAGGTACTCATTCTTTGACCGAAATTCTGGATATCGCAAAAAAGGACGGGCGATGGACCGAGTGTCCCTCGTGCTCGGAGACCATCATCACGGTGAAGCTGCGCGAGAACCTCTGGGTGTGTCCGCACTGCGAGTACCATTTCCGGATCGGCGCGAAGGAACGCATCGCCATCACGTGTGACGAAGGGTCCTTTGTGGAGATGGATTCGCCGGTGATGCACAGCGATGACCAGGGCGTTCCAGGGGATGATGCGATCAGGGGGGGGAGGGCCCTCATCATGAGCCGGCAGTGCATGGTGGGCGTGATGGACTTCACCCACAAGGGGGGCTCCATGGGTGTCGCCGTGGGACAGGCCGTCATGGACATGATGATCGGGGCGCATCGGAAGGGACTGCCCCTCATCGTGTTCTGCGCCTCCGGGGGCGTGCGTGTCCAGGAAGGCATCTGGGGGCTCCTCCAGATGCTCCGGACGGTCCATGCAAGGAACCAGACCGAGGACGTCCCCATGATCACGGTGTTCACGGATCCCACCACGGGCGGCGTGAGCGCGAGCTTTGCCGGGCTCGCCGACGTCATGATAGCGGAACCCGGGGCAAGGATAGGGTTTGCCGGCCCGCGCGTGATTGAGGCAACCATGAGCTGCACCCTGCCGCCGGACTTCCAGGATGCCTCCAGGCTCATGACGAACGGGCTCATCGACATGATCGTGCATCGCCACCGGATGCGCGAGACCCTGGCCTTCTTCCTGAAATGGTTCTCTCTGGCATAGACCAGCACCGGTGGGTTCTCGGCCTCGAGCGCATGGACAGGGCGCTTTCGGTCCTGGGGCATCCGGAGCGGTCGTATCCCCATGTTCTGGTCGCCGGCACCAACGGGAAGGGTTCGACGTGCGTCTACCTCGAACGTATCCTCCTGAACTCGGGCATGTTCACGGGGACCACCCTGTCGCCCCATGTCTCCCGCTTTGCCGAGCGCTTCAGGATAGGGGGCGTAGAAGCCGATCCACACGAACTCGAGACGATCCGCGGCGAAATCGAACCGATGCTCGTCTCCATAGGGCTGACCTATTTCGAGTGGTGCGTCGTGCTGGCCGCCGTGCTCTTCCAGCGGCACGGCGCGGATGCCGGCATCTTCGAGGTCGGCCTCGGCGGCAGATACGATGCATCCAATGCCCTGGACCCCACGATCAGCGTCATAACCGAGATATCCCTCGACCATACCGACTTCCTCGGCGCGAGCATCGCCGACATAGCCGGCGAGAAGGCCAGGATCGCACGGCCCGGCAGGCCGCTCCTGACCACCGCCACAGGGGAGGCCCTCGAGGTGATCCGCGACCACGCGAGACGCATCGGGGCACTCTTCGAGGCAGTGAGCGAACCCTGCACCGCACCGGGAGTCATGGAGGCAAATGCGCAGGCCTACAATGCGGCGCTGGCGGTCCGGGCCGCCCGCATGATGGGTGCGGACCCTGACGAGGCGCGGATCGGGCATGCCCTCAGGACCGCGTTTCTGCCCGGCAGGATAGAGAAAGTTGGCAGGCGCGTCATCATGGATGTGGCACACAACTCCTCTTCTGTGCTAGTCCTTGTTGAGCACCTCCGGGCCAAAGGCTTCGAAGGAGCCGGCGTCGTCGGCATCCTGGCAGACAAGGACTACCGGGGCATGGTGGCGAGCCTCGGCCGGGTGTGCTCGCACCTGTTCATCGCGTCCGTCGGGTCCCCGAGATCGTGGGGCATGCGCGAGATGCAGAGCGTTCAGGATCTTGGCGACATGACCATATGCGAGAGCATCACCGATGCCTTCGGCAGGGCGCTGCAGGCCGACGGTGCCGTGGTGGTCACCGGGTCGTTCCATACTGTCGCGGAGGTGAGGGAATTACTCATATGCAGAGGCTGGCCTGCCTGACGGCCTGCATGATCGTCCTTGTTCACGGATCGGTCTCCGGCGCCATGCTCAATCTGGAGGCCGACATGCTGCAACGGGAAGGGTCCCGTATCGAGGCCTCCGGCAATGTGGTGGTAACCGGAGAAGACCTTACCCTCAGGGCGGACTACATCGTCTATGATTCCGATACGGACGACATATGGGCTGCAGGGGAGTGCAGCCTCACCGATGCCAGGGGTGAGGTGAGGGCGGCATCGCTGTCCTACAATGCTAGGCGCGGCGACCTGCACATCCAGGACGGCTCGTTCACGGCGTATGAAGGTTCCATGAAACTGTCGGGAGAATCCATATCGCGATACGGCCAGGAGTACATCCGGGCGAGGTCGGTCGAGTACACGCCATGCCTCGGCACACCCCCTGACTGGTCCCTCAAGGTCGAAGAACTCGACATCCCCGTGGGGGGATACGGTCAGGGCCGCGACGTGCGCTTCATGGTCAGGCGCTGCCCCCTTCTCAGGATCCCCTGGCTGCTCTTCCCGGCCAAGCTCTACCGTCACTCTGGCCTGCTCTTTCCTGAGATGAGCCATGGCTCGGACTACGGGTACCGCGTCGGACTGCCGGTCTATGTGGCTGTCTCCAGATCGGTGGATGCCACGATCACCCCCACGTGGCTCACGGACAGGGGCCTGCTCGCCAAGGGAGAGTTCCGCTACTGCATCGATCATGACCGCAGCGGGCTCGTCTACGTGGAGGCTCTCCATGACAGGCAGGGGGGTGACGTGGGCAACGGCGGTGTAGAGGAGACCACACCCGAACGGCGGTGGTTCTTCAATGCCCGTCAGATGGGAGAAAACCTGAACTGGGACATAAACATGGCAAGCACGCCCGATTATTTCCGGGACATCGGCGTCTTCTTGAACGAAAACCCCCTGCAGGCCGATCGATCATTCCGGGACCTCAGCCTCCTCGACGACTCGCGGGTCGAGAGCCTAGTCTCGCGCATCCAGTGGGTCGACTCGCGCTGGGGGCTTTCCTATGCCCTGTCCGGCCGGTTCACCCAGGACCTGACAACGGACGACAACGGCCAGACTATCCAGCAGCTGCCGAGGTTCACCGTGCGCCTGAGGCAGCGGCCCATACCACTGACCCCGCTGAAGGCATCGGCGGAGATCGGTACGGTGCGCGTGGCCACGCAGGACAGCATCGATGCCTTCAAGAACAGGGCGTTTGTCGAACTCTCGCTGCCGTGGTCCTTCTCACCGTACTTCACCTTCAGACCGTACGTGAAGGAGTACTACCGGGACACCCGCTTTTCCGAAACGGGCGGGCAATACGCAGAATCAAGCTACGCGGAGCACTGGCTGGCAAGGGGTGCGACGCTCTCGACGACCCTTTACAGCTCACGCTTTTCAGGAACCCTCGAGCACCAGATAGTGCCGGAGGTATCGTTGGCGTACCGGTCTCGGTACGGAGGAAACGATGCCCACGCCGATGCGCAGGACATCTTCCCCGAGATCCTTCCCGGCGATGAATGGGACAAGGTCTTCGACACGGAGCTGAACCTCGGCAACTACATCAGGGATGCCTCGGGCATGTCCCTGGCCGACCTGACCATCGGGAGCGCGTACAGCCACAGGGAGGACGAATGGAGGGAGATCGTCTTGGAGATGAATCTCCGCCCGGCGCCCTGCTTTGCAGCCTCTCACCGGAACGTCCTTGACAGGGAGCACACCGGCCCGTACACCACTGTGGAGCACACATCGAAGATGTCCCTTTCGGACGGGAGAGGCGACATGATTTCGCTGGGATATGAATACAACAGGCTGGACACCAAGCTCCTCACGGCAGGCCTGCTCCTCGAACTGGGGAAGGGGTTCAGCGCCGGATACGAGGCCCGCTACGACCATCTCGAGCACGACTTCACCGTGCAGATCCAGGAGATAGGGTATACCTCACAGTGCTGGGCCGTCGAAATCAGGAGAAAGGCCGAGGCCTCGGACGAGGATACGACATCCAAGACAACCTGGTCGGTCAATGTGAGGCTGCTCGGCATGGGCGACATCTTCCAGCCGGGAACTGCTTCCAGCGGAGATCGGAACGATGATACCAACCCCTGATGAAACGCGCCGCCTCTTCGAACTCTACCGCATGCCCGGGCACATCCTGGCGCACTCGATCATGGTGAGCCGGGTGGCCATGGCGATCGGATCCTCCCTGTGGGATTCAGGCCACGACATCGACCTGTCCCTGGTGGAGGCATCGGCGCTCCTGCACGACATCTGCAAGATGGAATGCATAGGCACGGGCAACGATCACGCTTTCCTGGGCTGTGAACTGCTGTGCCGCCACGGGTACTCCCGGGTGGGCGATGTGGTGGGGCAGCATGTGCGCCTGAGGTCCTTCATTCTGGACGAGGCCATGGTGGTGAACTACGCGGACAAGAGAGTCATGCACACCAGGGTCGTTTCCCTGGACGCGAGATTCGCCGACCTCATCGAGCGATATGGCACCGACGAAGTCAGGAGGGAACGGATACGGACGCACCTCAAGGACAGCCAGAGGGTCGAGGAACTGATCGCGCGGTCATGCGGCGCGGACCTTCGGGAGCTCGAACGGTTAAACCTCGTACCGGTTGATGAGGCGCTCTATGGTGGATGAGGCATCCTGGGAGAGGACGGACCTCTTGATGAGCAGGATCAGGGCGAAGATCTTGAAGGGATAGAGGATCACGAGCATACCCTGGTCGATGAAGGTCACCTTCTTCGGCCGGGACGGGCAGATATCGCCCAGTGCTTCGGGCAGGTTCAGGTAGAACCTGGCCACATAGGGGATATTGATCTCCCTCGTTATGTTACCGCTCTGGAAGAGAATCTCCTGGTCTGACCTCACCACGGCTATCCCTGCGCACTCGTTCAGCGAAGAGAGGTTCTTCACGAGCATGCGGGTCGATTCGTCCACCGGGGCGATCTCGTCGTCCTCGATCTCCCCTCGTTCCAGGGCCAGGCTCATCTCGTCGGCACGGCGCATGCCCTCGATGAGGAGATATTCCCAGTTGGTCGAGATGGTGTTCTTCGGGGCCTTCATGCCGCCTACGAACTTGAAGATGCCCGTGGACCAGGACAGGACAGTGAAGAGCGCCTCTTCGCCTTCAATGGCGCCCACCTCCGCATGGGTCATCTGCCCGTCTTCGAAATAGATGCACCCCTTGCGGTTGTCCTTCTGCACGAACAGGGCCGTGGTCATCTGGCTCAGGCAGTTCATCTGGATGAGGTCCGCCAGCTGGAGTCCCGACACGCTCCCGGCAAAGCCGCGGGCAGCGTCTTCCTTGAGTGCCTTGAGGATGAGCCCCCTGAGCTGTTCGATCTCGAAGGGCTTTTCGATGTAGAACAGCGAGCCCCGCGCTTTGGCCTTTTCCTTGATGTCGGGCGAGCCGTAGGCGGTCATCATGATGACCTTGGTGGCGGGCTTGGTCTCCTTTATGCGCAGCAGGACATCGAGGCCGCTCATGCCCGGCATCCGGATATCGAGGACCACGACGTCGAAGGTCTGCTGGTCGAGGATCGAAAGGGCGGTCTCGCCATCGTTCACGGTGGTGACCTCATAGGTCTCCCGGTCGTGGGACAGCGATTTTGCCAGGGACCAGGTCAAGGTCTCTTCGTCGTCGCAGATCAGTACCTGTTTGGGCATGCTATTTCCTCGTGATCATTGCGAGTGCCAGTTCGAGGGATGCCTTCAGACGGAGATACGATTCCGAGAATACGGCCATCTCCCTGCCGCTGGCCTCATGCAGGTCGTAGTCGAAGTTGCCGAGGCTCAGGGCCTCCAGGGCGTCGATGGACCGGCGGATCGGCGTGACCACCATGGACATCACCATGAAGGATACCAGCAGCGCCAGGAGCAGTCCGGCGGCCAGAAAGACGGCTAGGATGACGGTGATGCCCCTGGTCCGGGATTCTATCTCCCTGGTCTGTTCCTCCACCAGCCTCCGCTCCCAGGCCTTGGGCTTGAGGGCGACGATGAATCGGCCCGCGCCCGCGGGTTCGACGATCACCATGTAGGAAGGCGTGTTTGCCGTGGCCGAGGTGCCCCTCTTCATGGCGTCGGTGATGACCGATGCCTGGTCGAGCAGCAGGGGGTGGCGGTACAGCGGAATACCTCTGTGAGCCTGGTTCGTGGAGGCGGAGAGCTGGAGGTTGTCCATCTCCACAAGGAAGATCTCGGCCCAGGACTCGGGCAGCCTCAGGGTGTCGATCCTGTCGGGAGGAACCGACGAGAGTATCCACGATAGGACCTTTGCGTCTTCCTTGAACAGGGACTCGGTGAGCGTGTCGAGGTTCACGGCCCGGACAGAGCGCATCTGGGTGTAGACCATGGCGGATGACAGGACGAGCATGAGGACCGCACCGGCGAACACGAGGAGAAAGACCTTGATCTTCATGGCGGCTCAGACCTCCGCTTTCAACCAGTCGGTCATCGCATCGAGAAACTTCAGGGACATCTTTTCGTTGGGTATCTTGCTGGAGAGCGTCTCGATGAGGTATGCCTTCTGGTCCGTGCTGTCGGTCAGGAGGTCGGTATGCAGCTCTTCGGCCGTTCCTGCGATCATGAAAGGCGCGATGGGGCCCACTGCCTGGGTGAGGGCGTCCTTCAGGGAAAGGATGAACTCAGTCTCGGGCAGCCTGACGGATCTGTGCTCGATATGGGTCTCATGCTGTGCCGCATCGCGGAGCAGGCCCATTCTCAGCAGGGTGTAGATGATCTTCATGGTGTCGGAGACGCCGAGGCCTACGGTCTGGGCGATGTCTGCAATGGATTTCCTGCCGTCCACCGTTGAAAGGACCTTCCACTGGACGGACTTGATCTGGATCTCTTTCTCCCTGATGTCGGGCTCCAGGGCATAGACGGCGGCCGAAGACGGGATGAGCGAGGTTATCTTGTCCATCTGCCGCAGGTGGTTTGTCGTTTCGGAGAGGACCTCCTCGATACCCATGATGACGGTCTGCATGTCGGCCGGCTCGTCGACGAAGAACCGGTACTCGCCAGAGGTCCACACCGCTATCTCGTGGATTGCCTTGATGCCTGTCAGCGCGGCGCACTGGGCGTGGACGACCTCGCCCTCGGAAAAGTAGATGTTGCCGGTTTCCGACCCGTTGGTCAGATAGAGCCTGCCCGTCCTCTTTCCCAGGGAGAGGATCTTGATGATCTCGGGGCAGCGCGTGTTCGCAAGATCTCCGCTTATTTCCTGCTTCATAGGGTCCGTCTACTCCTTGACCATATTGGCTATGATGAGCTTGCCGGTCATTCTCAGCAGGGCCTGGTTGACCCGCAGGCTCGATATCACCATCAGCATGGTGCCCCTGGAGAGGAATGCGGTCAGCAGAATATCCTCCAAGAGGATCTCCACCGTGTTGCCGGGACGCTTCTCGTCCTGGGAGAGATCGTTATAGAGGAGCATAAGCTGCTCTTTCGCCGAGGAAAATTTATGCCTTGCCGGCAGCTTGATCTGGATGTTTTTCCCCTGTGCTATGACATATCCCTGTACGCCGGGTATCTGCAAGAGGTCTTTTATCGTGCCTTTCATACTCAATGCCCTATCGGCACCGGGATATCGTTTCTTTACCCGCTGCAGGCCGTTCAAGCCTTTGTCCGGCAGGACCGATAAGACCATTACCAAGATAACGAGAAGGCGGTCAAGGGAACATGTTCACCACGCTATTGAGAAACCTCAAGGACATGTGGAGGCGATGGTTGTGTACTCCCTTTAACGGCGTCACGCTGTCGCACATTTCCGACGCGGACCTCTCCTTCGATCCCGACGTCGAGAGGATGATCAGGGAGTGCGGGCTCCGGGAAACCTACAGCAGATGCGGCACCCTTGAAGACTACAACAAGGATTTCATCACCTTCTTCACGGCCCGCCGCAGCGATTTTTACCTGGATTACTCCCAGAAAGACGGCCATTTCAGGGTTTGACCCCTCCCACAGGGGCAGTTGGATCTTGCATCGCAAAAGCGGTGTATAGTATCGTTTCCGTGAATGAAGACCAGGATATCGACCATCATGCGGGAAGGGCTGGGTCTGTACGGGCGCCTGGAAGGGATCGTGCCCGATATCGAGAAGGCAGCGGCCCTGATGATCGGCTGTCTGCGGGCGGGAGGCAAGGTGATGTTCGCCGGTAACGGCGGATCCGCCGCTGATGCGCAGCATATGGCCGCCGAGTTCGTGAACCGTTTCAGGAAGGAACGGGCACCGCTGGCAGGACTGGCGCTCACCACGGACACGTCGGTCCTGACGTCCATCTCGAACGATTACTCCTTCGAGGAAATCTTCGCGAAACAGGTTGTCGCCCTGGGCAGGAAGGGCGACGTGTTCGTGGGCATCTCCACGAGCGGGAACTCCCCGAACATCGTGAAGGCCGTACAGGCGGCGAGAGAGGCGGGCATTTCATCCGTCGGTCTGATGGGGAAGGGGGGTGCCCTGAAGGACCTGGTGGATTGCTCCATATGCGTGCCGTCGAGCAGCACGCCGAGGGTCCAGGAAGCACACCTTCTGATCGAGCACATCCTGTGCGAGCTGGTGGAAGACGCCGCTGGCGGATCCATTTGACAAACCGGGACATCAATACTATTAAAGGCATGTCGAACTGGGGGCGTAATGGGTTCGACGGGGGCAGTTGAGGCCCGAGGAGCATGCCGAGTTCTGCTGACTCGTAAAACAGGCAGAGACACATTAAGTGCCGACGATTACAACTACGCACTGGCTGCCTAAGGGCGCCACATTCTCTTGGAGCTCGCCTGTCGGCTCCTGTGAGGATGTCAAAGCAGACAGGCAAACCTGGTGATCCTGCCCCGGGGTCAG
>JAGOOG010000014.1 GCA_017992605.1 Deltaproteobacteria bacterium
CCCCGCACCCCGTGCGCGGGGGTTCCTAGCCGATATGCCCCAGCGCGATCTTGAGCATCCTGCGAATGGGCTCGGCCGCCCCCCAGAGAAGCTGGTCGCCCACGGTGAAGCAGGTCAGATATTTTTCGCCGAGGTTCATCTTGCGAATGCGCCCCACCGGCACCTTCAGCGTGCCGGTGACGGCTGCGGGAGAAAGGCCCTCGAGCGTTTCTTCCTTGGTGTTGGGGATCACGGTGACCCATTCGTTGGCATCGGCAATGATCTTGGTGAGTTCCCTGATGCTCACGTCCTTCTTGAGCTTGACGGTCAGGCCCTGGGAGTGGCAGCGCATGGAGCTCACCCGCACGCAGATGCCGTCGACCGGGATGGTCTTCTTCGTGCCGAGGATCTTGTTGGTTTCCACGATGCCCTTCCATTCCTCCCGGCTCTGGCCGTTCTTCATCTCGGAGTCGATCCAGGGCAGGAGGTTGGCCGCAAGCGGGTGGCCGAAGACCTTTCTCGGGAAGGCCTTGTCGCGGAGTGCCGACAGCACGCATCTGTCGAGTTCCAGGGCCGCTGTCGCGGGTTTGGCAAGGAGCTTCTTCGATGCGGCGCCCACGAAGGCCATCTGCTCCACGAGCTCGCGCATGTTGTTGGCGCCGGCACCGGAGGCGGCCTGGTAGGTCATGGAGGTGACCCACTCCACGAGGTTGCTGCGGAAGAGCCCGCCGATGGCCATGAGCATGAGGCTCACCGTGCAGTTGCCGCCGATGTAATCCTTCACCCCTTTTCTCAGGCCCCTGTCGATGACGTCCCGGTTCACCGGGTCCAGGATGATGATGCTGCCGCCGTCCATGCGCAGCGCCGAGGAGGCGTCAATCCAGTAGCCCGTCCACCCGGCCTTCCTCAGCTTCGGGTGGACAGCCTTGGTGTGGTCGCTGCCCTGGCAGGTGACGATGATGTCGGCCTTCTTCAGGTCCCTGACGTCGTAGGCGTCCTTCAGCAGGGGGATGTCCATACCGATCCGGGGGCCTTTCTGCCCCACCTGGGAGGTGGTGTAGAAGACCGCCTCGAAACCGCGGAAGTCTCCCTCCGCCATCATCCTGTCCATGAGGACCGAACCGACCATCCCGCGCCACCCAATGAATGCTACTCGTGCCATGTGAACATCCTTTCCCCGACGATGATATTCCGGGCAGAAGCCCGTCTCAAAGGACATCTTCTTACCTTTTTTCCCGAGGCGCAGTCAATCGTGACATTGGCTCCAGCGGCATTTTCACCCGCTGTGTCGTGATGTCTGCGCCGATTGCCTCCCCCCCGTCTTCCTCAGAATGGTTACGAGCGCCAGGCCCAGCGCGGCCAGGCACGACTCAGCGTAGAGCGCCCAGGTGAAGCCGTCGGTCAGCTCCTTGACGGAGGCGAAGAGGTAGGGTCCGCACATGCTCGCAAGCCCGCAGGCCGTGAAGACCGCGCCGTAGATCTTGCCGATGTGCTCATGGCCGAACTCATCGGCCACCAGCGCGGGCATGGAGGCCATGGTGCCCCCGTAGCAGGCGAGGATGTAGAAGGTGAGGCATGCGAAGACGAGGACGGAGCTCACATGGGCCAGCGCGACGAACCCCAGCACGAAGGAGACGTAGATGATCGAGAAGACGGTCTTCCTGCCGAGCGTATCCGATCCCCAGGCCCATGCAAGCCTCCCGACGCCGTTGAACAGGCCAGCCAGGGCGACGAGGGTGCCCGACGTCAGGATGATGGCCGTCATCCGCTCATCGCTTACCGGTCCTTCCGATGCCCTTATCATGACGTCCTGGGCCATGGGGGAAAGCTGTGAGATGAGGCCGAGTCCCGCGGTGATGCTCACGAAGAGCATCATCCAGAGTATCCAGAACCTGCCGGAATGCATCGCCTCCGGGAAGCTCGAGGATCGCCCGGAACCCTGACCGGAACCGGTTCGAGACAGGGGGACACCGAGGTGCCACTGATCCGGCGGGTTTCTCAGGATGAAGGCAGACGCGGTGATGACGACCAGGCTCGCCCCGCCCCAGATGTAGAACGTCGTCGGGATGCCAAGGTTCATGATGAGAGAAGGCCCGGCGTTTCCCATGAAGAAGGCGCCGAGCCCGTAGCCCATGACGGCAAGACCGGTGACCAGACCCCGCTTGTCCGGGAACCAGCGTATGAGGGTGGCGATCGGCGTCACGTAACCGAACCCTCCGCCGAGCCCTCCCACGAGACCATAGGCCACCACGAGCAGTTCGATGCGCTGCAGCTGGTTTGCGAGGCCTCCCAGAAAAACGCCGGCGCTGAACAGGGCGCCGCCGGTCAGTGCGACGATCCGTGGACCTAGGCGGTCCACCAGATTTCCACCGAAGGCCACGGCCAGGGCGAACACGGCGCCGTAGATCATGAAGGCGAACTGGGTCTGGGTCTCACCCCAGCTGTTGGCTTCCATCATGGGCTTCTTGAAGATGGACCATGCGTAGACCGTTCCCAGACAGAGCTGCATGAGCACGGCCGCCAGGGCTACCCACCACCGCTTCTTCATGAGTCCCTGATGATCTGACATCACCCCAGTATTTCCCATGCCGTCCCGTCACCATAGTGATGGGGACAGGTTCTGTAAAGGTGATTCTTTCCTGTCTGGCTGCGCCTGCATGGGGGAATGCGAAACCATTCATGAAGGACGCCCGCCTGGCATGAACTGGCACATGAATCTTTTTTCTTGTAACCGCGAGGAATTCATTTATGTTTTCAATAATTATTCCCGGCGGTGGTAATAAGGGATTGACACGGCAGGGGAAAGAAATTATTACATATAGTTAAGTACATAATTCCCTCTCAGAGGATATCTGGAGAAGAAGAACGAGGAGGAGGCATTTATGAAAAACCGTGGTACGTTCATAGCAGCAGCGGTAACGACATTTCTCATCTTAAGCGTATGCGCAACCGGCGCTTTCGCGGAGAACCGTGCCGGGGCGTTCAATGTGACCCCCTGGGTCGGCGGATATAATCTCGATGGTGACCTGCCCTATGACAACGGCTGGACCGCAGGCCTGAGCCTCGGCTACAACTTCACCGAACGGTGGGGAGCCGAATTGTCCTTCAACTATGTCGAGACCGAATATGACGGTCCACCTATCCTCCAGCCGAGTATCGACTTCAACGATGCCGATGCCGACATATATCTCTACCGGCTCGATCTGCTCTATCACATCACGAACATCCTCCCGGACATGGTGGTCCCGTACCTGGCGGGTGGCGCCGGCATGCAGACGATCAATCCTGATGTAAAGGGCGTCGATTCGGACAACGACTTCATTCTCAACTATGGTGCAGGCCTGAAGCTCTTCTTGACAAGGAGTTTTGCACTGCGTGCGGATGTCCGCCACGTCCTCGACTTCGATGGCGGTGACACCTACAACAACCTGCTCTACACCGCCGGTCTGAACTTCGAGTTCGGCGGAAAGGGCAAGGAGGCCGAGGTGGCCGGCCCCATCGACAGCGACGGCGACGGCGTGACCGACGACATCGACCGCTGCCCCAACACTCCGGCCGGAACAGTCGTGGACGAGTGGGGCTGCCCGAAGGCTGCTGAAGTCGTACCCGCCCCGGTAGTGACTCCTCCTCCGGCACCGCCTGTGGCTGAGCAGGGCGCCATCATCTTCCGCAACATCCAGTTCGACCTGAACAAGGCCGTCCTCCGGGAAGAGAGCTATCCGATCCTGGACGAGGTGACCGACTACATGAAGGCGAATCCCAATGTGAAGATGGAGGTGCAGGGCCACACCTGCAATCTCGGTACGCCCGCATACAACTTGGGCCTTTCGGACCGCAGGGCGAACGCCGTCAGGGACTACCTGGTGAAGAACGGCGTAACAGCAGGCAGCCTCACGGCCAAGGGCTATGGTCTTACCCAGCCCATTGCCCCGAACGACAAGGAAGAGAACCGGGCACTCAACAGAAGGGTGGAGTTCAAGCCCATTCAGTAGCACGAGACTTGTGACTTATCCGGCCGGGCCTCCCCCATGGGGAGGTCCGGCCTTTTTTATCAGCACTGTTTGACTGTGTGATAGAGACCTTTATATTGACTCGCAGAGCAGGCAAGTACGTGCGTACATACCTGGCCGTACGGACACGACCATACAAGGAGGCTGCATGGACGAGAAACAGAGGATGAGTGCCCTGGAAGTGGCGCTCGAGAACGAGACGAATGAACGGGAATTCTATCTCAGGCAAGCCGGGCGTACGCGTAACGCCCTGGGAAAGGCCATGTTCCTGCACATGGCGGACGACGAACTGGAGCACTACACCAGGCTGAAGGAACTCCATGGGAAATGGTCGGAACAGGGCAGGTGGCCCGATGCCGTGGCGCTGGGGGTGAGGGGAACGGCCATCAGAGAGAAGATGCTCGAACTCATTGACAAGGCTGCTGGAGCACCCGAGACAGACGACGACGACATGCAGGCACTGCGGACCGCCGCAGCGTTCGAAGCCAAGGGCGTCGAAGCGTACACGGCCCTCGCCCGGGGAACGTCCGATGCGAAGGAAAAGGCCTTTTTCGAACTTCTCGCAGGGATGGAACGGGAACACTACCTCGCCGTGAAGGATGCCCAGGAGTATCTGGAGGATCCGTCGGCATGGTTCACGAAGAAGGAACGGCACGGCCTCGACGGGGGTTGATGCCCCCAGCCGCATCCCTGTCAGCTTCGGCCCGGCCTTCTCTCAGGGAAGAAAAATGCCAATCATTCTGTTGACATGGATAGTATGCGGTGCTATGTCCAGAACCGAGACATGCAGATGAAATCCGGGCCGATACTTCATGGAATGCACTTCAGGTGGATGGCCCCCATGTGAAGAACATCACGACGAACCTAGAGGTCATGGGGCTTCCCGGCCGGCGTTGGGCAGCGCCGGAGAAACGGGGACAGGGAACTGGCTGGTGTATCCACTGGAAAGGGGAGGTTTGAGATGAGGATCGTTGCCATCATCAATCAAAAGGGCGGATGCGGTAAGACCACCTCCGCGATAAATCTCGGCGCCTGCCTGGCGCATGCCGGGAAGAGGGTCCTGGTCGTGGATCTCGACCCGCAGGCACATGCCACGCTGGGTTTCGGCATGAACCCGGGTAGCTGCCACAAGAGCGTCTATGATCTGCTCGTGGCGAAGGGGAGCGGTTCCGTCGATCCCCGTGATGCCGTCATCAGCCTGAACGAACACCTGGACCTGATCCCGTCGGACGTCATGCTCAGCACCGCGGAACCCCTGCTCATCCGGGAGGACCGCAGGGAGTATTACCTTGCCGACATCCTTGCCCCTCTGCGGGACGAGTACGATTTCACCATCATTGACTGCCCCCCGAACATAGGGGTTCTCACCTTCAATGCGCTGCACGCCTGCTCGGAGGCCATCATTCCCATGGAGAGCGGCCTGTTCGCGCTGCACGGTCTGGCCAAGCTGCTCGAGACCGTGGAAGTGGTCAACCTGAAGAGGTCCACGCCCATCGTGGTCCACGCCCTGGCCACCATGTACGACAGGAGGACGAGGATAGCCCGGGAGTCCCTCGAGGAGCTGCGACGGCATATGCACGGTCATGTCTTCAAGGCCGTGATCAATCTCAACGTGAAGCTCAAGGAGGCAGCCGGCTACGGGCAGACCATCCTGGACTATGACCGCAGTTCATCGGGGTGCAAAGATTACCTCGCCCTGGCCAGAGAGATCATGGCCACCAGGAAGGTGAAGAAGTCAGGGCCCAGGGATGAAAGACCAATCTTCAAGCCGGTCATCACCAGGGAAGGGGTCCTGTTCACCTACTATTCACCGAGGGCGACCCGGGTACATGTGGTCGCAGACTTCAACGACTGGAAAGTGGACGAGCTTCCCATGGAAAACGTCGAGGGGACAGGCATGTGGCAGAGGCTTGTGCCCTTGAACAAGGGAAGGTACGAGTACAAGTTCTATGTGGACGGTCAATGGGTGAATGATCCCGACAACCCGAACAGGACCCTCAACGAATTCGGCGAGAACTCCTCCATAGAGATCGAGTGATCATGAAGGACAGACCGAAGCTGGGGAGAGGGCTCAGCGATGTATCCCGCTTCTTTCTCTCCGGTTCGCCGCAGTACGGGCAGCATCACGATGGGAACACTTCCCCGGCCTTCACGGCGGGGACCGTCGGTATCCTCTCTCCCGCTTCGCCCTCGATGCAGGCCTTCTTCACTGCCAACCTCGTCCTGGAGATGGCGAGACGCCGCCTTGCAGCCCGGATCTGGGACTACGCGACGTCCGCTGATGCCAAGGTGACGCCGCTCATGCGCTCGCTCCTGGAGGGGCATGGCACGGAGCAGGAAGGACCGGTCGGAATAGTCCTTTACGGCCTGCCCCGGGTCGAGATCCTGGACCGTGCACCCGAGGAGTTCTATGCGGGAACAAAGGCCCGGGAGGCAGCCCCTGATGCCGCGGAATCTGAAGGGTACGCCGTCACCCTGGTCAATGCCCGCCCGGACATCGAGTTCATCATGAAGAGCGAGCCTGTCGACGACTTCATCATCATCACCCGTACGGACGAGATGTCCCTGCTCCAGACCTATGCATTCATCAAGGTCATGGACGTGAGATCTCGCAGCAGCACCGTGTGGGTGGTTTTCGACGAGGGGGAGGGCAGGGACCTTCAGCGGATCTTCGACGTTCTGGCCGGGTTCGTCACCCGTACACTGGAAAAGTCCATCGGCTTCCTCGGGGCACTGGTGCACGACGAGTCCCTGGAGCACTCCATACGTGACGAGAAACCTCTCGTCCTTCTGTCGCGCCCGTCCGCTGCCAGTGAGGCCCTCACGGGCATCTGCTCGCGCTTCATGGACGGACGACAGCAGAAGGCAGGGGAGACGCCTTCATGATGCGCGTGCTCACGTCCATCCGGCTGACCGATACCGCCCAGGCCATAAGGATCTGTGCCAGGTGGCTCAGCGAAGGCCTGGGTCTGAAGGTCCTGGAGTACCGCATCGGCAACGTGTTCACCGGCAGCATCGACATCCTGGCCACCGGTGCAGGCAGGGTCCACCTCGTGACGGTCAATACCGGGCGCCTCGGCGACGCGCTGCTCGAGGCACTCACGGCATACCGGTGGTACCTGGAGAACAGGGAGTTCCTGGACAGGGTCTACGGCACCGAAGGGATCAGCCTCACGGGAGAGCCGGTGCTCGTGCTCCTCTCGAACGAGTATCCGCCGGAGATCCGGTCTATCTTCCTCCAGGGGCTCAAGGTGGAATTCCGGCTGTTCAAGTACCTTGTCATGGGTTCCGAAGAGGCCCCCGAACTCTATGTGGAGGAACTCATCCCTCCAGGTGGGTCCGAAGAAACCCGGGTGCCGGATCTGGACGAGATCAGGAGGGAACTCGGTATCGAGCAGGCGGGACTGAGCGACGAAGAGATCGGCGACTTCCTGGCGGCACTGAGGGCCGGATGAGCATCGAACGCGCCGTGGGAGGCTACTGCTTGATCCACTTCTCCCGCAGCTTGCTTTCGATCCCCTTCTCCCTGACCGCCTGGAGCCCCTGGTTGATCAGGCCGAGAAGCTCCATGTTCCCTTTTTTCACGACGATGCCGTAATCCTCCCGGGGGACCGGACATCCGTCGGGAATGACGGCGGTCCTCACGGCTAAGCTGCCCTTGTACTGCTCGTTGAACACCGCATAGTTCAGCGCCAGCGGAGAGTCGCACAGGATGCCGTCCACGTACCCCTTGGAAAGGTCCTTGAAGGCCCGTTCGGTCTCTTCCACGGTATAGAAGGTGATGTTGCATTTCTGGTAGAGCCGGATCGTCTCCGCACCTGTGGTCAGCTTGAACGCAGCGATGGTCTTGCCGTTCAAGGGCTCGTCGGCCCTGGCCTTGGGAACCACCAGGAGCTGCTCAGCCGTGAAGTAGGGCTCGGAGAAGTCGTATTTCACCTTTCTGCCGTCCGTTATGCTCACCGATGCGATGACGGCGTCGTATGTGCCGTTGTCGAGTTCGTTGAAGATTTTTCTCCAAGGAACATCCACGTATTTGACCTTAAGACCCAGCTCCGATGCTATGGCATCGATCAGGTCGATCTCGTAGCCGGTGATCTTCCCTTTCTGGTCCTTCATCTCCATGGGAGGCCACGTGCTGCTGACCGCGATGGCGATCTCTTTCCCGTCATAGGCATGTGCCGTCACCGCCATGCAGAGCAGTACGCCGATCAGGGTCAACAGAATCCGGAATCCTTCCGCCCTCATGAAACCTCCCTATCGTGGAGCCCGGCCGGGTAGCGGCCGGTCATTCTGCAGAGATAGTAGCAATTCGGGGGCCGTGTTGCAATACCCATGTGTCATGAGACGGCAGGAAAGCTTCTCGGGCGGATACTTCCTTTTCCTCGCCCGTGCATCTATATAACTGATAGATACCTCTGTGGGGGAGCATCGCATGTCAGACCATCTCATCGATATGTTCCTGTCCGGGCTTCAAACACATCTGAGGGCGGCCTTGAGCCGGCGTGATTTCATGAAGACGCATGCCCGGGGGGCGCTCATGCTCGCAGCAGCATCTTCCGGTCTTGTCGCCCCCAAGACGCTCTGTGCCGCCGCGGCCCCGCACATCGCGGTGGCAGTGGGGGATGCAGCGGCGGCGACGAGACGTGCCGTCGAGATCATGGGCGGGATGAAGGCCTTCGTGAATAAGGGCGACCGTGTGGTGGTCAAGCCCAATATGAGCTTCACCGGAGGTGTCATGGACGCCGTGAACACCCACCCCGAGGTGGTCCGCGAGATCGTCGCCATGTGCAGGGAGGCCGGGGCCTCGCGGGTGCGCGTGCTCGACCACCCGCTTCGGCCTTCCGAGCAGTGCATCGAGGGGGCACGGGACGCCTGTCGCATCTTCGGGGATGACGTGGTCCATGCACTCAACAACAAGGAATTCTACCGGGAGGTCGCCGTCAGGGAGGGAAAGAGCCTCAGGGAGACCGATGTGATGAAGGACGTCCTGGACTCCCAGGTGCTCATCGCGGCCCCGGTGGCGAAATCCCATGGCAGCACCGGGGTGAGCCTTTCAATGAAGGGCATGATGGGGCTCGTCTGGAACCGTTCCATCATGCACTGGAGGCACAATCTGCACGATGCGATCGTGGATCTCTGCACCGTCCTGAAGCCCTCCCTCGTCGTGGTGGATGCCACCAGGGTGCTCACTAGTGACGGCCCCGGCGGACCCGGCACGGTCATAACCCCCAGGACCGTCGTCGCTTCCCGCGACATGGTGGCGGCGGATGCCTACACGGTACAGGCCTTCGAATGGTACGGGCAGAAGCTCGGGCCCGACAAGGTGAGGCACATCAGGCTCGCCCATGAACGAGGGCTCGGCCGCATGGATGTACAGAGCCTGATCGTGAAGAAAGTCGTGATCTGATGCGTCTGACCAGGGGCATCCAGGCCATAAGTTTCACCGCCTTCATGCTGTTTCTGTGGTACGCGGCCTTCCCCCTCGTGCCGTCCATGCCCGTCGACCTCTTCCTGAGGATGGACCCGCTCGCCCTCGTGCTGGCAGGTACGGCCGGGAGGGCCTTCCTGGTGAAGATGATCCCTGCCGTGCTCGTTTTGATCCTGAGCATCTTCCTGGGGAGGTTCTTCTGTTCCATGGTCTGTCCCCTGGGGACATCCATCGATGTCTCGGACAGGCTCCTCCAGGGGAAAGATCCGCGACGCAGTCCCGGGAAATCGATGCCAAGGGAGATGAGGCTGGTCAAGTACTGTGTCCTCGCCTTCATGTTCTCCGGTGCAGTGTTCGGCTTCTCCCTGGCCGCGTACGGGTCACCCGTGGCTATTGCTACCCGGTTCTACGGCCTGCTGGTCTACCCGGTCGTCTCTCTGGCCGCCGATGCCGGGTTGTCCGTTCTGAGGCCCCTTGCGGACCGGACCGGTTTCACCGCACTCGCCTATGCCCATGTCCCTCCCAGGGGCTTCGCCCTCCAGTGGCTCTCCCTGGCCTTCATGGGTGGCATTGCCGCCTGCGCCCTCCTGATGCCCCGGTTCTGGTGCAGGTACCTGTGTCCGGCCGGGGCGATGTTCGCCCTGGTGTCCTCGAAACCCTTTGCCGTCAGGAGACGGGTGAGCGAGCAGTGCACCTCCTGCGGCCTGTGCAGGAAGGCGTGCCCCATGGGGGCCATCGGAGAAGACCCTCATGAGACGGACTTTTCCGAGTGCATCGTCTGTATGAAGTGTTCCTCAGTCTGCCCGGAGCGTGCGATCCGATTTTCCCCGGGTCCGGAGGCCACCGCCACGAGTGCGTCAGTGTTCTCAGGGCACCGCCGTGCCCTGATCCTGGCGGCCCTGGCAGGTGTCGGCGCGGCCCTGACGGCCGTCACGGGATTCAGCGCAGCCGGCCGCAATGGCGGTCAGGACAGGGCCATGGATCCACCGCTCATAAGACCACCCGGGTCTCTTCCCGAGCACGGGTTTCTCCGGACATGCGTGGGGTGCGGCGAGTGCATGAAGGCATGCCCCACCAACACGCTCCAGCCTGCAGGCCTTGCTGCAGGCTTCAGTGCCATGTTCAGCCCCGCGATGGTTCCCCGCAGGGGGCCCTGCGACACGACCTGCAATGCCTGCGGGCAGGTGTGTCCAACCGGGGCCATACGGGGGCTTCACCTCGACGAGAAGAGGCATGCCAAGGTGGGCACGGCGCAAGTCCTCAGGCACAGGTGCATTGCCTGGGAGTCCGGCAAGGCGTGCCTGGTGTGCGACGAGGTGTGCCCCTACGGGGCCGTGATCCTGCAGCGGGTGGCGGACGTACCGGTGGCCGTACCTGTGGTCGACGAGCGAAGATGTAACGGTTGCGGATTCTGCGAACATTACTGCCCGGTGGCCCCCGGCGCGGCCATCGTGGTGGACCCCATGGACGCACTGAGGCTGGAAGAGGGATCCTACCGCGACAGGAGCAGGGAGCTCGGCTTCACCTTCGAACAGCAAGGGCAGGGGGATACCGGCGGTCCGGTCGCCCCAGGCATTCCCGATCGAGGCCTCCCTCCCGGATTTTCCGATTGAACTGGGCAGGGCATGAGGGCTATATCCTGTATGTGAGAGATCACGGGACAATGCGCATGACGGATTCACGATGGCTGCCCTTCTTCTGGTGCATGCTCATGGCACTGCTCGTGTCCGGTTGCCCCCAGAAGGTTGTCGTCGATTACCACGGTTCGCCTGCCCTTGCCCCGGGGACCAGGCCCGAGATGAACACGGCGGGATTCTGGATCGGAAGACACGCCGAAGCGGACCGCCTTGTCATGACCCTCGACGAGATAGGTGCATTCAATGCGTACATCAAGGACAAGACCAGGGCCGTCTACGACGTGCCCCGGTTCTCTTCTACCCGCAACGGCACGACCCTGCAGGGCTCGATGAGAAGGATGCTGGCGTATGTGGCATCGAAGAACTACGTGGACGCCAGGGGCAGGCCGGCGGGAGAGAGCCTGGGGAGCCTGGAGGCCGTCATGGCCATCGATGCCATCCCCGCCACGGTGAGGGTGCACTGGGCCTACGTGGTACGCCCGTGCGACCAGCGGATCCTCCCGACAGAGGCCCCACTCTACAAGAGCGTCACGGACACGGCCATCGACAGGCTCCAGAACAATGCCCTCGACCTGGCCACCCCGGTGGTCGTGCTCCATGAAAGTGCAGATCAAGCCTGGTTCTACATCATCGCACCCTACAGCGAGGGCTGGGTGAGGGCCGACTGTGTCGCCCTGTGCCCCCTGGAACAGATGGAGCGCTACGAGGCCTGCAATTCCATCGTGGTCGCCATCTCCGCCAGGGCAGACCTCTTCGGCGATCCACTGCTCAGGGATCACGTCACCTCGATGCAGATGGGCACGAGACTTCCCCTGCTCCAGGAGATGGGGGAAGACCGTGTACAGGTTCTCGTACCGACAAGGAGCGAAGGCGGGTGGTGCGTCTTCGACGCGGCTTACATTTCCGTTTCCCAGGTGCACCACGGGTACCTCCCGTACACGCCGCGCAATGCCATCACGCAGGCCTTCAGGCTCCTGAACACCCCATACGGATGGGGAGGCATGTACGGCGAGCAGGACTGTTCCAGGTTCATCCAGGAGATCTTTGCCTGCTTCGGCATCCTCATGCCCAGGAACTCCTCGCAGCAGGGCAAGGTGGGCTCGCCCGTCGCATCCTTCGGCAGCACCCTCGACGAAGACCAGCGCAGGAAAGCCCTCGTATCCTCGGCACGGGGGGGAGTCACCACCCTGCAGTTCCCCGGGCACATCATGCTGTACCTTGGCAATATGGGCGGGGAGCCGTACGCCATTCATGACCTCTACGCCTATACCGAACCCATGAGCGACGACGAGCGGCTGATCTCAATCAACAGAGTGGCGGTGACGAGCCTTGCTCTCGGCGGGGGTACGAAAAAGGGATCGCTCCTCATGCGCCTCGTGAACGTCAGGGAGCTCTCGCCCGAACCCGCGGAGAAATGACGTATCATTCCTGCGCCAAGCATGCTATAATTACATGTTGTTAGCCCGTCGCATGAGCCGGTCACGAAGCGGTTCCTCCCGGAGCGCATCAGGCCGTCGTGCCGTGGGCCATGAAATGTCGAGGGGGGATCTGTTCCCATGGAAAGGCACCTGAGAAGGTTCAGCGACTTCATCATCAACCACAAGGTCCATGTCCTGGTGCTCATGCTCGCGATCACCGTCTTCTTCATCTACATGGGCACCAAGCTCACGGTGAACAACGACCACGACACCTGGCTTCCCCAGCACAACGAGGTGGCCAGACTCCTGCGGCAGGCGGACAGGGACTTTTCCTCGAACGTCATGCTCTTTGCCGTCATCGAGTTCAAGGATGGCGTGTTCACGCCAGAATCGCTGGCCCTCATGGACCGCATCACCAGGGAGCTCGAAGGCATCGACGAGCTCTTCAACGTGACGAGCATCACGAACATCATCGACATAAAGAAAACACAGGACGGCATAGAGGTGGGCGACCTCATCCCCGAAGCCCCTGCATCACCTGCAGATATTGATAAGCTCAGGGACTATGTCCTGTCCAAGGAGACCTACGTCGACACCATCGTCTCCTCGGACGAGAAGTACACGGCCATCATGACCAACATCGAGAGCACCGAGGACGAGGTGCTCGTGGCGGAGAGGATCTTCAAGATCGTGGACCGGCTGGCCGAAGGCCACACGCGCTACTACGGCGGCGACCCGTCCGTGAACTACTACCTGAACTACTACATGGTGGAGGATCTCAAGACCCTCCTTCCCATGGGCGTCGTCGTGGTTATGCTTGTCATCTTCTTCGGCATGCGGCGGATTTCAGGGGTGGTCCTGCCCATGTCGATCGTTTTTTTCGCCATTCTGTGGACCTTCGGACTCATGGCCATCTTCCGCTACCCGGTCAACATACTGAGCCCCGCGGTGATCGTTCTGCTCATCGCACTGGGCACGGACTATGCGGTGCACTACTACAACCACCATCTCAAGCGCGGTGATCCGACGACCTCCACCACGGAGATCTCGATACCCGTCACCATGAGCGCGCTGACCACCATAGTGAGCCTGCTCACCTTCGCCACTACCCGCATCGAGGTGTTCAAGAACTTCGGCATCGAACTCGCCTTCGGCCTTGCCGTGGCATGGATCCTGTCCATAGTGCTCATGGCCGTGTTCGTCTCTCTCTTCAAGGTCAAGCCCTCCCGTCACCTCGAACAGGACGATGTCCAGACCCGCTTCACCCGCCTGACCGACACCTTCGGAGCGTGGGTGCATGACCATGCCAAGGTCATGCTGGTCATGGTCGGCATCTTCACCGTCGGGATGGCCTTCGGCGTACCGGCCATAAAGACCAACGTCGATTTCATCGGCCAGCTCCCCGAGGACAGCCCGCCGCGGGAAGGCTGCAACATCCTCCAGGATCACTTCAGCGGCATGTATCCCTTCAACCTGTATGTCCGTAGCGACGTGGAGAACCCGGCAATCATGAACCGCATGCAGTATCTGGAGAACTGCATGCGCTCGGAGGAAAGCGCCTCGAGCTTCACCTCCATCAATGCGCTCATAGCCCAGGAGAACTGGCTCCTGAACGGGGTGTATGCCATCCCCGAAACGCCAGGTGGCGTTGCGAATCTCTGGTTCATGCTGGAAGGGCACGACATCCTCAAGACCTTTGTCACGGACGACCGGAAAAAAGGCCTGGTCAACTCCATCGTGAACAAGTCCGACACCGAGGAGATGCGCTTTCTCGCCGACCGGTTTGACACGATCATGGCCGAGAGGGTCTCGGGCGATGTCCTGACCATCGATCCCGCCGTGCTGACCGATGAGGGGCGGGGCGCCCTGGATGTGATGCGCGTGAGAGACGCCGCCATGCAGCTGGCGTGGCTTGCCGGCTACTACGACAGGACAGGGGCCTTCAGCGAGAGAGATTTTGTGGCGCGGTTGACAGCGGGCGTCGCGGCCTTGCCGGGATCCGTGGACATGGCCCCGGTGTGGGGTGAGCTGAGAGGATACCTTGAGAAGGAGACCGTGGAGGAGCTGCCTGAGCCGCTTGTAGCGGGGATCATGGGAAAACTCCAGGAGCGATGGGACAGCAGAGGCGGACAGGAGGCATCCCGGGAGCTCATCGACATGATCGGTGCGAGCGGCGTCATGGCCGAAGAGGATGCCCGAAGCACCGTGGCGGGACTCCTGAACAGGGCCGAGTCCTCGTTCCGACTCCAGAAGGCCGCATCGCTGGCTCTCGCGCTTGGCGATCTCGTAACCCCCACACTGTCCGCCAACGAGAACTTCACCAAACGGGCCGGGGGAGTACTCTGGGAGCTCTTCTCCCCGAGGCCTGTGTTCTTCGGCAGGCAGGTACAGGGGATCCCCGGCATCGAGGGTGCTGTAATCGGCCGTTCGGAGGTCCTCATTGACCAGGCCGGGATGCCGCCGACGGTGAGGCTCGTGCACGGCCTGCTCATCAACAGCCAGATCCAGAGTCTGTTCCTGGCCATCAGCGCGGTCCTCATTATCGTTGCCCTGACCTACCGGTCTCTGCGTCGGGGCATCACCTCCATGATGACCGTGTTCGTGCCACTCGTCTGCATACTGGGGTTCATGGGGCTCATCCATATCCCTCTGGACATCGGCACCGTGCTGTGCGGGTCGCTGATCGTGGGCCTCGGCATCGACGGGTCCGTCCACTTTCTCTACTACTATAACCGGCTCCACCTCGGAGGCATACCCAAGAAGCGCGCCCTGCAGATGACCATGGGACACGTGGGCAGGGCTGTCTGCACCGCGAACGGCACCACCTTCTGCGGGTTCTTGGTGTGTCTTCAGTCGGACGTGACCGCGGTGAAGAACTTTGCCACGCTCAACTCCATAGCCATCCTCCTGGTCACCCTCTCTGTCATGACCCTGCTGCCGGCCCTGGTGACCGTGCTCCACCTTGACAAGGCCGATGACCTGGAGGATGCTAAACCTCTCAGCACCTGGGCGCGGTTCACCAGGAGGAGGGCCTCGGCGGAGCCTGTGTCCACGCCTTCCGAGGAGAAGAAGAAGCGGGCCGCAGGAGGCATGTAGAGAAGGATCTGCATACTCGTCGCGAGAAACCTTTCAGGATGAGGAGGGGACGGTGACCCCTCCTCACCTGTGCCAAGCCATGCAGGCTAAGAGGCAGACGGGAACCATGGACCGATTTCTGAGGGCGTTCAGCACATTCGTCATCCGCAACAGGATCGCCCTTCTTGTCGTCATCATTCTCATAACCGCGTTTTTCGGGTGGCAGTGCACCAGGCTCACCGTGAACAACGACATGGACACCTGGCTCCCGGAAAGGGACAGGACGGCAGAGCTGATCCGGCAGGCTGACCGGGATTTCTCCTCCAACGACATCCTCTTCTGCATCGTCGAGTTCGACGAGGGGGTTTTCACCGCCGAGTCGCTGGGGCTCATACGGGAAATCACGCGGGGAATCGAGGGGGTCGGGGGTGTCTTCAATGTCACGAGCCTCACCAACATCATCGACATCAGGAAGACCGAAGACGGCATCGAGGTGGGCGAGCTTGTCCAGACCATCCCATCGAATCCCCGACAGATCGACGAGCTCAGGGAGTACGTCTTCTCCAAGGAGACATACCGCAACACCATCGTGTCGCCGGATTCTCGGTATACCGCTGTCCTGATCAACATAGAAAACTCGGTGGATGCGGTCAGGGTGGCCGAGAAGATCTTCCGTGTCGTGGAACAGCGTGCCCCGGATCACCCTCACTATTTCGGCGGCAACCCGGCGATCATCTTCTTCATGAACTTCTATATGATGGATGACACCAGGAGGCTCGTCCCCGTCATCCTGGTGGTGGTATCCATCGTCATGGCACTGGGGCTGCGGAGCGTCACCGGCATCGTGCTCCCGCTGTGCATGGTGGTCTTCTCCATCACTATCACCTTCGGACTCATGCCCCTGTTCGGGTTCTCGGCGAACATCCTGAGCCCCCCCGTGGCGGTCCTTCTCATCGCCCTGGGTACGGACTATGCCGTCCACTACTACAACCATTACCGCAAGCAGCAGGATGCCACCCGGTCCACATCGGAGATCACCGTACCGGTCACCATGAGCGCATTGACCACCATTGCCGGCCTCCTCACCTTCTCCACCACCAAGATCGAGGTGCTCAACAATTTCGGCCTCGAGCTCGCGTGGGGTCTGGGGGTCGCATGGGTCATGTCCCTGGTGCTCATGGCCATCATCGTGTCCTTCTTCAGGGTGAAGCCCGTGGAAGAGGAAGAGAAGAAGGCACGGACGTACCTCTTCACCAGGGCCATGGAGAAACTGGCAGCATGGATCCATGACCACGCGAAGCCGGTGCTGGCCGTCATCGGGATCGTGGTGGCATTCATGGCCTACGGCATCACCAGGATCACCACCGAGATCGACTTCATCGGCCAGCTGCCCGGGGACAGTCCCCCCCGCGTGGGCTGCAACATCCTCGTGGACCATTTCAGCGGCATGTACGCCTTCAATGCCTACCTGAGGGGCGACATCGCCGACCCGGCGGTCATGAACCGCATGAACTACCTGGAGAACTACCTCCGGTCGGAGAAAGATCTGGCCGGGTTCACCTCCATCAATGCGCTCGTCGCCCAGGAGAACTGGCTCCTGAACGGCGTGTATGCCATCCCCGAAACACGGCAGGGCGTGTCGAACCTCTGGTTTCTGCTGGAGGGCCAGGAGGTGCTCAAGACCTTCGTCACGCCGGAGAAGGACAAGGCCCTGGTGAACTCCCTGGCCCGGGAATCCGCCACGACCGGGTTGCGTGCCCTGGCCGGCCGGTTCGAGGAGTTCCTGGCTGCGAACGTCTCCGGTGAGATCCTCACCGTAGATCCCGCGCTGCTGGGGGACGAGGGAAAGAGGGCCCTTCAGGACATCCGCATCGGGGAAGCCGCGCGTCAGATCGCGTGGCTTGCCGGGTATTACGACCGGCAGGCTTCCATCGACGGTTCGCTCCTGGCAGGACGCCTGGCCGAGGGGATCGCGGGCCTGGACGAGAGGGTCGACATGGAGCGTGTCTGGCAGGACCTGCGGCAATACCTCGACGAGGAGACCGTCGAGGTGTTGCCCCCGCAGGCCGTTGACCGGATGCTTGCACTAGTCAGAGGGCACTGGGCGATGAGGCCCGGGCCCGACGTGCGGCCCGCTCTGGAACGTGCGGCGATCGAGAGCGGGGCCATGGGAGCCGAGGACGCGGCCGTAACCGCAGACGGCCTGATCGGGCGGTTCGACTCTTCATTGCGCCTGCAGCGGGCGACCGCCATGGCACGATCCTTCGACGACCTCCTCGGTCCTGCCCTGGAGAAGGACGAGGATTTCGGGAAGCGCTTCAGGGGGCTCCTCTGGGAGCTCCTCTCGGACAGGCCCGTGCTCTTCTCGAAACAGGCGGCATCGGTGGCGGGACTGGAAAGGGCCGTGGTGGCACGGTCCAAGGTCAAGGTCGACCAGGCGGGCATGCCGGAGACCATCCGTGTGGTTCACAGGCTTCTCATCAGGAGCCAGATCCAGAGCCTGGCCCTGGCCATCGGCATCGTGTTCCTCATGGTCTCGCTGGCCAACCGGTCATTGCGCAGGGGCCTGGCTTCCATGTTCACGGTGCTCGCGCCACTGATCTGCATCCTCGGGTTCATGGGGATCATGCACATACCCCTCGATATGGGCACGGTCCTGTGCGGGTCGCTGATCGTGGGCCTCGGCATCGACGGTTCCATCCATTTCGTCTACTACTACCACCGCATCCATGCGGGCGGCATCCCCAAGAAGAAGGCCCTGCAGCTGACCATGGCCCATGTGGGGAGGGCGGTGGTGACGGCCAACGGGACCACCCTGGCGGGGTTCATCGTGCTCCTGTTTTCGAACACCACGGCAGTGAAGAATTTCGCCAAGGTCAATTCCACCGCGCTCTTCCTGGTGACCCTGGCGGTACTGATCCTTCTGCCCGCCCTGGTCTCAGTGCTCCACCTGGACGGCGCCGGCGAGAGTGACCAAGGAGCGGGTGAGAGGAAAGAGGGACTCGCGGCATGAGGCTGCCGGCCGGGCCAGGGCATTGATTCCCTGCCGCGTGCCTTTTATATCATGAACATGAGGTGAGCGAAGGAGGTGCGGTATGAACCATCTTGTCATCTATGCACACCCCAACCCGGCAAGCTTCAATCATGCCATCTTGGAGGCCTATACGCGGGAGCTCGCCGCGGCGGGGCACGAGGTACGCATCCGTGACCTCTACGCGACGGGGTTCAATCCGGTCATCCTCCAGTCCGACTATGACATGATCAACCGGGGCACCCCCCCCGAAGACATCAGACAGGAGCAGGACCATATCCGCTGGGCCGGGGTCATGACCTTCATCTTCCCCGTCTTCTGGGCCGGTATGCCGGCCATGCTCAAGGGTTATATCGAGAAGGTCTTCTCCCTCGGGTTCGCCTATGTCTTCGAGGGAGACAGACCCAGGGGCATCCTCAAGGGCAGGAAGGTGGTGATCATCAGCACCACGGGAGGGGCCCTGAACTACTACCGGAAATCAAACATGCTCGACAACATCAGACAGACCATCGACGGCGCGGTCTTCAGGTTCTGCGGGTTCCAGGTCGTCGAGCACAAGTTCTTCGTCGGCGTTCCCATGGCAACACCGGCCGAGCGCTCCATCATGCTCGAAGAGGCCAGGGCCATCGCCCGGTCGCTCCCGTCGTGAGGACCGCCATGATCGACGGAGAACGCATCACCCCGCTCAATTCCCGTGCCCCCGTGAAAGGCGGCTACGTCCTGTACTGGATGCAGCAGGCCCAGCGCTTCGACTTCAACCACGCCCTGCAGTACGCAGTCCAGGAAGCCGACAGGCATGACCTGGGCGTCGTGGTCGCGTTCTGCCTCGTGGACGACTATCCGGGGGCGAATCTCCGCCATTACGCATTCATGATGGAGGGGCTCAGGGAAACCGTGCCGCGGTTCAGGGAGGCAGGCATGCAGTGTCTCATTGTCAGGGGGCGGCCCGAGGATGTCATCCCCCTGCTCTCCCGAGACGCCTGCCTGGTCGTGGTCGACCGCGGGTACCTGCGGCACCAGGTCCTCTGGAGGACCCGCGTCGCCGCCCGTATCGAGTGCCCCCTTGTCCAGGTCGAGAGCGACATCGTGGTCCCCGTGGAGACGGCCTCTCCCAAGGCCGAGTATGCCGCCAGGACCATCCGGCTGAAGATCCACCGCCACCGTGAACGTTTTCTCAGGCCGCTGGAGACACGGGTCCCCCGGAGGTCATCCCTGGGTTGCGTACCCGCTGGCATCGAAGAACTGCCGGGAGAGCGCTCCCCGGAGGCCCTGAACGTGGACAGGACGGCGGCCCCTGTCGGGGCTTTCTTCACGGGCGGGCCGACCCGGGGCCGCGTGCTCTTTCAGGCGTTCCTGCGCGACAAGCTGGGGAGCTACGTGCAGCACCACAACCAGCCCCAGACAGATGACTGCTCCTGCATGAGCATGTACCTCCACTTCGGCCAGGTCTCTCCGCTGGACCTCGCCCTCCAGGCCCTCGAGCTCGACGACGACCTGCCGGAGGACGTGGATGCCTTTCTCGAGGAGCTCATCGTGCGTAGGGAGCTGGCGATCAATTTCGTCAGGTACACCGGGGAGTACGACTCTTTCTCCTGCCTCCCGGCATGGGCCAGGAAGACCCTTGAACGCCACGGCGCCGACCGGCGGCCTCAGGTCTACTCCACCGAGGAACTCGACGGGGCGTCGACCCATGACACATATTGGAACGCGGCCATGACGGAAATGAAGGTGACGGGCTTCATGCACAACTACATGCGCATGTACTGGGGGAAAAAGATCCTCGAGTGGAGAAGGACACCGCAGGAGGCATGGGCGACCCTGCTCGAACTCAACAACAGGTATTTCCTCGACGGCAGGGACCCGAGCTCCTACGCGGGGGCGGGCTGGGTCTTCGGGCTCCATGACAGGCCCTGGGGAGAACGTGGCATCTACGGCACGGTTCGCACCATGACCGCTTCGGGGCTTGAGCGCAAGTGCGACATCAGGGCCTATGTGGAAAAGGTGAACGGCTCTGTCGACAGGGCGGGCCTCGGATGACCCGATACGGTCGCATGGCCATGTTATTCCAGGAAGATTCCGTGAGACCGATCCATTGACTCTGAACCGGAGTCTCTTATTACTCTCTGATAGAGATGGCAGTACGGGTGTGCCCTGACCCAGGCCCCGAGGAGGCGGGTTGTCCATGAGTTCTGAAAAACGCAGAACCATCGCGAACAGACAGATGAACGCCGCTGTACCGGCCGGAGGACCGGGGACGGCTCCGGACCCTTCCGGCAGACCGAGAAGACGCGCAAGATCGGGCGATAAGAGGGGGAAGAGCCTCGAGGAGGGTGGGGAGCTCTTCGAAGGCGTGTTCCGCACGATTCCCTTTGCCCTATCCATCTCCGAACCCGCCACCGGCATCCTTCTCCACGTGAACAGGGCATGCGAGGACCTGACGGGCTTCACGGCCAAGGAGCTCGTCGGCAGCAGGGCGGTTGACCTGAGCATCTGGGCTGATCCCGAGGACCATGACCGCTACGTGGGAGCACTGAAGTCCCGTCGGGGGATCGAGAGGTTTGAGACGAGGCTCAGGAAGAAGGACGGGACGATCCGGGACGTGGTCTTGTCGGCGAGCACGATCGAAGTCGGGGGGGAGAGCCGTCTCCTGACCGCGGTGCACGACCTCACGAACCGGAAAAGGATGGAAGAGGCCCTCAAGGAGAGCGAGGAGCGGTATCGCCGCATCACCTCCGCCATCACGGACTACATCTACACGGTCTTTCTGGAGGGAGGCGACGTGGTCCGCACCGTGCACAGCCCTGCCTGCGAGGCGGTGACGGGCTATGCGCCAGAGGACTTCGAACGGGACCCCTTCCTCTGGTATTCCATGATAGAAGAGGAGGACCGGGAGTTCGTGCGCGAACACTTCAGCCGCGTCACCTCCGGAGAGCGGGTACATCCCATTGAGCACCGCATCCGCCGCAAGGACGGCGCGCTGCGGTGGGTCAGCAACATGCCGGTCGTCCACCGTGATGCACAGGGGGTCATGATCTCCTATGACGGCGTGATCAGCGACATCACGGAGCGCAAACGTGCAGAAGAAGCGGTCCGCGAGAGTGAACGGAGGTATCGGGGGCTCGCCACCAACCTGCCGGGGGTGGTCTACCAGTTCTATGTCCGGAGCGACGGGTCCATGGGCATGTATTATGTCGGTGACCGCGCGGAAGAGATCCTCGGTCTGCACAGTGACCCGGAGGACTTCATCGAACGAGGACTGGCCTGCGTTCCGCCGGAATACAGGGAGTATATCCTTCGTTCCAGCCTCGAGGCAGCGCAGAAGGGCAGCAGGTGGGACATCGAGAGCCCCTTCACCAGACCTGACGGAAGGGAGCTGTACCTCAGGGGCATGTCGCAGCCCGAGCAGCGCGACGGAGAGATCGTGTTCAACGGGGTGCTCCTGGACGTCACGGACATCAGGAAAGCCGAGAAGGCGCTCAAGGAGAGTGAGGAAAGTTACCGGCTCATGGCCGAACTCACGGGCAAGATGGTCTATGACTACGATGTCGCGTCCGGGCGCATGACGTGGCACGGTGCCCTGTTCCGGCTCACCGGGTTTCTCCCCGGGGAGTTCTCTGCGGCGGACGTGAAGGTGTGGAACACCATGATTCACCCCGAAGACCGCAGCCGGACCATCATGACCCTCGAGGAGGCGCTGAAGGAGTGCGGACCCTACCAGGCCGAGTACCGCATCCGGAAGAAGGACGGTTCTTACATCTGCGTGGAGGACCACGGCGTGTTTCTCCCGGATGCCTCGGGGAACGCCTACCGCATGCTGGGCAGCATAGGCGACATCACGGAGCGCAAGAAGGCCGAGGAGGTCAGGCTCGAGATGGAGCGCCGGTTGCTCCATGCCCAGCGTCTCGAGAGCCTGGGCGTCATGGCGGGAGGCATCGCCCATGATTTCAACAACCTGCTCATGGCCATCCTGGGCAACCTCGATCTGGCGCGGATCGACCTCTCTCCGGTCTCCAGGTCGCGGCCCTTCATCGACCAGGCGCTCGTGGCGGTCCGCAGGGCGGCTGATCTCACGAACCAGATGCTGGCGTACTCCGGCAAGGGCAGGGTCGACCTGAAGATCTTCGACCTGAGCGAGCTTCTCGCCGAGATGTCCCACCTGTTCAGGGCATCGATATCCAAGACCGTAACCCTCAACCTCCAGCCGGCAAAGGGGCTCCACTCCATCAAGGCAGACCCCGGCCAGATCCAGCAGGTCATCATGAACCTCATCGTGAACGCGTCCGAGGCCATCGGTGATACCCCGGGCGTGGTCACCATATCGACAGGATCGACGGGGTGCACGGAAGATGACCTCATGCAGAGTCGGCTCAAGGAGAAACCCCAGCCCGGGGAGTATGTCTTCCTCGAGGTCAGCGACACGGGGTGCGGCATGGACGAGGAAACCATGGACCGCCTCTTCGACCCCTTCTTCACCACCAAGTTCACGGGGCGTGGCCTCGGCCTTGCCGCGGTGAGCGGCATCATGAACGGTCACCGGGGTGCGATAACCGTGGATTCGAAGCCCGGCACGGGTACCACCATACGGGTACTGCTGCCTGTGTCGACGGAACAGTGTCAAGGCGCGGTGAGAACGGGGGCACGGGCAGGCAGGAAGGTGGCTGGCGAGGGAAAGGAAGAACTCCCCAAGGGAACGGTGCTGGTGGTGGACGACGAGGAGATGGTCAGGAATCTGTGCAGATCCATGGTGGAGCGACTCGGATTCAACGTTGTGACCGCTTCAGACGGGGATGAAGCGGTGAGGGTCTTCCAGGAAAGGGGTCCAGGGATCGTCTGCGTCATTCTCGACCTCACCATGCCCAATAAGGACGGCATGGAAACCTTCGACGAGCTCAAGCGCATGGACGGAAAGGTCAGGGTCATCCTGTCGAGCGGTTTCAACGAGCAGGACGTCACCCGGCGTTTCCTCGGCAAGGGTCTGGCAGGATTCATCAAGAAGCCGTACCAGATGGAGCACCTCGGCAAGGAGCTACAAAGGGTCCTGGGTGGACGATGAACCAAGACCGGGGACCGTTGTCGTCGTGCAGCCGGCCCTGAGGATTTCTGCCTGACGCATTGACTGGGCCTGCATGGAGCTTATTATTGCCCCCAGGGGGAGCCGTTTCCCTTACAGCCCTTTCATCGCGTTTTTCACCAGGAAGGAGGGAGCGTGGATTTCGAGTTGAGAGAAGTCAAGGTCGCCGATCCCCAGCAGATCACCCTCGACCTCAAGGCCCTCTTCGCAAGCCAGGGTCTTGCCGTGCTGTCCACCCACGATCATGGCCAGCCCTACTGCAGCCTCGTCGCCTTCGCCTCGACCGAGGACCTCAAGAACCTGGTCTTTGCCACCACCAGGGCCACCAGGAAGTATGTCAACATCGACGAGGATTCCCGGGTTTCCATGCTCGTCGACAATCGCAGCAACCGTGTGGTGGACTTCCATGAGGCAGTGGCGGCCACCGCCACCGGCCATGCCCGGGAGGTCCTGGGGCCGGAAAAAGACGGCCTCCTGAAGGTCTACCTGGCAAAACATCCCCACCTCGAAGACTTCGTCATGTCGCCCACGTGCGCCCTCGTGCGGATCGAGGTGGCCAGGTACTATATCGTAAGCCGATTCCAGCACGTCATGGTGCTGGGGATGAAGGAATGAGCATCATCATCCCCCTTTCCGGCATCGTCGAGAGTGACCCTGCCGAAGTCGGCGGGAAGGCGTACGCGCTGGGAACCCTTGCCCGGCGCGGCATACGCGTCCCGCAGGCCCTGTGCGTAACGCGGGAGGCCTACGAGTCATATGTCCGCTCCACAGGCCTCATGGAGCGCATCTCGCTGGAGCTGAGCCGCAAGGATTTCCGGGACATGCGGTGGGAGGAGCTGTGGGACAGCTCGCTGCGCATCAGGGGCATGTTCCTGAACACCGCCATGCCCTCCTCGCTCGTGAAGAAGCTGCGGGAACCCATCGAGGAACTCTTCGGCGACAGGGCGGTGGCCGTACGCTCGTCCGCACCGGGGGAGGATTCCTCAGTCGCCTCGTTCGCGGGGCTCCATGAATCGTTCCTGAATGTACGGGGTATCTACGCCATCCTCGATCACATAAGGCTCGTGTGGGCCTCGCTGTGGTCCGATGCCGCGCTGCTCTACCGGAAGGAGCTGGGACTCGATGTTCACCACAGCACCATGGCGGTCATCATCCAGGAACTCGTGGTCGGGGTGAAGTCGGGTGTCGTCTTCGGGCGGAGCCCCCTGGATGACGGGGCGGCGGTCATCGAGGCCATCTACGGACTCAACCAGGGATTCGTGGATGGCATGGTGGAACCGGATCGCTGGGTTGTCCGGCGAGACAGCGGCAGCATCGTCTCCCACGAAGAGGCAGTGCGCGAGAAGCACATGACACCTTCGGGCTCAGGGGTATCCCTGGAGCCACTCGACCCGGGAATTCACACCACCCCGCCGCTGGACGATCACGAGGTCGGGGAGGTCTACCACCTGGCAATCTCCATTGAAAACCTCTTCGGCGCACCCCAGGATGTCGAATGGACCTATGCGGGCGACGGACTCTACGCCCTCCAGTCCCGGCCGATCACCGCGGGAAGGAAAAGAGAAACGAGCGACGAACGCTCATGGTACCGCAGCCTCGCCAGGAGCTTCGAACACCTCAAGATGCTCAAGATGCGCATCGAAGACGAGCTCATCCCGGCGATGGCGAAAGAGGCGGAGGCCCTGTCGTCGCTGGACCTCTCTGCCCTGGATGACCATGCGCTCGCCGGAGAGATCCATGACAGACTGACGACATACAGGGCCTGGGAGCGGGCATACTGGAAGTACTTCATTCCCTTCGCCCATGGCATGAGGCTCTTCGGCAGGGTGTACAACGACACCCTGAGGCCCCATGACCCCTACGAGTTCATGGACCTCCTCAAGTCATCCAACATGCTCAGCATGGAGAGGAATGCCTGGCTCGAGCGCCTCGCGGCACAGGTACGTCAATCTCCTGGTCTTGCCGCGGCGTTGCGGGAGGGGAAAGACACATCCGCCTTCACGTCCTTCGAGGGGGATCTGCAGGATTTCGTCAGGGCCTTCGGTGACCTGTCGTGTTACAGTGCCCGGTGTGCCGGCGACGACGAAGTGGTCCGGGAGATCGTGCTCAAGCTCGCGTTCAGACCGGTGAGTGACGACAGTCCGCGGGCGCAGCGCATGGAAGACCTCGAAGAGTACTACCTCTCCTTTTTCCCTGATGACCGGCAGCCCTTTGCCCGGGAGCTGCTGGACCTCGCCCGGGCGAGCTACCGCCTGAGGGATGACGACAACATCTACCTGGGCAGGATCCGCGGACACTGCGAAGTAGCACTGGATGAGGGCAGAAAGAGGCTCGGCGCTCACCCCGGAAGATTCGCCGATGAGGACATCCCGAAGGTGCTCAGGGATCGACATTTCGTCCCGTCGCCCCTTCCCGTCGAGTCGGCCGTGTCCGGCGGGGAGAAGCCCTCGATCCATGCCCGCCAGCTCGTGGGGCAGCCTGCGGGCAGTGGAATCGCCACCGGACCCGCACGGGTCATCGCGGGAAAGAAGGACCTGGCCGGGTTCATGCCCGGTGAGATCGTCGTGTGCGATGCACTGGACCCCAACATGACCTTCATCATCCCGCTGGCTGCAGGAATCGTGGAGCGAAGGGGCGGGATGCTGATCCATGGCGCCATCATAGCCCGCGAGTACGGGTTGCCCTGTGTCACAGGTATCCCCGGCGCGGTGGACCTCATAAGGACCGGGGATATCCTCACCGTGGACGGTTACCTGGGTATTGTAGTAATAAGTGATTGATCAGTGATGCTGCCCGTGCCAGGAGGTAGACTGTGGGCGAACCCCTCTTTCATGTTCATGGAGAAGACGGCCGCATTTCCCTTCGCGGCGTCATTTCGAGTCCGGTCTCCGGGGCCCTCGGAGACGCATACGCCTCTTCCGGGTCGGCCGCCGAGGTTGTCCTTGACTGTGCAGGCATCGAGCGCATGGATATCTTCGGACTCAACGAGCTCATCAAGCTCGGGTTACGGGCCAGGGTTCAGGGACGTTCCCTCCGGGCCGCCAATGTGAGTCCGGGGCTCGTGAACATCTTCAGGGCGACCCGCACCGATGAGGCCTTTGCCCCGCAACCCGGGACCGGGCCCTACTCCTATTCCAGAGCAGCGGCATCTGCATGGGCCGAGCCCATCGATTCCATCGTCCTGAGGGAGGTGCCCGACGGAGCGGTCAACCTCAACGTGGACGGCCTTGCCGTGGTTGGTCCGGTGCAGGGATTCGGCCAGCTCTGGGAAAAGACGTACCGGGTGCGTCTGAGCGGCTCGAGGGTCACCCCGAAAGAGGCTGTCGCCGCCCTGAAAACCCATTTCCCCAGCCTCCAGCCCCCCCAGAACCGCTTTTTCCCTACCAGCAGGGGTATCGCGCCGGGGGAGGTGGTGCTCATCAATGCCCATACGCCGGCAGGGCTCGTCAGTACCGGGGTCTGGGTGGTCCATGCCGACGATGACTCGTTCACCTTCATGACCCCGCAGGGACATCCCGAGTCGGGCTGGGTGAGCTTCACCGCCTTCGAGGAGCACGGCAACACCGTGGCGCAGGTCAAGGGCTTTGCCAGGGCCAACGATCCGATCTATGAACTGGGTTTCCGGCTCATAGGGTCAAGGGAGCAGGAGCGCATCTGGGTCCATGTGCTGGAATCGCTGGCGCAGCACTTCGGCGTGCCGGGATGGGTGCGGATGCACAAGACCTGCGTGGGCCCCGATCTCCAGTGGAACCAGGTGGCCAACGTCTGGTACAATGCCCAGATCAGGACCGTGCTGTCGTCCCTGAGAAGGGCGTTCTCCTCGTGAGTACGGGATGACCGGGAGCGTATATTCGGATGCGGCGGTCGTCGGCTCCGGTCCGAACGGCCTCGCTGCCGCCGTTACCCTGGCCCGGGCCGGGAGATCAGTGGTCGTCTACGAGGCCCGGGATACAGCGGGTGGTGCCCTGTGCTCGTCGGCGTTGACACTGCCCGGTTTCGTCCACGATGTAGGTGCAGCGGTCTTTCCCATGGCTGTGGACACGCCGTTCTTCAGGGACCTCCCCCTCAGGGAGCACGGCCTGGAACTCATCTCTCCCGAGGCATCCGTAGCCCATCCCTTTGATGACGGCAGCGCCGCAGTCATCTACAGGGACCTCGGCAGGGCCATCGAGGAACTGGGGGACGACGGGCCTCGCTACCGGTGGTTTCTCGAGCCCATCCTGCACCGCTGGGACCTGCTCGTAGAAGACCTGTTGTCGCCTATGCGCGTGCCGGTACACCCGGCGGCCCTGGCGGTGTTCGGTTTGCGCGTCGGCCTCCCGGTCACCGTGCTGGGCAGGGCGCTGTTCATGACCGAAAAGGCCAGAGGGCTGCTGGCCGGGCTCGCCTCGCACTCCATCCTGCCCCTGTGGCATCCCCTGAGCACCGCGTTCGCCGCCATCATGGCCGTCACCTGCCACCGGCCAGGATGGCCCATTGCGCGGGGCGGTGCGGGACGGTTGGCCATGGCGCTGTCGTCGTATCTCGTCTCCCTCGGCGGCGAGGTCATCACGTCCAGGACAGTACAGGGTCTCGGTGACATCGAGCCTGCCCAGGCTGTCTTCTTCGACGTGGCACCCAGCCACGCGGTCGCTATCGCCGGGGGGCGGCTCCGGGCTGGTTATGGTGCGAGGGTCAGGAGTTTTCGCCCGGGGCCGGGGGCGTTCAAGGTGGACTGGGCCCTCGACGGTCCCATCCCGTGGAAGGCACGGGAATGCCGGCTGGCCGCCACGGTCCACCTCGGCGGGGCCATGGACGAGATCGCCTCGGCCGAGGGCGACGTGTGGAGGGGTAGGTGCCCGGAAAAGCCCTTCGTGCTCCTGGTACAGCCGAGCCTGTTCGATCCGGCGCGCGCCCCTGAGGGGAAGCACACGGCCTGGGCCTACTGTCACGTTCCGAACGGTTCGGATATCGACATGACCGTGCGCATCGAGGCTCAGGTGGAGCGGTTCGCCCCCGGATTCCGGGACCTCGTCATCGGCAGGAACGTCATGGGTCCGAAAACCCTGGAGGACTTCGATGCGAACTGCATCGGTGGCGACATAGCGGGAGGCGCGAACACCCTGCGGCAGGTCTTCGGCAGGCCTGTCTTCAGCCTCAATCCCTATGCCATGGGCACGCCCGGGATGTTCCTGTGCTCGGCGTCCACCCCGCCGGGAGGGGGGGTGCACGGCCTGTGCGGGTACCATGCAGCCCGGGCGTTTCTGGAGGGCCGGTGATCCGTTTGTCGGAAAGGGCACGCACCGCTGCGTACGGCATCCTCGCCGCGTATCTGTTCATTTGTTCCGGGTTCGCGAGGGCAGCTGCCGGGCAGGAAACGCTCACCGTCGACACCGTGGCGTTCGTGAAGGCCATGAGGTTGATGGACACGGACTTCACCCTGGCAGGGGCGGGACTGCACCGCTACCGGATCGTCTTCAGGGGCTACGCTGCGGCGCTGTACCTGGGAACGGGGGAGATACCGGCCAGTGTCTTCAAGGACATACCCAAGCGCCTCGAGATCGAGTACTACCATGCCATCCCGGCGGCCGGCTTCATCGACGCCACCCGCGAGGGCATGAAGAGGAACGTCTCCAGGGGAGATCTCGGCCGGATGAGGCCCCGCATGGAAAGACTCTTTAGGGCGTACCACCCGGTGAGGCCCCAGGACCGGTATGCCTTCACCTACGTGCCGGGCAAGGGGTCCACGCTCACCCTCAACAACGTCCCGCTCGATGTCTTCGAGGGGCTCGACTTCGCCAACGCCTTCCTGTCCATCTGGATTGGCCCGGAACCCGCCGACGAAGGACTGAAGAGGGAGCTCCTCAAGGAGCCGTAGCACTATTTTTTACGCAACATTCACAGAATTCCGCCGGCCCCCCGTTGCCTGACCAGTGTCTGAAAACTATTACATAAATATGCTTCTCCAGCATTGAGAGGTTTTCCATGGAATCCAGACAGACCAGGAAGATAGCCGTGGTGGGCGGAGGCGTGGCGGGGATCGTGGCCTCGTACCTCCTGCAGCGGAGGTTCGAAGTGAGCCTCTTCGAGAAGAACGACTACATCGGCGGCCACACCCACACCGTTCTCATCGACGACGGCCCCGATGCAGGAACGCCGGTGGACACAGGGTTCATCGTGTTCAACGAGAAGACGTACCCGAATTTCATCCGGTTCCTCGCCCGGCTCGCAATCGAGAAGCAGAAGAGCAGCATGTCCTTCAGCTACTACGATGCACGGACCGGCATGATGTACGCCAGCACGAACGTGGACACCTTCCTCGCCCAGCGCAGGAACATGCTCAGACCGTCCTTCTGGATGATGGCCCTGGCAGTCCTGAGGTTCAACCAGATCACCCCGAAACACCTGGAAGAGGGCAAGCTCAGGGGGCTCACCCTGGGTGAATTCCTCGCCGGGCACCGCTTCAACCGGTACTTCGTGGAGCAGTACCTCATACCCATCTGTGCCTCGGTCTGGTCGGCGCCGGACGTGCGCATGCTGGATTTCCCCATGGAGACCTTCGCCCGCTTCTTCCTGAACCACGGGCTGCTCTCCGTGCTGAACCAGCCCCAGTGGTACGTCGTGAGGGGCGGCAGCCACGCCTACGTGAACGCCTTCCTGAAGACCTTCCGGGGCAGGGTGTTCCCCCGGACGCCCGTCACCGCCCTGACGAGAAAGAGCGGCGGGATCTCGCTGAAGACCACGGAGGGGAGCGAGGAGACCTTCGACACCGTGGTGCTGGCCTGCCATGCGGACGAGGCGCTTCGCATGCTGGCCGATCCTTCACCCGACGAGAGGAGGCTGCTTGCCGCCTGGGACTATTCCCACAACAGGACCGTTCTGCATCACGACGCATCGTTCCTCCCCCCGATGCCCAAGGTCAGGGCCTCCTGGAACTACATGCGCATGGAGGCGGTGGAGTCGGGGTCCCCGGTCATGCTCACCTACTACATGAACAGGCTCCAGAACCTGGCGACCCGGAGGCAGTACTGCGTGACCCTGAACCCGAAAAAGCCGGTACCCCATGAAGCCGTGATCCGGGAGATGGTCTACAACCACCCGATCTATACGCCGGAATCCCTGTCGACGCAGGCGGGGATCTCAGGCATGAACGGACTGAGGAACACCTATTTCTGCGGGAGCTACCTGGGCAACGGGTTCCACGAGGATGCGGTGAAGTCCGCGGTAGCGGTGGCACGTACCTTCGGGATCGAATTATGAGGTCGAGGATTTACAACGGATACGTCGAGCATACCCGGTTCAGGCCGGCCTTCCACACCCTCAGGTACCCCTTCTATGTTTACTGCCTCGACCTGGACGAGCTGGCCGAGCTCGACATGGACCTGCCCTTGTTCGGGTACAACCGCGTAAAGCCGATCTCCATCCATGACAGCGACTACCTCGACAGCGGTTCCGGCTCCATCAGAGAGAAGCTCCTCCGTCATCTGGGAGAGGGCCTCGCAGCCAGGGTGGGGCGCATCTTCCTGGTGACCCAGCCGCGTTACATCTCGGCCGTGTTCAACCCGGTGAGCTTCTACTACTGCCTTGCGGAAGACGGTTCCCTGCTGTGCGCCGTGGCCGAGGTCAACAACACATACGGCGAGCGCCACGTCTATGCGCTCGAGAAGCGTCACGGGTCACCGGAAGGCTACCCTGCCGCCTTCCTCACCAACAAGGCCTTCCACGTTTCGCCCTTCAATGCCGTTGAAGGCGCCTACGTGCTCACCTTCTCGGAGATCGGGCCCGAGATCGATATCCATGTGGACCTCGTGCGCGACGGGGACAGGTTCTTCACTGCCCAGCTGAAGGGGAGGCACATGCCGCTGTCCACCTGGAGCCAGCTCAGGCTCATGGTCAGGCACCCCTTCTTGCCGAAACTCACCATGGCGCGGATCTACTGGGAGGCGGCCAGGCTCTTTTTCCTGCGGAAGCTCGCCTTCCATCAGAAGCCGGTCCCGACGAGCCCCATGACCATGAGGAGAAACCCGCCCGCTCTCGCTGAACGTCTCTATCTGAAGATCATCGACGGCCTGCTCGGGAAGATGGTCAAAGGCCGGCTGAAGATGACGCTGCCGGGGGGGGACACGAGGAGCTATGGACACACCGGTGCCCCTGGGCCTGAGGGCGGGATACGCATCAACGACTACTCCTTCTTCTCCCGCATCGCCCTGCACGGCGAGGTGGGCCTGGGTGAGGCCTACGTGGAGGGACTGTGGGACAGCGACGACCTTCCAGGGCTTCTCGGCCTGCTCATCGAGAACCGCAATGCTCTGCAACAAGGATATACCTGCTTCTCAGCGCTGTCCCGATGGAACAACTTCAGGCTGCACTGCAGCAGGCCCAACACCATCAGCGGCAGCAGGGCCAACATCGAGGCTCATTACGACCTGGGCGCGGACTTCTACGGGACCTTTCTGGACGAGACCATGACCTATTCCTGCGGTATCTTCCTCGATCCCGCCGACACCCTCGAACAGGCGCAGGTGAACAAGATGCGCGCGGTCATGGACAAGGCGCACACCGGCAGGGACGACCATGTCCTGGAGATCGGCTGCGGATGGGGAGGGCTCGCCATAGAGGCGGTCAAAGCGACCGGATGCTCCTGGACCGGCATCACCGTGTCCCGGACACAGTACGAGTATGCACGGGCACGGGTGAAACAGGAAGGTCTCGAGGATCGCATCACGATACTGCTGGAGGACTATCGGACCGTCAGGGGCTCCTTTGACAGGATCGTGTCCGTGGAGATGCTCGAGGCAGTGGGTCACGAGTATCTCGGCGAGTTCTTCGCCCGCTGCGAGGGCCTGCTCAAGCCCGACGGCATCGTGGTCCTCCAGGTCATCACCGTCCCCGACAGGCGCTACGACGATCACCGGCGCAGACCGAACTGGATCCAGAAGCACATCTTCCCGGGCGGCGTGCTCCCCTCCCTGACTGCCTTGTGCGCGGCCATGACCGCACACTCGCATCTTCAGGTGGAATCGATGGAGAACATAGGTATGCATTATGCACAGACCCTCAGGCTCTGGCGCGAGCGGTTCACGCGCTCGGCGGAAACGCTCGCCAAGATGGGGTTCGACCGGGCCTTCATGCGGAAGTGGTTCTATTATTTCTCTATCTGCGAGGCCCAGTTCAGGCTGCGTGTGCTGGGCGATCTCCAGCTCGTGGTGACCAGGGAGGGGAACCTGACGCTCGCCCCCTCTCTACAGGGTGGTGTCTCATGAAAGGGAATCATGTCGTCCGGGTCCTCATGCTGGCCGGGATGGTCCTGGTCCTCGGCTGTGCCGGCACCAAGGGCACCCACGACGTGAGGGTCACCTCTAAAGCTCTCGAGGAGACAGACAAGGGGAGGATCAAGCACGTGGAACACGGTTCCCAGGTTGAACAGGAGGCCATCGCGAGGTTCACGGAATTCTACAGGGTATTCTCCGCAGAGAGGATCGCTGCATCCATCGACGGGGTGTACACTGAGAATGCCTACTTCGAGGACGGCATCAGGCAGGTCAAGGGCAGGGAGAACATCCGGGAGTATTTCCTGGGCACCACCGGCGCCTTTACCGAGTGCACCTTCGATATCAAGGATGTGGCATACAGCCAGGGTAACTACTACTTCAGGTGGATCATGCACCTGAGGCTCAAGCGCGATCCGGACAACCCCATGGCGCAGCCCGGCATGTCCCACGTGCGGTTCGACGAGCAGGGCTGTGTCGTGTTTCACCACGATTACTGGGAGACCCTGGCGCTCTTCGAGCGGTTCCCGGTCATCGGGGGCGTCATCCGCTGGATCAAGGGCAGGATATGAAGGGGATGCAGGGATTACCGGAACCGCGGCACCCCGTCGACGAAGTCCATGCTTACCGGTTCGGGGAAAAAGCAGACCCCTGACGTGGAGGGATATCCCTGCAGGATCTCCCAGAGCTGAAGGCCCACCTGGTTGCCCATGACAGAGACCTCGGCATAAGGGGTGGAATCCCCCTGCCATGCTGTCGAACCTGATCTGTACGCGCCCCAGGAGTTCCCGAGTCCGTCGGAGTCTCCCCAGGCGATGCAGTCGATGTGGATGTTCATGGTAATATCCACGAAGATGCTCACCCCGGTCTGGCCTGAGATGCCGGAGAGCTCCGCATCGCTCAAGGGCGTCATGGCCTGGAGGGACAGCGGCAGCAGGAACATGGCGAGCACTGTGAACAGGATCTTCATGGACCGGGTCTCCTCAGTTCGGTATCTCCTATTATATCCCCCTCCCGGCGCAATGCAAGGGTCACAAGACCTGCCCCGCTGAACGAATCCCGGTTCGTCATGCCTCCAGCGGTTCGATCCGGCAGGGCACATAGCGATGATGTGGCGTGGCCGCGAACCTGTCGCGGTTCGTGTTCTTGGTGAGCCGGTTCACGTTCGCGCCGTAGACCTTGCCCTGGTGAACCATGCCGAACCCGTGGGGCATGATCACCTGGCCCCTGCGGGTTGCCTCCGTGATCTCCGCCTCGATGGCGACCTCGCCAGCTTCTGTGATGACGCGCACCATCTGGCCGTCGGTGATATCGAGCGAGGATGCATCGTCTGGGTGCACGGCCAGGGTGCATGCACGCCGGCCCTCGTTCCATGCAGGGTCCCGCATGAGGGTGTTGGCGTTCATGCTCATGTGGCGGCCGGCCTGGAGTACGAGGGGAAAGTCCGGGTCCGGCTTCAGGGCCGCCTCCTCGGATTCCGGTTCGATGCTCTTCACCCACCCCTCCATCTCGGGGATGTGGACGTGGATCAGGTGGTCCTCGTGGGCGATCATGGAGAAGTTGTCGTCCGGGTCGGCAAGGCCGACGATGACCCCCTCGGGATGATCGAGGATGGACTGGAAGACCTCGTCGCCCAGGGTGATCCCGGGCTTGAACCCGGCCCTGGCCGCAGCCTTGCGGAAGCTCTTGGGGGCAGCCTGGAGCAGCCCCCACAGGGCGGCGAGGTTCGGCGATCCCATGGTTCTGCCCAGGGTCTTGGCGAGGATGAACGGCATGTCGGAGAGGGTTTTGGGGTTTGCCTGGATGAACTGCATGAGCTCCATGCCGAAGGTCATGCGGTCCTTTGCCGCCGCGTCCACGAGAGACTGCGGTACGGCAGGGATGATGCCCAGCGCGTCCGCGATCCGTACCAGGATCTCGCTCAGGTGGAGAGGCTCTCCCACGGGTTCCACCACGGGCCTGCGCATCTGGAAGTAGACCTCGGGGAAGGTCCAGGGGAAGAAGGTGCCGTCCCACGACTCGTAGCCGGACAGGGCGGGCAGCACGTAGTGGGACAGGGCTGCGGTCTCGGTCATGGCGAGCTCGCAGGTCACCAGCAGATCGAGCCTCCTGAAGGCCTCCTCGTAGGCCGTGGTGTCCGCAAAGGACCTCAGGGGGTTGGACTGGCAGCACATCACGATCCTGGTCCTGTCAGGGTGCTCGCTCAGGATCTCCTCGGGCAGCACGTTGGGAGGGAACACACCCATGAGAGCAGGAAAGTCCGTGGTCACGGTGCGCCAGGTCTTGGAATCCCGCTCGTCCGTGTGGGCGCCGAGCGGCATGAGGTGGCCGGGTATCACGTTGCCGCCCCGCGCGCAGAACCTTCCGCACACGGCGGCCAGGAGGAGGTGCAGGTAGGATGCAACGGTGCTGTGGCGGTTCATGTAGATGCCCAGGTCCGTGTGCATGCACCACTTCCTGGTGGCCAGCAGCCGGCACACCTCGCGAACCTGCTCGTAGTCGAGTCCGCAGACCGCGCAGGCTGCCCTGGCATCGAAGCCCCTGAACCAGGGGGCGACCTCTTCGAACCCCGTCGTGTGCTGTTCGATGTAGTCCATGTCCTGCCATCCCTCGGCCAGGATGATGGCGATCATTGCCCTGGTGAGCAGGGCATCGGTGCCGGGGCGGACGGCCAGGTGGATGTCGGCGATCTCGGCGGTCTCTGATTTCCGCGGGTCGATGACCACCAGGAGCTTGTCCGGGTTCTTCGAGAACTCCTTGAGAACGAGCGGTGCCCGCGGCATCTGGTGGCTCTGCATCCCGTTCCATCCGATGGCCAGGATCATGTCGGCGGCGTGCTCGTCCGGGATGCCGAAGAGGTACTGCCTGCCCGTGAACCTACCCGATGCCCAGAAGATGCCGGTGAGCTCCTGGCCCAGGGGGTTGTAGTGGTAGCGCGAGCCCAGCGCCCGCATGAGCCTCACCCCGAAGGCGGCATCGAAGTGGCAGCCCTGGCCGCCGCCGCCCATGTAGACGTATGACTTCGGGCCGTGCTCGCCCGTGACCTGCCTGATCCGGGAGGCTATCTCGCCGATGGCCTGGTCCCATGATATCTTCTCAAAGGTTGATCCCACGCGTTTCAGCGGGTGGGTGAGCCGTCCTGTGTGGTGCTGGTGAAAGGCCACGTTGGCCCCCTTGCGGCACACATATCCTTGAGAACGCGGGTTGTCCTTGTCGCCCCTGGACTTTGTGATCCGGTTGTCCTCCACATACACCTCGAGCCCGCAGTTCTGTGCGCAGAGAACGCAGCCGGTCTTCCTCCACTCACCCATGTCGTGTCCCCCTCTTTCTCGTTCCGGCAGGGCCGGTTCTCAGTATATGCTCAAAGACCATGTTCTTGAAGATCTTCAGCGGTTCACTGCTCTTCGTGAGCTTCATGTGCATGATGGCGCCCTCCCAGCTGTTGAGGATGAACCAGGCGGTCTGTGCCGGTTCCAGGCCGGCCGGGAGGTCGCCCGCATCCCCGGCCTCGGCGAGGATCCGCTCTATGCGGTCGTGCATGCGGGTGTAGACATCGCCGACCTTGGCCCTGAACGGCTCGCTCAGGTCGCTCATCTCCTGCATGAGGTTTCCGATGGGGCACCCGCAGCGCAGACCCATATCCTCGAACATGGACTGGTATGCATCCATGAACAGAGAGAGCCTTTCGAGGGGCGGGGTGGAGCCGCCGTTGAGGTAGGTCTCTCCCATGGCATGGATGAACTCCCAGTAGTAGTCGATGAGTTCCAGCCCGAAATCGTCCTTGCTCCTGAAGTAGAAGTAGAACGAACCCTTGGGTATGCCGGCCGCCTGCAGGATCTCGTTCAGGCCGGTGTGGTGGAAGCCTTTGGCATGGACGAGGCGCGCGCCTTCCCTGAGAATGGTCAACTTCGAAGTGTCCCGGGCCACGGTGCATATAATAGACCAGTCGTCTAGTAAAGGAAAGAGAAAACTGTTCTGTGAGGTTTACCCTGTGCGCTGATTCATGTAAGATAGTCATGTTATTGTCGAATGCCATCTGTAGAGCATGTTCGTACATCACGTGAGTTGAGGGGAGAGGGGATATGGCGCTCCATGACCTTGCCGGCAAGCCAGCGCCGAGGGAAATGCTGGTCGATGTCGGGGCCCTCATCGATGCATACTTCTCGATCCGCCCCGATTCCGCTGATCCCGTGCAGAGGGTTTCGTTCGGCACCTCGGGCCACCGGGGGTCTTCACTGACCGGGAGCTTCAACGAAGATCACATCCTGGCCATTACCCAGGCCATCTGCGACTACAAAAGGGAATACTCCATCACCGGCCCCCTGTTCCTGGGCAAGGATACCCACGGCCTGTCCGAACCCGCCTTCAGGTCTGCCCTGGAGGTGCTCTCGGCAAACGCGGTGAACGTGATGACAGACGAGACCGGGGGGTTCACCCCGACCCCGGTGATATCGCACGCCATACTCGAATACAACAGGGCGCGAAAGACCGACCTGGCGGACGGCGTCGTCATCACGCCGTCTCACAACCCCCCCACGGACGGCGGGATCAAGTACAACCCTCCCGAGGGAGGGCCGGCCGATACCGGGGTGACCGCGTGGATCGCCGCACGGGCCAACGCGATCCTGGCCGGCCACGACGCGGAGGTGCGCAGGATCCCCTACGAGCGTGCCGTCAGGGCACCCACGACGACTCTCTATGACTATGTCGGCCCCTATGTGGAGGAGCTCTCCGGCATCATCGACATGGAGAGGGTGGCATCCGCAGGGCTCAGTCTCGGCGCGGACGCCCTGGGCGGATCGGGGGCGGCCTTCTGGCCGCGCATAGCCGAGCGGTATGGGCTCTCCCTGGAGCTCATGCACGGAAGCCCGGACCCGACGTTCGGCTTCATGACCGTCGATCACGACGGGAAGATCAGGATGGACTGCTCGTCTCCGTATGCCATGGCAGGCCTCATAGGTCTGAAGGAGCGGTTCGACCTCGCCTTCGGCAACGATCCCGACTTCGACCGCCACGGCATCGTCACCAGGACGGGCGGCCTCATGAACCCGAACCACTACCTCGCCGTTGCCGTGGAATACCTCTTCTCCACCAGGACGCGATGGCGGTCAGGGACCGGCATCGGAAAGACACTGGTGAGCAGTTCCATGATCGACCGGGTCGCCGAATCCCTCGGCAGACCACTCATGGAGGTACCGGTGGGGTTCAAGTGGTTCGTGCGCGGCCTCATCGAGGGAACCATCGGGTTCGGGGGCGAGGAGAGCGCAGGGGCTTCGTTCCTCCGCAGGGACGCAACGGTGTGGACCACGGACAAGGACGGCATCATCATGGCGCTGCTGGCCGCCGAGATGACGGCCGTACGGGGCAGGGATCCCCATGAGCTCTACGGGGCCCTCGAGGAACGGTTCGGCGCCTATGCCTACGAGCGGACTGATGTACCTGCAAACCCTGCACAGAAGACCGTCCTGGGGAAGCTGTCGCCGGAGCTCATCGCATCGGACGAACTCGCGGGCGACGCCATCACCGCGGTCCTCACCGAGGCGCCGGCCAACAGGGCGCCCATAGGCGGTATCAAGGTGGTCACCGGCTCGGGGTGGTTCGCGGCGCGCCCTTCGGGAACCGAGGACGTCTACAAGATCTATGCAGAGAGCTTCAAGGGAGACGACCATCTCAGGGCCCTTCAGGAAGGAGCCCGGGGCCTCATCTCCCAGGCCTTTTCCCGGGCGGGAGTCTGAAGGGAAGGGTTTGATGGCACAGACACCGGCCACTTCACGGGCAGCCCTCGCGCAGCCCTCCCCGCTGAGGGTGACATGGGACGTGGTGAAGTACCTCGTCTTCATGTCCATTCTCGGGATCGTCATCGTCAAGGGGACCTCGACCCTGGGGTACAACTGGCAGTGGTACCGGGTGGCCAGGTACATCCTCGTCGAGACGGAAAGCGGGCTCGTTGCCGGACCGTTGCTCAAGGGTCTTCTCGTCACTTTCCGGATCACCGGGATCAGCCTCGTCCTCGCCTTCGCCATCGGCCTGGTCACGGTCCTGATGAGGCTGTCGTCATCGGTCTCCGCGCGGGCTCTCGCCAGGGCCTACATGGAACTCATCAGGAACACGCCGCTGCTCATACAGCTGTTCTTCCTCTACTTCGTCATATCGCCCATCGTGGGCATGAACGCCTTCTTTTCGGCCGTGATCGCCCTGAGCCTGTTCGAGGGCGCCTACATTTCCGAGATATTCCGGTCAGGAATCGAGTCAATCCCGCCTGGGCAGTGGGAGGCAGGCCTGAGCTCGGGGTTGACCAAGTTCGAGTCCTACCGGTTTGTCATCCTGCCCCAGGCGGTTCGTGCCATTCTGCCGCCGCTGACGGGCCAGGCGATTTCGCTGATCAAGGACTCGGCCCTGGTCAGTACCATCGCCATCTACGATCTGACCATGCAGGGACAGGCCATCGTGGCTGAGACCTTCCTGGTCTTCGAGATCTGGCTCTCCGTGGCGGCCATCTACCTGGTCATCACCATGAGCCTGTCGGCCCTTGTTCACGAGATGGAAAAGAAATTCAAACGATACTCGCACTGAGATAAAGGAGGATTCCTATGAGAAGGAAGAGAATCTTCACAACTTCACTGATCCTCGTCGTACTGGTCTTGGGAGGGTTCCTCATGGCCGCCAAGGGGGTGAGGGAAGACCTCGCGGCCCAGAGCACCATCGAACAGGTGCTTCAGCGGGGTGTGCTCAGGGTGGGGATGTCCACCTTCGTTCCCTGGGCCATGAACGACAAGCAGGGCAATCTCGTGGGGTTCGAGATCGACGTGGCCAGGAGACTCGCCAGGGACATGGGGGTGAAGGTGGAGTTCGTGCCCACCAAGTGGTCGGGGATCCTGCCCGCCCTGCTCACCGGAAAATTCGACGTCATCATCGGCGGCATGGGCATCACGCCGGAGCGCAACGTCAAGGTGAATTTCTCCATGCCCTACGACTATACGGGCATGTCCCTCGTGGCCAGCAAGAAGCTTGCCAGGGGCTACAAGTCGCTCAACGACTTCAACAAACCCGTGGTGACCATCGCCGCACGGACCGGCACCACCGCCGCAGCCGCCGCGAAGAAGCACATGCCCAGGGCCAGGCTCAGACTCTTCGACGACGAGTCCCAGGCGGTTCAGGAACTGCTCAACGACCGGGTCCACGCCCTGGTGGCCTCTGCGCCGCTGCCCGCATTCCAGGCCATCGAATATCCCGACAGACTCTTTTTGCCCCTGAAGGACGACTTCACGCAGGAACCCATCGGGTTCGCCATCGTCAAGGGCGATGTGGACACCCTGAACTTCCTCAACAGCTGGATCGTCGTGGTCGAGTCCGAGGGCTGGCTCAAGGAGCGCAAACACTACTGGTTCGAGACCAAGGACTGGAAGAACCTCATCGAGTAGGGATTGCGTGAGCGGTTCCTCCCCGGACCCCGCAGGGCACCATGAAAGGCGGCTGCAGTGAAAAGAAGGCTGGAGTTCAGGATACTCGATCTCATCATCCTGGGCATCCTTGCAGCCTGCGCCCTGTGGGTCATGCATCGCGTCCGGGTCGACCTGAGGTACAACTGGAACTGGGGGGTGATCCCCCAGTATCTCTTCTATTACGATCAGGACCAGGGGGAGTGGGTCCCCAACCTCCTGATCCTGGGTTTCATGACCACCATCAAGCTCAGCATGTGGGCAACCCTGTTCGCCACCATCATCGGGACCGTCATGGCCCTGTTCCGGAACAGCAGGAGCCTGTTCCGGAGGATGGTGGGCAGGACTTACGTGGAGCTCGTCCGGAACATGCCGCCCCTGGTGCTCGTGTTCATCGTCTACTATTTCATCAGCGACCAGGTCATCAGGGCCATCGGTCTGGAGGGACTGCTGCGTTCGCTCAGCCCGGGGGTCCAGGGCTTTCTCGCCCACTGCTGCGCGCCCGTGCCCAAGCTGCCCGTGTTCGCCGCGGCCGTCGTCATGCTGGCGCTCTACGAGGGTGCATACATCACCGAGATCGTGCGGGCGGGCATACAGTCCATCGAGCGTGGCCAGTGGGAGGCATCCAGCGCCCTGGGTTTCACCCGGTTCCAGCAGCTCCGTCACGTCATCTTTCCCCAGGCAGTGGTGCGCATCCTGCCCCCGCTTGCCGGTCAGGTCATCTCCACCATCAAGGACTCCGCCATCGTCTCGGTCATATCCATCCAGGAACTCACCTTCCAGGGCATGGAGATCATGTCCTCGACATACCGGACCTTCGAGATATGGATCACCATAACGGCCATGTACTTTGCGCTCACCTTCGCATGCTCGCTGGTGGTGAGGAGTCTGGAGCTTTCACTGCAGAGGCGGTGAGTCCCCGCGGGGTGGTCAGCGGAAGTTCAGGATGGGCCAGCCCCTTTCCATGGCCACCTTCCTGAGCTCGTCCGTGGGCTCCACGGCATATGCGTTGCCCACGAGGTCCAGCAGGGGGATGTCGGCCTGGTGGTTCCCGTAGGCAGAGGATGCAGGGAGGTCCATGCCGAGCTCGTCCGCAAGCCGCTGAGCATGATCGCGCTTGTGGCCGTCCGTGCAGATAGGGCCCCGGGTATTTCCCGTCAGGATACCGTCGGTACCTGTCTCGAGATCGGTGCAGATGAGATGATCGAACCCGAGGTCTTCGGCCACGGGCTTCAGGAGGTACCTGAGCCCCGCGGAGACGAGCACCAGGACATGGCCACTGGCCTGGTGCTCCCGGACGCGGCTCACGATGTTTGGCGCGAGGTGGGGTCTGAGCACCTCACGGTAATAGTCCAGCGCTCCCGCCTCGAAAGGGGCGAAGGCCTTGCCTCGGTAGAAGCTGATGAGGATCCTGGCCATGGTCTCGTCGCTGATGAGGTGGCGCTGGTAGAACACGTTGGCCGCCATGACCTTGAGGATGTACCCCATGGTTACCAGACCCCGCTCCCACAGGTAGCGGATGCCGAGCCGCGGGCTCTCCACGTCGATGAGGGTCCTGTCGAAGTCGAAGAACGCACCGATCAGCCCTCTGCCCATGGAGGCCTCCTGTCATGTTCCGATGCACTTCTCGCCATGGGATACCTGGCTTTGTGACGACAGGATACCCCGATGCCTCCTCAAAGGAAAGGAGGTATTCTGACATCCCCATGCCCGATCTCCTCGGACAGTGTGCCCGTGCGGCTTGATGGATTTTACAGTTTGACTGACATGTCTTTGTGTGCTAGGCACGTTCCCAATGAGTACCGATGACATCACAGATAAACGAGGAATATAATCCGCCCCCGGTGCAGGTCATCCTGCCTGGGGCCGGGCAAGGATGATTGCGCCGAACCGTAAGGAAACCGGCTTTCCCCTTTTCGAGTCCGCGCAGTCAAGCTTCACGAGGTGCGTGTATGCGGAGAGACTACCAGCTCGCGGAAGGCAGGATCGTTGGATGTCCGGAGAATGCAGGCCAGATACAGGTCTATGTCAACCCGGACCCAGACGAGAAGCACGCCCTCATCCATGACCTGGGGGTGGATGAGCATACCCTGAACTCGTCTTTGGACCCGGACGAGATATCGCGTCTCGAGTTCGAACCCAACCACGTGGCACTCATCTTCAAGATGCCCAAGAGCTATTCCGGCGAGGATCAGCTCCTCTTCAGGGTCTGTTCCACCGGCGCCTTCCTCTTCAAGGACAGGCTGGTGCTGGTGGTTTCCGAAGACGTGCCCGTCTTCGAGGGAAAGCAGTTCACGAGGGTCCCGTCGCTGAAGAGCCTGATGCTCAGGGTGATCAACCGGTCAGCCCATCACTTCATGGAACACCTGAAGGTCATAAACCTTCTCACCGAGGAACTCGAGGACAGGGTGAACACCTCCATGGAGAACAAGTACCTGATCAATCTCTTCACCCTGGGAAAGAGCCTCGTGTACTACCTCAACGCGATCAATTCCAATGCCATTGTGAATGCCAAGATGAAGAACAACAGTGCCAAGATAGGCTTCGACACGGAGGAGGCGGAGTTTCTCGACGACATCATGGTGGACAACAACCAGTGTTACCGGCAGGCAGAGATCTATTCCAACATCCTTGCGAGCCTCATGGATGCACGGGTCTCCATCGTGAACAACAACCTCAACATTCTCATGAAGACCCTGAACATCATCATCCTGTGCATCATGCTGCCGTCACTGGTGGTGAGCGCCTTTTCCATGAATGTGCACATACCCCTGCAGCAGAATCCCTTCGCGTTCTGGATCATCATGGGCCTCTCCCTCGCATCGGCACTGGTGGTGGCGGCCTTCTGGAAGTTCAAGAGGCTTTGACCTGAGACCTTCTCGAGGATTTCGAGGAGAGAAAATCGCTGTCCGCAGCTGAGAAGACACCGCAGGAAGCCTGACGGTCAGGCTCCTCGGGTCACGAAGCAGCTGCGTACCAATGATCAGGACTGCCAGTAGATGCGGTCGTTCTCGTCCTGCGACCTTCTGATGTACTCCCTCCGGGCCTTGTCGGTCGAGGAATACAGCTCTTCGGGGGAAAGCGCCACATGCCGGTTGCATGTGGGGTTCGGGCACATACCCCTGTACTGGGGATCGACCGTGGAAGAGAACTGTACAAAGAACTTGGATCTGCACCGGTCATGACCGAAGAGAGCCACCTTTGTTATCTCCTTCATGCGGTTTCTCCTATCCTGTTACATTCACTTTATTTTTATACGTAGTGCATTTTCCTGGCTAGTCAATACAGCATTTGTGAGATTATGCAAGGAAAATGAGAACCTGGTCGTCGGTCGGGCCTGCAGACCGTCACAGGCTGACGATTTGAGAGAACCATCCATCCTCACGGTCACACTGCGCTGTCTGCCCGGAATTCACAGAGAAAGTGCCGAGCATTCACCTGCCGTTAATAATGACAGTGTATTCTTCCGAAAAGAACTCACAGGGGGAGAAGGGTACATGAGACCGATCAGACACCATTTCAGGGTACGGCGAAACCCGGTGAGAGTTCTCCGTGTGGTCTGCCACATTCTCCAGACCAGGAATACCCATGGATACAACTCGGTCCTGGAAAGGATCTTCCGCTCCATTGTCCTGGCGGGCCCCAGGTCATGAGTTGGATTTACCGCCGCGCTATGCTGCAAAATATTCATGAAAAAATAAGACAGTAGGCATTATCATCAGAAAATCTGTTTACTATTGTGGTATTATCAGGCCTATAAAAATGTTGCTCGGGGCTCAAAATATCATTGCGGAAAATCCCCTTTTGGTATAGACACACATCGTCTTCACAAGAACATCATGACACGGAGGGCCGCATGGATGGAGAAGCCGCCCATTGTCCGCTTACAGGGGGTGACGAAACGGTTTGACGACGTAACGGCCGTCGACTCGTTAAGTCTCGACATCTACCAGGGGGAATTCCTTACCCTCCTCGGTCCTTCCGGCTGTGGCAAGACCACGGTGCTCAGGCTCATCGCGGGATTCGAGACCTTGACCTCGGGCGAGATCTTCATGAACGGCTCGCGGCTCAACGGGACTCCGCCGAACAAACGCAACGTGAACACGGTATTCCAGAGCTATGCGCTCTTCCCTCACATGAGCGTGTTCGAGAACATAGCCTTCGGGCTGCGGATGAAGCAACACGACACCAGGAGCATCAGTGGTCAGGTCATGGACGCCCTGGACATCGTCAAGATGACCGGCCTCGAGATGCGCATGCCCCATCAGCTCTCCGGTGGCCAGCAGCAGCGCGTCGCCATGGCCCGTGCCATCGTGAACAAGCCCCAGATACTGCTCCTGGACGAACCGCTGAGCGCGCTGGACTACCGGTTGCGCCAGGAGATGGAGATCGAGCTCAAGAGGGTGCACCGGCAGCTCGGTATCACCTTCGTGTTCGTCACCCACGACCAGGAGGAGGCCATCAGCATGTCGGACCGCATAGCGGTCATGAACGAGGGCAGGATCGAACAGATCGGCTCGCCCATCCAGATCTACGAAGAGCCCGAGAACATGTTCGTGGCCAAGTTCGTGGGAGAGATCAACGTGTTTCACGGCCGTGTCCGGGAGATCAACAACGGCAGCGCCGTGGTGGACATCCACGGCCAGTCTTTCCCGGTGCAGAACAGAAGGAAGTTCGGCGTCGGCAGCGATGTGCGGGTGCTCCTGAGGCCCGAGGACATCCAGGTCACGGTGGAGGAGGAGTGGACCAACGGCGAGCCGTCCCTGGTGGGGCAGGTCGAGGAGGTCATCTACAAGGGCAAGACAGTGGATCTCATCATCAAGCTCCTCGATGGTGAGACCATATTCGTGACCCAGTTCTTCAACGAGGACCAGGAAAACGTCATCTACCGGGAAGGCCAGCGGGTTCACATAAACTGGCTCTATGGCTGGGAAGTCCTGCTCTAACCATGGTCAAAAGCCGGTTCAGGAACTTCGCCGTCGGCTCTACCATGCTGTGGATCACCATATTCGTGGTGGTTCCCTTCGTCTTCGTGGTCGTGTTCAGCCTCCTCGAGCGCGATCCGGTCACTGCCGTGGCATGGAATTTTTCCCTCGAAGGGTACCGGGAGATCATTTCGCCGGTATTCCTCAAGGTGTGCTGGTACTCCATGCTCCTTGCCCTGGGAACGACAGTGATCTCTCTCTTGGTCGCATATCCCTTCGCCTTCATCCTTGTCCGCCTCCCGGTCCCGTTGCAGAGGATGCTGCTCCTGCTCATGATCATACCCTTCTGGACTTCGTCGCTCATCCGGACCTATGCCCTGGTCATCCTGTTCAAGGCCAACGGCACCATCAACACCTTTCTCCTCTGGACCGGCATCATCGATGAGCCGCTTGCCCTGCTCTACACCCAGACCGCCGTGTTTGTCGGCCTCGTCTACACGTTGCTGCCCTTCATGGTCCTGCCCATGTACACGTCGATCCAGAAGCTCGACTGGCGCCTCGTCGAAGCTGCCCGCGACCTGGGGGCAACCTCCCGGCAGATCTTCTTCCGCATCATCCTGCCCCTGACCATGCCCGGGATCGTGGCCGGCAGCACCATGGTATTCCTGCCCGCGCTGGGTCTGTTCTACATCCCGGATTTCCTGGGAGGCGCCCGTTCCATGCTCATCGGCAACTTCATCAAGAACCAGTTTCTCACCACGGGCAACTGGCCGGTCGGTTCTGCGGCCAGCGTGATCCTCACACTGGTCATGTGCCTGTTCCTGTACGTGTATTTCCTGAGCTCGAAAAAGGCGCATGCCGGCGGCATGGGGGACATGGCATGAAACGGGCCGCACGGTTCATCTACCTGAGCTGCATCTACCTCTTCCTGTATGTCCCCATTCTCATACTCATCGTCTATTCCTTCAACGACACGAAGTATTCCACCAACTGGCAGGGTTTCACCTGGAAGTGGTACTACCAGCTCTTCACCGACTCGCCGCTGAAGGAAGCACTGGTGAACTCGCTCATCATCGCGCTGGCATCCAGCGTCCTCGCCACGATCCTGGGCACGCTGGGGGCCTTCGCCTTCTATCGCTACCGCTTCCTGGGCAGGAAGGTCATGTACTCCTTCATCTACATCGTCATGATGAGCCCGGACATCGTCATGGGCATCTCCCTGCTCATGTTCTTCATCACCATCGGCCTGGCTACGGGCCCCTTCACCCTGCTGCTCGCCCACATCACCTTCTGCCTGCCCTTCGTGGTGGTGACAGTCTACTCACGCATCAGCGGATTCGATCGCAACATCATCGACGTGGCCAAGGACCTCGGCGCGAGCGAGCTGCAGATGTTCAGGCACGTCATCATGCCGCTGCTCATGCCCGCCATCATCGCAGGCTGGCTGCTGAGCTTCACCCTGTCCCTGGACGACGTGGTGGTGAGCTTCTTCACCACCGGCCCGTCCTTCGAGATCCTGCCGCTGAAGATCTACTCCATGG
>JAGOOG010000015.1 GCA_017992605.1 Deltaproteobacteria bacterium
ATGCCTTGGAGAAATTTCAGGAGTCACCCCAGGAGATGGCTCTTCTCAAGGGGAAGGATCAAATGCTTGATGCCATGAAGCTTCTCTTGAAACCCCAGATTCCTATACACAACATTGTTGGATAGGGTGCCGTCGACCTCGTTCCATGTATCACGTTGTAAGCCTGAGTTGTGTCCACTGATGATTATAACTCACACTCGACACTCTGCCTTTACCGTCGATTTCTCAGACAAACCGATTGTGACAATAACAGTTTGTGGCAATGAAAATTGAGCCATCTGACTATCTGGTATTATTGAAGGAAATGGTGGGCCGCATAGGATTATACTCTTTGCTTTCACTGTCTGTAGGACAGCTTCACCTGTCTGGTATCGCAGCCTATAACCACCCACGGCGGCGAAACAGGACGAGCATGACCGATGTCACCAGGACGCATATGATCCAGAAGGCCGGGTATCCGAAGACCAGATTCAATTCCGGGAAATAGCGGAAGTTCATGCCGTATACTCCGGCCAGGAACGTCAGCGGTATGAAGATCGTGCCGATGATGGTCAGCACCTTCATGATCTCGTTCATCCTTGTCGAAAGCGATGACATGTACGTATCGATCAGGTCGCTCGAGATCTCCCGATAGGTCTCTACGAGTTCAATGATCTGGATGACATGATCGTACAGATCCCGCAGATAGACACGACTGGTATCGCTCATGCACTCATGGGTATCTCGTTGGAGTGAGGAAACCACATCACGCAAGGGCCACAGCATACGATGAATCGACATCAGGTCACGTTTCAGCTGGTGGATCTTGTTTATAAGGTCCGGCCTGATGCGGTCCACGACGAGATCCTCTAGGGTCTCTGAAAGATCGCTGTAGTATTCGAGTATGGGGTAATAACTGTCTGTCACTGCATCCAGGAGTGTATATGCAAGAAAGCTCGCGTCATTCGTCCGCAATCGTGATCCCTTCTCCTTGATCCTTTGGTATATGGGATTCCATAATTCGTTCGGGGACTGTTGAAAGGTCAACACGGTCTTGTGACCCACAAACATGGAAAGCTGCTCGTTTTTCAGCACCCCTTCCCTGACCTTTAACGTTCGGGCAACGATGAACAATCGGGCCAGATATTCACTGTTCTCTCCGCCATAAGACTCGATCTTGGGCCTCTGCCTGGCGTGGAGGATATCCTCGACCGCCAGTGGGTGGAGATCATACTTCTTTGCCAGTGCTTGAATGGCCTTGAGGTTCGAAAGCCCTTCCACGTTGATCCACCGTACTGCCGACCAGTCAGGTCGATGATGCTCTATGAAATCATCCAGGTCGCTGATCTGCTTCATCGTGACATTATCCGGCCCGTAGTCGATGCACATGATCGTTGCCGGTCCGGTATCCATGGGAAGATCGGCGATGTCATCGTGTTCTATCCCCGGAGAAGCGCCGAGCCAGTCGAAATGCTGATCAGTCCGTGTCATCGCTTTATCCTCCTCCATGATTTCATGCAGTCCATGAGCTCATCATAGTCTTTCATCGAGCACCCAATGCCACCCCGGAGTTCAGGACAGAGGTTTTTCACATCATATCATAAACCAAACCCCCCTGATTTCCCTTTTCGCAATTTGAGATTGATGAACAGCTCTTTGGTGTACGCGTGATCAATGTTCATTCAAACTCTATGAGTCCAATTATAATCGCACGCGGGACCTTCGTTCTCTGAGGATCTGCCTTCCTAGGTCGGTTGGAATCGTGACGATTTTCTCATGAACTCACGAATGGGCAGCAAGGCATTGAAAACGTCTCAGGCATCACAGCCCGATCTTGGACCAGACATGGGTTATCTGCGCTCTATGGGAGATTTATGAGCCGGAGTGACTGGATAGTCCATGCCAGGACATGTTCTTCGTCCTTTTTGATGAATCGATCCATGGTCATAACCCTGCCGAAGCATCAATTCATCGTTCACTTGATTGTCCAGAAGACATCCCTCACCGCTCTCGTGGAAGACTCCGACCAGTCATTTCCATTGTCTTCACAGTAAACAGTGTTTATAGTTCGGGGCGAAAGGACATCTCCCGTGAAGGATCTCCTGACGACCCTGTCCGGAATGAAGGCCGGCGGCCGGCGCCTCATCGGCTGCTTCCCGCTCTACCCGCCCCTGGAGCTGTTCCATTCCTTCGGTCTCACGCCCGTGGTCCTCTGGGGCATGAGGGATGCGGTCAGGGACTACGCGACCAGCGACCGCCACGTCCAGAACTATGCCTGCCAGGTGGCCCGGGCGCTGACCGGCTTCGTCATCGAGAGGGGGCCGGGCCTGTTCGATGAGCTCTTCATGTACAATGCCTGCGACACCCTGAGGAACCTGCCCGAGATCATCGCGGCAGGCCTCAAGAGCGGAGGGGCCGAACTCCCCCTCCTCCGCCTGCACGTGCCGGCCCTGCCCGAGGGCCGCACCGGCTCCCGAGAATACCTCAGAAGGCGTTTGCGGACCCTCGTAGCGGACCTGGAACGGTTCACCGGGAGGCCATTCTCTGCGGATGCCTTTGCAGAAAGCCTGGCTATCCATGAAAGACACCGTTCGCTCTGTCGGAAGGTCGAAGCGCTGAGCGCCGCAGGCACCGTGCCCTCTTCCGTGGCCGCACCTCTCCTGGAGCGTGCCCATTTCATGGCCGTCGAGGATCACACCGCCATGCTGGAAGACATGGTCTCACGCAGCGACAGTGGCGCGAGGAAAGCCCCGGGCGCGCGGGTCATGGTGAGCGGGATCCAGAACCCACCGGCCGCCCTGCTGGAGGTCATGGATGCCTCCGGGCTCACGATTGCCGCCAACGACATCGCCACCTTGGCGCGGTCCTACGGGACCAGTCCCGCAGGCAGCGACCCCCTGGACTACTACTGCTCCTTCTACTTCGACCACTACCCCTGCACCACCTTCCTGCCCGCAGGGGACCGCCGGATCGAGCTGCTCAGGCAGCGCATACGGGAAAACAATGTCAGGGGCCTCATCGTGTTCGCGGAAAAGTTCTGCGAGTACGAGTATTTCGAGCTTCCCTATCTCCAGGACACGCTCAAGGCCGAGGGCGTCACCACCCTGTTCCTGGAGCTCGGCGCCGATGACCTTGGCAACCTCATGCCCTTCAGGACCCGCATCGAGGCCTTTGCCGATATCGTCAGGGATACCAGACCCTGAAAGGAAGGACGGCATGACCCAGGACACGCCCGCAGACGGATTCAGAAAGACCTCGTCCGGCAAGAGGCTCACCGGGATCATGATGAACGACTACCTGCAGCTCCACCAGAGGGCATCCCGGGGCGCCTTCGTGGTGTGGATCGCCATCGTCGTCCCGGCCGAGATCTTCGCGGGCTTTGACAACGTTGTCTATGCCGTCCCGGAGAGCCATGCGGCCATGAGCGCAGGCAAGGGGGCCGGTGCCGTGCTGTGCGAAAAGGCGGAGAAGGCCGGTTACTCGCCCGACCTGTGCTCGTACGCCCGCATCGACCTGGGCACGGCGCTGGACGGGGGCAGGGACTCCCCCTCTATGGGCATGCCCAGGCCGCACCTGCTCGTGAGCAACACCAACAACTGCTCGCTGCTGGCCAAGTGGTTCGACGTCTACCACCGGATGTGGGGCACGCCGCACTTCATCCTGGACATCCCGTTCTGCTACGAGGAACAGACCCACGATGACTTCACCTACATCAGGGGCCAGTTCGCCGATCTCGTCCGTACCATCGAGGAGCTCTCGGGCCAGCGCTTCGACGAGTCGAAGGCCCGGGAGGCGGTGCGCCTCTCCAGTGAGGCACTCAGGGAGTGGAAACGCTTCACCTCACTGGCGCGGCACAGGCCTTCGCCCATCACGGCATTTGACTCCTTCGTGCAGATGGCGCCCATCCTCACGTCCCGCGGCACACAGCAGCTCCTCGACCACTACCGGATGCTGGCCGACGAAACTGAGGAGCAGGTTAAACGGGGTGTGTTCCCGGTCCCAGAGGAGCGCTACCGGCTCCTGTGGGACAACATCGCGCCGTGGCACCAGCTCAGGAAGATGTCCAGCAGGCTCTCCGCGCTGGGGGCCAACATCACCACGGCCAGCTACACCTACTGCATCGGATCTGTGGAAGGGACCTTTGACATGTACGCCTACGACGACGGCGATCCCTTCACCTGGCTCGCCCGCCTGCAGAACTTCTCGGTCTGTCCCCACGGCATGGCGCTGCGCGCACGGGCCATGAGGCAGGCCATCGAGCGCAACGGCATCGACGGGGTGGTGTTCGCCAGCAACCGCAGCTGCAAGGTGTATTCGATCATTCAGATGGACCAGATGCGCTTCGTCCGTGACGAGATCGGGGTGCCGGCGGTGATGATCGACGTGGACCACGCCGACGAACGCAAGTACAGCGAGGAGGCATCCTTCGTCAGGCTCGAGGCGCTGCTCGAGACCATCGATGCCAGACGGAGGGAAGAGGAGCATGGGCAGGCACCATCCTGAACGACCCGGATGTTCAGTACCCGATGTGCGTGTGGGGCTGCCCGGCTCCTTCCCGGCTTCGGGCCCAGCACGCGAGGTCGCTCAATGCCGTCGATTCCATGAGATAGCGCACCCCGTAGAGAACCGCCCTCTGCCGGATCTCGCCCATGAGCTCCGCAGGCGTACCGGGAGGTCGGGGACGGGCCGGGTCGAGACTGGACACATACCCCCACATGTGGAGCAGGGCGTTCATGAGCCGGCCCTGTGCCGGTGGGGTTCGCAGCGCTTCCGTCAGGACGCGGGCCAGTTCCTGGAAATGGTCCGGCGTCTTCGTGCCTGACGCCTCGGACCCGATGTGCCTGTAGAGATCCGGATCCCGGGCCAGGATAGAGTACTTGTGCTGGGCCCAGAGCTGCTGGGCATTGCCCGGAAGGGGGATGCGGCCCTGGGGCTTCGTGCTGTATTTCCCTTTCAGGATAACGAACTGCTCGTGGGGGTGGTCGACGTAAGCGCCCGGCCAGGGTGACGTCTCTTCGGCCGGTGAGGGGCTCATATGGCGGTACCCTCGCAGCAGCATCTCCTGGACGATGAGATCATGCCTGAGAACCAGCGCCCCCATGCAGGCGCTCCACCGCAGGGTCTCGGGGTGACGGGCATAGCCCCTTCTGCCGCCCCCGATGACGGAGAAGAGGGCGTGCACCTCTCGATGTTCACCGAGCAGGCTCTCGCGGTTCAGATAACCGGGATTGATGTCCCAGACTCTCATGAGGATGTCGGACCCTTGACCATCGAGGTGCCTTCAGCGGCAGCCTACCAATTCCGCCTGCCCTTCTTGTCTGGCCGTTCATCGAACTGTTTCCGGCCCTTCTCGTCCTTCCTCTCCATCCGTTGATGGGCCTTGCCCTCAAGGGTTCTGAACCTGTCGTGGCCCAGGATCTTGCGCACCTCGATGAGGTACCGCATTCGCTCCGAGGTGAGCTTGCGCCGCTTCTCCTCGACCTTCCTGAGCTGGGCCTTGGCTGCGTCCTCGTTAAAGGGTTCCCGGTACATGATGTCGTCAAGCCTGCTGCGCTCCTTCTCCAGTTCGGCCTTGGTGTCTATGAGCTCTTCCCGGTTGCGGGCATACAGGCTGTCCAGCTCACGCTGTTCCTGTCGAGTCAAGGAGAGGTCTCTGGAGACGCCGGGGTCTCTCCACCATCTGCCCGGGTTCACATCCTGCGCGCCGACTGCCCCTGCCCCTGCAAGCACGGCCATGAGAAAGAGCATCCCGATAAGCGTTTTTTTCTTCATATCGCATGTCCTCGCACAGCGTTCATGTCTTCAACGCCTCGTCCCCATTGGATCCCAGGGGGATGAGGAATTCGAAAAAATCTTCATCCAGGCTCACGTCCGGGTCCGGTATGATCTCCGAGTAGGCCGCCGGAAGGGGGTCGTTCTCCAGGGCCCTGACCTCGGCCAGAAGCACCTCGTCCTGGGCGGTCTCGTGGGCGAGGTTCGACCCGTCCACACCCTGGAGCCCTCCGGGAAACGGGCGTCCCAGCAGGAAGACCACCACGATGACTACCGTGGCAATGGCGACGGCCCCGCCCAGAGACCACCTCACGAGCCTCCCCATGGCACTGGCCGGCTGCTCCGCCGGGAGGACGACCCTTTGCCGGGATGAGGGGATATGCCGCTCGGCCCGCTCGGACAGCACGGCCAGCCGTGAAGCGAGGCTGGCCCTGGCCTGGACACATGCCGGACAGGTCGAGAGGTGTTCCCTCTCGCCCGTCGAGAGCTCGCGGTCATCGACGATGGAGGCTATGATGCGCCCGGGATCGAGGTGCGCCTCGTTTCCTCTGTTCACGACTCCTCCTGTGCGGGCAGCCCATAGCGAGGCCCGACTACCTTGAACTTTTCTATGGCACGATACAGGTGAGTCTTGACCGTGCTCTCGTTCCTTCCCAGCGCCGCCGCGATCTCCTGGATACCCAGGTGGTCGAGGAACCGCAGCCGGAAGACCTCGCGCTGGAGCGAGGGCAGGGAGGCGAGAAATCCATTGAGCCCCGCCCAGAACCGGCTGGCAGCGAGGTGGTCGAATTCGTCCGGGCCCGAATCAGGGCAGTCTTCGGGCGCCTCGTCGTGGTTGAGGCCGAACAGGGATGCGAGCCTGCGCCTGCGCATGAAGTCCCTGACACGATTCAGGGCTATACGGTAGAGCCAGGCCCTGAAAAGCCCGGGGTCCCTCAGCGAGGCGAGTCCGCGGTATGCGCTCAGGAACACGTCCTGAACGACGTCCTCCGCGTCCGCCCTGTTCTGCATCCGTGCGTACACCATACGGAATAGCGCCTCCTGGTGAATGGCTACGAGCCGTTCGAAGGACCACCTGTCGCCCCCGGTCGCGGCCCTGACGAGGGAGATGATCTCCCCGGCCTCGCCACCCTCGTGTTCCCTGGTTCCATCTCCACGCATCGCCACAGCATTCTACCGGCACCGAGTATTCACGTCCGTCCCTTGCGTAGCCCTTCTACCGTTTCAGACGCCCGTGTCCTCATTTTTGTCTACATGATACTCCTTCCATGCAGCCTGTGTCATCTCTCCGGCACCCTCATGATGCGCGGCCGATGGCCGGTCAGAGACAGGAACCGCTCCAGGCCTTCCCGGGAGATGACCAGGGTGCTCGTGTTCACCAGGGGGTGGCACTGTATGGCGTCACAACGCCAGAGGCCCTCGTCCACGACGACCTCCACCCTGCGCCGCAAGTCGTTGAGAACAGCCAGGATGGTCACGGAACCGGGCGTGATGCCGAGATACTCCATGAGGCGCTCGGAGGACGCGAAGCTCAGGCCCTTTGCACCGAGGGCCAGCTCAAGCCCCTTGATGTCCACGTTCATCGAGGCCCCCACGGTGACCAGGATATGGCGCCTGGCCCTGCGGTCACGCAGAAACAGGTTCTTCGTCCCGGCAGAGCCCCCGGGGATGTCGAGGCAGTCCGCCTGTTCGCAGGTGAAGACCGCGTGGTGGTCGTAGCGGTCATATGGTATCCCGTGCCCGCCGAGAAATTCATAGATGTCCATGTCCCGAGCCCTCAGGTCCGTCTCGCCTCGGTCAGTCAAACCCGTACCACCTGGCGATGTTCGAGATCTCTTCCCGGGGGCTTTCCACCCTGTTGGCGGGAAAGTCAGGGTCCGGATAGCCGATGGCGATAGAGATGAGGATGCGTTTCGAATCCGGGATATTGAGGAGCGAGCGGAGACTCGCGGGATACATGACCCCCTGGTCCTCGATGCAGGTCCCCAGGCCGAAGGAGAGCGCCGCCAGGCAGATGCTCTGCATGACCGCGCCGATGTCCATGAGCGGGCCCGACTCGCTCAGCGCCGTGTCCGTGAGGACGATGATCGCAGCAGGGGCATCGAAGAAACGGAATCCCCGTTCCATCCAGGCCGAGCGCTTCTCCCTGTCTTCGCGCGGGATGCCCATGAGCCGGAAGATCCTCCTTGCCACCTCCACCTGCCGCTCCCGGAAGACGCTCCGGTTCGGCCAGCCCGTGATGACGTGCTCGGGCTGGATCATGACCCCGCCCCTGAGCATCTTCACGTTCTCTCTCGCCACCGTCTTGAGCACGTCGCCGGAGACGACCGCGAACTCCCACGGCTGGGTGTTCATGGTGGAGGGAGCCCGACAGGCGATCTCGAGAACCTTTTCCAGAATGTCCCGGGGGACCGGGTCGGGCTTGAACCCCCGGATGCTCTTTCTGTTCAATATCGCTGTCCGGATGTCCATGGGGGTCTCAGAAATGGTCGAGGACGATCTCGTCCAAGGGTCGTTTCGGGACGTGGTGAACGCCCGTGTCGTCCCGCCAGTACCTGATGTCGCCGTCGGGCCCGACAGCCTCGATCCTGACTTCCTCGGCGGGCTTGCCGAGGGCGACGACCAGGAGGATCTCATACCGGTCGGGAATCTGGCAGGCCTCGATCAGGCCCTTCTTGTCTATGGACGCGATCATGCACCCGCCGAGCCCCTTTTCCGTTGCACCGAGGAGGACGGACTGGGCGGCGATGCCGTGATCGCACCAGTAGTGCGTAGCGATCTGCGTGTCGCCCAGGATGATGATGTAGGCCGAGGGACGCTCTCCTTCCGCAGGTCCCGGCCAGCCCTTGAGGTAGGCCGCCCATCCCAGGCACCCGAAGATGCGCGCGTTCGAGCCGGGGTCCGAAGAGATGAAGTATTTGAGCGCCTGCATGTTGGCCCCGGAGGCAGACAGCCTCGCCAGATCCACGAGGCTTCTCAGTTCCCCGGGGCTTATCCTGTGGTCCTCGTGGAAACGCCGGTATGAACGGTTCTTCATGACGAGGTCGCGCAGCATCAGTGACCTCCTTCCCTGGCCCTGGTCTTCTGGAGTTTCCTGAGAAACGGCTTGTGCAGAAAGCTCTTCTCGTCCAGCCCGCAGAGCTGCTCGAACATGGGCACGGTCACGGTGAAGGCCAGGATCTCCGGCGGCAGGTACTGGCGCATGGCGATGTCCGTTGCCCCGATGATGGCCTGGGGCAGAAAGAGATCCTCGAAGGGCGTGACGAGCTCCATGCATCCCGACCCGAAGGGCGCCAGCACCGGTGCAGGGTCTCCGGGGCCGTGGCAGTAGTGGGCCCCGATGATGAGCGCGCTCAGCTGGTCCGGGTTCACGTAGAAGGTCACCGTCTTCAGGAACCGTTCCATGCCGGGGCGCAGCGGGCCGATGAGGAGGTTCGGGTGCTCCTGGCGGTAGGTCCTGCGCTGGTCGATCCACCTCCCCATGACCTCGCGGCTGCACTTGAGCCCTTCGGTGTCCACCAGGAAGGTGATGAAGTCCTCCCGGGGCCTGGTCGTCTGGCTGCACAGGGCGCTTCCTGCCCCTCCGCATCCGAAGTTCTCCCTCGTGATGAGCAGGGTGCGTCCCCGAAGCCAGTCTTCAAAAAAGGAGAACACACATGCGTGCTTCTTCGGTTCAGGCGCCACCACGGGATCGAAGCCCTGCGCATCCGGGGCATCGTAGAACCCGATGAGCGGGAGCTGGATTCCCAGCCTGCCAAGGATTCTCGAAGGATCTGGTGCCATGGGTCCTCCTCTCTTCAGGCCACCGGCGAGGTTTTGTGACCGGCACGTCCTCTTCGGAGCTCTCCGTTGCACAGCGCTCAGGTCACCTGCCGAAGAGGTCCTTGAACTTCGTGAGAAGGGCGAGGTCGCCCTCGGCCTGATATTTCCCTTCCGTGAACAGCTTCTGACCGTCGGCCCTGTTGGTGATGATGTCCATCCACACCTCGAAGGGTGTCCTCACGACGAGGTCCGCCCTGGGGGACGGCCCCATCGAGCCCTCGATGCCGTTTCCCGACACGGCGAGGGAACATGAACCCGACTCGTCGCCGGTGAAGTCGAACTGTATGGTTGCATTCATGCCGGATGCGTTTTCAGCCTTGAAAGCCATCTTCATGAGCAGGACAAAGTCGTCGACGGTCTCGGGTCTCGGCACGACGCCCTTGGAACGCATCTCCTCCGGCGTTATCTTCTCGCGGATGCAGGTCTTCCAGAATATGTTCGCCGCCCTGGTCATGGCGGTCTTGTCTCCCAGGGGCTGGGTGATGCGGTCCATGGTCTCCTTCGAGATCTTCATGGTCTTCACGAGCTCCGTACCGGCAACACGGACGGCGTCCAGGATATCATCCCTGACCCCGGCGTAGGATGCCTGCACCATGGCCTCGGCGGCGGGCCGGTATATCTCACCGATAAGCCCCCTGCTGTACATGAACCTCATGTGGCTGGAGAGCTGGTCGAACACCGAGATCTCGGGAAACCCGGCCACGGAGAGCACAACCACGGCGGGGTGCCTGCCGCGCAGGGGGTGATAGGTCGTCTCGCCCTTGACCCTGAGGTAGGGCTCGATCGCCGGAAGGGTCCTCTCGATGAAGGCCTTCATGGTCGCGTTCATGGTGAAGTGGTACAGCGGCGTCGCGAAGACCGCGATGTCGGCCTCGATGAACTTCGGGAAGAGCTCCTCGGCCATGTCGTCGCGGTGGACGCACCTTCCGGGTGATTTCGTCCAGCACGTGTAGCAGCCGATGCAGTTCTTCACGGTCTTGGTCCTGAGGTTCACGACCTCCACCTGCGCTCCGGCCTTCTCCATGCCGTCGACGAGACTGCTCAGCATGATCTCGGTCTTGCTCTGGCCCTTGATCCTGGGGCTGGAATTCAGTGCTAGCACTTTCACGGCGTCCTCCTCGTCACTCCATGCCCGAATACCTCGGGATCCCCTTGAAGGTGTTTCTTACAAAGGTATCGTTTTCCTTTGCGATTGACAAGAGGGAAGAGGGGGCGCTGCATGCCGAGAGGATCCCTTTACGCTTTTATCCTTGGCCTCGGCTCGCCCCTGATGGCGTTCAGGGTGAAGATGGCCCGCGTGGCTCTGGCGAAGCGCTCCAGAGGGGAGTGAAGGCGAACCGATCCGCATCGAAGAGGCCCCGGTCGCTCAGCTTGAGCCGCGGGATCACCAGCAGGGCCATGAACGAGAGCGTGATGAAGGGGGAAGCCATGGGGGAACCGAGCCCGCCCACCATTCCCTGCAGCCGTGCGTACCGATTTGCGACCTGCCACCCGTCGGTATCGGCCATGAGTCCTGCGATGGGAAGCTGAAGGGTCTCGCGCTCGGTCCCGCATACGACCGCGAGTCCGCCCCGGTTTTCTACGACCAGGTTTACGGCCCGGCACAGGTCGGTGTCATCGGCGCCCACGGCGATGACGTTGTGTGAGTCGTGGGCCACGGAGGAGGCGATGGCTCCGCGCTTCAGGCCGAATCCCCTGACAAAGGCCAGGGCGGGGGGTCTCCTGCGGTACCTGTTCACGACCGCGATCTTGAGGATGTCCCGCTTAGGGTCGGAGATCGCACATCCGTCCCTGACCAGCGGTTCATCCGTGGTCCGGCCGGTGAGGAGGCTGCCGTCCGTGGCCTCCATGACCGTGATGGATCCTGCCTCTTTGACGACGGCAAGATCGCCTTCGCGCACGGGCCCGGCATGGAAGACGTTGACGAGGTCCGGCCTCACCCTGTCCAGGAGCGGGGTCCCCTCCCGGGCCACGAGCCTTCCGGAGACATAGGTCTCGAGCACGTGAAAGTCCCTGATGTCGTCCACCACGAGGAAGTCGGCAGGATCTCCCACCTGGAGCTGCCCCACGGGAAGGCCGTAGTGCCGCACCGGGTTGAGGCATGCACACCTAAGGACCTTGACCGGGTCATGCCCGTTGCGTATGGCATCACGCACCAGGTCGTTCATGTGGCCCCGGACGAGGTCGTCCGGGTGCTTGTCGTCGCTGCAGAACATGCACATGTCGGCGTGGCAGGCGATCATGTCCTGCAACGACCGGAAGTCCCTGGCCGCCGAGCCCTCGCGGATCTGGACCTTCATGCCGAGGGACACCTTCTCCATGGCCTCGTGAAGGTCAGTGGTCTCGTGATCCGTGCTGATGCCCGCGGCGACGTACGAGGCCAGGGCGTCCCCCCTCAGCCCCGGGGCATGCCCGTCGATGGGCTTGCCCGAGCGCTTCGCCGCCCCCAGCTTGGCGAGGACTTCGGGGTCCCCGGCAATGACGCCCGGATAGTTCATGACCTCGCCGAGGTGCGTGATCTCTTTCCTCGACAGGAGGTCTTCGATATCGGGAACACCGATGAGAGCGCCCGAGGTCTCGAAGGGGGTGGCGGGGACGCACGATGGTGCGGCGAACGAGAATCTGAAGGGGCTTGTGCGGGCATTCGCGATCATGTACTCGATGCCGGCCATGCCCAGCACGTTGGCGATCTCGTGCGGGTCGCACACGGCGGCCACGGTACCGTGGGTCAGCGCGACCCGGCCGAACTCGGCCGGCGCGAGCATGCTGCTTTCTATGTGGACGTGGCTGTCCACCAGGCCGGGGGTGATGTACCGGGACTGCTTTCTTGCCTCGGGGATTATCTCGGCGATCGTTCCGTCACGCACATGGACCGAAGCCGGCGCGATCGTCCCGGAAACCACGTCCACGAGGTTGCCGGTGACAGTGAATGGAGCGGTCCCGCGTTTCCCTCCCATGCGATACACATATACCTTCCTCCAGGGGGAGACAACCATGCCGTCCCTGTCCGGAACGGCTCGTGGCGAGAAAAAGGGGGCACGACCGTTCCCGGCCCTGCCCCGGCTCTCGGATAGGAGGAGATCCTGCGGCTTTTCCTCGAGATGAGGGCCTCGTGGTCGATGCCCTTATCCATAATAATAACGGCCGCAGGTTCCTCCTGCAAGGGGTCGCGGGAATCCCGGGTGGGCTGAAGAATCTCGGTGACGGGTCGGTTTACCGGGAGGTGAGGATTCTCGCCCGGATCTATCCTATCATGCCGACCAGGGGCATGAGAAACTTCAGGAAAACACGGCCTCGGATGTGATGTCGATCTGCCCTGGCTCTTCGTGTGCGGGTTCGAGCCTGAAGTGCGAGAAGCCGATCTTCTCGCCGTCGAACACGATGCCGGTCCAGTATTCCTGGCCGAAAACGGACGCGGGATCGAACCCAGCCGACCCCGGGAACTGCTGTTCCGCGGGGCGGAAGTGGGAGCCCGCGCAGCCCGGCAGAACCACGGCCGAGAGGATCAGCACGAGCAGTGCCGCCAAACCTGTGCAACGGAAGGACATGTGGAGATGATAATCCGCACAAAGGCGAGAGGGAAGAAGATTCAAAGATAAGCCCTTGCCTTGGGCCCGCAGGTGAAGAGGAGGTCAAATACGGATAGATTGGCGATGAATCCTCCCCACAGCTGAGGATAGACGGGGGCCGATGGCTTCATGTGCTCGAGGCCTATCCCAGCCTCCTCGAAGAGGTTCGTATCGATCAGCTTCCTGGCTGAATCCTGAACCAGGTAACGCTCCGCCCCCAGTTCACGACAGAGCTCCACGAGCAGCCCGGTCCCCAGCCCTTGAACCCCGGCCCCGGACATCCGGACGATACGGGTGGAGCAGTCCAGCTCGGAAAGGACATAGGCCATGAACTCCATGTCCATGTCCAGCATGCTGTCCTGCCCGGACAGGAACATCTGCTCGAAGATGCCCAGGTGGTCGTCACGGTACGGCGCGTGGCGATAGGCCTGCTGCAGGCTTGCCAGGTGTTTTCTCTGCCACCGCCCCTCGCGGCAGATCCTCACGTCACTGACCTTCTGCAGGCCGAGGCCCTTCTTCCTCACGGGTATGGTCATCCAGAGGGTCCCCTGGTCGTTCTTGAAGCGGTTTCTGGTGATCCAGGTCGTCCCCCGGGGGAACTGCACCTCATCGAGGATCACGAAGACATCCGAGGCAAGGATCCGGGCGAAATAGCCCGGATGAGGGCAGAAATAGGGCCTGGCGGCGGAGAGGATCATCCGCTCTCCCGGCACGAGGGACGGCCGGCGGACCTAGAGGTCGTACAGGGTCTCGTCGACCTTGGGATGGTGCCCTTGCTTCCGCTTTCCCGACTTCTGTTCCATGACGAAGGGTTCTTCACCTTCCAGCAGATCTCCCAGCTCGGCCTCGATCCTGTCCGGATCCTCCCCGCGCTCCATCCTGCTCAGTGCTTCCTCCATGCCTGACCCCATCTTGAGCCCCGTGGCCTCGGTGAGCTTCCTCATGAGACGGGCCGCCTGCCGGGGGTCGTCCTCGTTGAGGCTCCCCGCCTCGCGCTCGAGCATGGACATGGCCCTTTCCATCTTGCCCTCGTCGAGGGGAGGCATGTCTGACTCGCCCTCCTCTCCCCTCCTTCCCGAGATGGCGGCAAAGAGCGAGACCTTCTTCCTCAGCCTGACCGTCTTGCACCGTGGGCATCGCGGGACCTTGTCCGTGTTGATGGTCCTGGAGAAGAAATTGTAGATGGTGTCGCACCTGCTGCAGTAGAATTCGTAGATCGGCATGAATGCTCCTTGACCCGTTTTGTTCCTGCCCTTTTTATGGACAATCGCACTGGAGAAATCAAGACGGTTTCTCGTGAAGGGTCCTGCGGCGATGCCGGGATTCATATTTATCCTTGCCATTTGTCGCAGACATGTTATGATCCGGCCCGGATCAGGCGGAATCATCCATGAACCATACATGAATACACCGAAAGAACACCTTACCATCCAACCAGGGAGTACCTATGCGCTTTGATGAACTCCAGCTTGACGAACGCACCATGCTCGGCATCGCCGACGCGGGATTCACCGAATGCACCCCTGTCCAGGCGGCCACCCTCGTACACAGCCTCGCCGGCAGGGACATCTGCGCCCAGTCGCAGACAGGCACGGGCAAGACCGCGGTCTTTCTCCTCACCATCTTCCAGCGCCTCAAGGGGGTGCAGGGGAAGAAGGCCATGATCATCGTACCCACCCGCGAGCTGGCCGTCCAGGTGGAGCGCGAGGCCGAACTGCTGGGCGCACACCTCGACTACCGGACCGCGTGCATCTACGGCGGGGTGGGGTACAAGAGCCAGGAACAGCAGCTCAAGCAGGGGGCCAACATCATCGTCGGCACCCCGGGCCGGATCCTCGACCTTCACCGCTCGGGCAAGCTCGGATTCAGGGATATCGCCATCCTGGTCATCGACGAGGCGGACCGCCTCTTCGACATGGGCTTCATAGCCGATCTGCGGAAGATGCTCCGTGCCATGCCGCCCGTACACAAGAGGCAGACCATGCTCTTTTCCGCCACGCTGAGCTTCCTGGTCAAGGAACTCGCCTGGCAGTACATGAACGACCCGGTCGAGATCGAGATCGCACCTGAGAAGCTCACCGTGGACACGGTCACGCAGGAACTCTACCATGCGGGCAACGAGGAGAAGATGAGCCTTCTGCTCGGCCTGCTCCACCGCGAGAAACCAAGAAACTGCATGATCTTCACCAACATGAAGAGCACGGCCGAGAACGTGGCCCGGCGCCTGAAGATGAACGGGTTCACCTGCGAATTCATCACCGGTGACCTTCCCCAGAAGAAGCGCATCGAGGTCATCGACGGTCTGAAGTCGGGCAGGGTGCCCATTCTCGTGGCCACCAACGTGGCGGCCCGGGGTCTGCACGTGGACGACCTGGACCTGGTCATCAACTACGATATCCCCGAGGACTGCGAGGACTATGTCCACCGCATCGGTCGCACGGCCCGTGTGGGAAAGGACGGCAAGGCCATCTCGATCGCGTGCGAAGATTACGTCTATGCCCTGGAATCCATCGAGAAGTACGTGGGCATGAAGATCCCCGTCGTCTGGCCTGACGCGAGCCTGTATGCCGAGGACAAGAGCAGGGATGTACGGCGGTCGAGGCGGCCCGGCAGGCGTGACGGATTCAGGGATCGAAGGGGCGCTCCCAGGCCCCGCGGCAACCGCCGGCAGCGGTGACCCCTCTTCTCCGGCCTCGCGTGAAGGGATCGCGCCGCACCGAATACCTCTCGCCGATCCCCGGGCGTTTCCTTTGATGTTCACCCATGGTATAAGGTCATAGGCGATATCGGTCTGTCCGTTTTTGATGAGTGCGGGAGGACGTCATGAGGAAGAAACTCCTTCTTGCTGGTCTTTTCCTCGGTCTGACAGGAATCGTCATGACCGCGTGGAACTGGAGCTCCGTTACTGATCTTTTTTCACCAAGACAGAAGCCGAAGACGACCTTCTACTTCGGCCTGCCTGAAACACGCGTGTATTCGAAATCGGTCGTGGCTTCCCCGAAGAGCGAGTACGTGTTCCACCCTGTCCTGCAGTTCGATCTGGTCGAGCATGACTTCATGATCAGGAACACGTCGAAACAGGTGCTGGAACTGAAGAAGGTGAAGGCCTGCTGCGGCAGCCTGGTCGAGTCCTACACCCGCCAGATACCGGCAGGCAAGGAAGGCGTCATCAAGCTCATAATCCTGACCAACCGGCGCGGGGGCGAGGAGATCCACGGCACGATCCGCGCCGAGACCAGCGACGCCGAGCACCCTGAGTGGACCATCGACATCACCTGCCCCGTCATCAAGTTCGCCGACATATCGGTCCACACCATCATGCTGGTCGGTTCCCTGCACGAGACCATCGAGGGCTCGTCCGTGGTCATTCCCACCGCCGAGTACCCGTTCAGGATAACAGGCCTGAAGATGAAGAAGGGTCGGGACCTCGCCTGTGCACACAGGGAGATAACCCAGGCAGGCAAAAAGGGGTACCTGATCACGGCCAGGAGCGTAAGGAAGACACCCGGGGTCATCCGGGACACGGTCTATGTGCAGACGGACAACCCGGCCAGGCCTGAGTTCATGATCCGCGTGCAGGGGAAACTGGGCGAATGACGGGCGGTCACTCCTGCTCGGTGGGTTTTCTCTGGTAGAGATCCAGCATCACCTTCCTGCCGCTGATGAGCATCATGGCCAGGACGTTGTCGTTGATGAACCTGGCCCGGTGGGAGATCCTCTTGCCGTAATAATCGGTCTCCCAGAAGAACTCCCTCTTTGCAGGATCGTAGGTGTAGGTCCGGGGGCCTTCGAAAAAGGTGTACGTCCGGGTGGTCGCCTCGTCCGGGAAGAAGATGAAGGTGCCGTCCTCCTGGGGGGCGAGGAGAAAACCGTTGATCTCGTCCTTGACGTCGTCCACGCTCACCCAGTCACCCTGCCAGAAGTCCCTCGTGGGGGTGTCTCCTGTCTGGACGACCCTGTCGAGCAGGCCGATGTCCTCCACGGATTCGATAGTGAGGGCGTAGACCTGTTTCTTGATCTCTTCGATGTCCTTGGGGTGGTCCAGGGCTTCCTCGCGTCCCTTCTCATGGAAGGCGGCAACGACCTGGTCCTCATAGCGGCCGATCTCTTCATGGTGAGCATCCTGCCGCTGCGGCGGCGATTGCGTCTCAATCCGGTCATGGGTGTCCGGGACGGTTTCAGTTTCTCTATGGTAAAAAAAGTAGAGCCCGCACCCCAGGAGCAGGATTCCCATGATGAGGTACTTCGCTGTTGTCCTGTTCATTCTTTCCTGTCAAGAAGACACAAGCGTCACTGACCAGAAAACTGTTACCCTGCGCCCCTGGCGGGTTGAAGCGCACGCGTCGGACTTACGGCGGCATGCCCTTCAACCCGGGCGCCCTGAACTTCAGCGATACATGTTCCCGGCCACCATCTCATCCCAGATCAGGTTGGCAAGGATATACGAACCGTCATACGTGGGATGGATGTCGTCCGATTTGATGTGAATGGGCAGGATTTCCTGTCGTGGGTCTACGAGGACCGCATCCATGTTGGTTGAAGCGAAGATGTCCGGGTAGAGCCAGTCGTAGGTATAGTCGATGGCCTCGTTCTTCTCGATCTCGCCGCCCTTGACGTGGTAGTAGCCGAGCCACACGCAGTCATTGGGTGACTTGGCATACATGGCCTCGAGCATGACCTCCATCTTGTCGCCGACATAGTTGAGGACATCCAGGCATCCCTGGGTCAGCGGGTCCGAGTCGCAGTCCATGGTGCCCTGGAGGATGTCGTTGGCACCGCCGTCGGCGATGACCGTCTTGAGGGTCGTCCTCTTGAGCGCCGTGGTCAGCTGGCTCTGGATCGCCGCGATCTTGGCGCCGCTGACCGACCTGTCCTTGTAGCTGCTTCCGGACAGATCCTGGAGAACATCATGGATATCCCCGGACAGGTCAAACACCGAGTCGCCCACGATCTGGACATCCCACTCGTCCGCATAGGGATTGTTTAAATCAAACGAGCATCCCGTGGTGGCCATGATCATCCCTGACAGCATCCCGATCACTAACAACGTCCTGAACAGTTTCATGAAACCCCCTCCTTGTGTGGAATAGTTACCAGCAAACCGACCCAATGGTCAGTGCCGCTTGTCATGTTCATCAACAAGCATGGCATAACAGAATAGTATCCCATTTCCCCATTAATTATAATCTATTGTTTTTATATATGTTACTTTATCCTGTATGTTTAACGTCGTATCGGGAAGAGTCAAGGTTCATCCCTCTTTTTTCTTTCAATCTTGACAAGCTTCCCCCGGTCACGTAGTGAGTGAGTATTCGCTCTCTTATCGGGAATGACATGTCGAGGGACACCTTCACACGCATACCTTCAGAGAAGCAGCGCCATATTCTTGATATCGCCATGCGTGAATTCGCAGGCAACGGCTTCCACAAGGCCAACATCAACACCATCGCGGCCAAGGCGGGCATCTCCATCGGCGCCATGTACAAGTACTTCTCCAGCAAGGAGGACCTCTTCCTCGAGACGCTGCGGCTGGGGACCGGCTTCCTCAACGATACCTACTCGGCGGTCAGCCGGGAGCCGGGGGATCCCTTCGTGAAGATACGCTCCGTGTTCACCAGGGCCCTGGACTATGCCCGGGAGCATCCCCATGCCCTCAAGCTCTACCTCTCCCTGATCTCCTCGGGAATGGACGATTTCGCGGCCAGGTACGCGCACACCATCGAGGAGGTGGGGCACACCTCCCTGAAGAAGATCGTGCAGGACGGTGTACGGGATGGATACATACGCGAAGACCTCGACATGGACGCGGCCATACTCTTTCTCGACAATCACCTCATGATGTTCGCCTTCTCCCAGATCTCCCAGTATCTCAAGACAAGACAGGAGACCTTTCTCGAGGGAAGACTGGGTGCGGATCGCATCATCGACGAGACCGTCCGGTTGTGCAGGAGGGTGTTCGGAACCGACCGGTAGGTTGACACAGGGACTGAACCCTGTATTGATACTGATAGCGAAAAGGGGGTTTGCATGCCACTGACACAGGAAGAGATCAAGGGCCTTCAGAGGAAGGCATGGGAGGTCCGCCGGACCATCGTGGAGACCACCTTCACCTGCGGGGGATCGCACATCGGCGGGTCGCTCTCGCAGACCGACGTGCTGGTCACGCTCTACTACAAGTACCTCAACGTGGACCCTGCACGACCTGACTGGGAAGACCGGGACCGCTTCATCCTGAGCAAGGGTCACGGCGGCATCGGCTGGGCATCGGTGCTGGGAGACAAGGGGTATTTCGACAAGGCGCTGCTGAAGGACTTCAACAAGACCGGCAGCCCCTTCGGCATGCACCTCGACTCGCTGAAGGTCAAGGGATGCGACGCGTCGACGGGGTCGCTGGGCCACGGTCTGGCCATCGCCTGCGGGCTCGCCCTGGGGGCGCGCATACGGAACAAGACCTTCAGGACCTACGTCATGATGGGTGACGGCGAGCTCTGCGAGGGTACGGTCTGGGAGGCCAGCATCCTGGCCGCCCACCACAAGCTTGACAACCTCACCGCATTCGTTGACCGCAACAGGCTCATGATCGACGGACCCACCGAAAACATCACGACCCTGGAGCCCATCGACGGCAAGTTCAGGGCCTTCGGCTGGGAGACGATCACCATCGACGGCCACGATTTCTCCGCCATCGGGGAGGCCGTCGAAAAGGCGTGGACCGTCAAGGGAAAACCAACGGTCATCATCTGCAACACGGTCAAGGGCAAGTGCGTGGAGATGATGGAGAACGTGCCCGAATGGCACTACGGCGGGCTGAACTCGGACCTCAGGGACCAGGCCCTGGCGTGCATCGACGCGCACTACACGTCACTACTCGGGTAAGGAGGATATCATGGCGGAAGGCATGACATGGACGGTAACCGACGGTGACAAGCTCACCCAGGCGGAAATATACGGCGAGGTCCTCTCCCAGCTCGGAGAGAAGCACCCCGACCTCATCGCACTCACGGCGGATCTCGCGACCTCCACCAAGATAGGGCGCTTCGGCAAGAAGTTCCCCGAGCGGTTCATCAACGTGGGGATCGCGGAAAACTCCCTGTTCGGGATGGCAGCGGGGCTCGCCATGGCGGGACTGAAACCCGTGGTCTCGACCTTCGCGGTCTTCACCTCGCTGCGCTGTGCCGAGCAGGTCCGAACCGACATCTGCTACCAGAACCTGAACGTCAAGATCATCGCCACCCACGCGGGGATCTCCTTCGGCCAGGCAGGCTCCACGCACCACTGCACGGAGGACCTCGCGGTGATGCGGTCCTTCGCCAACATGACCGTCATCGCGCCTGCCGACGGGTTCGAGACAGGCAATGCCCTGGTGGCGGCCATGGACTGGCCGGGACCGGTATACATGCGCATCGGCAGGGGTTTCGAGCCCCCGGTCCACAAGGACCAGAACTACCCCTTCGAGATCGGCAGGGCCATCACCATGCGCGACGGCAAGGACGTCACGCTCATCGGCTGTGGCGTGGGCGTGCTCCAGGCCATGCGTGCGGCCGAGGTCCTCGACGGCCAGGGTCTGAGCGCGCGCGTGCTCGACATGCACACCGTCAAGCCCATCGACAGGGAGGCCGTCATCAGCGCGGTGAAGGACACCCGCAGGATCGTGACCATCGAGGACCACAACATCTACGGCGGCCTCGGGACCGCGGTGGCCGAGGTCATCGTGGCCAGCGGCAAGGCGTGCGCATTCAGGAAACTCGGCGTGCCCGACTGCTTCTCCATCGTGGGCTACCCCGAAGACCTCTACCACCACTACGGATTCGATGCCGACGGCATCGTGGCCACGGTGAGCGAGCTCATGCGCCTCGAGATCGAGGAAGACGAAGACTGGGAAGACGAGATGTAGGGGGCGGCCATGGCAGACAAGGCAATGCTCACCAACCGGATCGTGCTCCGTTCCATCATGCCGCTCTTCAAGATCCTCCACGAGGAGGACGACACACTGCTGAAGCACTTCCTCACCCGGTTCGAGGGGGTCATCCAGCTCGCGGTCAAAGGCACGGACATCGGCGCACATATCGAACTGAAGGACAGGAAGCTCGACGTGGTCCAGGGCATCCACCCGAACCCGGACATCCTCCTGCCCTTCAAGCATATCTCCGGGATGAACGCCCTGTTCACCGGGGGCATCCCCGTGTTCGGAGGGTTCCCCAGGGGGCTCGCACGCCTGGGGCTGCTGACCAAGCTCGTCACGCTCCTCCTGGGGCTCCTCATCCTCATGCCCAACGTACACCCCAAGGCACCCGCCAAGCGGCTGCTCAAGGTCAAGATGATCATGTACATGGTGACCAATGCCCTGAGCCAGCTCAACAAGGGCGGGGACGAGGACATGATGGACTGGACGGCCAAGCAGCCCGACCGGGTCTACCAGATGTCGGTCCAGCCGGAGGGTCCTGCCGCCTATCTGAGGGTCAAAGGCGGCAGGACCAAGTCCGGCCACGGCATGTACACCCGCAAGGCTCCCTTCGTACACATGAAGTTCAACGGCCTCGACGGTGCGTACAAGGTGCTGGCCGAGGCCAAGGACACGGTGAGCGCCACTGCCGACGGCGACATCAGGCTCGAGGGGTCGCCCGAGTACGCAGGCGCCATGGGCTCCTTCATGATCCGCATCCAGGACATGCTCATGCCGCCGAAGAAATGAGGGGGCCACCGCGCCATCAGGGTGTGTGCGGACGACGACCGATCGTGGTATAGCGGGAACGGGTTTTTCTCAATGACATACACCTATCAGAAGTACGACCTGTTCTTCGCCCAGATCGCCGACGGCATGGAGGAGCTGGGCCGGCATGAGCTGTCCGGGCTCGGGGCCACGGAGGTCAAGCCCGCCTTCCACGGGCTGCACTTCGTAGCGGGAAAAGAGGCTCTCTACCGCATCAACTACGAGGCCCGGCTCGTCAGCAGGGTACTCGCGCCGCTTGTCACCTTCGACTGCCACAGCACCGAATACCTCTACAAGACCGCCCGCACCCTGCCATGGACGGACATCTTCTCGCTGGACGACACCTTCGTGATCTCTGCCAACGTGTCCGACAGCAAGATCCGCCATTCCCAGTATGCGGGCCTCGTCCTGAAGGACGCCATCGTGGACAGCTTCAGGGACAGATACGGGCAGCGTCCCAACGTGGAACGGATCGATGCGGACATCGGGTTCAACCTCCACATCCTGCGGAACAGGGCAACGATCTACCTCGACACCTCCGGGGGATCGCTGCACCGGAGGGGATACCGGCAGGAGGCGGTGGAGGCGCCCATGCAGGAGACCCTGGCCGCAGCCATCATCAGCCTGAGCGGGTGGGACGGCACCACAAGGCTCTACGACCCCATGTGCGGCTCGGGCACGCTCCTGTTCGAGGCCCTCATGCATTACTGCAGGGTCCCGGCGGCATTCCTCAGGAAGAACTTCGGGTTCCGGTTCCTGCCCGACTTCGACAGGGACGCCTGGGAGACGGTGAAAAGGAGGTCCGACAAGGCGATGCGCCCGCTGCCCAGGGGGCTCATCGCGGGCAGCGACAGCTCGAAGCGGGCCGTGGACACGGCCAGGACGAACAGCCGCATCCTCCCGTCCGGGAAGACCATAGAGCTCTCCAAGACGAGGTTCCAGGACATTGATTCCCTGCGCAACACCACCATCGTGTGCAACCCGCCCTACGGGCTGAGGATGAGGAGGGGCGAGGACATGGGGGCCTTCATGAAGGAGTTCGGCGATTTCCTCAAGCAGCGCTGCACCGGTTCCGCGGCGTACGTGTACTTCGGCAACCGGGAACTCATCAAGCAGGTGGGGCTCCGTTCCGCGTGGAAAAAGCCGCTGAAGAACGGCCAGCTCGACGGCAGGCTGGTCAAATACGAGCTGTACTGACGGACATCGATCCGGCCCCCGAGATGGTCAGGTACGCACGCTGCTCCACAGTGACGAGCAGTCGACATTCTCCAGGGCACCCACCACCATGCGGGAGAACTCCCTGAGTTCGAGCTGCCCCTCGAAACGGGCGATGGCCGAGCGCATGACCTCTCGCGCCCCCTTCTCCCCGTAGGGACAGGTATAGGAGAGCACGGGCAGCCTGAGGTGGTTGTGGAGCCTCCTGACAAGCGGACTGTCGAGGTACACCATGGGTCTGATGATGACCATCCCGCCCTCGGGCACCTCCACCTTCGGGGTGAAGCTGCCGAGCTTCCGGTTGTGCACGATATTCATGAGCAGGGTCTCGGCCACGTCGTCGGCGTGATGACCGAAAGCCACCTTGGTGACCCCGCTCCCTTCCAGGGTTCCCAGCATGGCGCCCCGCTTGAAGGCGGCACAGAGAGGGCACGGTGCCTTGGGACAGCTGTGCAGGTCCGCCTTCAGTCGTGTCTCCAGGTACCCCACTCCGAGATCGTCGCAGAGCCTCTTGAGAATTCCGGTATCATACTCGTCGGTTCTCACGTGCACTGCCCGCAGGCCGAAATCGAGGTGCGAGTAGCGCCTCAGGTACCACAGGATGTACAGGAGCGTCACACTGTCCCTGCCCCCGGACAGGGCAACGCAGACCTCCTCGCCGTCATTGATGAGGGAGTAGTTCTCGATGGCGCGGATCACGTCCGTGAGAAACCACTTGCCGTATGACGAGTCCTGATCCTTCCGGATATCCACGCCCTCACACTCCTGTCATCGTGCGCTCGATCATGACCCGGCAAACACCATGGAGGCGAACGTCACGGCGCTGCCCGTGGCCGGTTCGTCATAGGTGCCGTGGTGGAGCAGCTCTGCCCGGCACGGCCCCACGAGCGACGAGAAGAGCACCATTGATGCGATGCCGCATACGTTGAACTGGTCTCCGGTGGCAAGGCAGTGCCGGTAGATGTCCCTTGCCCGTCCGTGCAGGAGGTGGTCTATGATCACCCTGTCGTTGGCACGGGCCCTCTCGAGGAGCGACTCCGCAGGCACCCCGTGACCGAATTTGCGTCCCACGTGGGAGAAGTCAACCCCGGATACGAGCAGGGTCCTGAGGGCACTTTCACCGATGATTCTTCGAAGGTTGTCCCTGAAGGCGCAGAATCTGACATCCTCGAAGGGGTCGGCCCCACTGGAGAGAAACTCATGGATGCCGCCGCAGAGGATGGGCACGATCTTCAGCCCGGTACCCAGGTAGTGAGCGAGGAACACGGTCTGGAACTCGATGGAGTGCTCCATCATGTGGTCGAAGTCGTACTCGGCCAGGGTCCCCTCGGGCAAATCCTGCTTGAGTTCCTCCACCATCTCCCGGTCGGTCTCGAGCACACCCAGGGGCGTGACATAATCCTTCGCCGACAGGCAGAACAGACCGTCCCCCCCATGGTGGTTGATACCCAGGATGACCGCCAGGCCATGGCCGCCGCCTGTGACCCTGCGGTACACGTCCACATAGGCCTGCTGTGCCGCTGCTATGTCGATGTGCGGCGCCAGGATCCCGGTGACGCCGGTCGGGTCGTGTTCAGGAAGGGGTGCAAGCCCCTGCTCCACCGTCTGCATGAAAGACGTGAGCCTTTCCGGGTCTGCATCGTAGGATCTCCCGGCCAGGGCGGGTTCCCTTCTTGCCCAGCGGGCGAACTCTTTCATCAGGGCGTTCTTCCTTTCCCTGAATGCCTCGCTCTCAAGGAGAAAGGCCTTGTCGAGCTGTTCGACGAGGGCCTGCACTTCGGCGATGGACACGACGGTGCCGCCGGTGATCCGCATCAGTCCCGTCTGGATGTCGCGCAGGTCGTTGCGGCCGTCCATCATGGCCAGAAGCGGAATGGCCCTCCTGTCCATGGCGAAGCCGGTCGCCGAGAGCCTGAGCGGGTCGGTAAAGGTGATGAGCTGCTGTCCCTCGACGGTTATGGGAATGGCCTGTATGTCATTCCTCAGGCGGGGATGGGTCGTCTCGTCCATGGCATCGCCCTGTGATGGAGACACACGCTGCCGCCCTATCCGGGCATGCCCGGTGGTGGTCCCGGCGGCGTCATTTCGATGATTTCTTCGCGGGCTTGGCAGTGGCCTTCTTCGCCACCGCGACCTTCTTGGCCTTTCTCGGCCTTGTCTTCCCGTAGGTACCTATCCAGGTCTTGCCGCGTCTGCTCCTCTGGTCGCCCTTGCCCATGGCGCTCTCCTTCTTTCAGGGTTGGACATCTTCTCTGATAACCGCCTAATTTTGTTCGCAGGACTCGCCTTTGTCAAGGGGATTGAGGTGTTCTCGGTGGGACGTTCATTGCATCTCCCTGATGAGCCTCAGGAGATGTTCCTTCCGGAAGACATAGTTCCTGTTGCAGAAGTGGCAGGAGATGTCGAACACCTCCTGGTCCCGTACGACCTCCTCGAGCTGTGACCTGCCCAGCGTGATGAGGGCCTGCTCGATCCTGGACACCGAGCACGAGCACCTGAAGGAAAGCCGTCTTGTTTCTATGGTCCGGTATGGAATCCCCTCGAAGATACCGGCAAGGATACCCTCGGGGGTCATGCCGTCTATGAGCTGCCGGGTGACCGGGGGCAAGCCCTGGATGCGTTCGGCAAGGGTGTCTATGAGGGCCTCGTCCGCGGGCGGGAGGGATTGGACGAGAAACCCCCCGGAGGCGCTCACGTTGCCGTCGGCCTCCACATAGACACCCAGGCCCACGGCAGAGGGTATCTGCTCCGACTCGGTGAGGTAGAAGGCGATGTCTGACGCGATCTCGCCGGTGTAGAGCTTCACGATGCCGTTGTAGGGTTCCTTGAGCCGCAGGTCCTTGGTCACGGTGAGGTATCCCTCCCGCCCGATGGCCCCTCCCACGTCCAGCTTCCCGTTCCTCGGCGGGAGGTCCACCCTGGGCACCTCCACGTAGCCGCGTACCGTTCCGTCGCCCTCGGCCTCCACGATGATCTTCCTGAGCGGCCCGTTGCCCGTGAACTTCAGCGCCACGCGCTGGTCCGGATCCAGGAGCGCCCCCATCAGCTCCCCCCCGGTGAGCGCACGGCCCAGGGCCGCGGTTGCCGTGGGACAGGTCCCGTGCCGCCGCCTCGCATCGTCCACGAGGTTCGTGGTGACGCAGGCCAGACCCACGATATTCTTTTCTTCGGTGATAACCCGTACCAGGTAGTCGTTCATGCCGCCCGCTTCATTGTCATTTCGCTTTCAACCCGTCCTTGAGTTTCTCTGCACGACCCCTGTGGTCCTGGGTCATCCTCCCGGCCACGAAGTCTCGGTTCTTCGTCATGCCTGGCCGTTCATGAATACCACGGATCGCCCATGAAGCACTAGTCAAGGAGAAACCCTTCGACGCAGAAGAGAGAGAACAAGGGGGGTCGAGGTTCCGACCCCCCTGTACCCGGGGGTTATGAAGGCGATGCGTCCAATGTGTGCCGGAGAGGCCTGGGACGGGAGGGGGAGATATTTCCGCTCAAGCCTCCCCGGCTGGATCAGTGTTGGGTTCTCTCGATCAGGTGAGGAGCACGGGACACCGGGTATCGCTCATCACGCGACGGGCCATCCAGTTTGCCATGAGCCGCTCCATCATGGTCCTCCTGTCCGTGGCGATGACGATCTCGTCAACCTCGTGCTTCCTGGCAAAGGCGCCGATGTCTTCTCCAGCGCCACGCCCCGTGATGAGGAGATGGGTCTCGCAGGGAACCTGCTGCGTTTCGAACACGCTCTGTATATAGTCGAGGTCCACATTCATCCTGTCTATGGTCTTGAGGTCCTTTTCCTCGCCGCTGGGGAGCGATGCCACCACATGGACCTCGGCGCCGAACGCCTTCGCTCTCATCATCACGACCGGCAGGGCCTCTTTCGTGCAATCAGTTCCGTCGTAGTACATCATGATCTTCATGTCCGACTCCTTTTTCAGGTGCGCTTGATCAACCACCACAGTACCGGTGACCTTCAGCCTCACCTGTCATCACCTAGAGCACCTTCCATGCCAAATCTGATTGCCAGATTTAACTGTATGATATTGTTCCGATCATCAGCAGATGGGGACGACCCCGATCAGGCTCATCTCGAGATTGTTCGTAATTTCGCGAACAGGGTTTCGAACATTTACGAGATTCACCCCGTAGAGCCTCTTCCTTCGTTCAGCTCTTCCCGATAGCTTCACGGCCGGGGTCATATTATAATGGGGTTGAACATATCTTCCCACACGGCTGGAGACCATTCCCATGGCAAGAAAGGCATCGCCCGAGGAACTGAAAAGGCGGATACGGGAGCTTGAAATAAGGAACAGGGCTCTGGAGGATACGGTGCGGTCTCTCCGCGAGCACGAGGACATCACCGTGATGATTTCCGCGCAGGAGGCCTTGAAGAAGAGCGAGCAGTACTTTCGTGACCTCATCGAGAACGCACCCATCGGTATCGCCATAGCCCTCGATGAAAAGGTCGTGTACCGAAATCCCGAACAGCAGCGGATCTTCGGCCAGCTTCCGAAAAAGGACTTTCCGTCTCTCTACGATGCCACGACCCACCCGGACGATGTGGAGAGCCTCAGGCGATATTATGAGGCAGCGATTTCCGGCAAGGTCCAGCACACAGGGACTGAGTTCCGGTATCTCCCCTCCGGCGACGTGGCCGACACCCAGGACATGAAGTGGATACACTTCCGTGCGACCCCGGTCGAATATTCAGGGAGAAAGGCAGTGCTTTTCACCATGATGGACGTCACCAAGACGCGGGAGATGGAGCGCCTCCTCCAGATACAGGACCGGATGGCATCCCTGGGCCGCGTGGCGGCCGGCATCGCCCACGAGATACGCAATCCCCTGTCCGGGATCAACATCTACCTGAGCGCGCTGGGAAAGCTCTACGAACAGGGCGATCAGGAGAAGATTCAGGATTCCCTCCTGAAGATCAAGGCTGCCTCGGCAAAGATCGAGTCCGTGATCAAACGGGTCATGGACTTCTCCCGGCCGTCCGAGCCCAGGTTCGTCAGGACCGGCATCAACGAACCCGTGGAGGAGGCCCTCGGGCTCAGTGCGGTCATGCTGAGGAAGACGGGCATCAGGGTGAGCACTGACTTCTCCCCCGATCTGCCCCTTTGCCGCATCGACCCCCAGCTCATCGAACAGGTCATCCTGAACCTCATCAACAACGCCGCAGAGGCCATGAAGGACCTGAACCGGGAAAAGATCATCGAGGTCCGCACCTCATACAACGGGAAGAGCATCTCCGTCACCGTCTCCGATTCCGGGCCCGGGGTTCCCGAGGCACTGAGGCAGCGTGTCTTCGAACCGTATTACACCACCAAGAGCGGGTCAACCGGCATCGGCCTGAGTCTCTGCCAACGGATCGTTCAGGATCACGGCGGTTCATTGAGTGTCTCTGCAAGCAGATGGGCAGGGGCGGAATTCACTCTGCGCATCCCGGTCAGGGAAAGGAGCGCGAGAAAATCATGAAGTTCACCATCGTTCTCGTCGATGACGAGGAATCCATCCGGGAAGGGATCTGCCTTTCTCTGGAGACGGAGTACGCCATCCGTGCCTACGCCACGGCAGAAGATGCACTGGAGAGCATCGAGAAGGATCCACCCGACCTGGTCCTCCTCGACATCGGGCTGCCCGGCATGAACGGCATCGAGGCCCTGCACAGGATCCGGCAGGTGAACCCCGAGCAGCTGGTCATCATGATCACGGCCTACGAGGACGTCAACACCGTCATCGCGGCCATGAAGCTGGGCGCCCACGACTATGTCGTGAAGCCCATCCTCATGGACGGCCTCGAGGTCACGATCCGGAACGCCCTGGAATCGGTGCGCCTCCGGAAGGAGGTCAGGCTCCTGCAGAAACGCTATCTCAGGGAAAACCTTCCCTGCTTCGTCGCCGAGAGCGACCGCATCCAGGACGTCATGGACTTCGTCGCCCGGGTCGCCGCAAGCCCCGACACTCCCGTTCTCATCCTCGGCGAGACCGGAACGGGTAAGGAACTCGTCGCCGAGGCCATTCACTACCGGAGCCCCAACTTCAAGGGTCCCTTTGTCACGGTCAACTGTGCGGCCATTCCCAAGGATCTCATAGAGAGCGAGCTCTTCGGGTATGAAAAGGGGGCCTTCAGCGGCGCAGGCCCGGCAGGCAAGCGGGGTCTCATCGAGGAGGCCGACCAGGGAACCCTGTTCCTCGACGAGGTGGGGGACCTCTCGGGCCCGGCCCAGGCAAAGCTGCTGCGCTTCCTCGAGAGCGGGGAGTTCTACCGCGTGGGCTCTACCGCGAAGCGCACCATCAAGACCCGCGTCGTGTCAGCCACGAACAGGGACCTGCCGGCCATGATTGAGGACGGCACGTTCAGGAAGGATCTCTATTTCAGGCTGGGCGTCATCACCGTGGACATACCTTCCCTCAACGAGCGCACCGAGGACATCATCCCCCTGGCCAACACCTTCCTGGTCATGTTCAATGAGAAGTTCCGCAGAGGGTTTACCTCGATCAGCCACCGGGCGCAGGAAGCCCTCAAGGGGCATGTGTGGACTGGCAACGTCCGGGAGCTGAGGAATGTCATCGAGCGCGCCGTGCTCATCGGCAAAGGGCCGGAGCTGACCGAGGAGGACCTCGGGCTCAGGGGTGATCTCCGGCGTGGCGTGGGACATGCCGGCCTCGACGACCGGGCCGTCATCCCGTCCGAGGGTGTCGATTTCGAAGGCCTTGTGCATGAATTCGAGAGGCGCTACATCGAGGAGGCCCTGAAGATGGCGGGAGGCAACGAGAGTCAGGCCGCCCGGCTCCTGGGGTTGAACCACCACACGTTCAGGTACCGGAGGAGGAAGGTGATGGGGACAGAGGGCCGAGAGCGAGTCTGACCCGGGTCTTCTGACACCAGAGGAAAGGCCGGAGACCTCGGCCAGGACACGACCACGGAACTCGAGTCCCGGCGCCGCAGCCCGGCCCCGCACATCGCGTGAATCAGGGAAGGATTGCAGCGCCCCGCTCCGCCAGGAGCTCGCGGAGCACTGTGCGATGGCAGTGCTGCTCGTCCGCGCAGTAGCACCCGACTGAAAAGTCCGCGCTGTGTGACATGGCTGCCAGCAGATCGAGAACCCGGCTGGTCTCAGGTCGCTTCATCTCTGCGCGGTACTTCCTGGCAAAGGCTCGCCAGTGAGCCTCGCTCCTTGCAGACTGTCCTTGCCTGACGAGCTCTTCGCTGGGCGCCAGGTTCGGCAGCCACACGTCGTAGAAGTCCCGCGATGCAAACTCGCTCCTGGGGACACTCCTCGGCGGGCGCCTGACCGTGCCGATGCGCAGACCTTCGCCCTCGATGCGGGGACTCCCGAGCCTTACGATCCGGATCGCCATAAGCTCATCTCCTGTCCTGTCTGACGTTTCATCCTGAGGGGAGAGGGCACGGCTAACCGGGATACATCGCGCATACGCCCTGCAGGTCGACGACGTCCAGTGCCTTCAACGCCACGCCGATGGCGTCCGTCTCCGCCTTTTCCTTTATGGCGAGGTCTATCTCCTCACCGGAGGTCCGGTCGTCTATGACCGCGCAGATGCATCCCGCGGCAAAGCCGTACACACCCGCCATCTTGAACAGGGTGCCCGACTCCATCTCGTAATTGAGGATGTTCATGCGACGGTACTCCTCGGTGATGCCCTGCAGTCTCCGGAGGAGGTTCTTGCTGGCCGAGGTGCGCGTGCGCTCCTGCCCCTCGTAGAACGTGTCAACCGATGCGGTCATGCCCAGGTGCCAGATGATCCCGAGCTCTTTGGCCGCATGTACCAGGGCCACGGTGAGGAACGGGTCCGCGGCTGCCGGGTACTCTGCCGGGGCGATGTCCAGGGATGCCCCGTGCCTGCAGAGTGCCGCCCTGGAGATGATGACGCTTCCGGCCCTGATGTGGTCCTGGATGGAACCCGAGGTGCCGACCCTGATGATCAGGCGGATGCCCACATCGAAGAGCTCGTTTGTCACGATGCTCGCCGAAGGCGCGCCCATCCCCGAGGTGGCGCAGACCAGCGGTATGCCGGTGTTGCTGGTGCAGAGACAGCTGACGAGCCCCCGCTTCTCCGAGAGCACCCTGCCCTGCCTGATGCCCGGGAAACCCGAGGCGATCTTCCGGGTGCGGTCAGGATCGCCGCAGAGCAGCGCGGCCACGGGGGGCTGCGTCCCGAGGTCCCTGCGCGAGAACCCGATGTGATACTTCACTTCATCCATGTCGTCACCTCTTTGTAGGAACCAGGGCTGCAACCATATCCGCCAGCATGCTCAGGGCCGTCCCCGCCTTCTCGTGTACGAGCAGGTCTGCAAGCCCGTCCAGCGGGGTTTCCGAGAGGTTGATGATGGACAGGTACGCCCCCGCCTCGCGCGCGTAGAGCGGAATGCTCGCCGCGGGCTGCACCACGAGGGTTGAGCCCACCACGATGAAACAGTCGCAGGCTCGTGCCAGTTCGATGGATTTCCTCACCTCCGGCTCGGGCATGGCCTGGCCGAAGGAGATGGTGTCGGGCTTGAGGTACCCGCCGCACGCGCATTCCGGGGCAGGGTCTCCTGCCCTGATGCGGTCCAGCGCATCCTGCAGGGAGGATACCAGGCGGCACGACATGCAGCGCACTCGCAGGCCGTTGCCGTGCAGTTCGACGACCCTGTCCTCGGGCATGCCTGCAGCCTGGTGCATGCCGTCCACGTTCTGGGTGACGACCCCCTCCACGAGGCCCATGACGTGGAGCCTGACTATGGCCTCATGGGCAGGGTTGGGTCTCACGTCCTTCATGAGCTCGGAGAAGGCCATCTTCTGCTGCCAGTACTCGACGCGGGCCTTATGCGAGTTCATGAAATCGTCGAACATGACGGGCCGGTAGGTGGTCCAGATCCCCCCGGGGCTCCTGAAGTCCGGGATGCCGCTCTCCGTGGATATGCCCGCACCGGTGAAGAAGACGGTCCCGCCGCCTTCCGATATCTTCAGCGCGAGAGGACGGAGCGTCTCATCGAGGGAATCCATCTCGTTCATGAGCCCTTCTGCACACCCTTCAGTCTGTGAAACAGTCGACATCTCCGGTATGGACATGGATGCGGATGAAGCACCCGTAGCCGTCCGGATACTCGGGATACTGCCAGTAATCCCCGAGCCGGACAAGATCTCCACGGCACGTACAGGAGCAGTGATGCATGACATAATACGCATCATCCTCGTTAAGGGGAAGCCTCACGGGCCTTTCGAGGCCGATCACCGCGGTGAACCCGTCTTCGTCGAAGCGCACCACGATGGAGGTGCTCAGGTCATCGGAATCGGTGATCACGCACGATGCGGGCACCAGGAATACCAGGAGCGCCACGGCCGACAGCAGTGCCGCGCGTCCAAAACGCCGACCCTTCGGGAGGGGTTTCTCACCCGCTGAAACCGATCTCATCGGCATAGGAGAACTGCCTCTGCCACGGCAGGTAGGAATGCGCTGCCGTGATGACATCGGCTCCCACCCGTGCCACCGATTCCCTGTCGAGGGTCACCGGGTGGGTCCCGCCCAGGAACCCGATGTCGCCGGCGATGATGTCGACCTTGCCGGGCAGACAGTCGCACTCGGCGCTTATCCTGATCAGTGCGTTGACGAGGACCGTCTTCGGCCCGATGACCTTCCACACCGCCGCTGCGGTCTCCAGGAGCTTCTCCTGAAAGGCCTCGTTGTCGCTGCCCCACAGGATCCTCAGGGCCATCTCGGGACACTGGGCGATGCACTGGGCGCAGCCGATGCAGACCTCGGGGTCATAGGTGGGGTACTCGCCTTCGACGATCTGCGCGGCGCCCGTGGGGCAGACCTCGACGCACACCCCGCACCTGGTGCACTTCTTTCGGCTCAGGATGGGCTTCACGTCGGAATGCATGCGCTGCTTCTGGGCCCTCGAGGCGAATCCCATGGAAATGTTCTTGATGGCCCCCCCGAACCCCGCGGCGAGATGTCCCTTGAAATGGGAGAAGATGACGAAGCCGTCCGCTCTCTCCGTCAGGGACGCCACCTGGACCGTCTTGAAATGCTTGTACCCGGCAGGGATGTCGACGATGTCGCGGCCGTCCAGGCCATCGGCAATGACCACGGGGCAGCCGAGGAACTCCTCGGTGAACCCGTGGGACGCTGCGGTCTCCAGCGAGTCCTTCCCCTTGCGGCGGCCACCGGAATAGAGCACCGAGGTGTCGAAGACGAACGGCGCACTGCCGCGCGCCGTCAGCCAGCGCACGATCTCGCGGGCATAGACCGGATCGAGAAAGCTGTGGTTCCCCTTCTCCCCCCAGTGGAGCTTGATGCCCACCGAGGAGCCCTTGCCGAATGGCGGATCAAGCCTCGCCAGAAGTCCTTTCAGTACATCGACGGAACCCTGCCCGGTGCCGTCCGTGGGGGTGAAGTGCATGCCCATCGTATGTTCTCCCGATCATGAGTGTATTCCCATTCAGTGCGCCATATCCACGGGCGTTGTCAACAACGGCTTTGATGTGAGCATGCACCATGGAAGGAGCACTTGCGCTTGACAATCGAGGTGAACAGCGAGAGTTCCACGGCGGGAAGCCCTACTGCCTCATGGACCTCGGAGAGCAGAGCACGTAGGGCTGGAGCGGGACGCGGTAAAGCTGCACCGTGATCCCCTGGATGGGATTGACCTCCATGGCCACATAGCGCCGGGCGAGTTCCTTCTTGAGCATGCATACCCGTTCATGGAGATGCCAGGCCCTTTCGTCCTTGGCCAGGCCCAGCAGGCTTCTCGCTTCGGAGGGGGGGAGGATGAACCCCTGACACTGATACTTGAGCAGTTCCAGGATGGCAGCGGCGGCACGTTTCGTCCTTTTTCCCGATTCGTTCGTGCCCACTCCACGCTGCATCGCACCACCCCCTCCACCCCAGCAGGGTACTTGCTATAATAAGAAATATATTACTAACTTGATGAGCAATGTCTGTGCCACCAATGATCACCAGTGATTTCCATTAATTGGAGTCATGCATGGTGTGCCGTAGTGCGGTTTCTGGGTAATCTTTTGCTTCTATCGAATGAACTTTGTTCCTCATGCCGTATCTCATTACAAAAAATGAAACACCGGTCTCAGGCGGCAGCCGGATCTGTCGTGCGCCTCTGGCGTCGAGGACTTTCTAGGTCGAGACCCGGTTCCTGCCCTTCTTCTTGGCCCTGTACAGCGCCCTGTCGGCAGCCTTGAGGACGGCATCGGCAGTCCTCGTGCTCCCGTCCGGCCACGCAGCCCCGATGCTGATGGTCACCGACACCGTTTTCGGTCCGTTCGGGCGCCTCCTTGGATCCTTGGGCCTGCGCCTGGGTCTCATGGGAGAGCGAATGACGAACCCGGACGACGCCACCTCTTTGCGCAGCTCCTCGAGATGCTCCAGGGCGTCTTCTGCATACCTGCCCGGGAAGATCACCGTGAATTCCTCTCCTCCATACCGGAAGGACCTGCCGCCTCCCCCCACCCTGGCCAGTCTGGTTGCCACCATGCGCAGGACCTGGTCGCCCACGTCGTGGCCGTGCCTGTCGTTGAATTTCTTGAAGTGGTCGATGTCGAGCATGGCCAGGCAGTATTCGGACCCCAGCTTGAGGAGTTCCTCCCTCAGTGCCCGGCGCGCGGGCAGCCCGGTCAGCTCATCCCTGAAGGCCATGGCGTGGGAGACCTCGATAATGGATATCAGCAGGATGAAAGCCGCCGTGGCAAGGTGGAAGGCTGCGACATCGAGATCCGGCGCCTCTGCCATCGCTGCGAAGACGGCGCAGACAGCCCAGAAAAAGCCGCCCTCCTTGGCTCCCCGGTTCCTCATGAAGAGCCAGGCCAGAACGATCAGGCAACCCAGGCAAACGGCCGTCGGTATCTGCGGCACCGGCAGACCGTCCAGCCAAGGAGTCTCCACGATATTCCCCTCGAGAACCTCCAGGAATCGCTGCGGGTCACGTGCGGCTATGATCCCCGCTGCCACGGGCTGGCCGAGGATGACGACCAGCCTGAACAGACCCCGCGGCGTGAAGATTCCCCGTTCCTTGAACAGGGACAGGGCCAGGAGGTTCAGCGGCAGGAGCAGTGAGGCCGAGACATAGGCGATGCGCCAGTACAGGTCGCTGCCATGGTGGAGGGCACCGAAGTGCAGGAGGCACCAGTGGGTCAACGCCATGCAGACGGCGCCGAAGGCCAGGACCGACCTGTTGAACCTCCAGCCGAAGGCCATGGAGAACAGGTATGCCGCATACGGATAGACGCCGGCGATATCACCGATGTTGTCCTGTATGCACGGGATGTTCACCAGGAACAGGGCCGCACAGAGGACCACGCCCCCGGGAAGCAGAGATGACAGCACAGCGTTCATGCGTAGATGCCTCGCAGGATGGCAGCATTTTCAGCCCGAGATGCCACCACCCGAGGTATGTTACGGCGAACCGCCCGGGGAACTTGAAGGAAAAGCGCCCCTGTGCCGGTGATACAGGGATACGGAAACGGGAGCGTCCGCCGCGGCCGTCAGGGGCTGGACCGGGAAGGGCGTACGGCGGGAAGAGGACCTCTGTCCCGCTCAACCCATGTATCCCTCGGTGACGAGGTAGTTCACCTTGTCATAGAGGAATATGATGCGGTTATTCAGCTCCAGGGTGCTGTAGATCTCCAGGGGAGAGGACAGGATCTTCTTCCTGATCACATGCACCCATATGCTCTTCCTGCTCAGGGCCAGGGCATTGAGGATATCTGGCAGCGGCAGCCCACGTCGCCTGAGGTCCCTGCCGGCCCCCGCGAGTTCCTTCCGGTCAAAGGGCTTTTTCTTCTGATCGAGGCCTTCCCGGACACCACGGAGTACCGTGCGGTTGAGTTCCATGAGTGTGTCCATGCATGCCGCCAGCGAGGGTATGCCTTCCTCGACCTCTCTGGCCCAGGCCAGGGAGATCTCGTCACTGTCCTTGTCTATCATCTTGACGAGGATGTTCGACAGGAGGCTGCCGTGGGAGGACGCCTCCGGGGATATGGCGTCCTGCGGCCCGAAGTCCGGGAAGAGCTGCCTGAAGGAATCCATCATGGCCCAGGTATCCCGGTACATGTCGATATAGATCTTCATCGCCTTCTCGTTGGACGACCATGCCAGCTGTGGCAGATCGAAGATGGAAACATACCGGGCGTCGGCGGCGTCGTCGCCGGGTTTGAGCCTTCCCCCGGAGGCCCTGACCTCGTAGGTCACGATGGCGAGGCTGCCGTAGAAGTCATTGTCCACGGTGTCCACGTCTATGAGACGCACGATCCTGCCCTTGATCCCCGACTCTTCCCTCAGCTCACGCAGGGCCGCATCCTTTACCTCCTCGCCCGACTCCGCAAAGCCAATGGGCAGGCACCACATTCCCTTGTAGGGATCCTTGTCCCGCTGGACCAGCAGGACCTCCCGGCGCTCGTTGACCACGATGGCGCATGCAACGGGCAGGGGGTTCTCGTAGAAGACCGTTGCGCACTTCATGCACATGTCCCGAACCTTGCCCTCGATGCGCCGCCGTATCACGGGCTCGGCGCAATGGGGGCAGTAGATCCTCTGTCTTTTCATGTCGTCCTCCTGCCGTGTACGGGCAGCCGGCACCGGAAGATGCCGTCGTCCTTGGTGATGAGCACCTTCCCATGAGCGCTGGCGTGATCGAACAGGGCCTTCACGAGAACAGCCAGAACGTCATCGAACTTGGCCGGATGGCGATCGGTGACCTCCTTGAGGAGCAGGTGTTTCTTGGTGTCGAGGTAATCGATGCAGGCCTCGAACCGGTCCAGGGGGAAGACGAGGGAATTCTCGTAGAGGATACGTTCCACGTCCCTGAAGTAGGGCTCGAGCTGCAGCCCCCCCTCCTCCAGGGAGAATGCCCTAAACAGCCTGTTGATCCTGAGCTCCTCAGGGGCATCGATGCCCGCGGTTCTCATGGAAAAGGGGACGAAGGAGGTGAGCTCCTTCAGTGAATACTTGCTGTGGGTGACCGTGATGAAGACCCCGCTGCCCCTGAGCACACGGGCGATCTCAGGGATGAGGTGGGGGAAGAAGTACAGGGAGTAGCTGGCGATGACGAGGTCGAATCCCGAACCGGCCATGTCCCGGATGACGTCGGCACTGCCCTGGATAAACGATGCCCGGTGACCCATGAGGGTCACGGTGTCGATGAAGCTCTGCCTGTTGCTGTGATCGATCACATCGATGCCCATGACCCTGGCACCGGGATTCAGCCTGCCTGCGAGCTTCTCGGTGAAGAAGCCGTATCCGCACCCGAGGTCGAGGACATCGGAGCACTCCCGCAGGTCGACCCCTTCCAGGGCGACCCCGCGGATGTCTTTCAGGTTCAGGGCGTACTCCTGGATGATGTCCTTGCTCCTGCGGTGCCAGGAGAGCTCCTCGTAGGTCTTCCTGATGTCCTCGTGGGAAAAGAGTCCCTCCACGTCCCTCACGCCCTCCATCATGCCCTCTCGTGGTGCATGTCATATCATAAGATGGTCTTGTGCTGTGATTGTCGGCAAGGTTATATACTCTATTCTAATAAGGAGGGGACCATGGAACAGCAAGATGTCTATCGGGATTTGTCCAGGAAGCTCATGATGGAGAACTCACGGGTGCTCCCCCTGATCTGGAGGGTCGTGTGCAGCGATGATGAGGCCCTCATAGTGAACCGCCTGCCTGCCACCGTCGAAGAGCTGGCCCGCGAGTTTTCGAAAACCCCTGCCGAGATGCAGGGTATCATCGACGGACTCTTCCACCGCGGTGCGGTCTTCGACTTCGTCAAGGACGGCGTGACCTTCTACCGCGGCCCCCGGCACATCGTGCAGTTCCACGACTCCACCATCCTGTGGGCAGAGGCCCCCCAAGAGATGTTCGATCTCTGGCTGGAGTTCGAGGAGACGGACTACCCCCAGCTGCTGGAACTGGTGACGAGCATCAACCTGCCGTCCTTCATGCGGGTGATCCCCATCGGCGAGACCATCGAGGCGAGAAACCAGGTCCTGTCCTACGAGGATGCCAAATCCATGCTGGAGGCATCGAGCATGGTGGCCGTCACCACCTGTGTCTGCCGCAAGCTCATGAAGCGCTGTGACAGACCCCTGGAGGTCTGCCTCCAGCTGAACCGCGGGGCCGAGTACACGGTCAAGCGGGGCACGGGGAGACAGGTGAGCGTGGAGGAAGCGCTGGATATCCTGAACCAGGCGAGAGACGCGGGACTTGTCCACATGACAGAGAATACCTCGGGCAAATCCAACGTACTGTGCAACTGCTGCAACTGCTGCTGCGAGATGCTCAGGTTCGCCACCAACGTGAAGACCAAAGGTGTTCTGGCCCCGAGCCGCTACCAGGCACGGGTCGATGCCGGGACCTGCACCGCCTGCGGCCTGTGCGAGGAGATCTGCCCGGTGGAGGCCGTCGCCGTTAAGCAGGGGGAGGTGGCCGTGGTACGTGCCGATGCGTGCATCGGCTGCGGCCTGTGCGCATCGGTGTGCCCGGTGGAGGCCATCGCGCTCGTCGAGGTGAGGCCAAAGGAGTTCATACCGGGGAAGTAGGGTGAAACCACAGGATCTGCGAAATCCGATCCCCCCGTCTCGTGCACCTCGTCCCTCGAGTGATACTCCCCTGCTGAGAGCCGCGGGGAGTTTCACTTCATGTGCTGCGTGCCCATCCACTCGTTGATGTGCCTGAGCCGATCGGGCCATGCACCGCCGATGCGCTCGGCCATGAACGTCGAGAAGAGGCTGTCGAAGAGCTGGAGGCCTGTCTCCAGGAGGCTCATGCGCTCGTAGAACACTGCGATGCGCTCCTGGAAGGGGTCGGTGATCTCGTCGCGCTCGAGCTGAACCACCGGGCAGGCGAAGGAACCGAAGGCGAAGATGTCCGCCTTCAGAGAGACCTTCCACGACCTCGGCTCCTTTTCCAGATATATGAGGGCATCCACGATGTTCTTGCCGTCGCGCAGCGCCTCCCTGGCCTCCGCAAACTCGCGCTGGACGCCGGTGATGGCGCTCCGTCGCCTGCCCTGTTCGTGCTCGGCCACCAGCACGAACTTGTCATGGACATAGGCCATGAAGCCCTCACCCTTTTCAAGGGGGCCTTCCTGGTTGACCTCGTAGACCGAGGCACCCTTCCCGGTACGGTACATGAGCCACAGCAGGAAGTCCCACCCGACCCACCGGTTCCGCTTGATCTGGAGGAGCACATCCCTGGACGGGGCCTGGTCGGCCTTCTCGAGCAGCCGGTGCCGTTCCTTGTCCAGCACCCGGTACGCCCGCTCCATGGGGTGGATGGGGTGGAGGTTCAGGCCGTCAAAGGTGCTGTCGAAGTGATCCTCCACCATGTCGAGGACCCGTTCAGTGATGCCCGCCACGGTCACGATCCCTGTCTCGGTGTTCCAGACCACGTCGCAGAAGGACGGCAGAGGCAGGGTCTTTCCCAGAAGGGACGTGTGGATGTTCTCCCTGATCTCTGCCTTGCGCCTGTAGGGCATGCGGGTTATGGCGGGCCGCTCGGCGAGCCATCGGGAACACTCCCTGTCCACCATGCCCTTGAGCACCGCTGGAGGGACCCTGCGCTGGTCCCTGCGCAGGGTGAACGCGTAGTACGGATCGCGACGGAACACGTTCTCGTTGCCGAAGTCGGAGCTGCCGTGGTCATCGAGCGTAACCCAGCCCGCGGAGTCTTCCTCGGGCGTGGCGTCTATGGGGACGAACCGGCTCCTGTCAAGACACTCCTGAACCCAGGATGCGTTGTCAGGCGTGCCGTCAACCTTGTACTGATAGATGCTCACCGTATTCGACAGGATGCCCATGAGTCTCTCCTTTCTCCCAGAGGTCTCCCCATATATGAAAGCACCTCGGAAGGGCAAGCCTGAATCGGCACCGTGGAGGATGTGATCGGTCTCCGGCGGGAGGTCGCTTTTTTGACAGGATACAGGGTGCGTGGTATCATGGATATCCATTTCATGCTGTGCAAGGGGGTCCTCATGGTCATCGACAAACCTGGAAAGATCAGCGGCAGGATCACGCTTCTCGGGAGAACCGAATCCTGCGTCTATCTCCTTGACGGCGGAAGCGAGTCCGCCATCATCGGCGGCGGCATGTCCTACATCGTCCCGGACGTCCTTGCCCAGTTCAGCGCCTTCCGGGTTCGCGAGGAGGCGATCAGCCGTCTCGTCATCCTGCACACCCATTTCGACCACGTGGGCATCGTGCCCTTCCTCAAGGCCCGTCTGCCACGAACCGCCGTGTGCGCATCCACACGGGGGAGGGGCATGCTCTCGAGACCAGACGCCATCGGTTCCATCCTGAACTTCAACCGGTTTCTCCTTGAAAAGGAGCGGCCCGGGATGCCCGAGGAGCAATTCGGCCTGCCCTTCGACCGCATCGAGGTCGATGAGGTGTTCACCGACGGCCGGCACGTTGCCCTGGGTGAGGTGACCCTGGAGATACTCGAGGTGCCCGGGCACTCATCCTGCTCCATTGCCGTCTACTGCCCCGAGGAGAAGGCCCTGTTCGCCTCCGATGCCGGCGGCATACCCTATGACGGGAAGGTCTTCTCCGCTGCCAACTCGAACTTCGACCAGTACCAGAAGAGCCTGGAGCGGATGTCGCGCCTCGAGACGGACATCCACTGCGCAGAGCACTACGGGGCACTCACGGGCGACGACGCCCGCGGCTTCATGGCCATGTCCCTGGAATCGGCCCATATCACCAGGGGGCTCATCGAGGAGACCTACCTGAGGACCCGGGACGTGAACGAGACCGTGCGGGAGGTCACGGACCTCTTCGTCCAGGAGAGTTCCGGATATTTCCTTCCCCGGGAGGTCATGGAGATGGTGGTCGGCCAGATGACTCGGTTCCTGGCAAAATCACTGGATGGTTAAAGAAGGTGGGCCATGACCCCTGAAATGGCCTGAAACCCGGGGGCGAGCCGTGCAGGAGATCTTCATCGGCACATCGGGCTGGAACTACGGCCACTGGAGGGGCCCCTTCTACCCCGACGGTCTGGCGAGGACCAGGTGGCTGCAGCACTATGCCCGGATCTTCTCCACCGTGGAGGTGAACGCCACCTTCTACAGGTCCATGCGGCCGTCCACCTTCGAGAGGTGGCGGGCCTCCACCCCTGACGGGTTCACGTGGTCCGTCAAGGCCAGCCGCTTCATCACCCACATCAGGAGGCTGCGTGACCCGGAAGAACCCCTTGCACGTTTCATGGAATCCCTCGAACCCCTCGGAGACAAGCTCGGACCGGTGCTCTTTCAGCTCCCCCCCTCGCTGGTCTTCGATGCGCACCTCGTGCAGTCGTTCTGCCGCAGTCTTCCACCCGGGAGGCGCTGCGTCATCGAGGCGAGACACGGAAGCTGGATCAGCGATGCGGCCCTGGCGTGCCTGAAGGAGGGGCACGTCGCGTGGTGCATCTCGGATACGGCGGGCAGATACCCATACCGCGAGGCGGCGACCAGTGACTTCGTCTATGTCCGCCTGCACGGCTCGAAGCGGCTCTACGCCTCCTGCTATTCAGACGACGAGCTTTCCGCGTGGGCCGCTCGCATACGGTCCTGTGAACTGGACACCTACGTCTACTTCGACAATGACTTCATGGGGTACGCACCGACGAACGCACTACGGCTCGGGGAACTGCTCTGAAAGATATTTCCCGGCGTGTTGCATCCGGGAACCGCCTGAATATAATAATCGATAACCAGTCACGGCGTGAGGAGGTGAGCTATGAGATTCTGGCGTTTTGCGATCCTTTCGGCCTGCGTGACCTGCGTTCTCCTTTCAGGCACCAGCCTGCTGGCCTTCGAGCTGAAAAGCCCGGCGTTCGCGGCGGGGGGGTCCATACCGTCTCTCTACACCTGCCAGGGCAAGGACATCTCTCCGCCGCTGACGTGGTCCAAGGCCCCGGAGAAGACAAGGAGCTTCGTGCTGATCTGCGACGACCCTGACGCGCCCGTGATGACCTGGGTTCACTGGGTGTACTTCGACATTCCTCCCGCGGTCACCGCCCTGCCCGAGGGGATGCCCAAGGACGAGAAGCCGGCAATGGGGGGCATCCACGGCAGGAGCAGCTTCGGCGATCTCGGCTACGGCGGGCCCTGCCCGCCCTGGGGCATCCACCGCTACTTCTTCAGGCTCTCCGCCCTGGACACCATCCTGAACCTCGCCCCCGGGGTGAAGAAGAAAGAGGTCCTCAAGGCCATGGAGGGCCACATCCTGGGAACGGCAGAGCTCATGGGGACCTACAAGAAGAACGAGCGGCAGCATCCTTAACCTGCATGCACAGGGCATCGTACAGAAAGCTCCATGACGGCGGCCGGCTCGAACAGCGTGCCCTCGCTGCCGTTCGACTGCTGCGAGACTGCAGATTGTGCCCGCGGGCCTGCGGTGTGAACCGCCTCGAGGGGGAACTGGGGTTCTGCAGGACAGGCCGCCTGGCACGGGCGGCGAGCTTCGGCCCCCACTTCGGCGAGGAGGCGCCGCTGGTGGGGTCCCACGGATCGGGCACGATCTTCTTCAGCTCCTGCAACCTGCTCTGCTCCTTCTGCCAGAACTACGACATCAGCCATCTCAGGGACGGCGTCGAGGTGGATGCCGGAAAGATCGCCGGCATGATGCTCCACCTGGCCCGCAGGGGCTGCCACAACATCAACTTCGTGACGCCTTCCCACGTGGTGCCCCAGATACTCGAGGCGGTCGTTCTGGCAGCCGGGGCCGGGCTCGACCTGCCGCTGGTCTACAATTCGGGCGGGTACGACACCGTGGAGACGTTGCGTCTGCTGGAAGACGTCTTCGACATCTACATGCCCGATTTCAAGTTCTGGGACGAAGAGCCGGCCCGGACGTTCTGCTCGGCCCCGGGCTACCGGTCCGTGGCCTGCGAAGCCCTCGGGGAGATGCACCGCCAGGTCGGCGACCTGGAGATGGACGGGCTGGGAGTGGCACGGCTCGGGCTCCTCGTACGGCACCTGGTCATGCCGGGGGGCCTGGCCGGGACCGCCGGGGTCATGGGTTTTCTTGCCCGGGACATCTCGCGGAACACCTACGTGAACGTCATGGACCAGTACCGCCCGTGCTACAGGGCCGGGGACGATCTGCGCATCGACCGGAGGATCTCGGCTGCGGAATACGAAGAGGCGCTTGAGGCCGCCCGCAGGGCCGGCATCGCCCGGCTCGATTCCCGGATAAGATCCTTTCCCTAGGACCACCTGAACGCAGAGCCTTGATCCGCACGCACCATGCCCCTACTGAATCGAAAACCAGGAGGTGCCTCCCATGTGCAATCGTCTCGCCGGCCAGACAAGCCCTTACCTTCTCCAGCACGCGGACAACCCCGTGGACTGGTACCCCTGGGGGGAGGAGGCCTTCGACCGGGCACGGGCGGAAGACAAGCCCGTCTTCCTGTCCATCGGCTACTCCTCGTGCCACTGGTGCCACGTGATGGCCCATGAATCCTTCGAGGACGAGGAGGTGGCAGCCCTCATGAATCACGCCTTCATCAACGTGAAGGTGGACCGCGAGGAACTTCCCCACATCGACCACGTCTACATGCAGGCCTGCCAGATCATGACCGGCAGCGGCGGCTGGCCGCTCACCGTCATCATGACGCCCGACGGAAAGCCGTTCTTCGCCGCCACCTACCTGCCCAGGAATTCCCGGCACGGCCTCACGGGCATGAAGGAGCTGATCCCGGTCATCGAGAGGCTCTGGATCGAAAAGAGGGGCCGGGTGGTCGAAGAGGCCGACGAGATCGTCCGGATCGTACAACGTGCCACAGCGATCCGCCCCGGCGATCATCTGAATCCCGATCTCGTCAGCCAGGCCTGCGCGGAGCTCAAGGAACGCCACAACGCCGAGCTGGGGGGGTTCGGCGATGCACCGAAGTTCCCCATGCCCCATGCCCTCATGTTCCTGCTGAGATGCTCGAGACAGGCAGGTGACCCGGAGGCGTTGTCCATGGTCGTGAAGACCCTCGATGCCATGCAGAGAGGGGGCATCTATGATCATGTCGGATACGGCTTCCACCGCTACTCCACCGACCGGAAGTGGCTCGTCCCCCATTTCGAGAAGATGCTCTACGACCAGGCCCTGCTCGCCATGGCCTATGCCGAGACCTTCCAGGTGACGGGCAGGAAGGATTTCCGGAAGACGGCCGAGGACACCGTCACCTATGTCCTGGAGGACCTGGCCACCGAGGACGGCCTGTTCTCGAGCGCGCGGGATGCGGACAGCGAGGGAGAGGAGGGCAGGTTCTATCTCTGGACCATGAACGGGATAGGCGCCGTCCTCGACGAGGACGACACGGCGCTTGCCCGCGAGGCCTTCGGCCTGCGCGAGGAGGGGAACGCACCAGGCATGGGAAAGGGGATGAACATCATCCACCTGGCGCAGGGACCCGACGCCCTCGCCCGGAAGCTGGGCCTCGATGTCGACACCCTGACGGCCCGGCTGGCCCATATCCTGGGTCGCCTCCGGCAGGCCAGATCGCTCAGGAACCACCCCCTGAAGGACACCAAAGCCCTGACCGACTGGAACGGCCTCATGATCGCCGCCCTGGCCAGGTGCGGTACCGTGCTGTCCAGGCCGGACCATATCGCTGCAGCGAAACGGGCCGCCGACTTCATCCTGGACAGAACGACCGTCGATGGAAGGCTCGGACATATCTTCATGGCGGGAGAATTCAGGTTCGATGCAGGTCTCGATGACCACGCCTACCTCACCTGGGGGCTCATCGAGCTGTACGAAGCCACCTTCGAACGGAGATATCTCGATGAGGCGGTCAGGCTCTCCTCCGACCTCATGGAACACTTCTGGGACGGCTCCGGTGGAGGGTTCTTCTCCACGTCCCACGACACGGAAACCACCCTCGTCCGGATCAGGTCCGCCTACGACAATGCCGTCCCTTCCGGCAATTCCGTGGCCATGCTCAACCTCCTCAGGCTCGCGGACCTCACCGGAGACGGGTCCCTGAGGGAACGTGCCGTCGACATCGGGAAGGCCTTCTCGTCCCAGGTTAAGCGGGCACCATCGGCCTTTGTGTTCATGCTGGGCGCACTGGTTTATCTGAACGGTCCCCCGGCCTCGGTGGTCATAGCCGGTGATCCTGAGGGCGACGACACCCGGGAGATGGTCGATGCATTTCGGGGCCGTTTCCTGCCCCATGCGGTGATCAGGCTGGATCCGGCTGAACCGGGGAGGCACCCCTCGACCGCCCGCGTATGCACAGGGTCGATCTGTCACGAGCCCACCATGGAAGTGGAGAAAATGCTCGAACACCTCGCGTGAATCACGTACAGTGGATCCATGGGCATATTCGCCACCACCTTCACGGCCGTCGCGACCCTGCTCATCATCGGGATCCTCGGTTTCTGGCTGCTGAGCAGGCGCGTGATCGCGGGAACCATCCTGGGCGCCCTGACCGTGCTATCCATCGACATCGCCCTTCCAAGCCTCACCTTCACGGGGATCGTGTCCGGCTTCGATCCGGGGACGCAGTCCTTCTGGTGGACCCTTCCCCTGTGGTGGATCGGGTTCACACTCGTCGCCCTCGCCATGACCGTGGCCTTCTCCTGGGTATCACGCAGGGAGTTCCGCAGGGAGTTCAGGGCGGCCCTCTTCTTCCAGAACGGGATCTTCTTTCCCCTTGCCATCATCACGGAAATGTTCGGAGGAAGCAGTCCCCTGCTCATCAACCTCTTCCTCTTCACCCTGTTCTATCCCGCCTTCTTCTTCAATGTCTCCCCGCTGTTCTTCAACAGGGGGATGAGGCACGACCTCTCCAAGGTGTTCAATCCCGTACTCATTGCCACGGCCGCAGCGGTGATCATCACCCTGCTGGATCTCAAGGCGTACCTGCCCGAGTTTCTCGTGTCAGGACTCAAACTCGTGGGCGGCATGACCGTGCCGCTGCTCATGATCGTGCTCGGCGGCAACATCTTCCTCGACCTCAGGGCGAGCGGCGCTGTTCACTATGGAGAGGCGCTGAAGTTCGTCTGCGTCAAGAACGTCCTCTTCCCGGCGATCGCACTGGGCGCCCTGCTCCTCCTGAGGCCGCCCTACGAAATCGCCCTGATCGTCATGCTGCAATCCGCCGTGCCCCCGGTGACGGCCATACCCATCATCACCGAGCGGGAGGGTGGTGACAGAAACATCGTGAACCAGTACATGGTGGCGAGCTTCCTCTTCTCGCTGGCCAGCCTTCCCGCCGTGATCATGGTTTTCTCATGGTTTTTCGGCCCGTGACACCTTTCTATGCCGTCCCCTGTCCCGACTCTTTAATAATGTCCCCTTTTAACTCGATAGAAATGTCCCCTTTTGAGAGGTTTGGTAGAGTGGTCCCATGGAGGGGCCATGGGGGCGATTGGGATGAGCGGGAAGGAGCGAG
>JAGOOG010000006.1 GCA_017992605.1 Deltaproteobacteria bacterium
CATGGGCGTCTTCTCAGACCGGACAAGCATGGACAGAATCCTGTTCGCTGTCTTCACCCACGAAAACTACAAACAGGGCATCAATACCCCCTTCATGCTTACTGACACAAATATCTAGACATGACCGGAGAAAGGCTTGGAGGATCGTGCGTTTACTTGTGGTACGGTTCTCCCCTGATAATGGTAAGGGCACGATAGACCTGTTCCAGGAGCATGACCCGGACAAGCTGATGGTTGAAAGTCATGCTCGACAGGGACAGGGACATGTCCGCATTCTCGATGACCGCGGGAGCGATACCCTCGGGCCCTCCCGTATAGAGGAAAAGGTGCTTGGTACCGGAGATCTGGTAGCGCTCCAGGAGCCTGGCAAAGCCTTCCGAGCTCAGGGTGCTGCCGTCAGGGACGAGGATGATGTGCCTGCCTTCCCTGGTCTGGGGCCGCAGCGTCTTGGGCTCGATGACCTCCACAGGGACATACCTCCTGATCCTCGTGAAATAGTCTTCCATTGATTCCCTGACAGGGCCCTGGTGTGTCTTTCCCGTGAAGCAGAAGACCAGTTTCATTTACCTGACTTTCCTCGCCTCGTACCACATGCCTTCAATGTCATAGTACTTTCTCAGATCAGCCTGGAAAATATGGATGACGACATCCACATAATCGAGCAGTACCCACCTGCCCTGTTCGACGCCCTCCCTGCCGAAGGGCTTTCCGTAAGTCTCTATCACGTGTTCTGCCATGGCCCTGATCTGCCGGTCGGACATGCCGGTACAGACGATGATGTGATCCGTGAAGGAACACACACCGCGCACGTCGAGCACCGAGACATCGGTGGCCTTCTTGTCTTCCAGGGCCGAAACCAGGGTGTCCCACTTGGGCTTCATCTATACGTAGATCCTCTCTTTTGTGATGTATGCACAAGCACTGTCGGTCACGAGGTAGCGTATGGAACCCCCATGCCTGCACAGTTCCCGTATCCGTGACGATGAGACTGCATAGGCGGTGACGTCGACGAACATGATCTCGTTGCCTGCGTCATTGACATATCCCCTGTCCGTCGGGCGGAATCGACCGGCCGCTCCACCGAGGACGTCGCCCAGAGACGGCCTCGGCACGTCGGGCCTCGACATGACCGCAAAATGCGCCAGGTCGAAGAGCCTCTCGGCCTGGTACCACGTGGAGATCTCGTTAAAGGCGTCCTGCCCCAAGATGAAAACCGGAATCGTGCCGAATACGCCCCGAAAGTGTTCGATGGTCCGTATGGAATAGGAGTTGCCGGGCCTGTCCACCTCGTAGGAAGAGACCTCGAAGAAGGGGTTGTCTCCGATGGACATCCTCACGATCTCGAGCCGTCTCGCCCCTTCCACGTCGTCGTCGAGTTCCTTGTGCGGCGGGATGCTGGACGGCACGAAGACCACCTTCTCGAGATCGAGGGCCTCTCTCACCTCTTCAGCGACACGCAGGTGCCCGACATGGACGGGGTTGAAGGTGCCTCCGAAGATACCCAGTCTCATTGCCTGATCTGTCCGTTCCCGAAGCAGACGAACTTCTGGATGGTGAGGTCCTCGATCCCCATGGGACCGTACGAGTGGATCTTCGAGGTGCTTATCCCCACCTCCGCGCCCAGGCCGAACTCGCCTCCGTCGGAGAACCGGGTGCTGGCATTGACGAGAACCGTGGATGAGTCCACCTGGTGAAGGAACTCCATGGCCCTGGTGTAGTTCTCCGTGATGATCGCCTCGGTGTGGTTTGACCCGTACTTCTCGATGTGGTCGATGGCCTCGTGGAGGTCTTCCACGATTTTTACCGCCAGGATCAGGTCGAGGAACTCGGCATACCAGTCGTCCTCGGTGGCCGGCCTGATGTCGGGGAGGTGTGCGCGGGTCTTGCTGCACCCCCTGAGCTCCACGCCGTTTTTGGTGAAGAGCTCGGCCATCTTCGGCAGGAAGATGCCTGCCACGGGGGAGTCGACGAGGAGCGTCTCCATGGCATTGCAAACGCCGGGGCGTTGAACCTTGGCGTTCAGGCAGATGCTGTAGGCCTTTTCGAGGTCGGCCTGCCGGTCCACGAAGATGTGACATACGCCCTTGTAGTGCTTGAGCACCGGGATAAGGGAGTTCTCGGAGACCGTCCTGATGAGCCCCTCGCCCCCCCTGGGTATGACCAGGTCGATGAGGTCCTCCAGGCGGAGCATGTCCATGATGGCCTGGCGGTCGGCGACAGGGATGAACCCGACGGCTTCCGGATCGATGCCCGTGCTCCTCAGGGACTCCCTGAGTATCTTCACGATGGCCGCATTGGAATGGATGGCCTCTGACCCCCCGCGCAGGATCACGGCGTTGCCCGATTTCAGGCACAGTGCAGCCGCGTCGGCCGTCACGTTGGGCCTGGACTCGTAGATGATGGCCACGACTCCCAGGGGTATGCGCATCCTTCCGACCACGAGACCGTTGGGCCTCCTGGCCATGCCCGTGATCCTGCCTACCGGGTCGGGGAGCTCGGCGATTTCCTCCATGCCACGGGCCATGCCCTCAATGACCTTTTCGCTGAGGGTGAGCCGGTCGATCATGGCGGGACTCAGACCGGTCGCGTGTGCCGTTTCGAGGTCCCTGGCGTTCTCTTCCTGGAGATACGTCGCATGATGCCTGAGGGTTTCTGCCATGTGCCTCAGGGACGTGTCCTTGGCCGCGCTGGAAAGCACCGCAAGCTTACGGGAGGCCTTTCTCGCAGCTTCGGCGATGTCCCTGATCATCTCGCTGGGCACTACAGGATCTCCTTCCGCAAGATCATGTTATTCCGGTGAACGACCTCTTCGTCGCAGTCATGGCTGAGGATCAGGGCAAGGTCCCTGGTGCTCGCACCCATGATCTTGATGACCTCCTCGGTGGTGAAGTTGCTCAGCCCCACTGCGATGGACTCTCCGTTTTTCTGGACGATCTCCACCGGGTCTCCCGGCATGAAACTGCCCGCCACGTCGACCACGCCGACGGGCAGGAGGCTCTTGCCCTTTGTCAGGACCATGGCGGCGGCCCCGTCGTCCACGACCACCTTGCCCTTGGGCCGCGACACGAAACCGAGCCAGTGGTCCTTCTGCGTGAGCATGGCCTTCTTCTTGGGGTGCACGAAGGTCCCGATCTCCCTTCCATCGAGGATGGAGCTGATCACCTGGGGTGTGTAGGCCGACGCGATGACGGTGGGCACTCCGAGCATGGAGGCGCGGTAGGCGGCCTCGAGCTTGGAGCTGATTCCGCCCCTTCCCAGGGCGTTGCACCCTTCACCGTATGCCTTGAGGTCCTTCGACCTGAGCTCGGGCATGTCGTGGATGATCGCCGCGTCGTCGTGGGCCTTGGGGTCCTTGGAATAGACCCCTTCTATGTCGGTGAGGATGATCAGGATGTGCGCCTCCACGAGCGGCATGATCATGGCGGCGAGCATGTCGTTGTCCGTGAACTGGATCTCCTCGACTGCCACGGTGTCGTTCTCGTTGATGATGGGTACGGCGCCCATCTCGAAGAGGGAGGTGAAGGTGTTGCGGATGTTCAGGTACCTGCGCCGGTCATCCAGGTCCTCCCGGGTGATGAGGATCTGGGCTGCGGTGTATCCGTACCGCCTGAAGGCATCGGTGTATGCCCGCATGAGGCTCCCCTGGCCGATGGCCGCAAGGGCCTGCTTCTTGGACAGCGCGGTCTTGCCGTCTTTCACCTTCATGATGGCCCTTCCCTCGGCGATGGCGCCCGATGACACGAGCGCGAACTCCCTGCCCCTGTCTCTCATGAGCGCGACGTCGTCGCAGAGCCTCTCGATGACACGGTTGTTAAGTCCGTGCCCGGTGCTGAGCACCTGGGATCCGATCTTTATGAGGACCCTCCTACACGTCTTCAGTCCCGCCCTCGTTCCTGACTTCATAGAGTTCCTTCACGATGTGGTCCAGTATTCCTTCGACCCCATGTCCGGTCAGGGCCGATACCGTGAAAAAAGGATACCCTGCACCCCTGGCAAAGGCAACAGCTTCTTTGGCACGTTCTTCGGCCCCGGGAAGGTCGCACTTGTTGAAAACCACGATCTGTTTCCTTTCAAGGAGCTCGGGCGAGTACTCTCTCAGCTCGCGCATGAGTACCTGCAGCTCGCGTGAGGCATCCCTGCCCGAATCGGGCGAGAGATCGACGAGGTACAAAAGGATGCGCGTGCGTTCAATGTGCCGCAGGAATCGCAGGCCGAGACCCACCCCCTCGTGGGCCCCCTCGATGATGCCCGGTATGTCCGCTACCACGAAATCGGCACCCTTGTGCCTCACCATGCCGAGATTGGGGACCAGGGTCGTGAAGGGGTAGTCCGCGATCTTGGGCCGGGCGCTGGAGATCTTCGAAATCAGTGTGGATTTTCCTGCGTTTGGGAACCCCACGAGACCCACGTCGGCCAGGAGTTTCAGCACCAGCTTGAAGGATCTTTCCTCTCCCTCAGTGCCGGGTTCACAGTTTTTCGGAGCCTGCCGGGTGGAGGTGACGAACCGGGCGTTTCCCCTGCCGCCCCTGCCGCCCCTGGCAGCGACCATGCGCTGCCCTGCCTGAACCAGGTCGGCGACGACCTCGCCGGACTCGAAGTCCCTGACCTGGGTGCCCACGGGCACATGGATGACAAGGTCTTCCCCCGACCTGCCGGTGCAGTTCTTGCCTTTGCCGTGCTGACCGCGCTGGGCCTTGTAGTGGGGATGGTACCGCTGGTCGAGAAGGGTGTGGTAGTGGGGACTCGCCTCGATGATGACGTCGCCGCCATTGCCCCCGTCGCCACCGTCAGGACCGCCCTTGGGGATGAACTTCTCTCTCCTGAACGAACAGCACCCGTTACCGCCGTTGCCTGCCTTGACGAAGATCCTGGACTCGTCAATGAAGTCCATAGGCTAGGCGGTAATGGATACGACTTTCACCTTCTTGCTGGTGCTTTCCTGCGTTTCGAACTTCACTACACCGTCCTTCAGGGCAAACAGGGTGTAGTCTCTCCCGCACCCCACGTTCTCGCCGGGATGGATCTTGGTGCCGCGCTGGCGCACGAGGATGCTCCCCGCCTTGACCTGCTGGCCAGCGAACCGCTTGACGCCCAGACGCTTGCCGGCAGTGTCCCTGCCGTTGCGCGATGTTCCGCCGGATTTCTTGTGTGCCATGGCTGAAAACGCCTCCTAATCTTTCGAGATCTTGGTGATGCGCACTTCGGTCAGGTACTGCCGGTGCCCCTGGGTCTTGCGGTATCTCTTCCGGCGCTTCATCTTGAACACGACGATCTTCTTGTCCCGGAACTGCCTGACAACCGAGGCGCTCACGCTGGCGCCCTTTACCGTGGGCGTCCCGATGGCATACTCGTCCCCGCCTATGAGCAGGACATTGTCGAAGGTGACCGCATCACCCTTTTCAGCCTCAATCTTCTCCACTCGGACGATGTCGCCCTCTTCAACCTTGTACTGCTTGCCGCCTGTCTTTATAACCGCATACATGGTGCACCTCGAACACATGGTTGTGCTTTAAGAATGGTGAGCTATTAATGAAATTGTCCGGGGTTGTCAAGGGAAAACGGCCTTCGACGAGATGTCGTGGTCCTTCACCGGGACAAAAAAAATGCCAGAAGAATCAGGTGTGGGGACGGTTGCGGAATGGTATGTCCCTTCTTCTGGCATCAAAAAGGAGGTTTCAGTTAAGAACTTGTTTTCTCGAGTATTGCCTCTTCCTTCCTTTGCTTCTTTTCTGGCCCCTGTAAGCTTTCCTCTGACGGTCCGGCCCCCATGTCGCGTGTGGTGTCACCCCTCGTGCTGCGGGGCCGGCTCTTTCCGTTGTCATTCATATTGCGAGATCTGTGCCAGTGGCTGAAATCATTTATCTTGCTGATATCACTATCTTTATGCATCACCAGCTCAGGGTCTGTGGTGTCTTCACCAAAACCGGGGGGTGCTGGCTATGGCATCACGACCATACCGTATGGTCTGGCGCCCTGTCATATCTTGAGCTTGATCTTGAACCTGTTTGCCTTTGTCTGCTCCTGGTTGACCATGTCGGTCACCTGGCCCAGCCCGAAGACCCTGGTGCCCTTCTCCCCCTTGTCCGCCCCGGCATCGTCCCGACATTGAGGACAGAAATACCGTATGCTCACCTCTTTTCCGGGTGAACGCCATATCTCAATGCTCCGGCACTTCTTGCACAGCGGTCTCTGACATCCATCGCACTCGATGACCGCCTCACGCTCATTGCATATGCTGCACATGCTGCCGTTTCTCTTCTCCGGGTTCACTCGCATACCTTGCAGACTGGAATGTTCAGGGTGATTGCGAATGCCATGCCATCTCCCGGGAATCATTTTTCATTCGTGATATCATCTTATTGGGCATTCACACGCCACCCTTGCAAAGGGTTCCGTAACCCGAAACCCTTATGCCTTTTCACCATAGTGTGGTGCGAGGGCCATAATTGACAAGTCATCGTAAATCCTCTAACACATCTCATGCAGCACATTCAGACATCGCGTGAGGGTCATGCATCCATGGATTTCTTTTTCAACCCCCGGGGCATAGCGGTCATCGGCGCCAGCGACAATCAGGCAAAGGGCGGGTTCCATCTTTTCAGGAACACGCTCCACAGCTACAGGGGAGATGTCTTCCCCGTCAATGCACGGCTGTCCTCCATCTTGGACAGACCCTGCTATCCCGACGTGTCGTCCATCCCGACCGACTTCGACCTGGCCCTGTTCTTCGTGCCTGCGCCCTCACTGCCGAGGACCATCGAGGAGTGCGCGGCCAAAAAGGTCAAGGGCATCGTCATTGAGTCGGCGGGCTTCGCCGAGGTCGGCCCTAAAGGCAGGAGGCTCCAGGAGCAATGCGTCTCCCTGGCGAGAAGGCATGGCATCCGGCTCTGGGGTCCCAACTGCATGGGGCTCCTGGATGCTCACAGCGGACACGTGTTTTCCTTCATGTACACCGATGCCTGGAAAAAGCTGCTCAAGCCGGGCGATGTGTCCATGATCGTCCAGAGCGGCATGCTCTCCGCCGGATTCCTCATGATGATCCTGGAGCGGGGAGGCCTGAACATCAGCAAGATGTGCTCCATCGGCAACAAGTGCGACGTACACGAGACCGAGCTTCTCGAGTACTTCATCAACGACCCCACGTCAGAGGCAATCGGCCTCTATGCCGAGTCCATAGTCGAGCCCAGGAGGTTCCTCCGCCTTGCGTCGGACACGGACAAGCCCATCGTGCTGCTCAAGGGCGGCCGCAGTCCGGGTGGTGCCAGGGCTGCCATGAGCCACACCGCGAGCATGGCTTCGGACCACGCCATCATGCGTTCCGCCATAAGGCAGTCCGGCATCATCGAGGCGACGGACATGAACGAGCTCATGGACCTGCTCAGGGGCTTTTCCACGTCACGGAGCTGCCGTATCCACCACGATGCCGGCACCGCGGTGATCACCTTTTCCGGCGGCGGGGGCATCGTGACCTCGGACCTGCTGCATGATGCCGGCCTGTCCCTGGCGGAACTGCGCCCGGAGACCCTGAAGTCGCTCAAGGCCGTCTACCCTCCCTGGATGGACCCCTCCAATCCTGCGGACATATGGCCCGCCATCGAGTACAGCGGTGTCCAGAAAGTCTATACGGAGGTCAGCGAGGCGATCATGCATGACCCGGCCGTGGATTCGGTGGTCGTCCACATTTTCACCAACATGGCCGACCGCGCCATGTTCTCGGACATGGCCAGGCTCAAGAACGAGCTCGGCAAGCCCGTGGTTGCCTGGCTCGCCGGTATGGGCGACGGGATGAGGTCGTTCAGGTCGGAACTCGAGGAGCTGGGCATCCCTGCCTATGACGAGATGCACCGTTGCGTCTCCGTGCTCGCGGCCATCAAGGAGCACAACCGGAAGCGGGGCAGCGTTCACTGTAGAGAGTGAGAGGTGACACATGAACCTCCCCGAAGGCGCTGCAGTGCATTTCGCCCCTACCTGATCGCCGGATAGCTGCTCTCGAGGCCCACGGACGGGGCGATGTAGTGGCACCCGATGGAGGTGCGGTTTCTCAGGGCCGCCTCTGCCACCATGATGGCCGAAGCCGTCCCCTGGAAGAGGCTGATGATGTCCTTGGACACCGGGGTCTCCTTGTAGAACTCCTCGATCCTGAGGTACATGTGCCGCATGTCCTCGATGGCACGCTTGAGCCGGGGCGGGGTACGCACGATGCCCACGTAGTTCCACATGGTGTTCTTGATGGCCATCCAGTCCTGGGCGATGAGCGCAGGGTCCTCGTTCTCCATGCTGCCTGTGGGGATCCAGTCCCGGGCCGATCCAAGGACCCTGGGGGGTACGGTCTTCCCCCCGTTGATCCGTTCCGTGATGTCGACCGCCGCATAGTAGCCCCAGGTGAGACCCTCGAGCAGCGACGTCGAGGCCAGCCGGTTGGCGCCGTGGAGTCCGGTGCACGAGACCTCCCCGACGGCGTGGAGACCCTTCAGGGACGTGCGTCCCCGGATGTCCACGTGGACCCCGCCGCAGAAGTAGTGTGCCGCCGGCACCACCGGCACCGGCTCCCTCGTGATATCGATGCCGGCTTCCCTGCAGGTTGCGCAGATGGTGGGGAACCTCTTCGGTATATCCTCGTCCACAAAGCCCGCGATGTCCAGGAGGACGTGGTCTTCTGAATAGTGGATCATCTCCTCCCAGATGGCGCGCGCCACTTCGTCACGCGGCGCCAGATCCCTGAGTTCGGGGTTGTAGCGCTCCATGAAGTACTCGCCGCGGAGATTCCTGAGCCTCGCACCCTCGCCGCGCACCGCCTCGGATATGAGGAATCTCCGTGCCCCCGGGATGTAGAGCGTGGTGGGGTGGAACTGCATGAACTCCATGTTGATCATACGTGCCCCTGCCCGCTGGGCCATGACCATACCGTCGCCCACCGTACCCTTCTCGTTGGTGGTGTGGAGGTAGATGTCCCCCAGTCCGCCCGTGGCAAGCACGGTGTACTGGGCAAGAATGGGTATCACCTCTTTCTTCCTGTTCAGGAACACATATGCACCCAGGCACCGGTTGTCGAGCTGGTAGGATGCCTGGATGTCATTGGAATGGTGGTGGAGCGTGATGAGGTCGATGGCAGTGGCCTCGGTGAGGACCTCAACGTTCGGGTGCCCCTTCACCGCCCTGATGAGGGCCTTCTCGATGACCTCGCCCGTGTTGTCGGCCGAGTAGAGGATACGGTTCACCGAGTGCGCGCCCTCGCGGGTGAGGTCGAAATCCTCGTCCTGGGCACCGGTGAGGTGGGTGAAGTCCACCTTGAGGTCATCGATGAGCACCTCCTTGACCACATCCGGGCCCTTCTCAGCGAGGAATTCCACGGCCTCCGCCGAGTTGATGCCCCTGCCCGCCCGTATTATGTCCGCCACGAGCATCTCGACCGTGTCGCCGTTGCCCCGGTACACGATGCCGCCCTGGGCCCGGTTCGTGTTGGTGGCGAATATGTCCGACCGCTTGGTGATGAGACAGACCCGTATGCCCATCCTGGCAGCCATGAGGGCGCACGTGGCACCGGCAATGCCCGTACCGATGACGAGGCATTCGGCCTCCTTGCGAGGGGTTCCCATGACTATATCCTCAGCATGGCGGTCAGAGCCCTGCTCGCATCCTCTGCGATGCCCTTCGGGACGACCACCCGTCTTTCGGTCCCACCGACCCCCATGAGCGTCTCGGCCAGCTTCGTCAGGGTGATCTTTGCCATGTCTGCGCAGTATACCTCTTTGAGCGGCAGGATCTCAACACGTCCGGCACTCTTGAGGGCCGCGCGGTACACCATGTTCGCCTCGGTGCCCACGGCGAGCCTTTCGCCGTCGGGCAGCGACTCGATGGCCGAGAGTATCTGGGAGGTCGATCCTGCCTCCCCCGCAACCTTGACCGTGCCCGGGTCGGTCTCGGGGTGCACCATGACGCGGATGCCCGGGTATCGAGACCTGACTAGCCGCACGTCGTCCACCGTAAACTGCGGGCAGTGCACGGGACACCAGCCCTTCCACAGGACTATGCGGGCCTTCCGGACCTCCGCCTCGGCCAGCCCGCCGTCTGCCCTCTCGCTGTCCCACAGCGCGATCTCGTCCTCGGGGATGCCCAGGGCCCTGGCCGTGTTCCTCCCCAGATTCATGTCGGGCATGAACAGGACCTTCCGCCCCTTCTCCAGTGCCCATGTCATGACCCTGCCCGCATTGGCCGAGGTGCACACCGCACCGCCCCGGACACCGCAGAAGGCCTTGAGTGCGGCCGATGAGTTCACGTAGGTGACCGGTACCACCGATGGCTCAAAGGCGGTGAGTGCGACCCACGCCCTGCCCGCGAGTTCCACCGGCGCCATGTCCGCCAGCGGGCATCCCGCTTTCCGGTCCGGTATGTACACCTGCCTGGATGGGGCCAGGATAGCGGCCGTCTCCGCCATGAAGAACACGCCGCAGAACACTATGTATTCCGCCCTGTCAACCTGCGCGGCCGCTCGGGCGAGCTCCAGGGAATCTCCCGTGAAGTCGGCGAACTCGACGATTTCATCCTTCTGATAGTGGTGTCCCAGTATGACGAGACGGTCTCCCAGTTCCTGCTTCCTGCCTGCAATGATCGCACGCGCCTCCTGATCCGTCATCGCGCCTCCTCGATGATCATGGAAATGTCGAGCGCCCTCACGGAATGGGTGATCTCGCCTGCGGAGATATAGTCGACCCCGGTCAGCGCCACGTCCCGCACGGTCTCCAGCGTGATCCCGCCCGAGGCCTCCAGGGGAACCCGGCCTGCCACCAGCGCCACTGCCCGACGCATCATGTCGAGGCTGAAGTTGTCCAGCATGATGCGGTCCACCTTCAATTCCAGCAGTGTCCTGACATCGTCGATGGTCCTGGCCTCTACCTCCACGGGTATACCGGGGCATGTCCGTCTCACCCTGGCCACCGCCTCGGGCATTGACCCCGCCGCATCGATATGGTTGTCCTTGATGAGGGCCATGTCGAAAAGGCCCATGCGGTGGTTCTGCCCCCCACCGCACCGAACGGCGGCCTTGTCGAGGAGGCGCTGTCCCGGCGCGGTCTTCCGGGTATCGAGGATCCTCGCCTGGGTCTCTTGGAGCCTGTGAACGTATTGGGCCGTCATGGTGGCGATGCCGGACATGCGCTGGAGAAAATTGAGCGCCACCCGTTCTGCCTTGAGGATGCCCCGGGCAGGTCCCGTGACAACGGCTATCCGTTGCCCCGGGCTCACCGCGTCGCCGTCCTTGACGTCAAAGGTACACACGATGGCCGGGTCCGTGATGAAGAAGACGCCCGCTGCAACGTCCAGGCCTGCGATCACACCGTGTTCCTTTGCCTTCATGACCGCATCGAGCGTCGCTTCCGCCGGGAAGATCGCCTCGGTGGTTATGTCCGGGCCGTCCTCTTCCAGGGCAAGACGGATGATATCATCGATGAGCCTGTGTGTATGCACTGCAGAAATCCCCCATGAGATCATGTATTATCAGATTTGCCCGGTTGAGCTCATCCTTATTCTTGAAAAAAGACGACAGGCTCGCAAATATGGCATCGTAGGGCGACGGTTCGGCGCCGAGAAATTGATAATCGATGCGGGCGATGTCGTACTCCTCGCCGACAAAGTAGTATTTCCCGAATCGCGGTCGGCTGGTATCCCTGAACGGCCAGGAGGACTTGAGCTCGAAGTAGCGGCTGACGATGTCCAGGAGGTCTCTTCGATGCTCGATAATGCCTGCGTCCAGTGCATCGCCGAGGGTGTTCTGCACGATGGAGAAAAAGGTCTTCACGAAATCGATGTCTGTGACCACTGCGCCGTAGAGGTACCAGTCGTCAAGGGCGGCCAGGAGGATCTTGACCTCGTGGCTCTCGAGCTTCTGGTAGCTGGGACAGAAGTGGCCTTCACATATATCCCTCCCGTAGAAGCTCGCGGTTCGCAGGTCGTTCCCTCCGTTGCCAAGGGGATGGAGCAGGCATCCCACCTTCCGGCGCCCCTCGTCGAGAAACCCCACGAACTCGCAGGTGTAGATGGTGGCATAGATACGCTTGGCGTTCTCCCGGTGACGGATCACCTCCCGGTAATCCTCTATGGACATCCTGTTCTCCCGCACGCGGTCGAAGAGCCTTGTGCGGAAGAGGAATCGACCCGCAAGGGCATCCCGCGTGTTCTCCACGTAGTTGTAGATTCCGCAGCATGCTGCGCAGGACTTGGCCCCGTCGGGCTGGCAGAGGTGGATGTCGGTCATTGCTGGAGGCTGGTCATCATCTGATGGAGATGATCACGTCGACCCCGTCGACCCCGATGGTGTAGCTGACGTCCCCGTGCTGAAACCTGTAGAGTTCTCCGCAGTCCTCTCCGGCCTCGAACGCCCCCTGGCCGATGAGGTCGTCAAGGAGGCTGTGCAGCGCAGTGAATGCGATGTCTTCCTCGACGATGATGTTGTACATCCGCTGCCGGTGGAGAAAGGGTATCTTCTCGATCATAGGGGGGTAGTGTTAGCACATTCCTGCGGATCAATGAAGACGAAAGAGAAGACATCCCGGGGCAGACTCCTTGCCGCCGAGATCGTCGGCATGCCTACCCGGCCTCTTCTCCAACGATCTTCTTCGTAACAGATGAGACGACCGCGAGCACGAACCCCGCGATGGCAGGGGCATGCAACCCTGGAGGGAAACGCCTGTCCGATGCGGCAGTCGAGATGAAACAACTATCATCATCACAGTATCCGTCACAATCATCATGACAGCAGTCTGACCCGTAATCGTAGAATAAGGTCCGGGTGGCATCCTGATATTCCGTTCGAGGGTCGTCCTGCACGTCGTTATCCAGTTCTCTGTATGGTCTGCCGGCCGTGTCGTAGTAGTACAGGGAGATGTAATCGATCAGGCCGTCGTCATCGTAATCCTCCTCCTGGCTCTCTACCCTTCCTGATTCATCGTAGGAGTAGAAGGTCGTCTGATCATCCCACGCGGGGTCGCTGGAGTAATGGTCCCCCCGTACCACCCTCCCCGATCGATCATAGCTGTATTCAGTCACCTCGTCCGGCGTTCCATCGAGGTCGTAGTCGATCTCCCTCTGCACCAATCTCCCGGCGTAATACGAATAGTACACGGCCTCATCAACTTCATTGTCGGCGTCGAAATCCATGCGCAATCGGAACAGCATGTCGTTTGAGTTGTAGTCATAATAATAGACCTCGTCTATCGTGCCGTCGTCATGGTAATCCCACTCCTCATATTCGAGCCTCCCGTATGCATTGTAATACAAGTCCTGGTAATGCGTATCATGCGGGGTATCCCATCTCTTCCAGAGCAGCCGACCCCGGTCGTCGTAGTGGCTGTAGACGATTTCGTCCAGGGAGCCGTCATTGTCCAGATCCGTTTCTACGTGCGACCATCCCCACTGCGCCTCCATTGCGATCCTCTGGTCAGGCGTCACGGCCGGGAACCAGGCCGTCAGGAACAACGACGACAAGGTCAACAGAGCAAATCCGATCATCTTCTGCATAGTGCCCCTCGCTTTGCACGGGTTCGATGCGGTCTCGACGCTTACTGACGGCGATATCGCCTGACCTCGGGTCTCTGCTGGTACTGCTGCTGTCTCTGATGCCTCATTTCCTGTCGCTGCTGGTGCGGCCGTGGCTTGTAGCTGTGTACGCCCCATGGTCCCTGCCGCTCCCACTGTCGATTGTCGTGCCAGTCCCTCCAGTTCTGCTGAAGGTGTCCGTGGGGGATCCTCACATAGTTCCACCGGTGGCCGTACCAGGACCGGTCTCTGTAGTATCTTCTCCAATGCGGGTCTACATCGTAATAGAATTTCGGAATATACCGGTAGTGGACCCAGCCCCGGTCATAATAGCGCGAGCAGAACCACCTGCCATCCCATGGACGCCACCACCATCCGTTCCAGAAAAACAGATCGATATCTATGTCGGGGACAACGTACACGTCGTAGGTATCGGGCAGCACGACCATTTCCGGGGGACCCTCAAACACGATGGGGGGTAAAGAGATACCTATATCTATATCGGTATCTGCCGTTGCCGGTAGCGGGACAAAGACGATCACCGCCGAGAGAACTGTGCCCAGAAGCAGTCTATTCATAGCCCCTCCCCATCCTTGTCTGTTGTCATCTATGACGAGTGGGATGTCTGGATTGTCTACATCGGGAAGGAAAACGGCGCGGTTTTTCTGTCAAGGGGGGACACCTCTCGGACGCGAGGCTTCACCCGTCGATCCGGTCATCCCGAATCGCCCGCCCCCCATGGTCTCCACGACCGGTCAGACGAAGATCTGCTGGAGTATGAAGCTCACCACCGAGAAGACGAGGCTGAAGAGAATCGCCCACCAGATGTTCACGACCGAAAAACCGCTCACGAGAACGCTTGCCAGGAGGACGAGAAGCCCGTTCAGAATGAAGATGAAGAGCCCCAGTGTAATTACCGTCAGGGGAATGGTCAGCACGAGCAATATGGGGCGCAGCACCGCATTGATGAGCCCGAGCACCAGTGCCGCGAGAAGCGCCGTGCCGAATCCCTGGATCGAGACACCGGGAAGCACATAGGCGGTGATGATGATAGCCACAGTCATTAGGAGCCACTTGACGAGTATCCCCATGGAACCCCCCCGTACCAGTATTTTCTTTCTTTACCGGAACACCATACCAAGTATGGAGAATTCATGCACATAAAATTCGGGAGGGCATGTGCTGCCCTCCCCGATGATCTCATTCATGGTGTGTTCTCTCGTTGAACAATAGGAGGAATCACCCCCCTGGAAGCATACCGTGTGCCAGATGGGTCATCAGTGATTTCATGTGGATACCTGATGTAACTGTGGTATTTCCGACACAGGCCTGTCAAGGCCACGTGATCGTGGGGATCGAAGCAAAGAAGATGACCTTCAGCCACGATTGAGCAAGGGGATAATTCCAGGGGACCGCTGGCAGGATAGAATTGCACGCCTGCCTGTGCTTCGCATGGTCCCGCTCCCTCGCTGAAAGCGGCCCCGGTTCAAGGCCATGAACTCATCCGGAAAGCCGTTCGTCCGCCGGGGCCCGGCTCATCACCGGACCTTCTGTGCAGCCCTTGGGGCGAGGTGGGTTATTTCTTCTTGGGTTTTATAGAGGCAGCGAGATCAAGGCACTCGTACGAAAACTTCCTCGCAACGATTTCATTCCTGTCGTTGTCGTACCAGACACAGCTGAGCGTACCGTCGGAATCGACATTCTCGACCGTCATGGCAGGGCTTCCGCTCTTCAACTTCACGACATCGCCTTTCTTGATTTCTCCCATAGTATGCTCCCTTTCTAATGATATCTCCCTCGTATCCGCCAAGGCACCGGTGGAGTATATCCAGATCGAGGGCTTAAAGCAACAAGCTGTTCGGTGCTGGCTGCCCCGGATCGCATGCCCTGCTTTCGAGCAGTATCCTTCCTTATCCCATTCAATTCGATCAACAGCTCGCTTCTTTTGTGTTAGAATGCCCACATCATTTCATTTCAATGACAAGGAGGGAAGCTGCCCATGGCAGATGCGAGGAACCACCTGCACGACCGCCTCAGGGTCCTGGCCCAGAACCTCTGGTGGACATGGCACCCGGAGGTCATCAACCTGTTCACCGATCTGGACCCGCACCTGTGGCGCGAGGTCGAACACAACCCCATCGCCTTCCTGAACCAGATAACACCCGAACAGGTGGAGGAACGCGCCGCCGAACTGGTACTCCACAGCCGCATCAACCACGCGTTCCGCCGACTCAACGAGTACATGGAGAACGAGAGGACCTGGGGCGCCATTCACTGCGGGAACGTGAACAACCGGCCCGTTGTCTACTTCTCGGCCGAATTCGGCCTGCACGAGTCTCTGCCTGTGTACTCGGGAGGCCTGGGCATCCTGGCCGGCGACCACCTCAAGAGCGCCTCCGACCTCGGCATCCCCCTCATCGGGATCGGCCTCCTCTACCAGCAGGGCTATTTCAACCAGAGGCTGAACCATGACGGCTGGCAGGAGGAGGACTACGTCGACCTCGACATAGCCCGGCTCCCCTTCAAACCTGTCCTGGACCAGCAGGGTGAGCATCTTGTCGTCCGGATCGACACGAAGACCACCCCCCTGCATGCCCGGGTGTGGCAGCTCCAGGTAGGGCGCGTGAGGCTCATGCTGCTCGATTCCAACGTTCAGGCCAACTCCGCCGAAGACCGGGAGCTCACGAACCGTCTCTACGGAGGAGACAACAGGCTGCGCATCCGCCAGGAGGTATTGCTGGGAATCGGTGGAGCCCGTATACTCCAGGCACTGAACATCCACCCGGGCGTGCTGCACCTCAACGAGGGGCACAGCTCGTTTGCCATCCTCGAGGAGATCCGCCGTATCATGGAATACGACCAGATCCCGTTTCACCGGGCACTGCGCCGTGTCTCTCTCTATACCGTCTTCACCACGCATACACCGGTGGCGGCAGGGCATGACCGTTTCGCTGCGGATCTCATAGAGGACCATCTCGGCATCTTCCGTGAGAAGCTGGGACTGTCCCACGATGAGTTCATGGCCCTGGGCCGCGTGAACCCGGACAACCACACCGAAACCTTCTGCATGACCGTCCTCGCCATCAAGGGGTCCCGTCGGGCCAACGGCGTTTCCGCCATCCACGGGACCGTGAGCCGACTCATGTGGAAGGACCTGTGGCCCGGCAGGCCGGAGGTGGAAGTGCCCATCGGCCACATCACCAATGGCGTGCATGTCCTGTCCTGGCTTGCCCCGCAGATGTACCAGCTCTTCGAGACCCGCCTCGGGCAGAACTGGGCAACGCGCATGGTTCACCCGGACGTGTGGGAAAGGGTCGACGACATCGACGACGGCGAGCTGTGGGAGACGCACCAGTATCTGAAGATGCGCCTCATCCGCTTTGTCAGGCGCCGCCTGCGGATTCAGTCGGAACGACTGGGCCAGAAGGACCTGCTCAGGCAGATCGACCATATCCTCGATCCCGACGTGCTCACCATAGGCTGCGCCAGAAGGTTCGCCACGTACAAGCGGGGAGACCTGATCATATCTCAGCTCGACCGCATGACCAAGCTGATCAACGACGCCCGACGCCCCATCCAGATCATCTTCGCAGGCAAGGCGCATCCCCGCGACGATGACGGCAAGAGGCTACTCCAGCGGATCGCGCAGCTGAGCTACAGCAGACAGCACCGCAGCAGCATCGTGTTCGTCGAAAACTACGACTACAACGTGGCGCGTCACCTCGTCCAGGGCGTGGACGTCTGGCTGAACACCCCCCGTCGCCCCCTCGAGGCGTGCGGGACCAGCGGGCAGAAAGTGGTCCTCAACGGCGGCCTCAACCTTTCCGTCCTGGATGGATGGTGGAACGAGGCATACGACGGCAGGAACGGCTTCGCCATCGGCCATGGCGGCATGCACAACGACCTGTCCGTGCAGAACCAGCGCGATGCGGACTACCTCTACGAAACCCTGGAGAAGGAAGTGATCCCGATGTACTACCAGCGCGACATGAGCGGCACGCCCACCGAGTGGGTCAGGCGCATGAAGCACGGCATCAAGAGCATGGGCTGGCGCTTCATCGCAGACCGGATGGTGAAGGACTACGCCCAGCGCTTCTACCTGCCCGCTGCCAGTGCGACTTCGGCAGAGACCTGACGGTCGGGGTCATACCGGTGTGTCACTCCTGCTGCTCGGTGCTCGTGACGCGTCTGTTGAAGGCGTTCATGGCCCGGGTCACCTCGCCCCTGACGCACAGCTCCACCGCAGAGGCGGCCTTCTCTATCTGCTCGACAAGTCCTTCCCGGTCGACGGGGGGAATGTCCTCGAGCACGTAGTCGCTGGGATCCATGTCCCCGGGGGGTCTGCCGATGCCGAAGCGGACACGGAGGAACTCGCCCGTGCCCAGGGCGCCCCGAATGGATTCCAGCCCCTTGTGGCCACCGGTTCCACCGCTCTTCTTGATGCGTACCTGCCCGAACGGTATGTCCATGTCGTCGTGGATGACGACGAGGTCCTCAGCGTCGACATGCAGCATCCTCAACGGCGCCCCGCTGAGGTTCATGAAGGTCTGCGGCTTTGCCAGCGTCGTTTCCACCCCGGCAACCCTGCCCGAGCCGCAGAGCACGTCGACCTTCATCCTCTTCACGGAAATGCCCCACTTCCGTGCGATGTGATCCACCACCATGAATCCCACGTTGTGCCTGTTGCGCTCGTATCTTCCGCCCGGGTTTCCCAGGCCGTATATCAGTTTCATCGCATCCCCATGCATTCCGGCAGAGACTCGGATCACCAGTATCTTTGAAGTTCTCGTGAACTCCTGTCAACAGGGAATTCAGGCCCGCTTTGCCTGTCATCCCGTTCATGGTATCATCGTGTCATGGCACTGACCGAGGCCATGATAAGAACCCTCCCCAGGGAAACGGGCGTCTACATCCTGCGCGACGCCGCGGAGCGGATCGTCTACATAGGCAAGGCCAGGAACTTGAGGGCACGCCTGAGATCCTACCTCCACCAGGACGACCGCATCCAGACCCCCCGGATCGTCGGGGACACGCAGAGGATCGACTTCATCCTCACGCGCAGCGAGGCCGATGCCCTGCTGCTCGAGAACCAGATGATCAAGGCCCACAAGCCCCGGTACAACATCGACCTCAAGGACGACAAGACCTATGTCAGGATCAAGATCACCGCATCGGCCGAATGGCCTTCCATCAGCGTCACCCGCAGGGTCGTCTCCGATGGCTCCCGTTATTTCGGCCCCTACTCCTCCGCCCAGGCCACCCGCAGGACGCTCTCTGCCATAGGCCGCATCTTCCCGGTCAGGCGCTGCAAGGATACCGAGTTCGCCAACCGCACGAGGCCGTGCATCTTCCATTCCATCGGGTTGTGCCTGGCACCGTGCGTGTACAGGCACGTCAGGAACGACTACGACCAGGCCGTCCGCGACCTCGTAGCGTTCCTCGAAGGCCGGGACAGGGACCTGGTCAGGACCCTGCACGAACGCATGGAGCGGGCTTCCGAACTGCTCGATTTCGAGAAGGCGGCGAAGATCAGGGACCAGATCGATGCCATCAGGTCAACCCTGGTGCCCCAGGTGGTGGTGGGTCATGCCAGGGGCGACAGCCATGTCTTCGCCACGTTCGGTGCCCGGGATCGGGTGGAGGTGGCGGTCCTGCAGGTAGAGAAGGGAACGCTGACCGACAGCCACAGCATCTCGGTCAAGCCGGCGGCCGAGGAGGACCTCATGACTGCGGTGATACTCCAGTTCTACCTCGGCGGCAACGAGATACCCGGGTCGATTCTCGTGGAAACGATTCCCGAAGACCGCGGGATGCTCGAAGAGGTGCTGGGCAGGCTCAGGGGATCCCGGGTGAGGATCTCGAGACCCATGCGCGGGAAGCCCCTCCAGTGGATGGCCATGGCCCTTGACAACGCACGCACCCATGCCCAGGGCTCGGATTCCTCGTCGCTCGAAGAGATCGCCAGGGCGTTTCACCTGTGGGCCATACCCTACCGCATGGAGTGTTACGACATATCCACCCTCCAGGGTGGTTCGTCGGCGGCATCACGGGTGGTCTTCATTGCAGGCGAGCCCGACAAGTCATTGTACCGCCACTACCGTATCCGAACCGTTCAAGGCCAGGACGATTTCGCCATGCTCAAGGAGGTGTTCGAGCGCAGGCTGAAGGGCGACGAGACCCGGCCGGACCTCATCGTCATCGACGGCGGCAAGGGCCAGCTGAACATGTTTCTCAGGGCGCTGGAGGAACTCGGCCGGCCGAGGATCCCGGTGGCCGCCATGGCCAAGGCACGGCGGGGTACGGTGGACCGCTTCTTCCTGCCGGGCAGGAAGGACGCGATCAGGCTCCCGGAACGGAGCGCAAGCCTGCGCACCCTCCAGCGCCTCCGCGACGAGGCGCACCGTTTCGCCTTGAAATATCACCGGCAGCTGCGCTCGGGCACTTCGGCATCATCATTCGAGGACATCCCCGGCATCGGGAAGAAGAAGGCGAAAACCCTGCTCCGGTTCACCGCCGGCATGAAAGATCCCTCGACGATCAGCGCCGCGGACCTGCAGAAGGTCCCGGGATTGAACCGGAAGGACATCGAGAACATACTCGCCCGCCTGGCCGGGCAGGCATGAACCCGCGGCGGAGCTGAACGGTCCGGGACCGCCCCTATTTCTCGAAGTAGGGATAGCCTCTGAGCCCTTCCTCGTACATCCTCATGATCTCCCTTCGTTCAAGGGGTGTGATGAGGTTGTCTTCGATGGCCTGTTCCGCTATGGCCCTGAACTGCTTGGTCATGGCCTTCGGTTCGTACTCGACGTAGGACAGGACGTCGGCCACGGTGTCCCCTTCGATCTCCCTGACGAAGCTGTAGCTCCCGTCCTTGTGCACGCGGATGCTCACCACGTTGGTGTCTCCGAGAAGATTGTGGAGGTCTCCGAGGGTCTCCTGGTACGCCCCGACCAGGAACACTCCCAGGTAGTAGTCCTGGCTGTCGTTGACCGCATGGAGCATGAGGGCGCGCCTGAACCCCTGCTTGTCGATGAACCGGTCGATCTTCCCGTCCGAGTCGCAGGTGATGTCCGCAAGGATAGCGTTTCTCTTCGGCATCTCGTTCAGACGGTGAACCGGCATGACCGGAAAGAGGTGCCCGATGGCCCAGGAATCCGGCAGGGACTGGAACACGCTGAAATTGGCGTAATAGGTATCGCACAGGGCGGTATCGATGTCCACGAGGTCCTTGGGAATGAACTTCAGCTCCTTGACCTTCTCGCTTATGGAACGGATGATGTTCCAGAATATCCTGTCACCCAGGGCACGCTGCCTCATGGTGAGGTCGCCGATCTTGAACATCTGTCGCACTTCGTCCCGGTAATACAGCGCGTCGTTGTAGCATTCCTGGAGATTCCTGACCGTGAGCGACCTGTGAACCTCAAGCAGGTTGCAGATGATGTCCGGTGTGCCGTCCGGCAAATCTTCGGGCACCGGGTCCGTGTCGATGGAACTGGTCTCGAAGATGTTGAACAGCAGCACGGAGTAATACGCCACCGTCGCCCTGCCCGACTCGGTGATGATGGTGGGGGGGCGGGCGATCCTGTGTTCGCTCAGGATCTCCATTATGGCCTCTATGACGTCGGCGCAGTACTCGTCCAGGGTGTAGTTGCGCGAGTTCATGTAGTTGGTGTGGGACCCGTCATAGTCCACGGCAAGGCCACCGCCCAGGTCGAAATAACCCATGGCCGCTCCTTCGAGCACGAGCCCGGCGTACACGCGGCAGGCTTCCTGGATGGAGGCCCTTATGTCACGGATATTGGGAATCTGGGACCCCAGGTGATAATGGAGGAGCTGGAGGCGGTCCAGCATGCCCAACCCCTTGAGTTTCTCGATGGATTCGATGATCTGGGAGATGGTCAGGCCGAAGATGCTCCTGTCGCCGCCGGATTCGGTCCAGTGACCGCCGGCCTGAGTTGACAGCTTCAGACGGACACCCAGGAGAGGCTTGATGCCAAGCGTCTTCGACCGTTCGAGGATCAGGTCCAGCTCACCCGGCATCTCCAGGACGAAGAAACACTTGAATCCCATCTTGCAGGCATACAGCCCCAGATCGATGAATTCCCGGTCCTTGTAGCCGTTGCAGATCAGGCAGGCCTCCTTGTCATCGAAAAAGGAAAGGGCAGCGATCAGCTCGGACTTGCTCCCGGCCTCGAGACCGTGATGATAGACCTTTCCGATGCGGGTGATGGCTTCTATGACCTGTTTCTGCTGGTTCACCTTGATGGGGTAGACCCCCCTGTATTCCCCCTTGTAGTCGAACCGTGCGATGGCCGAGCGGAAACTCTCGTGCAGCTGGATGATCTGGGAGTCGAGGATATCCTCGAACCGCAGCAGCATCGGCATGTCATAGCCTCGCGCGATGATGCCAGATATGATCTCGGGCAGGTTGACCGACACGTCCTTCCTGTCCTTCAAGGGCGTGACGATGACATCCCCGTCCTCGGAAATGCTGAAGTACCCGGCGCCCCATTCCCGTATCTGGTAGAGGTCCGCGGAATCCTCAACGGTCCATCGAGTCATTGTCCGTTTCTGTTTCATGAGCATGCTCCCCTGAAAAAATCAACCTGTATATAGCCTCAAAAATCGACGCGTTCTACATAAAAATGCCGGCCGTGCATGCAGAGAAACGGTACAGGCACGCAGGCAACTCCCTTCTTTTCATTCAGGTTGATCTGTTCTATGATCGCGGCCATGCATGAGAAAGAACCGGGCTCTCCCTTCACGTTCTCGGGCACCTATGGCCCTCTCCTGCGACCCTTTATGCGGCGGCTGTTCTCGCCCATCAACGTGCCGGAGCTCTACAGGGAGTCGATCGCAATCCTGGCCGAACAGGGGCACATCGTCTACGCCCATGCCTCCAAAAGTTCAATGGACGCCCTTCTCCTCAACTTCCGCCTGAAACGTGTAGGGCTTCCCACCCCCACCCTGATCTTCGGAAGCACCTTCCCCCTCTTCCAGCCCGTCATGAAGGCCGTATGGGGGCTCATGAGCAGGTTCATGCGTTCGTCTCCCTTCGACAAGGGTTTTTACAACGACTTCATGCGGGGCGGCCGGAACGCCTCCCTGATCTACCTCGACCATGAGCCTTCCAACGATCACCCCGACCCCGTGCTCGAACTGCTCAGGCTTCAGCGGGAGATCGATACGCCCATCTTCCTCGTGCCCCAGCGCATCGTGTACAAGCGTGCCCCGCTGAAGCTCAAGGACACCTCCGATGAGGAGCAGGTGAAGATCACAGGCTTCAGGAAGTTCGTCACACTCATCAGGGGCCGCGAGCACGGCTTCGTGGAGCACGGGGAGCCGGTCAACCTCAAGGAGGAGCTGAAGCGTGCCCTGTCCAGCCGCAAGTTCTTCGAGGAGCTCGCCCAGGAGATCACGGGCGAACTGATGCACAGGCTCGCGGTGCTGGGCAGCAACATATCGGGTGCACCCATCCGTGACCGGTCCTTCCTCATCGAGAAAACGCTGCGGGACCCCATGCTCCAGTCCTACCTCCAAGCCCACGCCAAGGGTGACAAGAAGGCCCTCGAGGATGCCGAGGCCACGGTAAAGAAGCACCTCGACCAGATCGCGGCAGACCTCAGCCCCGTCGCCGTCAATCTCCTCGACCGGTCGCTCACCTGGGTCTTCAACAACATATTCGAGGGTGTCGACATGGACGAGAAGGGACTCCAGTCCGTGCGTGACCTGGCGCGGAACGGTTCACTCGTGTACGTGCCCTGCCACAAGAGCCACATCGACTATCTGATCCTGTCCTACTGCCTCTATCAGAGCTGGATGAGCGTGCCGGTCATCGCGGCGGGCATCAACCTCGCCTTCTTTCCCATCGGCGGCTTGCTCCGCAAGGGAGGGGCGTTCTTCATGAAGCGGACCTTCAAGGACAACCCGCTCTATGCCCAGTCCTTCGGCGCCTACGTGCGTACCCTCCTGGGCGAACGCATACCCATGGAGTTCTTCATCGAGGGGACCAGGAGCCGGTCCGGCAAGCTCATGCTCCCGAAGAAAGGGCTTCTCACCATGATCGTACAGGGATGGGAGTCCGGTGTGAGCAGGGATGTCATCTTCGTGCCTGTCTATGTGGGGTACGACACCGTGGTCGAGGAAAACGCCTACATCCGGGAGATGAAGGGGGCGCCCAAGGAGAAGGAGAACTTCTGGGGGCTGGTCAAGGCCGGCTCCATACTGAAAAACCGGTACGGGAAGGTGTACATACGCTTTGCCAAGCCCATCTCGCTCAACGACTACATGCAGCAGCATGCCAAGTCGCCCTATTCCCAGATGGACACGGGGCAGAAGGATGGCGTCTACGATGACGTTGCGAACAGGATCATCTCCGCCATCTACCAGCAGACCGTGGCGACGCCCATGACTCTGATGTCCAGCGTGCTGCTGAGCCAGGGTGGGGCCATCGAGGAGGCGGTCGCGAGACAGGGATTCCATATCTTCCTCGAATACCTCGCCTACCTCGGCTGCAACATCTCTTCCACCCTGAACAACGAGGACGAGGCCTTCGTCGAGGCCCTTGCCCTCATGAAGACGAAGGGCCTCGTGACCATCGACGCGGGCGAGACCGTCGCCGACAGCAACCTCGTCGTGGTTGAGAACGAAGACCGTATCCACCTCGAGTACTACAAGAACACCATACTGAACTTCTTCGTTCCCGCCTCCCTCATAGCGAACGTGATCCTCAAGAATCGTGGCGGCATTGCCGAAAAACCCCTCCAGAAGCAGGTCAGGAACCTGGCCTCTCTCCTGGAGAACGAGTTCATCCTGGATATCGAGAGCTTCTACAGGGCGATTCGGTTCATGACCGAAAGGGGAATCGTTACCGTCACCAAGGGGACGTATACCGTGGGCGAGAACTCCCTGGACCTCCTGAAGATGTTCGACGGCCTCATCGAGAATTATCTCGAATCATATCTCTGTGTGGCCACCAACCTCGACAAGGTCAGGGACGCCAGCAGCAGGGATATCCTGAAGGCTATCAACCGCCATGCCACCAGGATGTTCAAGAAGGGCGAGATCAAGCGCTTCGAGTCTCTCTGCCTGCCGGTGTACAAGGGAGCGTTGGACACCTTCAGGACAAAGGGCCTCATCGACGAGAAGTACCGCATCATCGACGAAGGCCGCATCAAGGAGCTCGTGCATGAGATCACCGAATACCTTGAAACGTAGCTTCATGGCACTCCTCTTCGCTGTCGTTCTCCTGGGCGGGTGCGCCCACCAGTACCGGCCGGGACCGGGATGGGTGGAGACCGGCACGGCCTCGTGGTACGGTGAGGACTTCCACGGCAAGCCCACGGCGCAGGGTGAACCGTACGACATGTACGGCGTCAGCGCGGCACACAAGACCATCCCCCTGGGAACCAGGGTGCGGGTCACCAACCTCACGAACGGGAACCAGGTCGTCTGCATGATCAATGACCGGGGCCCCTTCGTCGGTGACCGGATCATAGACATGTCGTACGGGGCAGCCCGGAAGCTCGGCATGGTGGATGCGGGCCTCGCCAGGGTGCGTGTCGAGGTCCTGGAAATGCCGAGATACTATTCAGGGGGCAGGTACACCCTGCAGTTCGGCTCCTTCTCGGCCAGGGAGAATGCCCTGCGGCTCGCCGGGACCATCGAGTCAAGAGGATACCAGCCAAGCATTGAACAGGCCACCGTGTACGGCAGCACCGTGTACCGCGTCCGCCTCGGGGCGTTCACCTCCATGGACGGCGCACGGAACCTCATGCAGTCGTTTACATCCCAAGGCATCTCCTGCTATATTGTGGGTCTCTGAGACACGCACCGGTCACAGGACCACAAGCCTTATGAGGAGGAAGTGATATGAGCGAGATACTCGATGTCGTAGCACGGGAAATTCTTGATTCGCGGGGAAATCCGACCGTTGAGGTCGACGTGTTCCTGTCCACCGGGGACATGGGCCGGGCAGCCGTGCCCTCGGGCGCTTCCACCGGGGCCAACGAGGCCATAGAGCTCCGCGACGGCGATCCCAAGAGATACAAGGGCAAGGGCACCACCAAGGCGGTGGACAACGTGAACAAGAAGGTCGCACCCGCCCTGGTTGGCATGGATGCCCTGGACCAGGTGGGTATCGACGGGTTGCTGCTGGAGCTTGACGAGACCCCGAACAAGTCCCGCCTCGGCGCGAACGCCACCACCGGCGTGTCCGTGGCCGTGGCCAAGGCCGGCGCCAACTTCCTGGGCCTGCCGCTGTACCGCCACCTCGGCGGGGCCTTCGCCCGCGAGATCCCCGTACCCATGATGAACGTCATCAACGGCGGCAAGCACGCGGACAACAACGTGGACCTCCAGGAGTTCATGATCATGCCCATCGGCGCACCTGACTTCCGCGAGGCACTGCGTTACGCGGCGGAGACCTTCCATGCCCTGCGAGACATCCTCATCAAGAACGACTACGCCACCGGCGTGGGCGACGAGGGCGGCTTCGCACCGAACCTGAAGTCCAACACCGAGCCCTTCGAGCTCATCGTGCAGGCCATCGAGAAGGCCGGATACAGGCCCGGCAGGGACGTGGCCATCGCCATAGATCCTGCGGCCAGCTCCTTCTACAAGGACGGCAAGTACATCCTGGCCTCGGAGAAAGACCCCGAGCGGACCGCCGAGGACATGATCGATTTCTACGAAGGTCTCGTGGCCAAGTTCCCCATCGTGTCCATCGAGGACGGTCTGGCCGAAGATGACTGGGACGGCTGGAAGAAGCTCATGAAGCGCATGGGTGGCAAGATCCAGATCGTGGGCGACGACCTCTACGTGACGAACAGCACCTACCTTGCCCGGGGCATCAAGGAGAAGGCTTCCAACTCCATCCTCATCAAGGTGAACCAGATAGGCACCCTGACCGAGACCATCCAGACCATCGAGATGGCGCGCAGGGCAGGGTTCACCACGGTCTTTTCCCACCGTTCCGGAGAGACCGAGGACGCATGGCTTGCCGACGTGGCCGTTGCCACCAACGCCGGCCAGCTCAAGACCGGGTCCACCTCCCGCAGCGAGCGCCTGGCCAAGTACAACCAGCTCCTGCGCATCGAGGAAGAACTGGGTTCCTCTGCGGTCTTCCGCGGCAAGGACGTGCTGTACAGCATCAAGAAATAGAAGACAACCCGGCAGGGGCGACGTGGTGCCGCTCCTGCCGCTTCTTTCCAAACACCATATCGTACACCTCACGGGTCTTCTCGATGGCGGTTCCCTTCCCTGCAATACCCTGCCTGATGTCAACGTGCACCTGCACAAGGATCATGCCCTTCTCTTCAAGGTAAACCTTGCTTTTTCCGTTTGTTTGTTCTAACCACCCGATTCATATGGTTATCCTTCCCTGCAGGGAAGGCTTCTCATGCAGGTCATCAATGAGAGAGGAGTACCTATGAAGGAAGTGGTCATCACCTCGGCGGTCAGGACACCCAACGGCGGCTTCAACGGAACCCTCGCCCAGACGGGTGCGACGAAGCTCGGCGCCATAGCCATCGAAGAGGCCATCAGACGCTCAGGGATCGAGAAGGAACAGGTCGACGAGGTCATCATGGGCATGGTGCTGCCCTGTGGCTATGGCCAGAACCCGGCCAAGCAGGCCGCGGTACTGGCAGGCATGCCGTGGAAGGTCGAATGCATCACCATCAACAAGGTGTGCGGTTCCGCACTCAAATCCATGATGCTCGCCGCCCAGGCCGTCCAGACGGGCGACGCCGACGTGGTGGTGGCGGGCGGCATGGAGAACATGAGCATGGCCCCCTACTACCTCGAGAAGGCCCGTTTCGGCTTCCGCATGGGACCCGGCCGTATCGAGGACCACATGGTGCACGACGGCTTGTGGGACGTCGTGAACGACTTTCACATGGGCATATCCAACGAGCTGTGCTCGGAGAAGTACACCATATCCCGCGAAGACCAGGACCGGTATGCCGAGCGCTCCTACCGCCTCGCCATGCAGGCGATACGAGACGGGAAGTTCTCCGCTGAGATCGTGCCGGTGAGCATCCCCCAGCGCAAGGGCGACCCGAAGCTCTTCGGCGTGGACGAGTGCCCCCGGGAGACCACCTACGATCAGCTCGCGGCCATGCCCCCGGCATTCAAGAAGGGCGGCGTCACCACGGCCGGCAACTCCTCGGTCATTTCCGACGGGGCCTCCGCGGTGGTGATCATGTCTCGCCAGCGTGCCAACGAACTGGGCTGCAAAGTCCTGGCGACCCTGGGCGCCCAGGCCAGCGCAGCCCTCGACATGAAGTATGTGCTCGTCGCCCCTATCCTGGCCATTCCCAAGGTCCTGAAGAAGGAGGGCATCACCATCGACCAGGTCGACTCCTTCGAGATCAACGAGGCCTTTGCGGGCTCCACCCTGGCGGTCATCAGGGAGCTGGGCATCGACATGGACAAGGTGAACGTGAACGGCGGCAGCGTGGCTCTGGGCCATCCCATCGGCTCCAGCGGCACCCGGGTGTTCACCACCCTGCTGAGTGAGATGCAGCGTTCGGACAAGTCCATCGGCGTCGCCAGCCTTTGCCTGGGAGGAGGCGAGGCCGTGGCGCTGGTCGTGAGGCGTTAAGGCTACTGAAAGGAGCTGACCATGGAGATAAGGACCTTCGGCGTCATAGGATCCGGACAGATGGGCGGCGGCATCGCCCAGGTGGCTGCAGCCAGCGGCCTGAGTGTGATCATGAACGACATCAACGAGCAGTTCGTGCTCAACGGGATGAAGGCCATCACGAGGAACCTTGCACGTCAGGTGGGAAAGGGCTCCCTGAGCCAGGACGACTCCAAGGCCGTTCTGGGAAGGATCAGGACGAGCACCAGCCTCAAGGACATGGCGGAGGCGGATATGGTGGTGGAGGCCGCCACGGAGAACCAGGACATCAAGTTCTCCATCTTCCGGGAGCTCGACGACGCCTGCCCCGGACATGCCATCCTGTCGACCAACACCTCGTCCATCCCCATCGGCAGGATCGCGGCCCAGACCGAACGTCCCGACAAGGTCATCGGCATGCATTTCATGAACCCGGTGCCGGTGATGAAACTCTGCGAGGTCATCCGGGGGATAGCCACCTCGGAGGAGACCTTCAGGATCACCTGGGACCTCGCCCTGAAGTTCGGCAAGACCCCAGCAGTGGCCAACGACTACCCCGGCTTCATATCGAACCGCATCCTCATGCCCATGATCAACGAGGCCGTGTACTGCCTCTATCACGGCGTGGGGACCAAGGAATCCATCGACACGGTCATGAAGCTCGGCATGAACCACCCCATGGGTCCGCTGGCCCTGGCCGATCTTATCGGCCTGGACACCTGCCTCGCCATTATGGAGACCCTGTACCACGGATTCAGCGACTCCAAGTACCGCCCCTGCCCCCTGCTGCGCAAGTACGTAGAGGCAGGCTGGCTCGGGAAGAAGACCGGCAAGGGATTCTACGAGTACACATGATGGCCCGGGCATCCCTCTTGCAGCGAACGGGCCGGCATGATGCTATGGATTTTAATAACAGCATATGATAGATAATCACTCACGCATCTTCGATGCTGCTCGAAGCCTTTTGCATTCTTAATGTGAAAATCCTGTCTCTTCGAGAGGTTGTCGGAGAGGAAGAAGGGGGAGGTATCCATGACAAACCGCTCTGTTGTCATCATTTCATTGGTTTTGACTGCCTGTATCCTGTGCGCGGGCACGAGCACCGCATGGGCTGAACACCGCGCAGGAACCTTCGACGTAACCCCGTGGCTCGGTGGGTACGCTATCGACGGCGATCTGCCCTATGACAACGGCTGGACCGCCGGACTGAGCATGGGATACAACTACACCGAGAAGTGGGGTGCCGAGCTGTCCTTCAACTACGTCGACGCCGACTATGATGGCCCGCCTCTCATCACCGGGACCGGGATCGACTTCAACGACGATGATGCAGCCGTTTATCTCTACCGGTTCGATGTGCTTTACCACTTGACCGGGATACTGCCGGACGAGGTGGTCCCGTATCTGGCAGGCGGCGTGGGCATGACGACCTATGATCCTGACAGAAAGGGCCTCGATTCCGACAACGATTTCATCCTGAACTACGGTGGTGGCCTGAAGTATTACCTAACAAGGGACCTGGCGCTCAGGGGCGACCTGCGACACGTGATCGATTTCAACAGTCAGGGTTCCGGCAATGAGAACAATGTCCTCTACGCCATCGGGCTGACCTGCGAGATGGGGGGCAAACCAAAGCGCGCAGAGGTTGAGCCGGCTGCCGTCCCGGAACCGCTATCTCCCCCTGCCCAGGAAACGGCGGCCACACCACCGCAACCGTCAACACCCCCCCCGGGGGAGCAGGGCTCTATTGTGTTCAGGAACATACTCTTCGATTTCGATAAGTCTGACATTAAGGCTGAGTCCTATCCGATCCTCGATGAGGTGATGGATTACCTCGACGACCATACGGACATCAAGGTGGAGATCCAGGGTCATACGGACAGTATCGGGACCGCTGCGTACAACATGGGCCTTTCCAACCGTCGTGCCGCCTCTGTCAAGAAATACCTGGTGGACAAGGGGATCGAGACGACAAGACTCGAGCCAATGGGTTTCGGGCTGACCAGGCCCGTGGCACCCAACGATTCAGAAGAGAACAGGGCAAAGAACAGGAGGGTCGAGTTCAAGCCCATCCAGTAGCCGTCGCACCGCGCCCATGGTCAAAGCGGCAGGGATACAGACCCTATCACGCCCCGGGCTGCATGAGGTACTGTACGGTCCCGTCCGGGACCACGGCCACCCGGGCATCGGACGGGTATTCCTTCTCGAGCATGGCCAGCACCTCGGGCCAGGTCTTCACCACCTCGGCATCCCCGTTGTCGCAGACCAGGTCGAGGAAGGTCCTGTCCGGCGCCGGGTTGAGCACGATGAGCCGCTTCATGAGCAGAGGGATGAAGCCCTTGCCCCGGGCCGCAAAGTGCCTGCCGCCATAGTCCGATCCCCAGGCCCTGAACACGTAGTGGGGGACCTGACCCTCGGGACTGTCGGCGATGAGGACCCCGGTCCCCTGGGCCCCGGTCTTGAGCAGCATGACCAGGAACGACAGGGCGATGGCCGACTCGTTGGCCTTGCCGTAGGCGTTGGAGACCACGATGTCATAGCCCGTCCTGTAGGGGATGCCGTAGTGGACCTTGCCGTCCTCGGCACCCCTCGCGTGGGTGGCCCTGAACGGCCCTGCATAGAGCGAGGCGATCTCGCCGCGCCGGTTGACCAGGCAGTCTACCTTGAAGTTCATCCCCGCCATGTCTCCGGCCGCGTCGCACTCTGTCCGCATGATGTTGTTGTCGAAGTTGCCGAGGCCCGTGCGGCTGAAATCACGGAACTGCTGGTTGTGGAACTGGTTGATGGTCTCGATACCGGCCACGCCGGGAAGGATGAGCTTGGCCCCGCCGCCGAAACCAACGTGCACGTGGGCGGTGATGCAGCCGATGCCGATCTTCAGGTCACAGGCCATGAACTCGCGGTTGAACCAGAGCTCCACCCCGGTGGGGGTGCGCCCGACGCGCACCGTGTTCTGGAAGGGGTCGTGGTTGTACACGGCATAGTTCTCCACGATCCCGTCACCGAGTTTCTTGCGGGCAGCGATCATGTCGTAGGCGCCGTGGCTGCCCAAGGCCCAGAGAAACCGTATCTGGTCCTTCCGCATGCCGGCCCTGTGGAGCTGCTCCAGGACCACGGGGGCAACATCCTTCACGGGCGTGGGCCGTGTCATGTCGTCGAACACGATGACGGCCTGGTTCTTTCCCCTCGCCAGCTCCTCGAGGGTCGGCCCCTCCACGGGGTGCTCGACGCAGTCCCTTATCTGAGCGGGGCTGAGTCCCGGCTTCTCGAGGCCCGGCGCGGTGAGCTCGTCGACCTGCCAGCGGTCGGGGAAGGAGAGCTCGCGCTCGATGTTCTCGTACCAGAGCCTGGATGGCACCTTGACCGTCTTCATGGTTTCTCTCCTTTCCTCTTTCATTTCCTTTTCAGGATCCCGGTGGCATACCCGAAGAAGAACAGGAACCAGATGCTCAGGGTCGTGTCCCCCTTCATCTCCAGGTCCCAGTTGGCAATGGCCTTGTGCATGCCCACCGGGTCGTTGGAGGTGAGCACCTTGAACGCGGTGTCCCCGTCCTTCCACACATACGCGAGGTCATAGTCCGTCAGGACCCGGTCCGAAGAGAAGGCCCCGTCCCTGATGATGAACCTCCTTCCCCTCTTCCCGTCCTTGGTCATCATCACGATGGTGTGGTTCTTGTACGTGATCATGTCCCTGACATGCTTCTTGGTCCTGAGCATGAGCTTGATGAGAAGGGTGATGACCTCCATCAGGATGGTGAACTTCATACGCCCCGCACCTCCATCATGTCTTTCATCCGGCCTTCCTGCGACATGGCAGACCACCGTCTCAGGCATTCCTCGTAGTCTTCCGGCGTGTCCAGGTCGAAGAGAATGTTCCGGTCGTCCACCGGCACCTCGAGTAGTTCATCAGGGAACTGCCCCAGCGCACCCCTGAGCCCGTTTTCACCGCTGAATGACCTGACGGCATCGAGATGCATCCCGGGGATGGCCACCGGGTGTCCCCGCCTGCCCCGGAAGGTCGGGATCAGGATCTTCTCCCGGTCCTGCACATGGCGCTCCACGAGACAGCTCAGTGTCCAGGGCAGGACGAGGGGTATGTCCACGGGATGGACAAAGACAGCCCCGGTGACGTCATCAAGGTCCCCGATGGCCCTGAGCACCGAGGAGAACATGCCCTCCCCGTGTCTCTCGTTCACCAGGACACGTACCTCGAGCCGTTCCAGTACGGCCTCCAGCTCCTCCCTGCAATGCCCGACCACCACCCTGATGTCGAGGATGTCCGCCTCCCTGAACAGGGAGACGACCCGCTCGACGATAGTCCTGTCACCGAGCTCCAGGAGAGGCTTGAACCGCCCCATCCGCCGGGAAGAGCCGGCCGCGAGAATCACCGCCTTCATGCCCGTGGTCTCCGTCATCTCCTTTTCGCTCGCTCCTTGATGAGCTCGGCCACGATGCTCACCGCGATCTCCTCAGGGGTACCCGCGTCGATGGCTATGCCGATGGGGCTGTGGACCCTCCGGAGGTCATCTTCCATGAATCCCTCGGTCACGAGCGCCCCGTAGATGATGTCGCGCTTCCTCGTGCTGCCGATCATGCCGATGTACCCGGCCTTTGTCCCCAGGGCCTGTTTGAGCACGGTCCTGTCATGTTCGTGACCCCGGGTCACGATCACCACGAAGCTGTGACTATCCACGTGGAGCCCGTGGAAACAGTCCGAGAACGAATCCAGCACCCTGGCCTCCATGGGAGGAGGAAACCTTTCCGCATTGGCGAATTCGGCCCGGTCGTCCAGCACGCAGGGACCGAATCCCACTCGGCAGCCGAGCACAGCCACCTCCCTGGCCACGTGCCCCGCGCCAAAGATGTAGAGGGGGTCCAGGTCCTCCACGACATCGATGCACACGGTCCCGCCATCAGTTTCGATCAGGGCCGAACCGGCCAGGGACCCTTTCTGCCCCTCGATCCTCGTCATGAGGTCCCTGTTCGCTACGTCATGCTCGTGGAGGGTGTCCGGGCAGAAAAGGCGCCTGGAGATCGGATACAGCCCAGCTCCCTCGCGCTTGAATTCCGTCATGAGGACCCGTTTCCATCGGACTTTGCTTCTTGAATCGATCTGGTCGAAGGTGCCGATCGTCTCCTCGTCCGCATGGACGTATTCACAGAGCATCTTCATGCTCCCGCCGCAGATCATGTCTGTCCCGGTCACATCGACACCGTTCATGTCCAGGGTCCACACCGCCGAAACTTTCCTGTTGAAAAGCCCGCCGGCTCGTTCCATCACGTAGGCCTCGGCCAGCCCCCCGCCCACCGTTCCCTCGATGGCGCCTCCCCTCCGTACGATCATGCGGGCACCCGCATTCCTCGGGGCCGAGCCGTTGCAGCCGACAACCCTGGCCAGGACAAGCCCACCGTCCTCTCTGAGGATTTCCGCAACCTGGGCGAGCACCTCTCTCACCGCTCATCCCCCGCAGGCCAGGATTGACCTCTTGACCAGGGTCCTGGCCACCTGGACCATGTATGCGTTGTTCTCCAGGGGCCGCGCGTCTTGCACGGCTGCCTCGGCTGCCTCCCCGGCCACCCCGTCAGCGATGATCCGGCCCTGGAGCATCTGCTCGGCACCGGTGACCCTGCGGGGTACCACGTGCACTGCATTGAGACATATCCGGGCAGATGCCACCTGTTCATGGTCAAAGGCAAGCGACGCTGCACAGTTCACGATGGGGAAGTCGATTGCCTTCCTCAGGGCGAACTTCAGGAAAGCGCTCCTGGTCCCTTCCGGCGGCTCGGGTATGCGGATCTCCGTGACGATTTCGCCAGGCTCGAGGACCGTGGTTCCGTTCAGCCTGACGTTGAAGAACTGCTCTGCGTTTATGGTCCGCCTGGACGTGACCACGGATGCACCCAGTGCGATGAGCGCAGGGGCCGTGTCGCTGGGATGGACCGCCACGCACCCCTTCTCCACGCTGCCGCCGAAGATGGAATGGAACCGGTTGTCCCCCTTGAGGGCATAGCACCTGCCGCCGCCCTTTCTCAGGCACGAGAACCGGTTGCCCGGACCCCGGTAGTACCAGCACCTGATGTCCTGGCAGAGGTTGCCGCCGATGGTGCCCATGTTCCGCAGCTGGGGAGAGGCTGTCCTCCCTGCAGCCTCGGCCAGGGCACGGTACTTCGACAGGACCACCGGGTGGGCCGCCACCGACGACAGTCTCGCGAGCGCCCCGATGCGCAGTACGCCACCTTCCTCCCGGATGGCGTCGAGTCCGGGGATGGTCTTGATGTTGACGAGCGCCTCGGGATAGGAGGGCAGGATCCGGTCCTTCATCTTGACGAGCAGATCGGTGCCACCCGCCATGATGCATGCTTTCCCGTCGTAGCCTGCCATGAGCGATGCCGCCTCGTCCACCGAGTGTGCGTTGAAGTGCCTGAAGGGCTTCACATCACACCTCCCCGTTGTCTTTCTGTCCGGACAGTTTGCCTGCCGCTTCCCGGACGGCAATGATGTGCTGCGGGTAGGTGCCGCACCGGCACAGGTTGCCGGACAGGGCGTCCCTGATCTCGTCCTCGGTGGGGTCCGGGTTCCGGTCGAGCAGTGCCTTGGACGTCACCACGAAGCCCGGGGTGCAGTACCCGCACTGCATGGCGTGGTGCTCGACGTAGGCCTCGATGAGCGGATGCCCGGCCCGGGCGACGCCCTCCACGGTCTCGATGGTCTTGCCGTCGCACTCGATGGCCAGGACCATGCAAGACAGCACGGGAAAACCATCCATGATGACCGTGCACGACCCGCACGCCCCCCGGTCGCAGAACTGCTTGGAACCTGTCATGCCCAGGTGGTCGTGGATGAGGTGGTACAGGGTCCATTCCGGCTCCACCTGCACGACGTGCACCTGGCCATTGATGACCAGCCTGACCTGCCCTTCCTGGGCAGGCAGGGGCATTCCCCGGTGACTGGTCAGGATGTCATGTTTCAGCTCGTCGAAGGTGTCGAACCGTTTGCCGCAGTAGGGGCAGGTGAAACCTGCCTTGGCCTGTTCCGTCACGTCTGAACCCTCCCTGCCGGCTCGTGCTCCCGGCCTGTCATATCTTCCCAAGGGCTTTCAGGACCTTGTCCGGGGTGATGGGGTGATCGTCTATCCACACGCCGATGGCGTTGTGCACCGCCGGGGCCAGGATGCCGGTCATGACCGTGCCGATGTCCTCGCCGATTCCCACGGAACCGTAGGGTCCGTAGCCCATGCCGCTCTCCACCAGGATGGTGCCGATGGGACAGTCCACGTCCCTGATGGTGGCGATCTTGTAGTCGAGCAGGTTTCCGTTGAGCATGACGCCGGTGACCGGGTCGTAGATCATCTCCTCGAACCTGCCACGGCTGAGCCCCATGACGGTCCCGCCATACTGCTGTCCCTCGCAGCTCATGGGGTTCATGGCCTTGCCCACGTCGTTGACGTTGACCACCCTGATGACGAAGACATCCCCCGTCTCGGTGTCCACCTCCACCTCCACGAAATGTGCCTGGCGGGTGAGGTGGGGCCGGGGGTTCTCCGGGTTGTAGCTGCCCAGCTGGACATGGTAACTGAAGGCGAAGAACGGCTCGGTGAAGGCCCACCTGAACCCGGCGTTCTCGGTGGACGAGATGGGGCCCGACTGCCCCGCCTCCATGACGAATTCGGCCAGGCTCTTGCGCACCGACGGGTCGGACTTCCTGAAGATGACGCTGTCCTCGATGTCCAGGTCGTCCGGAGCGCATCCCGGGAACGCCGGCCGGTACTCACCCCGCTGGGTCTTTGCCGTGGGGCTGACCGCCGCCTCGAGGATCTGCTGCTTCAGGATCCTCGCCGCATGGCGCACGGCCCACCCGTTGACCGAGCAGTTGGTGGACGAGTCGGGTGACATGCGGAAGAACCCCGGATCGATCTGCTGGTTGTAGTGGACGTCTTCCAGGCTCATGCCCAGCTCGTCGGCCGCGATGCGGCAGTAGGTGTTCTCCGCGTCCACCCCGTTGTCGCACCCCATGGCCAGGATGGATGCGGTCCCGTCGTTGCGCTCGATGCGGATGGCGATCTCGCCCGTGCCGAGCGAGTCGTCCCACTCGTTCGTCCAGGTGAAGGCCGCCCCGTGCATGCGCCCGTTGGGCAGTCTCCTGGTACCCGGCAGGTGCCGCTTTTCGTCCCACCCGAAGGCCGCCTTGCCCTTCTCCACGCAATCCCTGAGGCTGTCGACGAGGGGAAAGCCCCGCTGCCTCTTCGCCTCGTCGAGACCTTCCATGTCGTGCCCCTCGTACCCGTCGTTCTTCAGCGCGACCTCGACGGGGTCAAGCCGGCACTCGGCGGCGACCCGGTTGAATACCATGGTCATGCTCAGGGTGGTGGGGAGCTGCTCGCACCGCGTGGGCACGGCCGGCCCCTTGTTGACCCAGACGCTTTCGGTGGTTCCGTGGAGGTGGGGAATCCTCGTGTTCTCCTTGAAGTGGTTCAGGATGTTGAACATGGGCCACTGCTGGTTCGCTATGGTGGACACCCCCTCGACGGCCAGGATGGTGCCGTCGCTGCTGAACCCCACCTTGAAGCGGTACCTCCCGTTGTCCATGGACTCGCCGTAGAAGTCCTCGCGCCGGGTGAATGCATATTTCACGGGCCTGCCGGTCTTCTTCGCCACGAAGCCTGCACAGTACAGGGGGCCCATGTTCCACTGGACCTGGATCCAGCCGCCGAAGCTCGCCCCCTGGTAGAGGCAGTGGAGCTGGATCTTGTTCATGGGCACGCCGCCGTACCAGGTGGACAGGTTCTTCTTGACCAGGTGGGGCCGCTGCTGCTTGACCCACACCTCGGGGCAGTCGCCGTTCCACCTGAACACGCCGCAGGGTCTCTCGGGTCCGATCCAGGTGTGTCCCCTCCGGAAGAACTCGAACTCGATGATCCTCTCCGATGCCTTGAAGCCTTTCTTCACGTCCCCCTGGACGAGCTCGTTGAACATGCCGTTGTTCCAGTAGTTCCCGGCCGAATAGATCTCCGGGTAGGACAACGGGGCATCGTCTTCCCGGGCCCTGATCACGTCGAGGTTGAAGGGTCGCTGCTCCCACTCGACCTCGACGAGGGTCAGCGCCTCCTCGGCGATGGCCTCGGTATCGGCCGCCACTGCCACGCCGACCGGTTCCCCCTCGAAGTGGGCGATGCCGGGCAGCGGCGGCGGGTCGCCGAAGAGCCCGGGCAGCTTTCCCATGCTCGCCCTTTCCGGCAGCTCAGGGTTGTCGTAGCGCAGGACGTACCTGACCCCGGGCAGCTGCTCTGCCCTGGACGTGTCCAGCCTCGCGATCTTCGCGTGGGGGTACGGCGCGTCGAGGAACCGCAGGTGCAGCATGCCGGGAAGCTGGACGTCCATGGTGTAGTCCGCCTCGCCGCATGCCTTCTTGTGCCCGTCAAGCCTGCGGCCCGAGCGCTCCCCGATGTGCTTGAACCGCTTCAGGGGGGAGGCGTCCGCACGCAGGTTGTCCTGCAGCTCCTTCATCTTCCGGATCTGTTCATCGGTATGGATGCCCACGGTCATCCTCCTTTGCATGCATGGTTCACAAGCCTGCCGCCCTGCCCCTGACGTAGGCCGACTGGCGGATGAGCGCATCGTACTCGTCGCGGAAATACCTCAGCGAGTCCAGGACCGGCACCGGGGCTGCCTGACCGAGCCCGCACAGGGAGGCCAGCGACATGGCCTGCGCCAGGTCCTGGAGGGTCCTGATGTCCTCGGGTCTGCCCTGACCATCCATGAGCCTGTGGAATATCTCCACCATGGCCTCCAGCCCGTCACGGCACGGGGTGCATTTCCCGCAGGACTCCTCGTGCAGGAAGAGTATGTCCTTGTACACGATGTCGATGATGTCTCTTTTGGAACTGAACACGACCACGGCCCCCGAGCCGAGCACGTTCTCGTGGCACAGAAGGGTGTCCATCCTGTCCGACGGGACGATGCTGCCGGCGGCCCCGCCTACCTGGACCGCCTTGATGTCATCCGCCCCTGCCAGGTCCACGACCAGCTCCCCGAGCGGGCTGCCCATGGGCAGCTCGTAGACGCCAGGCCTGCTCACGTCCCCGCTCACGCAGAACACCTTGGTCCCCTTGCTCCGCGACGTCCCCATGGCGCTGAACCACGGGACGCCGTTTTCGATGATGTGCGGGACGTTCATGAGGGTCTCCACGTTGTTGATGACCGTGGGTTTCCCCCAGAGGCCGCTCACCGGCGGGTACGGGGGTTTGTACCGGGACTCTCCCCTCCTCCCCTCAATGGATTCCATGAGCGCCGACTCCTCGCCGCAGATGTAGGCACCGGCACCCTCGAAGACCTGCAGGTCCATGTGCTTCAGGAATCCGTGGCGCCTCACCTGCTCGACGGCCTCCAGGAGCGGTTCATGGAGTCGATGATACTCGACTCTCAGGTAGATGTACGCGCGTCCGGCCCCTATGGCGAGGCCGGCGATGCACAGACCCTCGATGAGTCCGAAGGGGTCGTTCGTGAGAAGGTACCGGTCCTTGAAGGTCCCGACCTCCCCCTCGTCGGCGTTGCAGATGAGGTACTTCTCCCTCGAGGCGGTCTTCCGGGCCAGCTCCCACTTCAGGCCGCACCCGAACCCGGCGCCACCCCTCCCGGTGAGCCCCGATAGCTTGACCTCGTCGATGATCTCCCCGGGCTTCATGGTGTCGCGCGCCTTGAGGAAGGCCCTGAACCCGCCGCGGGCAAGATATGTAGAGATATCCCCGGGATCGACGACGCCGCAGTTCTTCAATACGATGCGCTGTTCAGGCACGCTTTTCCTCCCGTTCGTCAGCCGGCTTCCTGCCGGTACTCCCTGAGGACGTCCGCCACGCGATCCGGCGTCAGGTTTCCGTAGAGCTCGTCGTTTATCAGCATGGCCGGGGCCTGGTCGCAGGCGCCTATGCAGCCGACCAGCTCCAGGGAGAACATGCCGTCTGCGGTGGCCTCCCCCGGGAGGATGCCGAGCTCTGTCTGGATCGTCCCGATCACTGTGGAAGCGCCCTTGAGGTCGCACGGTACGCATTTGCAGATCCTTATCCTGTGCTTCGCCCCGCCGTGCAGGGGCAGATACGCATAGAAGGATGCCGTTCCGTACACGTCGCTCAGCGGTATCCCGGTCTTGACGGCCACCCTCAGCATGGCCTCCCTCGACAGCACGCCGGACCGGGCGAGCTCCTGTCTGAGCACGGGCAGGAGGTCTCCACGGCCGGTCCCGTCCCTTCCGGCGCCCCCCGGGGAGGGGTGTCCGGCCCGTATCTGCGTGAACCCTGAAGGCCTGCTCAGGGCGCCCGTGGGGCAGTAGTCGATGCACACGCCGCAGTCCCTGCAGGACTCGGTTGTCAGCGGCTCGTCGTACCCGGTGATGACGGCCGAGGTGAACCCTCGGTAGCCGATGGCCAGCACGTCCCTGCCCGCGATCTCCCTGCATGCCGTGATGCACCTGCGGCAGAGGATGCACTTGGAGAGGTCCCTGCGGACATAGGGGTTGTCGTCCTCGGCGGGATAGAACCGAGGCCTGGTCACGTTGAACCGCGGTGCCCCGACCTCGTGGTCGGAGGCCAGATTGTGCAGGCCGCAGGTGTCGGCATTGGGGTCGGTGACGCAGGTCCCGGTGTGGGCGGTGAGCATGAGCTCCACCACGGCCTTGCGCACCGCGATCACTCTCGGGGTGTCCGTCCTGATGACCATGCCCTCGGTCAGGGGCGTGTGACATGCCCCCACCAGGGCCCGCGAGCCCTGAACCTCCACCACGCAGACCCGGCACACACCGCTGGGCCGCTGGCCCTCAACGTGGCACAGGGTGGGGATCTCGATGCCCGCCTGACGGGCGGCCTCGAGGATCGTTGCCCCCCGCGGGGCCTTGATCTTCCTGCCGTCGATCACCGCATGCGTCTTGAAGAGGGTGAACATGGATCCTCCTTCGCCATTTCAATCCTGCCCGGTCACGAAGATCACGATGACCTTCACGGGCCCGTGCATGCCCTTGAACTGGACCGCCTGGATGTCGCCGGTGGAGCTCGGTCCCGTGATGAAGCAGAACTGGCTCGGCGCTTCCAGTCCCTGTGAGAAGACCTGTTCCACCGCGTTCTCGTAGACCGGGTACAGCCTGCCTGCGGGCACGACGGCGATGTGGACGGGCGGGGCTATGGAGGCAAGCCTCGGCTGCCCGCTGCGGAAGATCAGGCCGAGAGACCCTGTCTCCGCTATGGCGAAATCCGTGGAGGTGATGCCTGCATCCGAGGAGAAGGCTGCCTGCCTGAACGCCTCCCGGTCCGGAACGTCATCGGCCGTGAAGACGTCGACACCGGCAGTCCTGCCCCAGCTCGCGAGGTCCAGGGCCCTGACCGTATCGTCTCCGGATGCGACGGCCTTCCTAATCCCCTCGGCTGCGGCGATCGCTGTCAGGACGCGCAGGGTTTCCTCCCTCCCTGCGGCCTGGTGGACGACCCCGGTCTGGGCGTTCAGCTCGGAGGTGAAGCGCTCGATGAGCCGTTCACGGTCCAGGGAAAGTTCGGACAGCGGCGGCATGGTCGGTCTCGCCGGGGCCGTGCCTCGCGGGGCGGCCCTTAACCGGGCAAGGATCTCTTCCCGTGCAGACATGCTCACCCCTTCCTGCCTTTCGCCTTCCACCATTCATGGAAGGTCTTCTCCGGCATGCCCGGCAGGTCCCTGCAGGCGAACCAGCCCTTCAGGCCAAAGGGTATGTTCCGGATGTAGCCGTTGTTTTCCAGCCGTTTCATGACCGGCTTCATGCTTCTTGCAGCAAGATTCCACGCCGCTGCACTGCTCATGCCCAGCGAAACGAGACCCGCCCCGATCCTCTCGATGAAGGCGCTCATCCTTTTGTCGTCCCGCACCCGGGACGCCACCTGCCGCTCACGATAGGCCAGCATGAGCGAGGGATGGTCCACGCCGGCCGGGCAGATCTGCCTGCACGCACCGCACAGGGTGCAGGCGCGGTAGAGATCCGCGGTCTTGTCCAGGCCAAGGAGCAGGGGGTTCATGACCTGCCCCATGGGTCCTGAATAGGTGAATCCGTAGGGGTACCCGCCGATCTTGGCATACACGGGGCAGGTGTTCAGGCAGCCTCCGCAGCGGATGCACCTGAGCACCTGCCTGGTGAGTGGGTCCCGGTAGATCTCGGAGCGGCCGTTGTCCACCACGACGATGAAGAGCTCCTCGGGGCCGTCGATCTCGGCGGTCTTCTTGGGTCCGGTGTCCATGGACACGTAGCTGGAGATCTTCTGCCCCGTGCAGTTCCTGCACAGGATGCGGATCATGTGGACCGCGTCGGCCATGGTCGGGATCACCTTCTCCGGGCTCATGACAGCCACCAGGGTTCTCGGTGACGACTTCGTCATGCGGATGTTGCCCTCGTTCTCCACGTTGATCACCGTGCCCGTGGCGGCAACCGCCATGTTGACGCCCACGATGCCCATGTCGAGGTGTCTGAACTTCTCGCGCAGGTACACCCGGACCGCCTTGCCGAGCTCGATGGGGTTCGTCGTCGTCTCCTTGATGATGCCCTTTTCCAGGAATGTCTTCGAGATCTCCTCCGGGGGCACGTTGATGGCCGGACCCACGATATGGAAGGGCGGCAGGGACAGCAGCTGGGTGATGACCTCGCCGAGGTCGGTCTCGAAGGCGTCCACTCCATTCCTGATGAGATGGTCGTTGAGACCGATCTCCTCGGTGATCATGGACTTGCCCTTGGTGACGTAGGTGACGCCGCGCTGCCTGGCGATGTCCAGGATGATCTCGTTCGCCTCGGCTGCGTCCCGGACCCACAGGACCCGTGCCCCGCTGGCCGCGGCATTCCTCTCGAACTCTTCGAGCAGCTCGGGCAGCCTCTCGACCACCTCGGCCCTGATGGCGCGGGCCTGCTCCACTGCTGAATCCGGGTCAGGGAACGAGGACATGCCGATCTGGCGCAGTATGGTGAACCCCGGGGGCAGCAGCGAAAGGAAGATCTGGCTCAGCTCGTTCCTGAGTTCCCTGCTCGCCGTCTCCTTGAATCTCTCGGTACGTGCCTCCATGTCACACCCCCTTCACGTTGTCTGTGAGGAAGCTCGCGAGGTGCATGGCCCGGGCGCCAGGGTGGTTCCTGTGGAGGTAGCCGTTAATGTTGAGCAGGCAGCCGGGTTCGCACAGGAGGAGCACGTCGGCGCCGGAGCTGATGAAGTTTGCGGCCTTGTCCTTGACCAGGGCCTGGGATATCTCGGGAAATCCGATGGAGAACTCTCCCCCGAAGCCGCAGCAGGCGGTCGCATTGTCGAGCTCCACGTAGCGGGCCCCTCGTACACTGGAAATAAGCTTCTTGGGCTGTTCGGAGACCCCGAGCGCGCGCAGGATGTGGCACGACTCGTGGTAGGTCACGGTCCCCTCGTAGGCCGCACCCACATCGGTGATGCCCAGGACATCCACGATGTACTGGCTCAGCTCGTAGATCCTCCCTGCCAGTTCGATTGCCCTCCCGTGCCATGACGGTTCATCGGCAAGGAGTTCGGGGTACCGGTGCTTCACCATGCTCACGCAGGATCCGGACGGGCTCACGATGGTCTCGTCATCACCGAAGACCTCGATGAAGTGCCTCGCCACCCGCCTGGCCTCGTCCCGGTACCCCGCATTGAACAGGGGCTGGCCGCAGCAGGTCTGCCCGTCGTGATAGATCGGCCGCCTGCCCAGTCGTTCCAGAAGCCGGCAGGTCGCCACACCGATCTCCGGCATGAGCAGGTCCACCGTACACGGGATGAACAGGGACACCATGGCCCTATCCTCCTCCAATCAGGGCCCTGAAAACCGGGTCGGCCCTGTCCAGGTAGATGAGGTCGTCATCGCTGTGCGTCCTGAGCTTGAGGTTCCGTATGGCCGTGCGTTTCTTGTGCATGGCCGCGGTCTTCAGGTTCTCGAGGTTGCCCTCGGGCACCTCCCTGAACTGAAGCAGCCGCTTCTTCCTGGCGAGCTCCATGAGCTCGAGTCCCAGCGCGGTGCGGGCGATGACCTGGTTCCACTCCCTGGCCTCCTCCCAGGGCTCGTTCAGGAGCGCGGAGCCCACGGAGATATCGCTGAACTCCGAGGTCAGGTCGAAGCAGTAGTGGCAGGCCCCCCTGATGCACTTCTTCGCCTCGTCGATGGGGATCTTCACCGTGGAGTCCCTGGTGAAGACCTCCATGGTCCCGTGCTCCACCGGAGGGATGTCCATGCCCGTGATCGTGGACGGATCGACGATCTTCTTCAGGAGCGCGAGGAACGGATCCCATGCGAGGGCCCAGCTGCAGAAGAGACCGACGACGAGCTTGAGGCTGTCGATATTGTTCACGTTGTCGGGAATCGGCTTCATGCGCATCTTTGCGTATGCCAGGGCCTGGCACGGGGTGGCGACGGCGCCGACCTTGGTGGATCCCTCCCTGGCGAGCCTGTTGAACTCGGCCACGCCGGGCGACACCACGAACGAGCTCCTGCCGTGCCGTACGACCCTCTTCGCCTGGGTCTCCGAGATGCCCTCGGTGAGGATCGACTCGTTCATCCGTGCCATCACCGCGGTATCGATGAGGCCCTCCCTCAGCGCGAGCGCCATGATCGTGGAGACCGTGCCGCCGTGCTGGGAGCGCGTCCTGGTCTGCTCGCTCGCAGCCCGTGCGATGAAATACTCCTTGACCGCGCCGATCTCGGGGGTGAGGTCCTCCCTGTCGAAAAGGCGGGCCCGCAGTCTCTCGAGATCCACCGGGGTACGGGGGCAGAAGGCATAACACCTTCCCTCGTCTATGTCACAGTCGAAGAGCGCGACGATCCTGTCCTCGTGGCCGCGCTGATAGGGGCACAGGTTCACGCACGCCCCGCAGCCGGTGCAGAGCTTGGCGTCCCTCACCTTCTCGTTGAGCTCCTTCTGCCCTTTATGAACTTTTTCTTCCATCCTGTCCTCGCTTTCACGAATCCATGCTACAGGCCTGCCTTCAACACCCCCTGACCAGGGCCTCTCCTATCTCGTAGGCCTTCAGGTTGACGGCTACCTTGTCTGCCGGCATGTCCCGGCCGATAACCTCCCTGAAATCGTCGATGGAAACAGGAAGCAGGTCCATGCCTCCCACCGCTCCGATCATGATGACGTTCTGGAATATCGGGTTGCCGAGCTTGAGGGCCTCGTCGGTGGCGCTGATCATGAAGCTCCGTGCCGTGAGGCTGTCTATGGTGGCCCTTATCTCGTCCATCGTGGGATATCTGTCATCACCGGCGATGACCCTGACCGGGTAGACCGGCCTGTCGTTGCTCAGGCTCTGGCTGAATGGGTTCCCGTACGCCGAGAGCACCTTGATGGCCTCGGAAGGCTCGAGCGCCACCACCAGGTCGACCTTCCCCTTGGGGATCTGGGGGCTCCACGCGCCCATGGACGATATCCTCACATGGCTCATGACCGAACCGCCCCGCTGGGAGGCGCCGAAGGTCTCGCCGATGGTCACGGCATATCCCTTGGCCACCAGCATGCCTGCGAGCATGCGCGACGCGGTGACGTTGCCCTGGCCTCCCACGCCCGTGATGATGACGTTGTAAGGGTCTTTCTGCAGTGTGCTCTTCTCCATGGCCTATGCCACCTCCACCTTCTGAATGGCCCCGGTCGGACAGACATTGGCGCAGACGCCGCAGCCCGCACAGATGACCTCGTCGATCCGCGCGACCTTATGGTCCGCATCCCAGTAGATGCCTGGACACCGCAGGATGCGCGTGCACATCCTGTTGCAGCCGCATTTCTCCCCGAGGCAGAGGTCCTCGCGGACCGACATCTCGTACTTCTTCTTGCCGCGCTTCTCCGGGCTCAGGGCGCATATCTGCTTGAGTATCACGACCCGGGCTCCCTGCCTCTTCAGCATGGCTGTGAGCGTGTTCTCCGTGGTCTGCACGTCGAAGGGATCGCACTGCGCGACCTCGGCGCCGACGGCCCTGCAGATTTCCGCGATGTCCACCGGGGGCGATGCCTCGCCCATGGCGTTGACCGTGAGACCTGGATGGGGCTGGAACCCGGTCATGGCCGTGCCGCTGTTGTCGAGCACCACCAGGGTGACGTCGGACTGGTTGTGCACCGCGTCCACCAGGGCAGGCATCACTGCGTGGAAGAAGGTCGAGTCGCCGCACACTGCTACCACCGGCTGGTCCATGCCGAATCTCGTGAGCTGGCCGAATCCCGTGGCGAGCCCGAGGCCGCTGCCCATGGAGAACATGGTCTTCACGGTGCTGAAACCGGCGGGAAGCACCCCGATGCCGTAGCACCCCACGTCGCCGCACACGAACCCCTCCCGTCCATCGAGGATGAGGGCGTTGTGCAGGGACAGAAACGAGGCGCGGTGCGGGCATCCCGGGCAGAAGGTGAGCTCTCGGCCCGGCGACTTGAACATGGACGAGAACGCCGTGGCGGCATAGTCCTGTGGCACCGGCTCATACTGGACACCGAGGATCCCTTTGACCGCGGTGACGATGAGGTCGGGGTTGAGCTCGCCCGAGGTGGGGAGGTGGCCCGATTTCTTGCCGAAGAAGGTCTTGAAGCCCACCTCGACAGCGGCCTCTGCCGCCAGGATCTTTATGTTCTCCTCCATGAAGTCCTGGGGCTCTTCCACGATGAGGACCTTCTCCGTTGTCGCGAGGTGTCTCCTGACGAGACCTTCGGGCAGGGGCCAAGTGGTGCCCAGCTTCAGCAGCCCCACCCTGTCTTCGAGGTTCAGGGTGTGGATCGCCTCCTTGCTGTAGAGGTAGCACGCACTGCCGGTGACGACGAGGAGCTCGGGTCTGTCGGGTCCTGCATAGCTGTTGAACGGTGACTGCTCGAAGAGCGAGATCGCCGTCTTGAGCCTGCCCTGCTGGACCGTGCGGGCATAGGCCACGACGCCGGGGCCGGTGACCATGGGTCCGGTGAGGAAATTCAGCAGGGGGCCCTTGTGGCTGAAGTAGGCACGGGGCTTCAGGTCGGGGAGTCTCCCCAGCCTTACGTTCCCGCTGGCATGTGACATACGGGTCACGCTCCTGAAGATGACAAAGGTCTTGAGCTCCTCCGAGAGCTCGAGGGCCCACTTCATCATGTCCTTGGCCTCCTGGAAATCCCCGGGTTCCAGCAGGGGAACCTCGAACATCTTGGCGAAGTAGCGGGCATCGGCCTCGTTCTGGCTGGACAGGGCTCCAGGGTCCTCGCAGACCGTCACCACCATGCCACCACGAACCCCGGTCCCGGTCAGGTGGAGGAGGAAGTCCGACGCCACGTGGATGCCGTTCTGCTTCATGGTGCAGATGGACCGCAGGCCCGCAAACGATGCTGCCGCCGCGATCTCGGTGGCGATCTTTTCGTTGGTCGCCCACTGAACGTAGAGGTCTTTCTCGCCGGCCACGCGGGAGAGGTTCTCGATGATCTCAGAGGACGGTGTGCCCGGGTACCCGGCTGCGACGCTCACTCCGGCCTCCAGTGCACCCCGGGCGATGGCCTCGTTGCCCATGAAGAGGCACTGTGTTCCTTCGTTCGGATCAAGCAGGTTCGACATCTCCACCTCCAGGTGCTTGGTTCTATCTCCGTCACAGCCTCATGCGGAAGAAGGCAGTGACTCGATCCGTTCTAACACGTTCTCGAGACCCTGCAGGACAGGATCTCCCGCACGAATCCGTCGTCTATGAGCGAGAGCATCCGTTCTTTCACCGCGGATGGATTTTCATGCATGTAGGTGAGCAGGGTGTTGTTTGTCCCCGCGATATACCCGTGCAGGGTGCTCCAGTAGTACACCAGCAGGAACCTGGCGTCGCCCTCGGTGACGGCATACCCTTCATCAACGCACTCCTTGATGGCCTGGATGGTCACGCTGGCGACCTGCAGGGAGGTCTCGAGTTCGACCTGGGCCGCAGGCTCCAGGCGGGTACCGAGGTAGTCGTTGTATTTGGGCACGTGCCAGGTGAACATGAGGTTGTAGAAGTGTGCACAGTTCAGCCCGAAGTCCATGTAGGCCCGGGCAATGGCCTTCATCCGCTCCAGGGGTTTCGCTGAGCTCCCGTACGCCTTGAGCACCAGGTCGTACAGCCTTGAGAACCCCTCGGTCAGGATGCACAGGTAAAGTTCGTCCTTGTCGTGGAAATAGCTGTACAGGGTGGGCGGCGTCACCTTGATCTCTCGCGCGAGCCTCCTCATGCTGAATTCCTGGAAACCCACCCGGTTCATGAGGTCTACCGCCTGCCTGAGGATACGTTCCTTTATGGCCTCGACCTCTTCCGGTGTCCTCTGCCGCTTGGGCATGTGATGGCCTCCCCGGATACCACTACAGAACCACTATTAATCTTACTCGTGTTAGATTAACAGGTGTTAATGTATAAGTCAATGCCGATCTCGCCAGGTGCCCCATGGACAGGGGTCATCGTTCCACCGCGAGATCTCCACTTGCCTTTCCCCGACCGAAACCCTAGTTGAATTGGGTGATACCTATGAGGTGGAGAAACAGGAGAACTTTTCCAATACTGCTCTTGACAATGGTGGCCATCATGATCGTGCCTGCTCATGCAGACAGAGCATCTCACGAACCCGAGAGGGACACGCGCACCATGAGTCTCGAAGAAATCGCGCAGGCCAAGATACATCACACCTCCGGCTCCTTCCTCAACCCGTTCTCCGAGTCCGGCATCCACCGTCGCAACATGCTGGAGCTCATCACATGGAAGCTCTTCTCAGAAAACAGGTTCGAGCAGGACTATGCCCGTGAGAAGGTCACGCCCGTTCGTATCGACTGGAACGCGGCCATTGCCCACAGCTCGGTGAGCATCACCTGGATAAACCACGCAAGCGTGCTCATCAGGGACAGCGGATCGAGCATCATTGTCGATCCCGTGCTCTTCGGCCTGTTCTGGCCCATCAGGGACTTCAGCCCCATCGCCTTCCCTGTCGAGGACATCCCGCCGGTCGACGCCGTGCTCGTCACCCATGGCCACTATGATCACCTCGACATCGATTCGCTGAAGGTCTTCAAGGACCATGCACGGTACATCGTCCCGCTGGGTTACGGCCATCTGCTGAGGGAAAACGGCATGAGCAGGATCCAGGAGCTGGACTGGCTGGACGGAACCAGGGCGGGATCATTCGAGATCACGTTCCTGCCGAGCAACCACTGGACCATGCGCAACCCCTTCACCGGTCCCAACACGGCGCTGTGGGGAGGGTACCTCGTCAGGACCCCTTCGGGCCGTGCCATCTACATCTCCGGCGACACTGCATACTTCGACCGGTTCGAGGAGATCGGCAGGATGGCGAGGATCGATCTGGCCGTCATAAACCTTGGCGCGTACGAGCCGCGCTGGTTCATGAAGAAGTCCCACATGAACCCCGAAGAGACCGTCAGGGCCTTCCGTGAGCTTGGTGCCGACAGGCTCCTCGTGGTGCACTGGGGAAGTTTCAGGCTCGGCGACGAGCCGGTCTATCAGCCGATCACCGAAATCGGGCAGGAGATGGCCAAGGCCGGCCTGACGGACAGGCTCGTCGAACTCAGACACGGTCAGACCATGTATCTCGAGTGACGTCTTCCCTAGGCCTGCTCCCGGCCCTCCACGGTGATGCTGCCGGCAGGCAGGTCCGTCAGGAACGGTTCCGGCACCCTCAGTGGCCGGTGTCCATGAGATATCATTGAGCTCCCATCGTGCTCGTGAAGCAGGTTCAGGTGTGCCTCTCTCCGGGGCTTTCTTCGCACCGTCCGGCACGCGTCGTTTATTATCATTATCTGCATTAATTTTATTATTGATATTATCATTATTATCGTGATAACCTTCGGCACGTGAGGAGCCGGACCCGTCGAAGCTGCTCAAGAACCGTGGCTGGACCGACACCCAAAGTCAGACCAAGGAGGAGCACACATGATCGTTCTCGACTCGATCGCCCCGGAGGACAGCCGTTACCGCCAGTATGTCATTGGTATACAGAATTGCCTGTTCGGGGGGGTCTACCTCACGACAAGCTGGGGACGGGTCGACGGCAGCCGCCTCCAGCGAAGGGAGTACTGGTTCGCCACCGAGGATGAGGCGCTCGCCAAGGCACGCTCCGTCCTCAGGACAAGGATGCGCCACAACTATCAGGTAATCAGCGAAGGGCCTCTGTTCGAGAGGATACAGGCCCAGTAGATACGACCCGCTATGGCCAGATCAGCTGCACGCACGCCGAAGGAGGCCGCGCCGAAGAGATCCCCGGCACGGACCTCGAAGTATCTCCTGAGCATACCCGAAGACCTCCGGAGGGAGATCCGCATCGAGGCCATAACCCTGGGTATCGACATGAGCACCTACATCTGCTCGATCCTCAGGAAAAGGCCCGGTTGACAGGGCCCTGTGCGGTTTTACGGCAGGTCAGAAGGAATAGTCGAGACCGAGGGCGAGGGCCGTCGAAGCACTGTTCTCTATCTTTACGTCCCCGGTGCCTGTCCGTACGGTCCCGTCCTTGTAGATGATATATCCGGTGCCGAGGTTCACCCTGCAGCCCGGGGCGACCTCGTAACCGAACCCTACCCCGAACATGACGTCATCCGCATAGTAGACCTCGATGGCACCCAGGTTGCTGGTGTAGTAGCCGTCGAAATCGGGGAATTCGTACCACGTGTACAGGAATCCGCCACTGAGCTCCAGCCCGGGTGCGAGCTGATAGGCCCCGGCGAGGCCCGCGCTCCAGGAGTCCCCGGCAAGGCTCGCGTTGTTTCTCCCATCGGCTGCCCTTCCCCAGTCGGCATCCTCCTGGAACCAGTAGTTGAAGTCCACCTCGCACCTGAGCCTCGGACTGAACCGGTATGAGGCGCCGAGCCCCACCATGGCGGGCAGGTCCCTCGGGTTCTCCTGGCCGTCGATGAACAGTCCCGACTCTTCGCTGACAGTGTCCCCGCTCCTTATGTCGGTCTCCAGGTCGAGCCGCACCGGGGTCTCGTAATGGAGGGCCAGGTTCAGATCCTCGGCCGGCTTCACTTGGATGCCCAGGACGAGTCCCCAGCCCTGCCCCGTCTCCTTCACGTCCACCCGCAGCGGCACATCCTCCGTCAGCGGCCCGAACAGGCCGTCGGTAAGCGTCAGGCCGCCCTCGATCTCGTTGTTCACCGTTATGGTGCGGACGCCCACTGCCAGGGAGACGTTCCCGTTCAGGCGGTATGCCCCCCCGATGCCGACGGCGAGATAGAGGGAGCTTCCCTCGAGATAGTCGTCTTTGATGTCCCTGTAGAGGATCGCAGGCGATCCTTCCTCATGGATGATCCCGTCGCCGAGGGCCCTGGTCGTGTAGGACCCGTCCGGGTAATCGACGGATGCACCACCCCCGGGTATATAGATCGAGCCGAAGACCGACCAGTCGTCCTGCCCGTAGACCGCATGGAGGTTCGGCACAAACCAGTCGGTGCCTTCCTGCTCGAAGGTGAGCCTGCCGTCTCCCAGGGGGTCGTCGAAGGTGTGGCTGGGCCTGTTGAACCATATCTGGTTGGACACGTTGAGGTGGAAACCGTCGGGCAAATCCACCAGGCCTGCCGGATTGTAGACGATGATGTCCGCTGCGTCATTGGCCGCATTGCGGTTGACCATGCGGGCATACTCGGCGCTCTGGCAGGTCTGGTTGTAGATCTGGGCCGTGCCGGTTGTGCTCATGAACAGAAGCCACGCAAGCACCCCGATGCTGAACATACACGGTTTCATGACATGTGCCGGGACATGGGTTTCCCCTTGCTCTGTGCCTGACAGGGTCTTAACGCCTCTTTCTCTTTCCAGCCAGCTTCAATGCCCGGTCCAGGTCGTCGATTATGTCGTCCACGTCCTCAAGGCCCACGGCGAGGCGGAACAGGGTATCGATGATGCCGAGCTCGTAGCGCTGCTCGCGGGTGTAATCGTAGTAACTTACCGTGGCCGGGTGCGTGATGAGGGTCTCGGCTCCGCCGAAGCTCGGCCCTATGAAAATCATGCCGAGGGAGTCCAGGAACCGTTTGGCCGCAGCCATGTCCCCCTTCAGGACAAAGGTGACTACGCAGCCGCCGCCGGTCATCTGTTCCCTCGCGATGTCATGGTGCTGGTGGCTCTCCAGGAACGGGTAGTACACACGCTCGACGCCGGGGTGCGATTCCAGGAACCCGGCGACCTTCAAGGCCGTCCTGTTCATGCGCTCCACCCGCATGGGGAATGTCTTGAGACCGCGCAGGAGCAGGTAGCAGCAGTGGGCGTCGATGAGGCCGCCCATGGACTTGTGGAGTGTGCGTATGGGTGCGATGAGCTCCTTGCTGCCCATCACGACACCTGCCAGGATGTCGTTGTGGCCCGAGAGGTACTTGGTGGCACTGTGGGTGACCAGGTCGATGCCGTACTCGAGGGGCCGCTGGTTGATGGGTGTCGCAATGGTGCTGTCGATGAGGGTCATGACGCCGTGCTTTTTCGCGATCTTCTTGAGGAGCACCAGGTCGAACACATTGAGGTACGGGTTGGTGGGCGACTCCGAGAAGACGAACCTGGTGTTCTTCTTTATGGCCCTGTCCAGTGCACCGTAGTCACCGAAAGGCACGATGGTGCACTCCACACCGAAGCGCTGGAGGTAGGAACGGCAGAATTCGAGGGTCTTCTTGTAGCTGTCGTCGGTGATCACGATGTGGTCGCCCGTCTTGACCAGGGAGAGGATCGTGGTGGTGATGGCCATCATGCCCGAGGAGAACACCAGGCAGTCTTCGGCCCCTTCCAGGTCTGCAAGCCTGCGCTCTGCGATGAGCTCGGTGGGGTTCCCGTAGCGGCCGTACTCAAACCGCGGTTTGTTCCCCTTGGTATATTCCTCGATGTCTCTGCTGTCCTTGAAGACAAAGGTCGAGGTCTGGAATATAGGGGTGGTCAGCGTGTCCGCGTAGCGCTCCCTGGGCTCACCGGCATGGATGGCACGGGAGGCCATGCCGGGTGTTCTCTTCTTTCCGCTCATGTGCCGCTCCTTTGCAGGTCATTCAATGAAATCTGCAGGTTTCATCGGTAATATAGAGGCGATATGCTGTCAAGGCAAAAGCGGGATGCCTTCCATCGCTGGCCCTTGTCGGAAAGGAACGGGATGTGGTAACAGCCTTCAGGATGAACGGCATGATCGATGAAATAAGGCGGATTGCCCATGATCATTTCGCCGGCGCCACGTTCAGCCACGACTGGGAGCACACCGAGCGGGTCTACCGTCTCTGCATGCACATCGGCGCCATCGAGGGGGCAGACCTTCAGGTGCTTGCCATGGCCGCCTTTCTCCACGACATCGGGCGGGCACACCAGGACAGGGCCAGGGGCTCGGTATGCCATGCCGAGGTGGGGTCCAGGATCGCCCGGGAAATCCTTGGGGGATTCGACATCCCGCAGGACAAGAAGGACAACGTCATCCAATGTGTCCTGACCCACCGGTACCGCAACACTCATGTCCCAGAAACGCTGGAGGCCAAATGTCTCTTCGACGCCGACAAGCTCGACGCCATCGGTGCCGTTGGTATCGCGAGGGCCTATCTTTTTGCCGGCGAGGTCGGGGCTGTCCTGCACAACATGGATGCCGTACCGGAAGAGTCGGAGCCTTACAGCAGGGACGACACGGGGTACCGGGAGTTCAGGGTCAAGCTGAGCAGGATAAGGGACAGGATGATCACCGCCGAAGGCAGGCGTATGGCAGAAGGGCGTCATGCCTTCATGGAGTCCTTCTTCGCGCGATTCCTCAAGGAACACGAGGGGATCCTCTGATGAATATCCTCTCCAGGCCGTGTATTCTGCGTGCGGGGTATTGAATCCGTGCACGAGCTCCCTGTCATGCAAAGCATCCTGACCATCGTGCTCAGGCACGCGACCATGCACCGCGTGCGGAGGGTCCATGCCATCAGGCTGTCCGTGGGCACCCTGAGCGACCTGGAAGAGGAGTGGATGCAGAAGTACTTCGACCACCTCAGCGCAGGCACCGTGGCCGAGGGGGCCAGCCTCAGGATCGAATGGGTACCTGCGGTGCTCCGGTGCGACGGGTGCGCCACCAGCTTCGAGCTCGACAAGACGAAACTCGACGGCATCGCCTGCCCCGCCTGCGGACAGGCGCGATTCTCTCTGGTTTCCGGCAGGGAGTACCATATCAAGGACATGGAGGCCGAGTGATGGCAGACATAAAACTTATCGAGATCAAAGAGGACATCCTCTCGGACAACAAGAAGGACGCTGACGAGCTCAGAACGAGGCTGAGGGAGCGGAAGACCTTTCTCCTGAACCTCATGAGCTCCCCGGGGTCAGGCAAGACCACCATCATACTCAGAACCATCGAGCGCCTCAGGGACCGTCTGCGCATCGGTGTGCTCGAGGCGGACATCGACTCGGTCGTTGATGCCGAGAAGGTTGCGGACACGGGCATCCCTGCCGTACAGATCCGCACCGGCGGGTTCTGTCACCTGGACGCCTCCATGGTCTCCAGGGGGCTCGATGCCTTCGATCTTGCGACCCTGGACCTCGTCATCATCGAGAACGTGGGCAACCTCGTGTGCCCTGCCGAGTTCGACACCGGGGCTGTCCGTAACGCCATGATCCTGAGCGTTCCCGAGGGAGACGACAAGCCCCTGAAGTACCCGCTCATGTTCTCGGTCTGCGACGCACTGCTCGTGAACAAGGTCGACTACATGGGCATGGCGGACTTTGACATGCAGGCGTTCAGGGACCGCGTCACCGGACTGAACCCCAAGATCACCATCATGGAGACATCGGGCAGGACAGGCCAGGGCATCGAGGCCTGGTCGGACTGGCTGGAAGCGGAAGTCAAACGCTTCATTGCGTAGCCCTTGCTCCCTGTGTATAGTTCCCCGGGCGATTCGGGGCTGCTTGCCCGGACAGAACATGAACCCATGGAATGAGAAGGTGTGAGATGATACGGATCAATGAGAACTACCTGAAACTGAAACCGTCCTACCTCTTTTCCGAGATATCCCGGCGGGTGAGCGCCTATCATGATGCAAACCCCGACAATGCCATCATCCGGCTCGGCATCGGCGACGTGACCAGGGCATTACCCGGGGCATGCATCGAGGCCTTTCACAGGGCCGTGGACGAGATGGCATCCGACGGCACGTTCAAGGGTTACGGCCCGGAACAGGGTTATGCCTTTCTGAGGGAGAAGATCGCCCGGTACGACTTCACGGAACGGGGTGCGGACGTCCAGGCGGATGAAATCTTCATCAGCGACGGCGCCAAGAGCGACACGGCCAATATCCAGGAGATCTTCGCCGGTGACATCCGCGTCGCCATACCGGACCCGGTCTACCCCGTGTACCTGGACACCAACGTCATGGCGGGCCGTGCCGGCGAGCTGTCGGAGGGCCGTTATGCCGGGATTGTCTACCTCGATGGGACGGCGGAGAACGGCTTTGTCCCGGGTCCCCCGGACGGAAAGGTGGACCTCGTATACCTGTGTTTCCCCAACAACCCCACAGGCGCGACGATCACCCGGGAGCAGCTCAAGGCATGGGTCGATTATGCCCGCTGCAACAGGGCACTTATCCTCTACGATGCCGCCTACGAGGCCTTCATCAAGGACGAGGCACTTCCCCGCTCCGTCTACGAGATCGAGGGCGCCAGGGATGTGGCCATCGAGTTCAGGAGCTTCTCCAAGACGGCAGGGTTCACCGGCACCCGCTGCGCCTTCACCGTGGTGCCGAAGTCCTGCATGGCATACGATACGGCAGGGAACGCCCATTCCCTCCACGCATTCTGGAACCGCCGCCAGTCCACCAAGATGAACGGCGTGTCCTACCCGGTACAGAAGGCTGCCGAGGCGGTCTATTCTGATGAAGGCAGGGCACAGGTGAAGGAGTTCGTCGGTTCCTACATGGCCAATGCCTCCCTGATCAGGGGGACCATGGAACGCCTCGGGTACGTCTGCACGGGTGGCGAGAACTCACCCTATATATGGGTGAGGACCGGCATGGACTCCTGGGATTTCTTCGACCTGCTGCTCGCCGGGGCGAACGTGGTATGCACCCCGGGCGCGGGGTTCGGCAGGTGCGGCGAGGGCTACATCCGTATCAGCGCATTCAACAGCCTGCAAAACGTTCGAATGGCCCTGGAGAGGATAGCCGGGGTCCTCAGGAACGAAAAGAGGCCATAAAACAGGAATGTAAGTCTGCAGCATCGCCCGCGTTCCCGGAAAGGCTGTGCTGTATGGCGTTCACCAGTTCCTGTTCCCTCGGTTCCGGCGGACGTGTCTGACACTCCTTCTCGCTTCTTGACGCCCTGGCCCGTCGTCTGTTAAGTCATCTCTACCTCGTAAGGACCGTACTGCTCACGTGCGGGATATCCATTCAGGGGCGCGGGAAGACATGACCAGGAAAACCGGATCGATGAAGGTGCAGTTCACCAAGATGGAGGGCACCGGGAACGACTTCATCATGGTGAACGCCGTTCCCGGATCCCTGGATATGGACTGGCCGTCCTTTGCTGCACGCTTCTGTCCCGTGAAGACAGGCATAGGGGCCGACGGGGTCATCGTGCTCTCCCCTGATACGCTCACGGACTTCCGCTTCCGCATCTTCAACGCCGATGGCAGCGAGGCCGAGATGTGCGGCAACGGCGCCCGCTGCGCCGCCCTGTTTGCATACCGGCAGGGTATCGCAGGAAAGGCCCTGCGGTTCAGCACCATGGCCGGTATCGTCGAGGCCAGGGTTCACAACGACGGCGCCGCCGTCCAGATGACCGTGCCATTCGGGCTGGACACGGGGATCGTCATTCCCGTCCACGGGTCCGAAAGGACCGTGCACTTCGTCAACACCGGCGTGCCGCACACCATCGTCTTCACCGACCACGTCGATGAGGAGCCCGTGTTCGAACACGGGCGTCTCATCCGTTATCACGATCGTTTCGCTCCTTCGGGGACCAACGTGGATTTCGTGGAAAAGGTAGGCAGCGGCTGCATCCGTGTCCGCACCTACGAGCGGGGTGTCGAGGGGGAGACCCTTGCCTGCGGCACCGGGGCCGTGGCATCGGCCATCGTATCGTACCACCTCGGCACGGTCAGGGACCTCCCGGTTACGGTCCGCATGAGGGGTGGTGACCTGAAGATAGACTTCACCCCGGATGGTGGCGCCTACGCCGATGTCTGGCTCACGGGCCCGGTCACCACGGTCTTCACGGGCGAGGCCATGGTGAGCCTGTGATGAACGGCCACATCACTTCATCGACGAACCACGGAGTCCTCATTCATGCGTGAACTCGTAGCCGTGCTTGACTTCGGTTCTCAGTACGCCCAGCTCATCTCCCGGCGCATCCGCGAGTGCGGGGTCTACTGCGAGATTCTCCCCCACGATACCACGGCCGCTGACCTGGACGGCCTGGGCCCCAAGGCCATCGTCCTGTCCGGAGGCCCGGCATCGGTCCTCGAAAAAGGCCATCCCGGCATCGAGGAAGGCGTTTTCGACCTCGGCATACCCGTGCTCGGTATCTGCTACGGCCTGCAGCTCACCGCCAAGGTGCTCGGCGGCAGTCTCGAGCGAGGCCGTGCCAGGGAGTACGGCCCGGCGACCATCGATGTGGACGATCGGGGCAAGCTCTTCGTGGGCCTGCCGGACATGCTCGATGTCTGGATGAGCCACGGCGATCACGTCTCAATTCCCCCGGCCGGGTTCACGGTCCTGGCCCGCACGCCCACCTGCGGGGTGGCGGCCATGGGCAATGCGTCCAGAAAGATCTACGGGGTCCAGTTCCACCCCGAGGTGGTCCACACCCCCAGGGGGAAAGACATCCTCGGGAACTTCCTCTTCGGCATTGCAGGCTGCAGCGGCGGCTGGACCATGAAGGGCTTCATCGAGGAGTCCATAGGGGCGATCAGGAACAAGGTGGGAACCGGCAGGGTGATCTGCGGCATGTCGGGCGGCGTGGACTCTGCCGTGGTGTCGGCCCTCATCGACAGGGCCATCGGTGACCGCATGACCGCCATCTTCGTGGACAACGGGGTTCTGCGGGCCGGCGAGGCCGAACAGATCAGGAAAACCTTCACCGAGACATATCCCCTGAATCTCGACATCGTCGATGCGTCCGACCGGTTCATCGATGCGCTGGTGGGCGTCACCGAGCCCGAGGAGAAGCGCAAGATCATCGGCCGCACCTTCATCGACGTGTTCTACGGCGAGGCAGCACGCATCGGCGGTGCCGATTTCCTGGCCCAGGGAACGCTCTACCCGGATGTCATCGAAAGCCGATCCGCCAAGGGCGGCCCGTCTGCGACCATCAAGAGCCACCACAACGTGGGTGGTCTGCCTCAGGACCTGAAGTTCAAGCTCGTCGAGCCACTCAAGGAGCTTTTCAAGGACGAAGTGCGCATGCTGGGCAGGGAACTCGGCATGCCGGAATCAATCCTGACGCGCCAGCCATTCCCTGGGCCCGGTCTTGCCGTGCGCATCCTGGGCGAGGTTACCAGGGAGAACGTGTCCATCCTCCAGGAGGCCGACCGGCGGGTGCAGGAGGAGATCGTCAGGTGGGAGGGATACCGTGACGTCTGGCAGTCCTTTGCCGTGCTGCTGCCGGTCAAGACCGTCGGGGTCATGGGAGACGAGCGGACCTATGCCAATGTCATCGCCATCCGTGCCGTGAACAGCATGGACGGGATGACGGCTGACTGGATCAAGATGCCCTACGAACTGCTGGCGAGGATCTCCACGCGTATCATCAACGAGGTCAAGGGTGTGAACCGTGTGGTCTACGACATCAGTTCCAAGCCCCCGAGCACCATCGAGTGGGAGTGAGAAAAATACCGTGACGGGAGGTATCCGGCCTGCTCAATCCATGCATCCCGCACCACGGCATACCTGCCGCGAGCTCTGCGGGATGTGCGCATTGAGCGGGTCCGGTTCTCTCTCGAGCATCACGACCATGTACCAGACAGCACTATCATCGACCTGAGGAGGTGCCCCCATGGGCGGACTGTTCGGCATAGCTTCCAGGCAGGACTGCGTGAAGGATCTCTTCTACGGCACCGACTACCACTCGCATCTCGGCACACGCCGCGCAGGGCTTGCCGTGGTGAACGAGAAAGGCTTCACGCGGTCCATTCACTCCATCGAGAGCTCCTACTTCCGCTCGAAATTCGAGCCTGACCTGACCATCTTCCAGGGGAACATGGGCATCGGCGTCATCAGTGACACCGACTCCCAGCCGCTCATCATCAACTCCCACCTGGGCACCTTCGGCATCGTCACCGTGGGCAAGATCAATAATCTGGTCGAGCTCGGCAAGCTGGCCTTCTCCCAGAAGAAGTACTTCTCCGAGACATCGGGCTACGACATCAACCCCACCGAGCTCATCGCCATGCTCATCTGCGAGCAGGACAACTTCGTCAACGGCATCCGGCACGTCAACGAGTCCGTCAGGGGGTCGTGCACCATACTCCTCCTGACGCGGGATGGAATCTATGCCGCCCGGGACAGATACGGCAGGACACCCATCGTCATCGGCAGAAAGGACGGTGCCTTGGCCGCGTCATCCGAATCGAGCGCCTTCCCCAACCTCGGATACGAGACAGAGTACTACGTAGGTCCTGCCGAGATAGTGCACATCACCCCCGACGGGTATGAGCAGGTCAGCACCCCGGTCGAGAAGATGCAGGTGTGCTCGTTCCTGTGGGTATATTACGGCTACCCGCCTTCATGCTACGAGGGCATCAACGTGGAGGAGGTGCGGTACAGGTGCGGCAGGGCCCTGTCCAGGGACGATACGGTGGAGGTGGACTTCGTCTCGGGCATCCCGGATTCGGGCATCGGTCATGCGCTGGGCTATGCCACAGGCAAGGGCATCCCCTACATGCGACCATACGTCAAGTACACCCCCACGTGGCCACGGAGCTTCATGCCCCAGAATCAGTCCGTGCGCGACCTGGTGGCCAAGATGAAGCTGATCCCCAACCGTGCCATCATCAACGGCAGGCGCATCGTGTTCTGCGACGACTCCATCGTGCGGGGCACCCAGCTCCAGGACAACATCCAGATCCTCTATGAGTACGGGGCCAGGGAGGTGCACATGCGGGTGGCCTGCCCAACGCTCATCTACCCCTGCGAGTTCCTGAACTTCTCGAGCTCACGCTCCCAGCTCGACCTTGCCGGCAGAAAGGCCATCAAGGCACTGGAGGGGAAGGATGACGTCCACCTGGAGGAGTATGCCCGGGCGGGTTCAGAGAAGAACAGGGCCATGGTGGAACAGATCCGCAAAACCCTGGGCATGACCTCGCTGAAGTACCAGACCATCGACGATCTGGTGGAGGCCATCGGACTCCCGAAGGAGCGCCTGTGCACCCACTGCTGGGACGGGACGAGCTACTGCTGAGACACCCCGGGCGGATGCTCTAGGGCCGTTCACCCAGCAGCGTTGCGAGCACCCGGACCTCGTACCCCGATGCATCGACCACATGTCTGAGCTCGGCGGCCGCATCCGATGCCTCGCGCAGGGCCCTCTTCATCGCCCCTGCGGTCTTCTTCCCTGCCAGACGGCGCAGGGCCGTACAGAGGGCGAGCCACGAGATCAGGGTATCCATGGACTCCTTGTTGAACCACCACCTGTCGCCGAAGAGATTGAACCCCAGGAAGTCCCTCACGGTGGAATCCACGAGCATGTCCCTCAGCAGAATACCCATGTCGCGCATGGTCGATACACCCTGATGCCTGGCGAGGATGCCTATGAGCGTGACTTCGTACCGGGCCCTGGACTCGTCCGCGCCGAGCTCGACAAAGGTCCTGGTTACGGCATGCCCGAGCATCCAGTCGTCCATGAGCGAAGCGGAACGTGCCGCGGCACCCTCGTCGCCGGCGAGCCTGCCGAGCGGCGCCACGATCGCCCAGAGCAGGGGGATCCGCCATGCCCACAGATCGGACGACGGCGTTTCCGGAATCAGGCAGAGCAGGTCACCGATGTGTTCATCCCCCTCCCAGGACGGCTTGTGCCGGTGCCTGTTCACGGTGAAGAGGGCGTCCAGGAGCAGGCACGTCTCGTCGCCCGCGACCTTGTCCCGGGCAGGCCAGCCCGCGAACTCCCGTGCATTCTTCAGGAATGAGGACAGCCTCCCGCTGAAGACCGCAGGGGTCGTTCCCGTGCGCATCCCCCCGGACACGAGCACGGGCAGGGCATCCCCCGCGATCATCTCGCCGAAGGGCCTGAGCACCTTTTCCACGGAGAGTTCACGGAGCGCGGTCGTCACATCGGGCACGCCCCTGCCCATGAGCCGCTGTTCAAGCTCGGCACACCTCCCGTCAAAATCGTGGATCTCGCCGAACGAAGAGAAGACGTGGCACTTGAAGGCGCCCAGGCGGATCGCGAGTCCGTCGCGCCAGATGCCCCGGCTGCTCCTGAGGTATTCGAGGCCTCCACGCTCGTCTCGCAGGACGTAGTAGGCGGCATCTTCGTTCTTCAGCGCGAGACCCTCTCCCAGAGATTTGTGAACGATATGACGTCTGGTGCCCTGCTCCACGTTCATGCCCACGGACCTGGAGATGGTACCGACTGCCTCTGAGAACCTGTTGTTGTAGACCACCAGGGACCTCTCGTCCCCGTACCTGTTGGAATAGGCAAACACGTCCTCGTTCACGTGGCCTTCAGGGGTGCGGAAGTCGTAGAGCACGAAGTGTTCCACCCCGGAGAACATCCTGCGCTTCTTGAACAGCGGGAAGATCTCCTGCTCGTGGCGCCACACGAGGTGACTGTCTACCGGTTCGTCCCAGTAGGATCGCCGGTACTCCATGCCGTATTTTTCCGAGAAGCCCTCGACCTGTCCGTGACCGAACATGGGAAGCCCCGGCAGGGTGGCCATGAGCGTGGCAACCCCGAAATACTTGTCGTCCTTGCCGAAACCGTGCACCGCAGGTTCCTCGTCGGGGTTGTTCATGAAGTTCACGAAGCGCCTGAGGATCTCGGGATTGAAGCGGAGCACGTTCTTCATGACATCCCGGTACTTGCTGTTCTCCTCGGCCTTGAGCATGTTCATGAAGGCCGAGTTGTACACCCGGTGCATACCCAGGCTCCGAACGAAGTACCCCTCCATGAGCCAGAAGGCCTCGGCCAGGAGGAGCGTGTTGGGTGCTTCGGCTGCGATGCGGTCCACGAGCTCGCGCCAGAACTCCACCGGAAAGAGCCGCTCGAAATCGTCGGGGGACACGCTGTGGCCTGCCCTCGACGGGATGTCGCCGCCGTAGCCGGGCGCCGGATACCAGAGGCGCTGGAAGTGTCGCTTGGCAAGGGTCATGGCCGCATCGAAGCGTATGATGGGGAACCTCTTCGCAATGGCGATGGTCTGGCCGATCACGGCCTGGCGAACCTCGTGCTTGAGAAAGTCGAGCTGCGCCGTGTCGTTCCAGGGCATGCTCGTCCCGTCGTTCCCGTGGTAGATGTAGCGGTCCTGGCCGGTCCACCGGTCATGCCTGCGGAAGACCACGGCCGCGTCGGTGCGGTTCCAGTACCCGTCCTCGATCTGGATGACCACCCGGTCGTCCTGCGAGAGATTTGTTCCGGTGAACCGGTATGCCGGGAACGGCGGGTGATCTAGCTGGATGAACCAGTCCGGGTGCTCGATGACCCAGCGTGAGTAGATGCCCATGTGGTTGGGCACCATGTCCGTGGCCATGCGTATGCCGTAGCGCAGGGCCCGGTCCTTGAGGTTCTCGAAGGCATCATCGCCCCCGAGCTCGGATGCGATGATGTAGTCGTAGAGGGAATAGGCTGAGGATTCGGCCTCGGGGTTGCCGGTCATCCTCTTGATCGTCTTCGAGGCCGGGCTGCGCTCCCATATGCCGATGAGCCAGAGACCCGTGAAACCCCAGCGGGACAGGATCTCGAGCTCCTCGTCCGGTATCCGGTCGAGGCGGCTGATGTCGCGGTTGTACTTCACCGAGAGCTGGTGAAGCCATACGTACACGCTCTTGGCCATGAGCACGAGGCTGGGCATCCAGTCCTCGTCGGGGCTGAACCGCTCGATGTCCTCGTAATCCCTCAGGCCGAACGTGATCACGGGCGCGTACCCCTTGCCGATGAACCGTGCCCTGGTTTCCTCCTTGATGAGGTCGAGGCTGCTCAGGAGCCTTATGTAGAGTTCGGCCAGGAGATAGCCCCAGTGCTTGCGGATGTACTCGAGCTGTTCGAAGAGGGAATGCGGCGCGGCCCGCAGAGGCGCCAGGAGCAGGTCGAGGAGCGTCTGGCCGAAGGGCCCGAAGGGTGTTATGCTCCTGAAGAGTTCGTCGATGAACGAGATGATGTCGAGGTACGGCGTTTCCTTCCTGAGCGCGGTGTCGTCGAAGAGTTCGTGGTAGTTCGACAGTGCTCTGTTCTCGTTGGAGATGTAGAGCAGCAGCATCTCCTCCATGGCGATGAGCCTGTTTGACACCCCACCGGTGCGGGAGGCCACGTATTCCTGCACCGTCATGTTGCCCGTGTACACGTCCCGCGGCGGGAACTGGTGGAGGAACTGCTCGATGGTGCGGTCCACGTCAGGGAGCCTTGTCGATGCGTAGTCGTAGGCGTCCCTCATGATATTGGGGTTCACCTGCCTTCGGTAGAGCTCGATCATAAAGTGCATGATCTCGTCGATGAGCCCCATGGCGTTGATGTCGGATGCCCGCGCAGCCCTTTCCGGATGGCTGGCTGCATCGCGGATGCGGTTCATCCTGTCCGCGAAGTCCCGGGCAGCCTGGGGACTGGCCAGGATGACATTGCCCGTGGTGGTGAACAGGGCCTGGTCGAAGCTGTAGAGGTCTCTCGCCTTGCGGGAGATATGAAATTCGTACATCGGTTCAGGCCCTCACCGTATGCGGGTCACGTGGGACGGAGCACTCCATCTTCATCTATGATAATTCCATTCCAACGCCCATCCAAGGTTGTAGCAGAATGTAGGGGAACAGATCCTGCCAGTCAAGACAAAAGCGAGGCAGCGTCGGTACTATTCAATCCTTTCGAGGGCGTCCCTGATTTCCTGCCGGACCTTGTCCGCGTCCGGTGACACGTGGCACCTCCGGTGGCAGTTGGGACACAGGGCCACGGTGTTCTCGACGGTGTCCGGCCCGCCTTCAGCGAGGGGCAAGACATGGTGCGTCTCCAGATACCATGATCCCCGCACGTCCCGGAAAGGACCCGGTTTCCGACACAGCTCGCAGATCCCCCGTGCCTGCTGCAACACCCAGGCTCTGACCAGGGGGTCCTTCTCATACTCCGACCGCGTGGACTGCAGTCTGTTCGGGTGAGGATATCCCTTCGGCGCGCCGGCGAGTTTCTTGCCGAGCAGATTGCCCGTCCTCCTGTCCAGTTCGAACGGGTCCGCAGTCGAGGTATAGTCCCGCCCGTTGAGGAACTTCCTCCCGAAGATGATCCTCCTGATCCTCTCCGATGTCTCCGGGCTGATGTTTGTCCTTGGTGGATAGGCCTGTACGGTCGGGTGACACAGCTCCTGGAGCACCGAAGAGATGTTCTGCAGCCTGAACTCGACGGACCCCCTGCTCCTGTTGATGAGCTCGAAGCTGAGAAACTGCCTGATGACCTCGGCCCTGTTGAACTTCTTCCCCTTGAGCTCCCTGTTCAGCATGGTGAAGTACGCATAGACAGCGGCCTCGAGTTCCTGGTCCGCCCAGTCGGTGAAGTCCGGATCGACGTCTTCATGGCAGGCTGCCGATTCGATCAGGTCGACCCGGTACACATCCTTCCCGATTCGTTCGAACCTCATCACCGGCCGCTCCTCGTCGAACTCCTCGTTCAAGGCATATTTTCTGTATACGTACGGAAACCGGTCTATGATCTGCTCAGAGAAGTCGGTCTTCCAGAGAAGCCGGTAGCGGGACCCCATCTGATCCATGTGAATGTGGGCGTCATAGGCGACAGAACCGAGCACAAGCTGGACAGGCATCGGTTCAGAAAGGCCTTTCGCAGGCAGGCCAAAGAAGGAGACGATCTCTCTGGGGACGCTCATCTCCCGGTGCAGGAACGTGGACCTGTCCATGTGCTTCAGGGCGACATCTTCGGATAAGACATCCCAGGAGTAGGCAGAAGACGGATAGTTCATGTCGTGTCCATTTCTGTCGGATTGCTCCATATAAGAACCATCGTGACAGTGCTGTCAATCCGATTGATGCTCAAGGGAGGGGATGACAGTCACTTTTCGTACGCACGGTTACAAATATTTCCAGAGCCGGACATTACGATCGCCATAACATGCTGACATCACGGAGTCATATCCTCTGGCACGTAGATTGTAAGCTTCACTTCCAGTGGTCCATTTCATGGAATGGGGAAAGAAGGTATGCCATGATCACATTGCGGTATTCCCTCAACCACGGTTTATCATGTCAGGTCTACGATGACAACCGTCTCATCGGGCGTGTTCGCATCGAAAAGAAGATGACCAGCGACAAATTCCTTGCCATCATACTCGGAGATGCAAAAGACGCCCAGGAGTGCCTACAGAGGGAGTTCGACACCATCTTCGATGCACTGGACTGGCTGGAGGAACGAAGGGGGAAGAGCACGTCTGCCTGACAGTAAGGGGCCTCCGTAGGAGACATCCTCCCCCTCCGACACGACCCGCCGTGGCATGCCGGAAGGGGTGATGAAGAAGGCTCCCCCTTTGCCATTCATCCGTGAACGGCTCAGTTGCCCCTCCACCTTTTTCCATTCCCTTTGTCGTTGTGCACATACGCCTGCTTCGCCTTCCCGTTGCCCTGCTTGAACTTGTTGTCATTCGGCCTTGCCAGTTTCTGTACGCCCTCATTCGGCCTGACTTTCTTCTGCCTGTTCTGGTCCACCTTCATATCGTTCCTGTTCCTGCTGATCCGATCCCTGTCCTTCACATTTCTTTCACGGCTGATGTCACGGTCTATGACCCGGAAGCTCCGCCCCTCGTTGCGGTACCTCATGATCTTTCCCGGTGCATACCGGTGATGCTCCGACATGAACTTCAGGTTCACCTGGTTCACGATGTCCCGATCCCGCAGGTCTCCCCTCTTCCATGTGCCCCTCGGGTGACTGTTATAGTACCCGTATGCAGGTACGTAGCGGTGAACGACCACGGGAACGTAGTAGACGTCAGGCCTCAACCCGAAATAGTACGTAATGTCCATCCAGCTCATGCCCCTCATGCGGAGGTCCGCCACGAGACCCGGATCGACACCCGCCATCCGCGCAATGAAGAACACCACCGGAAGCTCTTCCTCATAGATCCCGCGCTCGCGGATGACCACAATGTCCCTCTCGGGTACGCCGTAATACTGGCCCATGGAGAAGATGAATCCGTCAATGCCCCCGCTGCCTCCGGATATCCCGACGTTCCACTCGGTCTGCGCAAACGAGGGGGATACCATGGACATGAGCAGGAGAAACAATCCTGTGGTCGCACCGATCAATGCCGGCCTGATCTTCACTGTCTTCATCTCTGGATCTCCTTTCTTACCCACTCAGACGATCCGGAGACGGCCTTTGTTTACATGCGGGGTTCGATGAAATCACGTACCGTTGTTGAAGCAGGCCAGCGCGCTTCCCTCTTCCACGCCCACCTCGACGCTGATGACAGGACACTTGGCCACGAAGAGGTGGAATATGTCACGCGCCTCCTCGTGAAGGCTCTCGTAATTGCCTTGCCCCTTGGCTATGACGAGGTCGGCCTCGCGGAACATCTCCTTGAAGGCGTCGGAGCATATGGCGACCGGGGTGCCCGAGGCGGCCGATCCGCTGGAGACAACCCTGCACACGTCGATGAGGCCCGTACGCTCGGCATCCTCCATGGTCACGTCGTTGATGATGGGCTCACCCCTGACCACTGCGATGACCTTGTCCGGGCCGATCTCTTCGATGAACAATCGGTCGAAAACGATCTCGCCGGCATTGTCAAGGATGTAGAGGACTTCTCGAGCAGCTCGGACTTCCTCGCGCAGCCTCGCCCTGTGGTCTCTGGCGAAGGAGACATTCTGGAAGTGCTCCACCACCATGTCCATGTCCAGCCCGTCAGCTGCGTTTCTGCCGTAGTCGATCATGTTCCCGGCCAGGGCGATGCGGAGGGCCGTGTCGAAGGGATCAGGAGAAGCTGTGACCCGGCTCTTCAGACCGGGGTACATGGCAAGTGCCTTGGCATTCGAGATCTGCTTGACCCGGGCGAAGGGGTCGTCGATGCCCGTAATGCGCCTGAGCATGGCATACATGTCCCGGGCTGCCAGAGGGGGAACCTGGTCGTAGTTCAGGCTCGATGCCCATGCGAGGATCTCCCGCATGAAACGCTCACGCACCGCGCGATCAGCGGTCTGGGCGGAGATGTCAAAGCCATGCCTGATGAGGCAGGGTATGCATTCGAGGTGAAGGCGCATGGCGGTGCCTGTCAGAACATCTTCTCGATCTTCTCCACGATCCGCTGGAAGGCCATGCCTGCCGCGCAGCTCATGTCATAGAGCATGAAGGGCTTTCCCTCGTCCGTGTCCTTGACCACCTTCGGATCGATGGGCACGGCGCCGAGAAACGGCACCTTGAGGTCGATCGCTGCACGCTCGCCCCCGCCCACCTTGAAAAGGTCGATGGCATGGCCGCAGTGGGGGCATGAGAAGCTGCTCATGTTCTCGATGATGCCCAGCATCTTGAGGTCGAGGGTCCTCGCGAACTCCACGCTCTTGCGCGAATCCAGCAGGGCGACGTCCTGGGGTGTCGTCACCACGAGTGCGTACGGCGTCATGCCGGCCTTGGCGTCCCGGATGAGCTGGGCGATGGAAAGGGGTTCGTCCCCTGTCCCCGGGGGCAGGTCCACGATGAGGAAGTCGAGCTCTCCCCAGGCCACGTTGGCGAGGAAATGGCGCATGATGGAATGTTTCATGGGTCCCCGCCATATGATCGGCTGATCCTGGTTCTCCAGCAGGTTGCCGACCGATACCACGCTCAGGTTCTTGTAGACCTCGATGGGGAGCATGTTGCCCCCGTCATCACCACGAAGCGGCCTGCCCTCGACACCGAGGATCTTGGGTATGTTGGGCCCGTGGATGTCACCATCGAGGATTCCCACCGCATATCCCTGGCGGGCGAGACCGGCGGCCAGGTTGGCTGCCACGGTGGACTTGCCGACACCCCCCTTGCCGCTCATGACCATGATGGTGTGCCTGATGCGGGATAGCCTCTCGCTGAGCTTCTGCTCTTCTTCCTGCTTTTCTTTCGCAGGGATTTTCTCTTTTATCTTCATGTGCGGCCTCGCATGCGGTCTGTTCGTTCACTATGATGCCTAGCACAGAATCAGTATGACCACAAGCGGTGCGGCCTCATGGGGCGAGGTTCACCACCTTTGCCTCGGGTCTGATTCTGCCCGCTGCCGCATAGGCGTAATCCCTCACGTACCATGCAGGGTCCTCGCGCATGACCCTCCGCAGAACCTCCAGTGAGCGGGGCGTTCCCACCCTTCCCAGGGCCCAGCATGCCTTGGTCCGCACGTTCAGCTGAGGATCTGTGGTGCATGCGGCCACGGCGTCCAGCAGGGACCCGTCGCGGCGCTCGCCCGCCTCTATGAGGGCGTTGATGCGTATCCTCGCACTGGGATCATTCATCAAGACCGCCAGGGTCTCCGTGGACAGGGCCCCCGGATAGGTGACGACGGCGAGGTAACGCTCCTTCTCTTCCGTTGAGCCTGCATAGTCCACGATCCTGTCCGGACCATGCCGGAGCAGATACTGCAGGTATGCCCCGTGAAAGGCCGGGGCAAAGAGCGCCAGGTAGGCGATGACCGCCACCAAGGCTGCGGCTGCGCTTTTTGCGGCCATGCGTTCCAGACCAATGGCGAGCCAGGCCAGGAGCAGGGCGGTCATGAACAGCATGGGTCCGGAATAGAAGAAGATGCCGAGGCCGCCGCGCATGAGGCGGTTGGAGTCAAACCGTGACCCGAACTGCTCGAAGACCCTGTTCTCATGGTTCGCCGGTCTGTCGTCGGGCAGCCTCACCGAGTCACAGGAGAGCTCTTCCCTGGCCAGGACCACCCTGGCGCCTTTCACCCTGCAGGGGTCCTGGGTGCGCACCCACAGGGTGCCGTGGGGTATGTGGCCGACCCTGTCTATCTCCCGGGACAGCGCGATCACGTTCTGGGACCGTGCCGCTATGGGCTTGATGACATCCGCGGCCAGGAGGGTGTGCTCGTAGTAGAAGTCACTGATGTCGCGGATGACGGGCAGGGTTACCATGGCATCGCGCGCATTGAGAAAGGATGATCCCGGCAGCAGGGTCAGGGCCAGGGGCGAGACGAGCGCCACCGCGAAAATGGCCCACCTTCCCCACCGGACGCTCCTGCCCGCCCCGGTCCTGAGCACGAGGGCCCAGGGCAGGACGAAGAACACCGGGCAGAGAAGGCCTGCCGCGAGCGACACCACCGGCAGTTCCCTGCCGAAGCTGAAACAGGTGCAGGCGATGCCGCCGCAGAGCATGGCGATCCAGTCGAACAGGATGATGCGGCCCGACAGCCAGGCAGGCAATGTCACGACCATGCAGATGAGGCCGCCCAGCACACCAAGGGTCATCCCGAAGAACAGGGCGCTCGAAAGCTGGTGTCCGATCCCTACCAGATGGACGTCCCCCGGCGTTATGAGAGGGGTCATGCCGGAGGCTGCCATGAGGGTCATCTCATCGGAGATCAGGCGGGCGTGAAGCCTGACAAAGAAGAATCCGAAGACGGTGTAGACCAGTATGCATGCGCAGTTCCCTGCAAACGATGCGAGGAACCAACGGGGGATGTCTCGGGGCCTGCCGGATGGTCTCAGGTATATGCCCGTGCCGGGGGCCGGAGGCTCGCAACCCTCTTGGAGTTCACGACCCGCCACGAGTCCCCCCTGATCAGCCAATGGATGATGCGCCGGTTTTCTTGTAGGTGTTCAGCAGGCCGGAGATCTCTTCTATGGACTTGACGCTCTTCCTCCCCCGTACCGCCTCCACGTCGGACCGCGATGTCCATATGTTCTTGAAGTTCTTCGAATGCTTGGTGAATGCGATGAAATTCGCAATGGCGTCGTCGCACACGTGGGTGAACCTACGGTTGTCCAGGCATGCAATATCCCTGATCCTTTCCACCAGGTTCCTGTCGAGCCGCATCACGTAGCGGACACGCTTCTCCGATGTGTCGTTCCTCGGACCGACGTACCTCTTTCTCTGGCGCTGGGGGATGGTCCCGCCGAGTTCGCTCTCCTTCTTGAATATATATGCCTCCAGGGCCGCTCCCACGAAATCGACCATGGCGATGTTCAGCATGCGGGAGATCACCCTGAGCTCGCTCAGGTTGTTCGGCCTGAAATACATCATGAACCGTGACGGCATCTTTCCTTCTGGTACGCGAATCAACGATGCACCTCCTAGCTGTATGCGGCCGCACGGCTCTCCCGCGGCCAGTGTCGGGCTCCGGCAGTACCGACAAGGTCCGTCCCGTGTATGGCCCGGTCGAACCTGATCAGACCTCCATGATCTCCTTTTCCTTGGCGGCGAGCAGCTCGTCGATCTGCTTGATGGATCCGTCCGTCAGCTCCTGGACCTTGTCCTGGGCGACCTTCAGCTCGTCCTTGTTGATTTCCTTTTCCTTCTCGAGATCCTTCAGCAGTGCATTGGCATCCCTGCGGTGATTGCGGACCTCGATGCGGTAGTCCTCGGCATTCTTCTTGACCATCTTCACGAGGTCCCGCCTGCGCTCCTCGTTCAGCGGCGGAATGGGAATACGGATGATCCTGCCGTCGTTGTTGGGTGTGAGCCCGAGTTCGGACTTCAGGATCGCCTTTTCGATGGGTGACAGGGCACCCTTGTCCCACGGCTGAATGGTGATGAGCCTTGCCTCGGGAACCGCCAGGGAGGCCAGCTGGTTCAGCGGTGTGAGCGTGCCGTAATAATCCACCATGATGCCGTCCAGGATGCCTATGGACGCACGGCCCGTGCGCACCTTCTGCTGCGAGGCCTTCATGGCCTCGATGGTCTTGTTCATATCGCGCTTCATATCGTTGATGATCTCGTCAACCATTCCGAGTCCTCCTCACTCTGACGACGGATCCGACCGCTTCGCCATCAAGCAGCCGCGAGAGTCCATCCTGCTCGAATATGTTGATCACCCTCACCTCGAGATCGTTGTCACGGCACAGGGACACGGCCGTTGCATCCATGACCCCGAGGTTCAACCCGAGCACGGTGTCGAAGTCGAGCTCCGCGAAGAACCGTGCATCCTCGTGTTTTACCGGGTCCTTGTCGTAGACGCCGTTCACCTTGGTGGCCTTTATGAGGACATCCGCTCTGATCTCCAGTGCCCTCAGGGCGGCGTTCGTGTCGGTGGTGAAGAACGGGTTGCCCGTACCGCCCGCAAAAATGACGACCACGCCTTCTTCGAGGTATCGCACGGCCTGGTGGGTTGCCATGGGCTCGGCAACGCCCGTCATGGGGATGGCGCTCATGACCCGGCACGCCACACCCTGGTTCACGAGCGCTCCTCTGAAGGCCAGTGCGTTCATGACCGTGGCCAGCATGCCCATATGGTCGGCGCTCACCCGGTCGATGACGCTCGATGCGCCGACGCCCCTGAAGAAGTTGCCGCCGCCGATGACGAGCCCGACCTGGATGCCGCGGGCAGCCGCTGCCTTCACCGGGACGACGAAGCGCTGAAGCGTCGCCTCGTCGATACCGTTACCGCTGCCCCCTGACAGGGCCTCGCCGCTCAGCTTGAGAAGTATGCGCCGATAGAGCAAGAACGACCCCTAGAGCTCTTCTCCCACCTGGTAACGTGCAAACCTTCTGATCAGGCATTTCTCTCCGGTCTTAGCCATGAGCTCATCCAGGAGCTGCTTGATGGTCTTGTCCTGGTCCTTCACGAAGTGCTGGTCCATGAGGCAGCGCTCGGAGTAGAACTTGCCGAGCTTGCCCTCCACGATCTTGTCGAGGACCTTCTCGGGCTTGCCTGTCTTGAGGGCCTGCTCCTTGAGGATCTCCTTCTCCTTGCTGAGGACATGCTCGGGGACCTCGTCACGGGTGACCCAGTCCGGGCTTGCAGCCGCTATCTGCATGGCCACGTCCTTGACGAAGTTGTTGAAATCGTCGGACTTGGCTACGAAATCGCTCTCGCAGTTCACCTCGAGGAGCACGCCGATCTTCCCGCCCATGTGTATGTACGATGCCACAGTTCCCTGGCTGGCCGCCCTCCCTGATCGCTTGTTGGCGACCTCTATGCCTTTCTTTCTGAGGATCTCGACCGCCTTGTCGAAGTCCCCGCCCGTCTCTTCCAGGGCCTTCTTGCAGTCCATCATGCCTACACCGGTCTTGTCCCTGAGTTTCTTGACTGTTTCAGATGTTATCTGCACGACTCCCTCCGTTGCATGAACTATGCGTGGTCTTATTCTCCCGCGTTGTTGCCGGCGGCCTCGTCGGCAGCATCGCCCTGATCGGCAGGCGTGCTGTCCTTGACGATGATCTCGATCTCACCCTCGAGACCCTTTCCCATGGTCTCGCCCCTGGGGGCCTTGCCCTTCGGCTGTCCCGCATCCACGGCCGCCGCCTCCTTCACCTCGGTGGCAAGCTTTTCCTGCCAGATCTGGCTGCCCTGGTCCACCGCATCGGCAACCTTGGAGGTGAAGAGCCTGATAGCCCTGATGGCGTCGTCGTTGCCCGGGATGACATAATCGATGAGCGTCGGGTCACAGTTCGTGTCGACGATGGCGACAATGGGTATCCTGAGCTTCTTCGCCTCCTGGACAGCGATGTACTCGCGTGACGGGTCAACGATATACAGGACGTTGGGGAGGCCGTTCATGTCCTTGATGCCGTGCAGGGAGCGCTCGAGCTTCATCTTGTGGCGCTTCATGCTGATCTGTTCCTTCTTGGGGTAGTTCTCGATGGTGCTGTTGTCGATGATCGACTCGAGCCACTTGAGCTTGTCCACGCTCTTGCGGATGGTCGAGAAGTTGGTCAGCGTGCCGCCGAGCCAGCGGAAATTCACGTAGAACGCCCCGACACGGCCCGCTTCTTCCTCTATGGCATCCTGGGCCTGCTTCTTTGTCCCTACGAAAAGCACCTTGCCGCCGTTGGCAGCGGTTTCGCGGATGACATCGCAGGCCTTTTCGAAGAGCTTTTCGGTCTTCTGCAGGTCTATGATATGGATGCCGTTGCGGGAACCGAAAATGTAGGGTTTCATCTTGGGATTCCACCTCGGTGTCTGGTGACCGAAATGGACCCCGGCCTCGAGAAGCTGCTTCATGGTGACGACTGACATGTACTACCTCCTTGGTTTTTCCTCCGTCCTGCGGTCCCGATCCCTGCACAACAGGGACACCTGCGGTCCCGTCATGGTACCGGACGTGTGTGCTGGTTGAGCGGTTTACCATACCATTGTCTCTGTTTCAAGGGATTAAATGCTGTAACTTGTGACATGGAGGTGAAATACTCTGCGGCATCGTCCCGCACCATGCATCACGGTCATTCTTCCGGGATGCATGGTGCGGGAAGGGCAGGAAATCTCATTTAAAGAGCGGGGAAAGAGCCTTGAATTCAGGCGTTCCAGCCTTCTCCATGAGCATGAAGGCGATCGTTTCGGTGGGGTAGACCAGGACGCCGAGCCGTGCCATGGCGTCCAAGGCCGCGGCCCGGTCGTGGGAACGGCGGGAGCACACCGCGTCGGAGGCTATGACCGACCGGTATCCGGCATCCACCAGGTCCAGTGCGGTCTGCATGACGCACACGTGCGCCTCGATGCCGATGAGCACCGCCGTCCTCCTGCCGGTCTCCTCGAAGGCATTCCGGATAGCCTCATCGCGCAGGCAGCTGAACGAAAGCTTCTCCATGCGGGGGATGCCCTCGATGCGGGAGGCAACCTCTTCGATGGTCTTCCCGAGGCCCCTCGGATACTGCTCTGACACGATGAGCGGCATGCCCAGGACCCTGGTGCTCTCGACGAGGATGACGCCGTTCTTCACGTATGCATCCCTGTGTGCCTCTTCCATGGCTGCGTGGAGCCGCTCCTGGATGTCCACGACCATCAGAAGGCATTCGTCCCTGTTCAGGAAAGCGCTCATCTTCGTCCCTCCCTCTACCTGAAAATCAACGGATAGACAGCGGCGTAGACCAGGGCCGGGATCAGGTTGCCGACCCGGATGGAGGTCAGCCCGAGCAGGTTGATGCCTATGCCCAGGATGATCATGCCGCCCATGGTTGTGATGGAGCTCAATACGGCAGGCTCCTGGAGAAACGCGAGGTGGGTGGCCAGCACCGTCATGGAACCCTGGACCACGAACACGCTCACGGCAGAGAAGATGACGCCGATGCCCAGGGTGGAGGCCAGGGCGATGGAGGCCACACCGTCGAGCAGCGATTTCAGAAAGAGCGTGTCCGGGTTGCCTGCAGTACCGTCCTGGATGCAGCCGATTATGGTCATGGCCCCGGTGATGTACAGCAGGGTGGCGCTGACGAACCCCTGGACAAAGGTGGATGACCCCGAATCGAAACGTTCCTTCAGATATTCACCGATGCGCTCCACACCACGTTCGATCCGCAGGAGTTCACCGGTGAGTGCGCCGAGGAGGAGGCATGCCACCGAGGGGATGAGGTTCTCCCCGGACAGGGCCATCTTCAGTGCGATGACGGTCACCGCAAGCCCTAAGGCCTGCATGATGATCTGCTTCAACCCCTCTTTGATATGTCTGCCCGCCGAGACCCCTATCATGGACCCGACGACCACGGCGACCGTGTTGGCAACGGTCCCTATCACGGAAGCCCCCCGTATCCGGGACGGAAAATATCGTTCATAGAGGAATCAACTACCGGATGCCCATGGCCTGGTCAATGGGAAAGAGATACGGGAACCCGTTGCTCCCCATCAGGAACAATACCCATATCATCGAGAAAAGACTTATGCTTTCGGGAAAAAATGACGAACATACTATGCAATGCGCTGATGTAACCGGAAGGCATGTGAGCGATGTGGCATATCATACCCCATGACGACCATAACCAGTCGCTGAGGATCAAGAGGTTCCTCATAGCCTGTGCTTCCTACCTTATGTGGATTCTCCTCATCTGGTACTGCTCCATCCAGGGTATGATCAGGCTGGGTCCCAAGGAGATACTCCTCGTCTTCGCCATGGTTCTTGTCATGAACCTGGTGCTCTATGCCATCTTCCGCACCGGCCTGAACAGGCGGCTGAAGGACCCGAGCTTGACCATGGTGCAGATGAGCCTCGCCACGGCCTGGATCATGATCGTGGCATACAACCTCAACGAGGCACGGGGGATCATGCTTCAGCTCTATCTGGTGGTCTTCATCTTCGGGGCGTTCCGCCTCAACCTGCGCCAGTTCATCATGCTCTCGATCCTCGCCGCCCTGAGCTACGGTCTCGTCATCCTGTCCCTGCTCGAGAACCACCCGGAGACGGTCAACTTCAAGGTCGAGCTTCTTTACCTGGTGATACTGACCGCGGTGCTCTTCTGGTTCTCGTTCGTCGGGAGCTACATAAACACGCTGCGAGAGAAACTGAGCAGGGCCAACTCCGAGCTGAATCACGCCGTGGAGATCATCAGGCAGAAGGCCATCCGTGACGACCTCACCGACGTGTACACGAGAGGGTACCTCTTCCAGATCCTGGCCCGCGAGAAGTCCCTGGCCGACAGGGAGGGCCTGATATTCTCGGTGTGCATCTTCGACCTGGACGATTTCAAGAAGGTCAACGACAGCTTCGGCCATCATGTCGGGGACATGGTGCTGAAAACGCTCTCTGGCATCATCCGCGACAACATCCGCCAGCAGGATTATATCGCGCGGTATGGCGGGGAAGAGTTCGTGCTTGTCCTTGCCTACCCTGACATGCACGACGCGCTCGCATGCGTGGAGAGGATCCGGACCCTCATATCCGAGGCTTCCTTCCCGGGTCTGCCCGGGGACTACCCGGTCACCGTGTCCATGGGTCTCACACGCTACCAGCCCGAAGAAACCATCGACTCGCTGCTCATCAGGGCCGACGATGCACTGTACCGGGCAAAAAGGTCCGGCAAGAACGCAACGGCCTGCGAACCCTCCTCTCTCCTCCAGCCTGCCGCTTGAGTATTCCTCACGGGAAATACCCGAGCAGTTCCCTGGGGTCGGATATCAGGATCCCTGCACCGCCCGCCATGAGACGCTCTCTGTCCTGATAGCCCCACAGAGCCCCGACAGGGACCATACCGGCACTCACCGCGGTCTGCATGTCAATGGCGCTGTCACCGACGAGGATGCATTGCCCGGGGTTCACACCCATGGATTCGGCACAGAGCAACGCCCCGGCAGGGTCAGGTTTCCTCGGGCAGTCCGGGGTCAGACCACGGACCTCGTCGAAGCTCCAGTCCGGCAGAAGCCTTGCCGCCATTGCCTTGGCGAATGCATCGATCTTGTTGGTGAGGATGGAGATCCTGATACCCTTCTCCTCGAGTCCGTCGAGCAATTCCGCGATCCCGTCAAAGGCCCTGGATGTGTTCGACCAGCGGGAGGCATACTCCTCCCTCATGGCATTGACGGCATGTATCATGGTCTGAGGGCTCCTCTTCATTTCAGGAAGGGCCTTCATGGCCATGACCTCGATGCCCTCTCCGATGAAATCGAGGTACCGCGCAACGGGATGGGCGGGGAGGCCAAGCTTCCGCAGGGCCTGATTCATGGAGTCGGCAATATCATCGATGGTGTCCAGCAGGGTGCCGTCCATATCGAAGATCACTGCCCGGTACGCGTGTGTTTCCATGGGTCTTCTTGTTGTCAGAGCTCCTTGCCGACCTGGAAGGCCTGGCCGACGACCTGCCCGAGCCTGTGGTATGTCTCCGAAGAGGTGGCATAGATGAGGGGATCCACAAGCAGAGGATCCACTGTCTTCCCCTGCAGGCAATCCTCCCTCACATATGTCTGTGTGATCTGACCTATGATGAGGGTATGGCTCCCAAGATCCAGGGAATGGAGGAAATTGCATTCGAGGTTCACCGGGCATTCGTTGATGAGCGGGATGTGCGGGTTCTCTCCCTTCCCGATGGTGAAAAGTTTCGACTTGTCCCGGTCCTTGCCGGAGTAGATGCCGCAGAAATCAACGACCTTCACCATCCTGCTCGTGGGGACGTTCACCGAGAAACACCTCACCGCATCGATGCCCCTGAGGGTGTGGCGACCTTTGCGGATGGCGACCGAGACCGTGGGAGGCTGGTGGGAGGCGATACCGCACCAGGCCACGGTCATGAAATTGGCCTTTCCCTCCACCTCGGCGCCTATCAGTACCGACGGCATGGGGAACAGGAGCGTACGGGGACCCTGCTTGACCTTGTTCATCCTCCACCTCCTTGATAGATGTACTCCACGACCTTGAGATATACCGGGTAGCTCGCCTGCACGAGGGAGATGATCTCGTCCCTGGTGAAGAGACGGCCCTTTCCTATGCCGGGACATCTGGCACGGGCTTCTTCCCAGGCCGCCACAGACCTCATGTTCTGGAACCAGAAGGGGAAGGTCAGGCACTGGACAGGCCTGACGGGATAGATGACGCACCCGTTCTCATAGAAGATGCACCTGCCCTGCTCTGCCTCGCGCACGGTGAACCCGTCCTTGAAGGGATCGAGCATCCTTTCCGTGAGAACCCCGAAAGGAATGTCGAGGAAGGCGGCTATCCGTTCCGCCTCACGCTCATCAACGTAGACCATGCCGGGCTCTCCGGTGCAGCACAGGCCACACTGCGTGCAACCGAACCGCAGCCCTTCATCGAAGAAATATCTCCTTTTCGAGAGTGATTCGAGCACCTCATCCCTGCTCATGGTTCAACCGCTCCTGACTGTCCCATAATGGAGAATACAGATGGAACAGTCAACCCATTCCGTCTGTTTCCCACTCATCCGACGACCGAGGAGACGCGCGCCCGCGGGTAGCTGTCGATGCCAAAAAAATACTTGCCATTTCATGATAATTCCTATACCACCCAATCAGGAAACCAGGAAAGGAGAGGTGCTACAATGGCTTACGTTATTTCTGACGAATGCATATCATGTGGAACATGTGCTGATGAGTGTCCCGTTGATGCGATCAGCGAGGGAGAGGACAAGTATGTCATCGACCCGGAACTGTGCACCGACTGCGGTGCCTGCGCTGACGTGTGCCCCACTGAGGCCATCAGCCCCGGGGAATAAGGCCATCTCGTCACAGGGCCCGGAGGACCCCACCTGCCGGGCCTTTCGTCGAAGGAACCCTCACCCTCTCTTCAACTATCTGTTTTAATTCCTTATATTTTGTCCAGTGCCAAAATTCTGTACACAAAGAACCACTGCACTCGGATGACCCAGGCGAGGAATACCTGGAGGATGGATCATCTCCCCTGCCTCGTGTCGGGGACCCTTCAGAGACCACCCACTCATGCGGCCGGAGAGCGGAGCCAAGCCGTGATATCAGGCCCTGCTCGTCAACTTGGCCCTGAGAACATTGGAAAGGGAGAAGGTGACCACCCTCCTCGGAGAGATGGTTATCTCCTCGGCCGTCTTGGGATTGCGCCCGCGGCGTGCGCTCTTTTCCCTTATCTTCCACTTCCCGAAACCGGAGATGCTCACCGGCTCGGTCTTGGCGAGATTTCCCTTGATGATATCGATGAAGGTCTCGATCCCTTCACTGGCCTCTTTCCTGGACAGACCGGTATTCAGAACGATCTCGTCAATGATACCGCTTTTCGTGAGGGTCCCCATACGGCACCTACCTCCTTTGTTCTCAAAGAGAGATATATAACTACATAAAATTATTAATGCGGATACCCGCCCGTGTCAATATCCGAATGGACGATACGATGATCTCGGGAACTTGAGCAGCCCCATATCACGGGTCAGGATAAGCCTGAGGTCGGACATCCTTACCATCTGAACCTCGTGATTCACGCCGTAGGTGAAGGGGAAGAGGTGGATCTTGCCGGGCAGGTCCTCCTCCTCGATAGGGGAAATCTTCAGTTTCCATCTCTGTCTTCTCATGTGCGGGACCACCGTCTTCAAGTCATCCCACGTGAAGCACTCGTTGAAGTAGTCTTCCTCCTGGACGCCGGTGGGGCTCATGTTCTCCTTGATGACCTCGTACCTTCCCAGTGATGGTACGATTACCTGAATGTTGTACCTTCTCATGCTCTTCCTATCGTCACCAGACAAGTCGTTCTTGAGCCTGCCGGCTGGATATTCTACTCCTAAGGGTAACGGCCGGGCTGTGAAAGTCAATGGATGCGGACGATCAGTGGCAGGCAGGCATGGAGTGCAATCAGGAAATGATTTTCAGGGCGGACGACACATCCGGCAGCGCCCTGACTTCAGCGCCGTCGGCCCGTGAAAGGGAATCGCGGTTTGCCTCGGGGATGATGATACGGGTAAACCCCATCTTGAGGGCCTCCCGTACACGCGACTCCATGTGGCTCACCGGCCTGAGTTCCCCGGACAACCCTATTTCGCCTATGAAGACCATACCCCTGGGCACTGGCCTGTCGAAGGCGCTTGAAACGATGGCCATGACCAGGGAAAGGTCAACCGCTGGTTCGGTGACCCTGAAACCGCCGGCGATGTTCACCACGATGTCGGACTGTGCGAGGTAGACGCCCGCCCTCTTCTCCATGACGGCGAGGAGCACCGCGAGACGAGAGGGGTCGGACCCCATGGTGATCCTCCTCGGCATACTGTAGGTCGTCCTGCTCACCAGGGCCTGGACCTCCACGACGAAGGCCCTGCTTCCTTCGCAGGTCGCCATGACTGCACTGCCGGGAGACTCGCCGCCGAGGCCGTGGATGAAGATGGCCGAAGGGTCCTTCACCTCGTGGAGCCCGGTCTGTTTCATCTCGAAGACCCCGATCTCGCCGGACGTTCCGAAACGGTTCTTGGATGTCCTCACGATCCGATACGCCCCGGTGTCATCCCCCTCGAATGACAGCACCGTGTCCACCATATGTTCAAGCATCTTGGGCCCTGCTACAAGCCCTTCCTTGGTGACGTGCCCGACGATGAACACGGTCACGCCCCTCGCCTTGGCGATCTCCATAAGGACTCCCGCACAGTGGCGTATCTGTGACACGCTCCCCGGCGGGGCGCCCACAGACTCGGAATACACCGACTGGATGGAATCGATGATGGCCAGGTCGTATACCCCTCCGTCTACCTCCTCGCGGATGCTCTCCATGAGGACCTCGGGGAATACCACGATGCCGCTTGCAGCGAGGCCCAGCCTCTGAGCGCGCAGCCTGATCTGCGGGGCCGATTCCTCGCCGCTCACGTAGAGCACCTTGAGTCCCGACGAATCAAGGCTGTGCGCCATCTGGAGCATGAGGGTCGACTTTCCGATCCCCGGGTCGCCGCCGATGAGCACGAAGGACCCCTGCACCACCCCACCCCCGAGCACCCGGTCGAGCTCACCGATGAGGCTGGTTCTCCTCACGGTCATGTCCGCCGTGATCTCGTTGAGCACCATGGGTTTCACCCTGCTGCTGCGGGACGGGGAAGGTCTTTCTTCGACGATCACGTCTTCCTCGAGGGTATTCCAGAGGCCGCACTGGTTGCACCTGCCCATCCACTGGTAATGGAGAAACCCGCACGAGCTGCAGCGGAAGACCTTCCTCGGCCTGGCCATTACTGCTGGGTCACCCTCAGGACTTCCTCGATGGTGGTGACCCCGTCCTCCACCTTGCGGGCGCCGTCTTCCCTCAGAGTATGGAGACCTTCCTCGATGGCCTGTTTCTTGATGATGTTCGAGTCGGAGGTCTTGAGGATGGTGGTCTTGATGGCATCGCTCATGAGAAGAATCTCATAGATGCCGGTCCTTCCCTTGTACCCGGTGTTGATGCACTCCTTGCATCCTGCCCCGCGCCAGAGATACCCCTCCCTGCCGAGCATGTCCTGGGACAGCCCGACCTCCAGGAGACTCTCGCTCTCGGGGAAATACTGCTGTCTGCAGTTCGGGCAAATCTTGCGCGTCAACCTCTGGGCGACAATGGCGTTCACGGACGAGGTGACCAGGAACGGCTCGATCCCCATGTCGATGAGCCTTGTCACGGCGCTGGCGGAGTCGTTGGTGTGCAGGGTGGAAAAGACCAGGTGGCCGGTGAGTGCGGCCTGGATCGCGATCTCCGCGGTCTCCAGGTCACGGATTTCGCCCACCAGGATCACGTCCGGGTCCTGGCGCACAATGGAGCGCAGCCCCGACGCAAAGGTGAGCCCGACCTTCGCGTTGACCGGTATCTGCCCGATGCCCTTGAGCTGGTATTCAATGGGATCCTCGATGGTCAGTATGTTTTTGTCCGGCGAGTTGATCCTGCTCAGCATGGAGTAGAGCGACGTGGTCTTGCCGGATCCCGTTGGCCCTGTCACGAGGATGATGCCGTGTTCCTGCCTGGTGAGACGCTCGATGATGGCGAGGTCGTCGGGGTAGAATCCGAGCTCTTCGAGACCAAGCAGCACCGACGACTTGTCGAGGATCCTCATGACCACCCGCTCGCCGTTCACCGTGGGCACCGTGGAGATTCTCAGGTCCACCGAGTGGTCGCCGAGCTTGATTCCGATCCTGCCGTCCTGGGGGAGGCGCTTCTCCGCGATGTTCAGGGTGGCCATGACCTTGATGCGCGAGACCACCGCAGGGTGGAGTCGTTTGGGAAGGCTCAACACGTCATGGAGGATGCCATCCACCCGGAACCTTATCTTCACATCGCTCTGGTAGGGTTCCACGTGGATGTCCGAGGCCTTCTCCCGGAATGCCTGGACCATGAGCCGGTTGACCAGGCGGATGATGGGTGCCTCGGTCTCCATGGCCGTGATGTCCTGGATGCTCTCCAGGTCTTTGAGGATCTCGTCTTCTTCTTCCTCGATGTCCCCCATGATGTCCTTGGCGCTCTCGTCCTTCATCTCGACCAGGCGGTTGATGGCGGCCAGGATCTCCTGCTTCGGGGCGAGGACTCGCCTTATGTCCTTGAGGTGCAGCGTCCGGGAGATGTCGTAGAACGCCTCCTGCTCAACGGGATCGTGGACCGCCACGATCATGACATCGCCCTGCTGTTTGACCGGGACCATGGAGTATTTCCTGAGATAACTGACCGGCAGCTTGTCCAGGACGGCCGGGTCGACCTCAAGGTCGCCGATCGTCTGCAGGACAGGGAGATCCCACTGCCTGCCGAGGGCTATCGCCATATCGTGATCGCCAACCATGCCGGCCGACACCAGCGTCTCCCTCAGGGGAACACCCCGCTCCACGCTGATCTCCCTGGCCCGTTCCAGGGAGGAGGAGTCCACGGCCTGCATTTCGAGCAGGACCTGTTCGAGGTCTGTCCTTCTCATTCGGGTTGTGCCTTCCCGGGGGTGGTCATGTTCCGCAGCATCTTGTCCGCTTCACCCGATTTCTCCTTGAAGAGCGCCTGGGTCTTCTCCTCCGTGTCGATGATCATGGGGGTGAGGAAGATGTAGAGATTGGTCTTTTCCCTGCTCCTTCCATAGGACTTGAACAGCCATCCGATGAGCGGGATATCGCCGAGAAGCGGCACCCGGTAGTCGCTCAGGGTCAGGGTATCGCCGATGAGGCCGCCGATGACCATGGTTGATCCGTCCTTGATGTTCACCGTGGTGGAGGCGGACCGTTTCAGGGTGGAGGGTGCGTACTCGTCTCCCGTACTGCCCGGGACCAGGGTGGTGATTTCCTGGAAGAGATCCATCCTGATATTGCCCTGCTGGTTGATCTGCGGGGTGAGCTTGAGGGTGACGCCGACGTCGCGGTAGTCATAGGTGCGCACGGTCCTGTCGATGTTCGTCGAATCCGTGTCCTCCCGGGTGACATAGGGGATGTTGGCGCCGACCTTGATCTCGGCCTCCTTGTTGTCCATGGTGAGGATCTGGGGTGTGGAGATTATGTTCACGTCCGAGTCCTGTGCCATGGCATTGATGAAGGACGACATGTTCGGGAAGGTGAGCTTGGTGCTGCCGCTCGTGACGGTAATGGCTTCGCCGATCACCCCGACGAGGGGACCGCTGGGCAGATCGCTCGGGCTGGCAATGAAGTTCTGGCCGGTCCTGCCGATGACCGCACCGATCCTCTCGCCGCTGTCATACTTGAAGTCTTCCGCAAAGGTCCACTCTACCCCCACCTTGAAGTCCTTGGTGGTATTGACCTCCATGATGGCGGCCCTGACATAGACCTGCTTGCGAGGGATATCGAGGAATTTTATGGTATCGATGATGTTCTTGTACTGGTAGGGGTCTGCATAGATGATCAGGGAGTTGGTCTCCTTGTCAGGGCTGATCTTTATGTTCTGTTCCTTCAGGGCCGGGTTCACGACCGTCCTTGCCCGTGTCTGGGCGGCAGCGGTCTGCCCGGCGGCAGGGGCGGCAGCGGCCTGAGCCTGGGCATCGGGGCTCTCCGGGGTGGGAATCTCGGTCAGGACCTTCGCCAAATCCTCGGCGTTGGCGTACTGGAGGTAGTAGACATGGATGTCCTCTTTGCCGCTGGGGGTGGGTATGTCGAGCTTTTTTATAAGTCCCTCGATACCGGCGAGATCCTGGGGCGGCGCCATGACGATAATGGCATTGGTCCGCTCGTAGGGGATGATCTTGGTGACGGTCTTGGTGCCGACGCTCTCGGGCTGACGGACGTTTCTCAAGCGCTGCAGCTGCTCCTGCCTCTCCTCGGTCATGATCTCACCGAGCTTCGCTGCCAGGTCAGTGGCGGAGGCATAGGTCAACGGAATGATCTTGACCTCCTGGGCAAACCCTGCCACATCGATGACCTTGAGGATGTCCATGATCTTCTTGATATTGGACTTGCTGTCGGTGACGATGAGGACATTGCTCTGGGGATAGGACAGGAGCTGGGAAGAGGCCTTGGACATGAGCGGGCTCAGGAGGTTCCGCATGTCGTTGGCATCGGAGTATCTGAGCTGGATGATCTGGGTGATCATGGTGTCGTCCCTGATCATGGGTGCTTCCGTCGTTGTCTCCAGGCTCTTGGTGATGGCATCGGCTGCCTTCACTATCTTGGTGACACCCCCCATATCCACCGTCCCGAAACCGTTCACCTCGAGAACGCTGAGGAAAACCCTGTATGCCTCGTCCATGGTCATCTTCCGGGGAGAGATGACCGTTATCTTGCCGGAGACCTTCTCATCGATGATGAAGTTCTTTCCCGTTATGTCGGCTATGAACTTGATGAACACCTTGATGTCCACCCCATCGAAGTCCATGGTGATGAACTGTCCGCTTTCGTCCACCTCCATCTTGGGCGGGGACTGCGTCGCCGTCTGATTCCCTGACTTCACCGAGGGGGCTGGCGACGGCGACGACGCCCCCTGTTGCCCTGCGTTGACGTCATCTCCAGAGGGCTCTCCGGGGCCACTGTTCGTCGGGGTTCTCACGTTCGGATTGTTGCCAAAGTATTGCATCTGTTCCTGTTGTTTCCTGAACTCTCTGAGGGGTATCACCTTCTCCTTCTGGGTGGTGCCGGGCTGCTGAGGGGTCGTTGCCTGCTGTCTTGCAGGGGTGGTCTGCGTGCCCTGTTTCTTCACCGGCAGCGGGGCCTCATCCTGGATCAGCCGGGCTCCCCAGGTACCGGAAACACACAGAAGCACGATCAGAACAGCTCCCCCCATAACCCTGCGAATATCCATGATTCCCCCTTGATTCCGCTTATTCTTTCGGGTGCACTATGCTCTCGAAGTCCCTGTCTCCCCTGAGGGAGACCAGATCCGGATCCCTGCTGGCCCACAGCCTCACCTCGGGCTGCATCTCTGCGGCCTGACGCAGAGACGAAAGCGCGGCGTCCTTCTTCTTCAGCTTCGCATAGGCACAGGCCATGTTGTAAAGGGGCTCCACATAGTCCGCCGAGTTCCTTCTCGCCTGGACGAAGTAGTTCAGTGCCTCTGCAGCATTATCCTTTGCTAATAACACACTCCCCATATTATTCAATAACCTGGCGTCATCCGGCCTGAGTTTCTGGGCCTTGGCCATGGCGGCAAATGCCTCGTCGAAGCGCCCGGCGCCGTAGAAGAGCTCCCCCAGCTGGAGGTGGGCTTCCGCATAATCGGGCGTCTCCTTGATCACCTCCTGGTAGGCCGCAACGGCTCCCTCCAGGTCGTTCTTCCTGCGCAGCCGATCTCCCTTGTTCATGAGCTCCAGGGTGCGGACCGGCCCCGGCGTGACAGGCTGAGCGGCAACCGTCTCGACGGACCGCTCTCCCCTTTCGGGTGCCATCCAGAAGATAGCGGCGGCGGTGAGCGCGGAACTGATCAGAACGGCTGCCGCGACGATCCAGTAGATCCTTCGTCCCCTGACGATATACGGCGTATTGGAACGAGACTGCTCGGGGCTGCTCGCCTGTGATCTCTTAAGGGCCTCGTAGATGGAACTCATGGCAGGCGCTCCCGTATGTTCTGCACGAGAACCATGGTTTCAGGTCCCACGATACCGTCCCGTCTCAACCCGAAGACCTCCTGGAACATCTCCACTCCCTGCGATGTTTCGATGCCGTAAACCCCGTCGGGTTCGATAGTCAGGAGATCAAGGCGGGACAGGACATTCTGGATATCCATCACCCTGTCTCCGGTCATGTTGAGGGTGTAGACGGTCTCATGCAAGGCCTTCGCATAAGGTATCATGACGTTCCACCGGTAGAGCTCCTCGAATTCATCCAGAGGGATCTCGATGACGGCCCGGTCCCCTCCCACTACCTGGACGAATGTCGCATCAGCCTTGAGCATGACCATGTATCCGCCGTCCATGGACACGACGGCCGGCATGGGCAGGTATTTCAAATAGGCCGGCCGGGGATGGAGATTCATGGCATCAGGCCCCGCGATACCCTCGGGCAGCCGGGCCATGATCTCCAGGGCTGTATTGTAGTCACGGATGCTCCACCCCCTGATATCATGCCTCCGTGTCTCCTGGGCCTGCCGATCCTGGTCCGGAGTCCCCTGTGGCACGACGGCAGACTGATCGAGAGAAGCGGCCATCTGCCGGTCCCTGGCTATCCCCTTGGACCCTATCAGGTCGATGAGGTTCCCGGGCAGACCGGGCCGGATCATGAGCGCGGCCAGGACGGCAAGCACGCCCACGACGGCCGAGACGAAGGCAGGGCTCACCCTCCTGCGCGTGTAATTGCCCTCGAGCTCACGTATGGCGCCCATCACGATGCGGGCGCCTATTCTCCTGGTCGAACGCAGGTAGGCAATGAGCAGAGATCGCTCGGCCACGGCATTGATCCTCCTCGGTACGCCCCGGGAGTACCGGTAGACGAATCTCAGCGCCAGGGGGGAGAAGGAGATGTCACCATGGGCCCCCGATATGATAAGCCGGTGGTTGATGTAACTCTTCGTATCCCAGAGGTTCAGCGGCCAGATGTGGTACCTCAGAACGATCCGGTCGTCGATCTGTTTCATGGCCGGCGATGAAAGAAGCTTGACCAGCTCGGGCTGGCCCACGAGCACAATCTGAAGGAGCTTTTCCTTTTCCGTTTCCAGGTTCGAAAGCATCCGGATCTGCTCCAGTACGTCCGGCGAGAGGTTCTGGCACTCGTCGATGATGAGCACGGCGTTCTCGCCGTTCACAAAGGCGCGGATGAGAAACTCATAGAGTTCATCGAGCAGAGCCTTCTTGGATGCGGTCGACGCATTGATGCCGAAGTCCTGGTTGATGGCCTGCAGCAGCTCGATGTCGGAAAGGGCCGGATTCAGTATGAGGGCCGTTCTGACAGTCTTGGGCAGAGTTGCCAGCAAGGCCCTGCAGATGGTCGTCTTGCCCGCCCCCACCTCGCCGGTTATCATGATGAAACCCTTGCGCTGCTCGATGCCGTACCGCAGGTATGACAGGGCCTCGTCGTGGGCCTTGGAGAGGAACAGGAATTTCGGGTCGGGCGTGACGTTGAAGGGGTTTTCTGATAGTCCGAAGAACTGCTCAAACATGCTCGGTCGCCCCCGGTTCCTGCCTACCTGAGTGGTACGCTGATCGAAGTCGTCGTGCCCTGACGCTCGACCTCGAGCTGCACGGTGGAGCTGCTCTGCAGCTCCTGATACGCGCTCAGGGCATCCTGCGGTGTCCGGATGGGTACGCCATTGACTGATCTGATGATGTCTCCGGTGCGCATGCCGTACTCATGGATCTGAGATCCTTCGACGACGTCACTCACCCGGAAGCCGTAGGGTTGCCCCCCGCGATAGTAGGGTACCACCCGTGCATTCCCGATGAGCTGGTCCATGTTCCTCATGGCCGCCGGAACGCCCCCTGCCGCCGCAGTCCGGGGACGCCTGGGTTCCCTGACACCGGAAGTCCGGGACGCAACCGTCGTTGTCGAGGGAGTCTCCTCCACCACGAGCATCTGCTGCTGGCCGTTCACTTCCATGATCACCTTGTTCCTGAATATGGCGATGAGGGTGGCTTCCTTGACGTTCTCTCCGATGCGGAAAAGCTTCTGCTCACCCGCCTCTTCGATGATCGCACGTGCGATCTCGCTGGGACCCGTGATGGTTCCCCGGAGCGTGATTCCCATCTGGGCCAGAGGTCTTTCCACGTCACCCGAGAGGCGCTGATCACCGGCCGGCCGGGCCTTGTTCACCTTGAGAAGGTCACGGCTCGCGATGACAGCGTACTCGCTCTTGCTCCTGGGCTGCCTGTCCTTGTTGATCGCGGTAATCTCGACCGTTCTCACCGGTCCTGGCGGCTCGTAGAGTATGTGACCGATGACCCCGGTGACGATCCCGGCAATCACCCAGATGAACAGGGTTATCATCGCGATGACCGCGATCAGTTTATAGCGTCTGTCCATCTCCCCCCTAGACCCTGTCGAATCCGGAGAACCTCATGCTGAAGCTCCCTCTACCCCGGGTCAGGGACCTCAGGGCAGTTGAATAGCCGAAGGTGTTCGAGAGCGGAACATATGCCTTGACCAGGTGCTGCTTCCCCTTCGTCACGACGCCCTCGATACTCGCCTTCCTGGCGGAAAGGTCCCCCACCACGTCTCCCACATAGTCTTCCGGGGACAATGCGTCAAGTTCCATGATGGGCTCAAGCTGGACCACGCCTGCCTTCTTCATGGCATCCTGAAGGGCCATCTGGGAAGCTATCTTGAGTCCCTGCCCTGTTGTCTTGTCCGTCATGACTACCCTGTTCACCAGCACATCGATATCAACAACCTCGTAGCCGAATTCGGGATCGGCCAGGCAGGCCTCCTCGAGGCCGTTCATGATGTGTCCCTTGAGGCCGTCTTCAAGGGCCTGATCGATGTGGAACGCGTTCCCGCTTCCTCGCCTGGAGGGTTTCACGGTAAGCTCCACATGGCCGTGATGCAGCGTCTCTCCGATGAGCTTGTCGAAGACCTTCTCGGCCTGGGTGGTTCTTTCCACGGTGGCACAGTAGAGGACCTGGGGCTTGCCCACGTTGATCTCCACCCCGAAGGCCGTTCGGAAGCGATCGAGCGCGATCTCGAGGTGGAGTTCCCCCATGCCCGCGAGGATGACCTGGCCGGTGTCCGGATCTTCGTGGACCTTGATGGTAGGGTCCTCCTCCATGATCTTTCGCATGGCCTCCTGGAGCCTCTCGGTGTATTCCGTGCTCTTGGGCTCGATGGCCATGGATATGACCGGTTTCTGTATGTCGATGGCCTCAAGGACGATGGACTCGCCAGCCATTGCCAGTGTGTCCCCGGTTACCGAGTCCTTCAGGCCCACCGCGGCCACGATATCTCCCGCCGATGCCTGCTCGATGCGCTGCTTCACGTGGGCATGCATGGCGAAGAGACGGGCTACCTTTTCCGACACGCCCCTGGTGGTGTTGTACACCTCACCGCCCACCTGGAGAACACCCGAGTAGATCCTCAGGTACACCATCCTCCTGCCCTCATCCATGTAGACCTTGAAGACGTAGGCGACAAGAGGCCCCTTGGAATCAGGACTGACGGGTATCGTCTCCATGGTGGTCTTGTCGTGTGCGAGTACGGGTTTCACCTCGAGCGGCGAGGGAAGATAGTCGATGATGCCGTCTATGAGAAGCTGGATCCCCTTGTTTCTCAGGGCCGATCCGCAGAGAACCGGGATGAGGCGCTCTTCCACCGTGACCTTGCGAACAGCCTGCCTGATCTTCTTCTCGTCGATCCGCTCTCCTGCAAGGAACAGCTCCATGATCTCGTCGTCGAAGTCCGCGAGATGCTCGACCATCCGCTCGCGCTCCTTCATGGCTTCCTCGAGCCGGTCGGCGGGTATGGAGACGACGTCATAACTGGACCCCATGGTCTCGTCCCAGAGCATGAGCTTCATGGAGATGAGATCGATCACGCCCCGGAAGACGTCGCCTTCATAGAATGGGACCTGCAGAGGGAGCGGTGTCACCTCCAGGCGCGTCTTGATCTGGCCGAGCACTGATTCGAAGTCGGCACCGACCCTGTCGAGCTTGTTGACGAATGCCATGGCCGGGACATGGTATTTTCTGCACTGCTGCCAGACCGTTTCGGTCTGGGCCTGGACCCCTCCCACGGCGCACAGGATCACCACCGCCCCATCGAGTACGCGGAGGCTGCGCTCGACCTCGATGGTGAAATCAACGTGCCCGGGCGTATCGATGATGTGTATCTCGTGGTTGTTCCACTCGCAGGTGGTGACCGCCGACGTGATGGTGATGCCGCGCTCCTGCTCCTGCGGCATCCAGTCCATGGTGGCCTGGCCGTCGTGGACCTCACCCATGCGGTGGATCTTGCCGGTGTAGAAGAGCACCCGCTCCGTCACCGTGGTCTTGCCGGCGTCGATGTGGGCGACAAAGCCCATGTTTCGAACCCTGGAGAGGTTCTTCGTCTTCATCGGACCCTTCACACTCCCTATTATACACAAAGATCTATATCATATACATATTTCATTTCACGGCCGAGGAAGTGTTCACCGAGTTCTACGAACCTCGGCGATGAATCCGAAAGGTAGAATGACACTCTTCGATCTTCATCACGGCCTTGTCCTGGACCAGCAAGACTCTTCACCACGCGTGCCGTGGACATCGCCGAGTCGACGATGGTAACCCCCTCTCCCATGATCCGTGCGAGAATCGCCTCGATCAGAGGGTAGTGCGTACATCCCAGCAGCAGTGTGTCGACGTCTTTGTCTACGAGCCCCTGCAGATAGCGTCGAGCGACCAGGGCGGTGATCTCATCGTCGTACCACCCCTCCTCCACCAGCGGCACGAAGAGCGGACATGCCTGGGTGAAGATGGCTGCATCGGGTTTCAGTGCCCGGATGGTCTCCTCGTAGGCCCGGCTCTTGATGGTGGAGGGGGTTCCTATCACCCCTATCCTGGAGCCGCCCGCCTCGACGGCCGCACTGGCGCCGGCTTCCACCACGCCTATGACCGGGATACGGAACTCGTCTCTCAGCTCCGGGATTGCGTGTGCGCTGGCCGTATTACAGGCCACGACGAGGAGGTCGATATCCTTCGACGTCAGGAAACGTGCGCACTGGATGCTATACCGGATAATGGTGCGTGGAGACTTGGTCCCGTAGGGAAGCCGTGCCGTGTCCCCCAGATAGACCACATCCACCCCGGGTACCATTTCCAGGAGGCTCTTCAGGACGGTGAGTCCACCGATGCCGGAGTCGAAAACCCCTATGCGTGAGATCTCTGCCTGCATGAAAATCCAGCTTTCGTGGTGTTCTTTTGTTCGTCAGAAACCGGTATCCTGTCTAGTGCTTTTGCCTGGAGCTGTCAAGCCGAGCCGCAGGTTGATGCCGGCAGTGTAGAGGAAGTTGTGCGTCATGTCGCCTCCAGGGAAATCCAGGACGTACCGCACATCGGTCCTGATCGCAATGTTGCTGGTGAGAAAGTATTTCAGCCCGAGGGCTGCATTGAGCAGCAGATCGGAGTCCTTCTTGAACTCCGGCTGATCGTTGTTGAAGGTGGCCATGCCGATACCTGCCGCCACATAGGGGACGATGCTCTCGGGAAGACGGCCTGTCAGGTGATACACCAGATCCAGCTTGTAGAGCAGTATCTGTGCATCGTAGCCCTTATATTCGGAGTCCACGGCATGGAAGGAGAATTCGGTACCGATCTTCTCGCTGAGATTCAATCCTATGCCGAGACCCCAGGCGAGGCCATTGTCATACCCTTCCTTGTCCAGGGCATACAAACCCATCGAGGAGGACAGGTCAATGGATTGATCAGGATGTTCTGCCAGGGCCCCCGTCGGAACGCAGACGACCAGAAGGTACGTCATGACGATCATGACCCGAAGGGTAAAAAGGTGCTTCATGGCTCATGCCCTCCCCTGCTCATATCATATGCACTCCATCCACGGTCTTGTATAGCATATTATCCGTTCGATATCACTTCCTTTTCTCCGCTGAAGACTGCTTCTACTTTCTGGTGGCACGCACCTGTCGCAATGAGCTATAGGAGGCGGTAACCATCTCGTTCTGGCGGAGGAAGAATGGATCACCGTATAGCAGTCATCGGGCTTGGGTATGTCGGGCTCCCGCTGGCCGTGGAGTTCGGCAAGAAATACCATACCGTGGGTTTCGACATCAACGAAAAGAGAATAGCCGAGTTGAAGTCCTTCACCGACAGGACCCTCGAGGTAAGCGGCGAGGAGCTCCGGGCAGCCGCCCTGCTGAAGTGCTCCACCAGCATCGAGGACCTGCGGACGTGCACCATCTATATCGTGACCGTGCCCACCCCCATCGATGGGTACAACAGGCCGGACCTCCGCCTGCTCCTGGCGGCCAGCGAGACCGTGGGAAAGGTCATCGGGATCGGAGCCATCGTGATCTTCGAGTCCACGGTCTATCCGGGCTGCACCGAGGAGGACTGCGTACCGGTCATCGAACGGGTGTCGGGCCTGAAATACAACACGGACTTTTTCTGCGGCTACAGCCCGGAGCGCATCAACCCGGGAGACAAGGCGCACCGGGTGACCAGCATCAGGAAGGTCACCTCGGGATCCACCCCGCAGACGGCACGGACCGTCGACGAACTCTACCGCTCCATCATCACCGCCGGCACCCACCTGGCGCCGTCCATCAGGGTGGCCGAGGCGGCCAAGGTCATCGAGAACGCCCAGCGGGACATCAACATCGCCTTCGTGAATGAACTCGCCCTGATCTTCGCCCGCATGGACATCAGGACCTCGGACGTCCTGGCCGCAGCCGGGACCAAGTGGAACTTTCTCCCCTTCTCGCCGGGCCTGGTTGGAGGGCACTGTATCGGGGTCGACCCGTACTACCTGACCCACAAGGCCGAGAGCCTCGGCTACATCCCCCAGGTCATCCTCTCGGGCCGCCGGATCAACGACGGCATGGGCAGGTACGTGGCCACCCAGCTCATCAAGATGATGGTCAAGAAAAGCCACCGCATCACGGACACAAAGATCCTGGTGCTGGGCATCACCTTCAAGGAGAACTGCCCGGACATCAGAAACTCGAAGGTCATCGACATCATCCACCAGCTCGGGGACTTCGACTGCACGGTGGAGGTCTTTGACCCCGTGGCAGACCCCGAGGAGGTCAGGCACGAGTACGGTATCGACATCATGACGAGTCCTGATCAGCTCACGTCGACCTACGAGGGGATCATGGTGGCGGTGGCCCACGATGCCTTCAGGTCCCTCGACCTCAACAGACTCAAGGGGAGGAACTGTCTGGTATACGACGCGAAGAATCTCTACCCCGATGCGGATGCCTATCTCTGAAGGGAGCCGGAAAGGGCCATGAAACGGATCGGCGTGATTTCCGACACGCATCTTCACGGACCGGATCCCGGTCTCGGGGAACTCGCGGCCCAGCACTTTTCCGATGTGGATCTCATCATCCATGCCGGAGACATGGTGCATCTCTCCGTGCTCGATGTGTTCGCCGGACTCGACAGGGAGGTTCTCGCCGTGTGCGGCAACATGGACGGACCGGATGTGCAGTCCTCATACCCTGCACAACACACCATCCAGGTCGAGGGGCTCAAGATAGGTGTCATGCATGGCTGGGGCTCACCCCACGGCATAAGACAGCGGATACTCAATACCTTCGAGCGTGTCGACGCCATCGTCTACGGTCACACGCACGAGGCGTTCTCGGGGAACGAATCCGGCATCTTCTTCTTCAATCCGGGATCGCCTACGGACTCTCGATTTACAAGATCGAGGTCAATGGGTATAATCACTGTCCGTGGAAACTCCATCGAGGGAGAGATCTTGACCCTATGAAAACCATATGGGCTCCGTGGAGGATTGATTATATCCTTTCCGAAAAGGGCGGTTCGTGCGTCTTCTGCACTTCGCCGGGCGAGGATGACGGACTGATAATCACCAGGGGCGACCTGTGCTTCGCCATCATGAACCGCTTCCCCTACACGACCGGCCACTGCATGGTTGCCCCGTACCGGCACGTCGGCGCTCTCGACGATCTTTCCGGCGAGGAACTCTCCGAGATGATGGCCATGGTGCAGCGCGTCGTTTCGGCATGCCGGGCTGCCATGCATCCCGAGGGTTTCAACATCGGGTGCAACATGGGCGCCGTGGCAGGCGCAGGGATTGCAGATCACCTGCACATGCACGTTGTGCCCCGGTGGAAGGGTGATACCAACTTCATGCCCGTGATCGGGGACGTGCATGTCATTTCCGAGCACATCGCCAAGACGCTCGAAAGGATCAAGGTGAAGCTGGCTTGAGATATGCGAAGGCTTTGCTCTTCATCGCCCTGGCCGTGGCCGGCATCCTGTTCGGCGTGTCCAACCAGGGAACCGCCACTGTTCACTTCTACTGGTTCTTCTCGAAGTCCTACCCCCTCTACATCGTCCTGTTCGCCTGTTTTATCGCAGGGACCATGACCGCCATCCTGTTCAGCTTCATATACGGCGGCCATCATGGCGATGAAGAACGTCGCCTGACCAAACGCCGGGACGATCTGGAGGAAAGGTTCAGGAAGGCCCAGCCTTCGCTCGATCATCAAGGAAAAGCAGATGGGGCATCCGGTCGGGCCCGCTGAGCACAGCGCACGGCTGCCCGAATGGCTCAGGAAGACCAGGGATCTCAAATCCCTGCACGTCCTGAAGAAGCGGCTCCGATGCGCGGGACTCTCCACTGTCTGCGAGGAGGCCAGGTGCCCCAACATCTCGGAATGCTTCGGCGCCCCGACGGCAACCTTTCTCATCCTCGGCGACAGGTGCACCAGGGACTGCATGTTCTGTTCGGTGGCCAACGGTACCCCATCACCGCCTGATCCTGATGAACCTGCCAGAATCGCGTCGGCGGTCTCGGAATTAGGCCTGACCCATGCCGTCGTCACCTCGGTGACCAGGGATGATCTGCCCGACCATGGCGCCGGAGTTTTTGCTGCAACCATCAGGGCCATCAGGGATGCGGTGCCGGGGTGCACCGTGGAAGTTCTCACCCCGGACTTCTGCGGGAAGCAAGACCCCCTTGAGACCGTTCTTGCCGAGAAACCGGACGTGTTCGGCCACAACGTGGAGACGGTACGGAGGCTCCAGGGGACCCTTCGGCCCAGGGCTGACATGACCAGGAGCCTGGCCCTTCTCAAGACCGCAAAGGGCGTGGCGCAGGATATCGTAGTCAAGTCGGGGTTCATGGTCGGCCTTGGCGAGAGTGAAGAGGAGATCAAGGAACTGCTGCTTTCCCTTGTGGATGCCCAGTGCGATGTCGTGACCATTGGCCAGTATCTCAGGCCCACGAGACACCAGGTCCCGGTACGGAAGTACTGGGAGCCCGGGGCCTATGAGAGATGGTCCAATCTTGCGAGATCACTCGGCATAGTATATTGTGTGGCAGGTCCTTTCGTGAGAAGTTCGTACCGTGCGGGAGAGGTCCTGGACGCGATGCGGTCCGTCCGAAGGGAACAGGCATGCTTACTGAACAAGGAGATCCCATGGACAAGATTCAGATAGGCCTCATTGGATTGGGCACCATCGGCACCGGGGTTGCCAAGACCCTGCTCGAAAACGGCGCCCTGCTCGAAGACAGGCTCGGGTTTGCACTGAACCTCAAGGGCATCGCCGACATCGATATCACGAAGGATCACGGGGTGAAGATCCCCAAGGGCATGCTCACCACAGATGCCGGTGCCCTGATCAATGACAGGGAGATCGACATCATCATCGAGCTCATAGGTGGTACCGAGCCGGCGAAGACGTTCATCCTGGACGCACTCAAGAAGGGCAAGCATGTCGTCACCGCCAACAAGGCCCTTCTGGCCTCCCATGGGAAACAGCTCTTCGACGCGGCCCAGACCTACGGCAAGGATCTCTACTACGAGGCTGCGGTGGGGGGCGGCATACCTATCATCAAGACGCTCCGCGAGGCACTGGTCGCCAACAACTACACCTTCATCTACGGCATCCTCAACGGCACCTGCAATTACATCCTCACGGAGATGGGAGAGAAAGGGTCGAGCTTCAGCGAGGCGCTTTCCCAGGCTAAGGACCTCGGATACGCCGAGGCCGACCCCACCCTGGACATCGAGGGTATCGACGCGGCTCATAAGCTGGCGCTGGTGACCAGCCTGGCATACGGTGTGCCGCCTGATTTGAAGAGTGTCTATGTGGAGGGCATCACCAACCTCGACCAACTGGATGTGACCTTTGCCAGGGAGCTTGGGTACAAGGTGAAGCTCCTGGGACTCACCATAGACCGGGGAGACAGGGTCGAATCGCGGGTCCATCCGACACTCATCCCCTTCAACTACCTGCTCTCCAAGGTGGACGGTGTCTTCAACGCCTTTTACGTGCGCGGTGACATCGTCGACTCGACCCTCTTCTATGGCAGGGGCGCGGGCATGATGCCCACCGCCTCCGCAGTGGTGAGCGACCTTGCAGACATAGGGAGAAACATCCTGGCCGGCATCGCGGGCCGCATCCCCCATCTGGGCTACCGAAAGGGCAGTTCGGTCCCGAAGAAGTACCTGTCGATAGACGACGTCGTGACCAACTACTACATAAGGATCAACGCGCTGGACAAACCGGGCGTCCTCGCAAAGGTCGCAGGGATTCTCGGAGAAAAGGAGATCTCCATCGTGTCGGTAATTCAGAAGGCACCTGAGAACGGCGCGTTCGTGCCCGTGGTGATGCTCACCCACGAGGCCAGGGAGTCGAATGTGAGGAACGCGGTACAGGCCATAGCCAAGCTCACCGACGTGAGCGGAACGCCCGTGGTCATCCGCGTGGAGGACAAGAACCTCAAGAATGCCCCTTCCTGAGAACTGCTCCCTGTGTGGGTACCCACACCGCTGACTCGGAGGACATACACGTGAAGACCATTATCCTGCTCGGTGACGGCATGGCCGACGAACCCGTCGGGGAACTCGGTGGAAAGACCCCCCTCGAGGTCGCTCATATCCCCGTCATGGACAGCCTTGCCTCGAGGGGTGAACTGGGCATGGCACGGACCGTCAAGAAGGGGTTCCCCCCGGGAAGCGATGTGGCGAACATGGCAGTGCTCGGTCTCGATCCGAGTACGTGTTATACAGGCAGGGCGCCGATCGAGGCCGTGAGCATGGGCGTTGATCTCCGGGCGGACGATACCGCATTCAGGATCAACCTGGTGACCATATCGTCCAGGGACGGCCGTCATGTCATGGAGGACTACTGTTCGGCCCACATCTCCACGGAGGAGGCCCGCGTCCTCATCGAGGATCTCAGGGCCATCGTGGACGACAAGCCTGCCATAGTCATGTACCCAGGCATCGAATACCGCCATCTCATGGTCATAAACGGATATGACAGGCCCGGTCTCAGGACCACACCGCCGCATGATATCACGGGCGAATTCATCGAGGAGTACCTGCCGAACGATCCGCAGCTGGTGGACATAATCCACAGGTCCATGTCACTTCTCGAGGACCACCCGGTCAACCGATCCCGCAGGGAGAGAGGCACGCGCCCGGCCACATCATTGTGGCCCTGGGGAGAGGGAAAGGCCATGCAGGTTCCTACGCTCCTCGATGAACACGGGGTCTCCGGGGCCATGATATCCGCGGTGGACCTTCTGAAAGGCCTGGGCAAGCTCAGGGGCATGGAAGTCATCGATGTTCCGGGGGCAACGGGCTGGATAGACACCAACTACGAGGGAAAGGCCGAGGCAGCCGTCGGCGCGCTGAAACGTCATGACCTCGTCTATGTACATGTGGAAGCGCCGGACGAGGCAGGCCACGGTGGATTCATCGACAAGAAGATCAAGGCGATCGAAGACTTCGATACCAGGATCGTCGGCCATATCCTTTCCCGCATGGAAGCGGGCGGGACACCCTTCAGGATGCTGGTCATGCCCGACCACCCTACCCCCATCTGCAAGAAAACCCACACAGACGATCCTGTACCTTTCATCATCTATGACAGCGCCGGCAGGTCTGTCCATGAAAGGCGCTTCACCGAACACGATGCCCGCATGACAGGCCTGTTCGTAGAGGAAGGTTTTTCCCTGCTGGGGAGGCTTCTGAAAAGAAGCTGAATCTCCTTCAGGTTCTTTTGAATGCGGTCATGAAGCTGCTCTGACGGTCGATCTCAATGTCGAGCTGACCCATGAGCGAGCCGATCTCTTCGGTGGAGAAGCTGCTGCGGTATTCCTGAACAATGGGCACGATATCCTGGTTGATCGTGGTGAAGTGATGGTCCCTCATGGGGGTGATTCCCTTGGCCGTGCACAGAACATCGGCCAGATGCACGCATACGGCGAACACCTGATGGTTCCTGGATGATGCCGGGTCGTGATGACAGGCCACCGCATCCACCACGTCAGCCGGGAACATCCACGAGGTCAGCAGCATGCGTCCCACCTCCTGGTGCGTAATGCCAAGTATCCTTTCCTCGAGCGCGTGGTACCCGTAGAGATTCCCATCCTCTTCCATGGCGGTCAGAAGATAGTGGAAGGTCTCGCTCATGTACTGGGAGATGAAGATCTTGCCAACATCATGGAGGAGCCCTCCCACGAAGAATTTGCCGTCCACCTTCATGTTCAGGTACTTGGCAACCATGCGTGTTCCCACGCCAACGGAGAACGAGTGTCTCCACAACTGTTCAGAGAAATCAGTTCCCTTCCGGTCGAACATCTGGAGAACGGACATGCTCAGGGCGATATTCTGTATCTCCTGGAATCCGAGGACCACCACTGCATGGGAGACATTGGAGATCTTCTTCACGAAGCCATAATAGGGTGAATTTGCAACCGTGAGGATCCTCGTCGTGAGTGCCGGATCGCTCTCTATGATGTTCGTGAGGTCGATGGCGGACGAGTTCTTCCTCGAGATCACCTCAATGATTTCATGAATGATGCTGGGCAGAGTCAGGATATCCGGGGCTCTGGTCAAGATACCCACGATGCGTTCACGCTCGGTCGCAGAATCTCTGTACTCGTACACATAGAATCAGTCGGTAGGACCGGCATCTTTCTTAAATATGCAGGCGTGGCCATTCCTGCATACCCATGACCCACCAGACCCCGCGCGGGTGTTCTCATAATGAAATTGGACTCAAGAGTGAAGTCCTTGATCCCGATAAGATCGGTGATGGAAACGAGTGTTATTCTCTGGGTTATCATCATTCTGGCCGCGGGCGTTGTCATGACGATCGTCCTGACAAACTCCAGAAAGGAAGACAGGAAGCCTGTACTGAAAAAGTCTCCTGCCAGGTACGTGACCGTATCCTCCAGCGAGGACATACAGACGTTCATGGATGTCTACAGTCTCGAATGGAAGCCTGACCGCGACAAAGAGCCGGAGATTCCCCCGCAGGTCGAAGAGATCATCGACAAGATAGACAACATATCCCCGCTTGTCACGGAACTCTCATCCAAGCTGAACGATCCGGACATCAACCCGAAGGAAATCAGCAAGATCATCATACAGGACCAGGGGCTTACCTCTTTCATCCTCCGCCGGGTCAATTCACCCTTCTATGGCCTCCTCCAGAAGGTCGACAATATCTTCAATGCCATCGTTATCCTCGGTTATAACGAGATCTACCGGATCGTCATGGAGGAACGGACCCGGAAGATCGGTATCCAGCCTGACAAGACAGAATGGGTCCACGCCAATCTCACCTCGAATATTGCGGCGTACCTCGCCGGTGTCAGCCGCCTCGGGGTTCCGGGCGGCACCATGGTCACCCTGGGAATGCTCCATGACATCGCTCGGACAGTCATGACCAGGTCACTGCCCCAGCCCGAGACAGGATTTTCCGTTGACCCGCGACAACACCTCAAGCAGGAGATCGACCTCTACGGCATCGACCATGCAACCCTCGGCGGCATCCTTGCACAGCGGTGGGGCATGCCCCCCAGACTCGTGTCATGCATAGCAAGACATCACTGGCCCATGTTCTGGCCATTGAGGGACATCGGCCAGTCCAACAATGACACCATCAAGGAGCTTTCCATTCTCGCCGTCTCTGATATCGCAGCAAAGAACTTCACCCAGGAGATCACCGGAGCCTATATCGGCGACGATTATTATCGCTACATCAACAAGCCTCCCAGGATGGACAGCATCCTGATCCCGGAGATCACCAAGGATCTCAAACGTATCCGCAGGATCATGCTTAATACCGACGAGGAAAGCCAGGATCTTCTCGAGAAGGTCCAGTAGTCTTGTTCCCCCGATCGACACGAAAAGAAAGGCCGGGAATAACCCGGCCTTTCACCTTTTCTGAGGTAATGATCTGCCTGGTCAACTGATTATTTGCGAGATACGATGCTCATTGAGGTTGTATAATCCCAAAGAGGCGTTCTCCATGTCTCTGGTCACGTGGCAGAGGATCTTCTTTGCCTCCTCCACGGTCTCTACCCGCGATCGTGAAGCCTGCTTATTCTCCACGGAGACGATGTCCTCCACCTGTTTCCTGGACCGCGTATCCTGGACCTTTCTGGCAAACTGGTCCTCTTTGTCCTTTGTGACCATGTTGATTACATTCCCCAATTCAGGATTGACCTTCATAATGGTCCCCCTTCAGAAAATATACATAACACGTATCGGAAGGCTTCATATTTACTTGAGAGTTTTTTTCACATCGAGGATCATCGGGTATAGTTCATTCCTGTTGATGCCGGTTTCCCGGGAGAGCATCAGGAGGGCGTCCCTCACGGAACAGCCTCTTTCAAGAAGCTTGCCGGCCATCTCTCGCAGGGTGTCGGCCTGGAAAGACTCTTCATGCGTGGCGCTGTTCACGAGCACCGTGACCTCGCCTCTGACCGGGGAGTCCTGCACTGCACCGAGGACCTTTTCAACCGTGCCGACCAGATACTGTTCATGAATCTTGGTGAGTTCCCTGGCCAGGCATATCTCCCGGTCTGGAACCCGACGGTGAATCATAAAGAGCGTCCGCTCGATTCTCCTGGGTGATTCATAGAAGATCGTCACCTCATCAGAGAGGCCCATCCTCTGGATCTCCTTTTCCATGGCCTCCTTTTTCCTCGGGAAGAAGCCAATGAACCGAAAAGGATGCGTGAAGCCCGATGCCGAAAAGGCTGTAATAAGGGCGGAAGGTCCAGGAAGCGCGACTACGGGGATGCCACGAGACCTCGCCAGACCGATTACCCGTGAGCCCGGATCAGACACTGCAGGGGTACCGGCATCGCTGACCAGGGCCACGTGTTTCCCTTCTTCCAGCTGATCGATGATATATGCCGACCGTCTGGCCTCGCTGAACTTTTCACAGGACACGAGCTGTTTGGAGATACTGTAGTGACTCAGCAGCTTCCTGGTGTGTCTGGTGTCTTCGCAGAAAATGATATCCACATCCCGGAGCACATCGAGTGCACGCAGCGTGATGTCCCTGAGGTTTCCCAGTGGCGTAGGAACGATATACAAGGTCGGTTTCCCCATGGAAGGCAGACACTTTCTCCTTTTTCACCAGCTTTTGTTATGATATATATGATTATTACCGTTAAGGGAAGGAAGAGGCCTGTCCATGGAGTCTTTGAAGCTCGACGGCATGCTGCACGACAAGAACATCGAGAGCACTCCCGAGTACATGCGTAAGCTCTTCATAATGCCCGACTCATCGGACAGGTTCGTGGAATTCGGGGTTCATCTCCTCGACATGATCCATGACTTCTTCAAGGAAAAAGGCGGCATCCATTCTTCCATATCCATGGAAGACCTTGCCAATATCTTCTGCAACATAGAGATGCCCTCTCATCCCCAGCTCATAAAAGACGTACTCAACGAGATCAAAAACAACATAATCAAACATTCGGTGAAGGTGGCCAACCCCTATTACATTGGCCACATGACCAGCGCAGTTCCCTACTTCATGATTCTTCTCGAGATGATCGCAGTGAGCCTCAACCAGAACCAGGTGAAGATCGAGAGCGCCAAGGCATCGACCTTTGTGGAACGGGAGTTTCTGTGCTGGATCCACCATCTCATCTATGACAACATCCCCGAGTTCTACAGGAAACATATCCAGAACCCCAAGATAGCTCTGGGAAACATAACCTCCGACGGCACCATGGCCAACCTCACGGCACTGACTCTGGCCATGGCGAAGGCATTTCCGCCCGACACGAGAGGCTTCAGGGGGGTCCGCGTGGAGGGGCTTGCCCGTGCCCTCGACCACTACGGATACCGCCAGGCTCTGTTCCTCGTATCCAGACGCGGGCACTATTCCATCTGCAAGGCCGGAACCATCCTGGGCATCGGTGAGCACGGGGTCGTCCACGTACCGGTTCAGCCCTGCCTGAACACCATCGACATAAGCAAGTTGCTGTGTATCATTGACAAGATACGGAAAGAGGACAAGGCGGCAGGCCTACCCACGAAGTTCGTCGCCCTTGTCGGCATAGCCGGGACCACGGAGACAGGCAACATCGATGACCTGGACTCCCTTGCGGAGATCGCCCGCGACCTGGGCGCCCATTTCCACGTGGACGCTGCATGGGGTGGAGGGGCATTGCTCATGGAGGGGGCGCGGCCCATGATGAAGGGCATCGAGAAGGCCGACTCCGTGACCATGGACGCACACAAGCTGCTCTACGCGCCGAACAGCATGGGCATCTGCGTATTCAGAAACGGGGATGATTCACGTCACCTCTACCATACATCCAATTACATCATCCGCGAGGGTTCCGTGGATCAGGGCCGGTTCACCATCGAAGGTTCGCGTTCGTTCTCGTGTCTCAAACCGTGGGCAGCCATCAAGATTATCGGCAGACACGGGTACAGGCTCATCTTCGACCATGCCCGCGACCTGCAGAATACCTTTGTGGAGTTCATAGAGCGCGATCCGCTTTTCGAACTCATGAACAAACCCGAGCTCTTTATCATAAACTACCGTTTCGTCCCCGAGGAGCTCAGGTCACAGCTCAAGAACCTCATGAAGAACCCGAAGAAGAACTCCGACCGCATCACCCTCATCAACAAGATAATCAACACCATCAACATCGAGCTACACAAGACCATCAGGGACCATGACACGTCCTTCGTGTCTCGCACCAGGCTGGAGTCCACCCCGTATGCCCCGAGAAAGATCGTCGTGCTCCGGGCCATTACCATCAATCCGAACACGGAGCGCTACATGCTCAAGCAGGTCCTGAACGAGCACAGGAGCATGGGCATCAGGATTTGGAACGACATGAAGAAGACCAGCGGCGACTCCAGAGAAGTCCTCGGCTCTTCATGACCGATCCTTCTCTTGCCTGCTCTGCACCCCTGTCTTTTCTCATCAGCCGATTGACAACCTTCGTTCCAGCCTCTATCTTTGATACTAATCATGATCCACGACTGGCAGACAACCTATCATAAGAAACTGACCGATGCCAGAACGGCCCTGTCCCGCATCAACAGAGGCGCCCGGATATTCATCGGATCTGCCTGCGGAGAGCCGCAGCTCCTGGTCAAAACCCTCATCGATGTTGCGGAGAATCTTGCCGATACCCAGATCATACACTTTCTCGATCTCGGGATCGCGCCCTACACCGATGAGAAATTCGACGACAACTTCCGCCACAACGCCCTCTTCATAGGGGCCAGTACCCGCAAGGCCATCAAGGAAGGCAGGGCAGACTATACCCCCATATTCCTTTCCGAGATACCACTCCTCATGGTGCGGGGAAGCATGCCCATCGACGTTGCGCTCATAACCGTCTCGCCTCCGGACAACAACGGTTATGTGAGCTGCGGCATATCCGTGGACATCACCAAGACCGCAGCGGAGGTCGCCCGGTACGTCGTCGCAGAGGTCAACCCGAACATGCCCCGGACGCTCGGCGACAGCTTCCTTCACGTCAACGAGATCGACGCTTTCGTGGAGAACGACATACCCCTGCTGGAATTCGAGCAAAAGGCACCCGGTGACATTGCCCGCACCATCGGCGAACACCTGGCCGATCTCATCGAGAACGAGGCCACCATTCAGACGGGAGTGGGAAGGATCCCCAACTCCGTCTTTCCCTACCTCATGAAGAAGAGAGACCTCGGCATCCACACTGAGACCTTCACCGAGGGCATCATCGACCTCATCGAGGCCGGTGTGGTCACCTGCAGGAAGAAGACCCTGCACCCCGGCAAGATCGTGGCGGCGTTCTGCATGGGGACGAAGAAACTCTACGACTATGTTCATAACAATCCCCTCTTCGAATTTCAGCCCTGCAGGTATGTCAACGACCCCTATGTGATCGCACGGAACGACAGGATGATCTCCATCAATTCCGCGCTCACCGTTGACCTCACCGGCCAGGTCTGTTCAGACTCCCTCGGTTTCCTCTTCTACAGCGGCATAGGCGGTCAGGTGGACTTCGTTCGCGGTTCATCCATGTCCAGGAGGGGGAAATCCATCATGGTCCTGCCCTCCACCACCGACGACGGGGAGAAGTCGAGGATCGTTCCCTACCACTACCCGGGCAGCGGGGTCGTGGTCACGAGGGGAGACATCCATTACGTGGTCACGGAATACGGTGTAGCCTATGTACACGGCAAGTCGATCCGTGAACGGGCCATGGCGCTCATCAGCATTGCCCACCCGAAGTTCAGGGACGAATTGCTCGAGGCCGCAAAGAATCAGGGCTACGTCTTCAAGGACCAGATTCTTCCCGTGGTCCTCTACCCCAAGGAGTACGAGACATACTGGACCGACAACAGGGGCACGGAGATTTTCTTCCGACCGGTCAAATCCACCGATGAACGGGCGATCCAGGACATGATCTATGCCCTTCCGGAGCAGGACGTCTACACCCGCTTCTTCCAGAACCTCAAGTCCTTCTCACACAGGCTCGCCATGCCGCTGGCCGCCATAGACTACAACGACAAGATGGCCATCGCCGCAGTCACCGGAAGGGAAGAGCCTGAAAGCAGGGAGGAGATCGTCGCGGTCGGCCACTATATTCGGGATCCCCAGACCAATTTCGCCGAGGTCGCGTTCACCACGCACCACGGGTGGCAGAGCCGCGGGATAGGAACCTTTCTGCTTCGGTATCTCATCCGCATCGCGAGAGAAAAGAACATCTCAGGGTTCACGGCGGACGTGCTCGCGCGGAACACCCCCATGATGAAGGTGTTCACCAGAGCCGGTTATCAGGTCAAGACACATCTGGAATACGGCATATACGAACTCGAAATACCTTTCGGCGATGGAGAGGATGCACCGTCGACCTGAAGACCGGATCCTGTTCTACCCTGACCGTTCCCCGCGGAGATGCCTTATCAGGTAGTTCATGAGATCCGAGATCGTTATGATCCCCACGAGCCTGCCGCCGTCAACGACCGGCAGCCCGCCTATCTTGTTGCGCTCCATGATTTCTGCCGCCTTGAGAATATCATCCTCAGGACTTGTGGTGAGCGGGTTGTTCGTCATGCTGCTGCCGACCGTGACGCTGTCGAGGAGGTATTCATCTGCGGACCGCTCGCGAATGACCACGGGTGAGTTCAGCGCCTGCCTGATGTCCCTGTCCGTGACGATCCCGACAAGAGTCCCCTCTCTCACAACGGGTATCCGCCTGAACCTGCCCGCTGACATCATTCTGATGGCTTCCCTCAGTGTGTCGACGGTCCTTATGGTGACGACGTTGGTGGTCATGAGATCCTTGACCTGATCCATGCGAACGGGTACCTCCTCCCATGCTTATGCATCACCCAATACCACAGCACGGCCCCATGTGGAAGGCCGCGCTGGGATAAGGCGTATTGGTGAAGGAGGATTCTACGGGCAGACAGAGGAAATGAAGCACCCACCGCCGCCTCCGCTGGCAGCGGGCGCTGTTTCCTGTTCGGCGCTCACCTTGAATTTCCCGAACTCGATGGTCGAAAAGTTCACCAGGCCGTCGGCGCAACTGGCCCCTGCGATGGTCTCCCAGGCGCCCGATTCCTCGTCATACCTCTCGACCACGGGATTTTCCCCGTCTATCTCGACGCTGACCGTTGCCGGCTCAGCGAGGACAAGGCCATAGGGCAACAGATCGAACTCGACACTTTCCACGTCGCCGTAACTCACGGCCGAAGCGGCACCCGTGAACGACGTCCCGATACCGACGGGCACATCCCTGAGAATCGCCCTGCCGCTGATCTGAATGGTTATGCCCATGAGAAGTTCATCGAGATTCATGGGTGCACCCGGTTCGTAAGCCCCCATTGCACTCAGATTGGCGGTGATCGATATCCTTACCCGGTAGACGAGGTAACCGTTCGTGTCGTACACATTGTACAGGTAGGCTCCCGGCTCGGTCGCTGTGACCGTATTGTCCAGGACATCCGGCATGGTGGCCATGAGAGGGTGGAAGGTCAGATCACCGTTCGCGTTGAGCCATGAAAGGTCTATGACATCGCCCACCTGGCCGATCACGTCCTTGAAGATGTCGTCTGACCCCGGACAGTTCGCCGGATCCAGGGGATCGGTCCCGGCCATGTACTCGACCAGGTTCACCGCACCATCGGCATCGTCGTCCAGCGAAGAGTCGAAGGGGTCGTCGGGGTTGAGTCCCCACATCAGCTCCACGTTGTCCGGGATGCCGTCGCTGTCTGAATCTGCCAGGGGCTCAAGTCCGGAATCGGTGTCATCGATGGTGCCTCCCTGGTCGCCGGTGCTCTTGTCGACATCTCCGGGCTCCTCAACGGGTGTATGCTCGGGGATGGCGATGGAGACCTCCTGCGAATAACCGCTCTCATTGCCGTTCACGTCGTATGCGGTGACTGCGAAATAGTAGGTCAGCCCTTCTCCGAGATTGCTGACATCGACTGAGGTCGTATCGCCGACATCGAGAGAGCCGAGGTATTGCTGGCTGCTATTTCCATAATATACCTTGTAGCCATCGAGATCGCTTTCCGTGTTTCCGGACCAGCTGATCCTTACGACCGCGCCGAAGGCTGTCTCGGTGAACGCCAGGATGCCGATGATGAGTAAGGTTGCAACAGAGTATATGCGCAGTTTCATGCCTTCGATGAGGGCAAGACATGTGCCATTGTAAATTAACTGGTTATATCGTCAGGTTATGAGTATTACGTATTGTTTAGAAGGCAAATATTGTGACCATGGTTACATTATGAACATTCCTAAGAACGCTCGGCGGCCCTATCTCATTGATTCGCTGATGGATATGGAAAAACGGAAGGGAGGCAATTCTTGCCCCCCTTCCGGTGAGCTATTTCTTGACCCTGCTGAACAGCAGGACGATCGGGCTCGCGATATACATGGATGAATAGGTCCCGACCACCACGCCGACCAGCATGGCGAAGGCGAAGTCATGGATCACGTTCCCGCCTAGGAGAAACAGGCAGAGCGCCACCAGGAACACGGTCAGGGCAGTGAGGACAGTCCTGCTCAGGGTCTGGCTGATACTGTCGCTCATGAGGCTGGCCAGATCGAAGGAACCGGTCTGTTTCTTGATGTTTTCCCTGATGCGGTCGAAGATCACGATGGTGTCGTTCAGGGAGTATCCGACGATGGTGAGCAGGGCCGCGATGATGGTCAGGCTCATCTCCTTCTGGAGGAGGGAGAAGAGACCCATCGTTATGATCACGTCGTGCACCAGGGCAGCGATGGCCCCGACCGAGTAGCTCAGCTCGAAGCGTATCCAGATGTAGACAAGCAGCCCGATGCAGGCATAGAGGATGGACAGCAGGCCCTTGGTCTTCAGGTCCTTGCTCACCGCAGCGCCGACCACCTCGGCCCGCCGTATATCCACCTTTTCCTTGCCGAAGGCCTGGAACAAGGCGTTCTCGGCCACGGTCGAGATGCTCTTGGTGGGGTCTTCCTCGATCTGGTGCATCCTGATCAGGAACTCGTTGGCCTCCCCACCGCTGACGCTCTGGATGGCCGCCTGTTCGAGGCCCACCGTCCTCATGGCGTTCCTGACATCCCCTGTCTCAACGCTATCCTTGAAGGCAACCTGCAGTTCGAGACCGCCCGCGAAGTCAATGCCGTAGTTGAGCCCGCGTATGAAAAAGAGAGAGGCGAGGCTGATGGCGATCAATATCCCTGAAAGGATGTATGCATATTTTCTATAACCGATAAAGTCTACGCGAAATCCCGGTCGAATGAGTTCCATCGCAACCTCCCCTTCAAATGCTGATCTGCTCGACCTTGAGACTGTCCACTACCCACTCCTGTATCCACTTGGAGACGACGAGGGTGGTGAAGAGCGTGGTCAGTATACCGACACTCAGGGTCACAGCGAACCCTTTGATGGGGCCGGTGCCGAACTGGAACAGGACAACCGCGGCGATGAGCGTGGTTACGTTCGCGTCGACAATGGTCCAGAAGGCGTTCTTGTATCCTGCCTCCAGGGCCATCTTGGCAGTCCTGCCGAGACGTATCTCTTCTCGTATCCGTTCAAAAACCAGGATATTGGCGTCCACCGCCATGCCGATGGTGAGACCGATGCCTGCAATGCCCGGCAGGGTGAGCACCGCATGGAACAGGGACATGATGGCCACCAGGATGACGATGTTCGCAACGAGGGCGATATTGGCAATGATGCCCGACCCCTTGTAGTAGACCACCATGAACACGATGACCAGCAGGGCCCCGATCAGCGATGCGAAGACCCCCTTCCTGATGGAATCCTCACCGAGAGACGGGCCCACGGTGCGTTCCTCGATGATGTCCACCGGGGCAGGCAGGGCACCGGACCTCAGAACGAGGGCAAGATCGCGTGCCTCGTCGTCGGTGAACCTCCCCTCGATGATGGCCTTGCCGCCGGAGATGGCGTCCCTGATGACGGGCGCCGAGTTGACCTTGCCGTCCAGGACGATGGCGAGGCGTCTGCCAACATTCTCGCTGGTAACCCGCTCGAACACCCGTGCCCCATCGGGGTTGAACGACAGGGCCACATAGGGCATGTTGTCCGAGGGGCTGATCCTTCCCTGTGCGTCATTGAGCATGCCGCCAGTCAGGACGGTGGCCTCCTTGAGGAGGATGGGCTGGCGGGTGTCCCTCATGTAGGCGATGTAACTGCCCTCGGGAACCTTGCCCTGGACCGCATCGTCTACCGAGTGTTCCTCGTCCACCAGCTTGAACTCTAGTACCGCGGTCCTGCCGATGAGTCGTTTGGCCCTCTCGGGATCGGTGATACCGGGCAGCTGGAGCACGATCTTCTCGTCGGCCTGCGGTATGATGGAGGGTTCGTTTACGCCGAACTGGTCTATGCGGTTCCGGATAGTCTCCAGGGCCTGCTCCACAGACTGCTCCCGGATGTTCTTCATTTCGACGGGTTTCATCTGGTAGGTAACCTGGGTGGTGTCCCCGCTGTCCTTCTTATCGGTTTCGACCAAGTCCGGGTAGGAATCGGCCATGAGTCTTGCAAGGGCGTCGTACTCATCACTGCTTCTGAGCCCCACGACAATCTTGTCGGGTGCCTCATAGGAAACCTTGCTGTACCTGATCCTGTTTTCGATCATGTGCGGCTTGAGATCGCCCGCCAGGGTGTTGAGCCTGTTTTCCACCGCCTTGATGGAGTCGACCTTCAACACCATATGGATGCCGCCCTGCAGGTCGAGGCCCAGCCTGAGCTTCGACTTGGGGCCTATCCACCCCTTGGGCAGCTCCGTCTTTCCGAGGAAGCTGGGGATCGCAAGAAAGAGCGCAACCACCAGGACGACCAGGATGAGGATGCCCTTGATCTTGAACTTGTCCATTACAGTAAACCCCCGCACTTATTTTTGCACAACATCTGCGCCCTTCTTCTGGGTGATGAACTCCCTGGACACCTTGATCTTGACCTTTTCCCCCACATCCAGGGTAAGCACGTTGTCCGTTATGCCCACCACCTTCCCATGTATGCCGCCGCTCGTGATGACGTCGTCACCCTTCTGGAGGCTCTCCAGCATCTTCTTGTGCTCCTGGGCCTTCTTTTTCTGGGGCAGAATGAGGAGGAAGTAGAACACGACAAAGATGAGGACAAGGGGGGCCACGCTCATGAGAAGGCTCATGGTGTCTCCGCCGCCCGGTCCCGCCGCATATGCAACGCTAATCATCGAACATCTCCTTGACCCTTTTTTTCAATTCGGTGAATTTTCGTTCCCTAATGGAATGCCGTATATCAGACATTAATTCAAGATAGAAATGCAAGTTATGGATGGTATTCAGGACGGAGCTCAAAATCTCCCCCGAGACGTAGAGGTGTCTCAGGTATGCCCGGGAGAAATTCCGACAGGTGTAGCAGGCGCAGGAATCGTCGGGGGGCTGCGGATCATGCCGGAACCTGGCCTGCTTCAGAGACATTTTCCCATGCCGGGTGAAAAGCATGCCGTTGCGCGCATTCCGTGTCGGCAGGACACAGTCGAACATGTCGACACCCAGGGCTACCGCCTCCACGATGTCAAGGGGCGTGCCCACACCCATGAGGTAACGGGGTTTGTCCACGGGCAGATGGACGACGGTCTCCGCCAGCACCTGCAGCATGATCTCGTGCCCCTCTCCGACGGAGAGCCCGCCGATGGAGAACCCGTCGAAGGGCAGCACCGTGAGTTCCCGGGCGCTCCGCTCCCTCAGATCGAATTCCATGCCACCCTGGACGATACCGAACAGTGCCGCGTCGCTCTTCCTCGCCTCCAGACACCGGCGGGCCCACATGCTCGTCCTGGCGACCGATTCCTCGACATAGTCTCTCGTGCTCGGGTATGCCACGCATTCATCGAGGCACATCATGACATCCGACCCCAAGTCCTCCTGGATGGCTATGGCCTTCTCCGGGGTGAGTGTCCGGCGGCTTCCGTCGATGTGCGAGGCGAACTGGACGCCCTCGTCGTTGATCCTGACCAGGGTGGCAAGGCTGAAGACCTGATAACCACCGCTGTCAGTCAATATGGGGCCGTCCCAGCCCATGAATGAGTGCAGGCCTCCGAGTGCCTTTATGAGTTCCTCTCCTGGTCTCAGGTGAAGATGGTACGTGTTACCCAGTATGATCCTGGCCCCTGCATGCCTGAGCTGTTCCGGTGTCATGGCCTTGACGGTGGCTGCCGTTCCCACGGGCATGAATGCTGGGGTATCGACCGGTCCACGGCGCGTTTCGAGCATGCCGCAGCGTGCTTCACCGTCGGTGCACGAGAGCCGGTAGCTAGATGATGAGCATTGTATCGCCATAACTGAAGAACCTGTATCTTTTTTGAATAGCCTCCTCGTAGGCCTTCATGATGAGCTCGTGCCCTGCAAAGGCACTCGCCAGCATGAGCAGGGTTGAGCATGGGAGGTGGAAGTTGGTGATCATGGCGCCCACAGCCTGAAAAGAGAATCCGTTGTGGATGAAGATGTCCGTGGAACCTTTGCCCTGTTCTATACGGCCACATACCTGCATGAGATGCTCGAGCACACGCGTGACCGTGGTTCCTACCGCAACGATCCTCCTGCGCTCTCTTCTGGCCTGTTCGATGAGGCGGGCCGCCTCCTTTGACACCGCGTAGTCCTCGGAGTGCATCACGTGGTCTTCAATCCGCTCGGTGCGGACAGGCAGAAAGGTCCCTGTCCCGACGTGCAGCGTGACGGGGACCACGCTGACACCCCTCGACGATATGCCGGCGAGCATCTCCATGGTGAAATGGAGGCCTGCCGTGGGTGCCGCCACCGACCCGTCGTGCCTTGCGTAGACGGTCTGGTAGGCACGAACGTCCGATTCCTCGGCGTCTCTCTCGAGATAGGGCGGCAACGGCATCTTGCCCTGCTCCAGGATACGGACGGGGTCGGACAACGACACGACGTACTCGTTTCCCGCGCACTCTTCAACGCATGCCGAAAGATTGCCGTCGAACACGACACGCATGCCGGTGCGCATGCGCTTGGATGTCCTGATGAGACAGCTCCACCGTGCAGGACCAAGCTCCCGGAGGAGGAAGACTTCGGCCGCGCCACCCGTTTCCTTCTTCCCCAGAAGGCGTGCCCGTATCACCCTGGTGTCATTGAGGACCAGCACGTCTCCTGGGTTCAGGTAGGTGATGATGTCGCTGAACCGCCGGTGAGTCAGGTCACCGCTTCGACGGTCCACCACGAGCAGCCGGGATGTCCCTCTCGGCAAGGGATATTTCGCGATGAGATCCCTTGGCAGGCGATATGAGAACCGCGCCGTTTCCACCGGTGCTACATCCCTGCCATGCCCCTGCCCAGGGAGATGATGAGCAGGCCTATGAAGGCTGCGACTATTCCTGCAGCCTGAAGTCTTCCGGTGCGCACCTCCTGTATGAAGAGCGCAAAGGACTTCACCTTCCCCGGGAAGAGGATGTAGGGAACGGCCTCGATGACGAACACCATCCCCAGAACGCACAAGAAGTAGCTCATAGGTGTGGTCTTATAGCCAAATTGGCCCACGGACGTCAATCCTGCAGCGTTCGACAATATTCTTCGGTCAGAACCGGGGCCTCGATGGATTCGGTCATGTCGGCGGGGTCCGCCCCGTACTCGGCTGCATGCCCGGGGACTCCCCGTGCCTTCCCGTATCTGAGACAGACGCCTGCAGCCGTGCGCAGGTTCTCGTCGCTCACCTTCCCCCTGATGACGCACAGCGGTCCGGAGACATCGACCATTTTGAGAAAGACGTTTCCCGGGTCGGTGAACGTCGAGATCACCTGGTTTTCACCGTCGTCCCGTGCCACGACAAGAACCGTTGAATCATCGAGCAGGTATTTCCTGCCCATGATGTCCATCAGGAGATCCGCCTTGCCGGGGAGTCCCGGGGAACAGCGATCGAACGTCCCTCTCACCTTGCGCGAGATCTGTTCGTCGGTGAGCAGGCAGCCCCCGGCAGGTGTGGGGATCGTGTCTTCGTCCATGCCGTAGTCCAGGGCTCTCTCTATCTGTTTCTTTCTGCCCCTGCCGCTTATGTCCCACAAGGCATTCCGCTCAACGACACCGAGGCGTTCCGGGAGCGTCTCGGGCAGCTTCCTGGCACAGAGAGGCCTCAGGAGAATGCCTTCGAGCCCGGATTGCCTCTCTATGGCACGCATGATGGATCTGCGCTGTGACATGGGCCTCTGGCCCACGACCTCCCCGGTGATGACGAATGTGGCATGCATGGTCTCGAGGAGCGAACGAGCCCTCTTGAGCATCCCGATCTTGCAGTCAATGCACGGGTTCATGTGTCGGCCGAAGCCGTGTCGGGGTGCCTTCAGGATCGATATGAGGTCTTCAGTGTAGTCGACGATACGGATGTCCAATCCATGCCGCGCTCGATGGTCATGTTTGAATGCCTCGGGGTCTCTCAGGGCATCGAAACCGAAGAAAGGGGTGCAGAAATACAGCGGGATGACCTCTACCCCCTGCCCCTGAAGTATCCTGATGGCAAGTATGCTGTCCAGCCCCCCCGAATACAGGGCGAGGCATCGCCTCTCATTCGTGTCTGTCATAGCATTCATGTCTTCGTGTACGAGATGATCAAACCTGCACGATATATACTGGAAGATGCGCCATTGGAAGAGAAGGATTCGTCGGAGTGCGTTATATTCTGTAAAGAAAATAAAGTCTATACCTCACACCCGTGAGGTATAGACTTCGCATGGCGGGAGCGACGAGACTTGAACTCGCGACCTCCGGCGTGACAGGCCGGCGTTATAACCGATCTTAACTACGCCCCCTTACTTTCTTATCAGTATGGTAGGCGGAACAGGGATTGAACCTGTGACCTTCGGCTTGTAAGGCCGACGCTCTCCCGACTGAGCTACCCGCCCTGAGTTGTTACTTGTTTACGACTTCCTTGAAGGCCTTGCCTGGCCTGAAGCGAGGAGTCTTGGACGCCTTGATCTTGATGGTCTCTCTGGTCCTGGGGTTGACACCCTGCCGTGCAGCCCGCTGAGCAACGTCAAACGTTCCGAAACCTACCAGTGTGACCTTGTCCCCCTTCTTGAGTGCCTGCTGAATGGCATCTGTGGCGGCATTGATCGCCTTCTCCGCAGCCGCTTTGGGGATGCCCGCCTTATTTGCCACAACGGATATCAATTCTGTCTTAGTCAAAGCATACCTCCTATAAAAAGATATTGTTTTTTTCCATGCCCAAGTGCCTTCGAACGGTAACAATATTTAGAATGGCTGTCAATAGGTCAATTGAGGGCCCATGCGATTATTTCGTCCATATGTTCCACGAGATGAACCCGGATTCCGCGTAGTATATCCTTGGGTGTCTCGTCCAGATCTTTCTCGTTCTCCACCGGTATGAGGACCGTGTTCACACCCGCTTCCTTCGCGGCCAGGAGCTTCTCCTTGAGCCCGCCCACAGGGAGGACCCTGCCGCCGAGCGTGAGTTCACCCGTCATGGCGAGCTCGCTCTTGACGCTCCTCCTCGTCAGGGCCGAGACGAGGGCCGTTGCCATGGTGATCCCGGCAGAAGGACCATCCTTGGGGACCGCCCCCTCGGGGATGTGGATATGGATATCGAGGTGGTCATAGAAATCCTTGTCGAGACCGAACTCACAGGCCCGGGAACGGACATAGCTCATTCCGGCCTGAGCCGACTCCTGCATGACATCACCCATCTTCCCTGTCAGCAGGAGTTTGCCCTTTCCCGGCACCACGGTGGTCTCCACCCTGAGCAGGACGCCGCCGGCCTCTGTCCACGCGAGACCGTTCACGACGCCGACAATGTCTTTCTTGTCCCGTTGTGATCTGCGGAATCGGGGAACACCGAGCAGGTCATGGACTGCCTTCTTCGATATGATCCTGCGCGGTCGGGTTTCACCTGAAACGATCTCCTTGACGAGTTTGCGGCAGATGGACGAGATCTCCTTCTCCATGTTCCGGACACCTGCCTCGCGGGTATACTCGTGGATGACGGTGGTGATGGCCCTGGTGGAAAACTGGACTCCCCGGTCGGCCAGGCCGTGGAGCGCTATCTGCTTCGGCACGATGTGGCCGGTCGCGATCTTGAGCTTGTCGTAAGAGGTGTAGCCCTCGAGGTGGATCAACTCCATCCGGTCGAGGAGGGGGGGTGGAATGGAGTGCGTGGTGTTTGCCGTGGTGACGAACATCACCCTGGACACATCGTAATCCGCGTCCAGGTAGTGGTCATTGAAGGCATTGTTCTGTTCCGGGTCGAGGGCCTCCAGCAGGGCGGCCGAGGGATCGCCCCGGAAATCCACGCTCATCTTGTCCACCTCATCCAGCAGGAACACGGGGTTCGAGGTGCCCGAGCGCCTGATGCCCTGGATAATTTTGCCCGGCATGGCCCCGATGTATGTCCGGCGGTGGCCTTTGATCTCGGCTTCATCCCGCACGCCGCCCAGCGAAACCCGTACGAATTTTCTTCCAACCGCCCGTGCAATGGACTTGCCGAGGGAGGTCTTGCCCACGCCGGGAGGACCGACGAGGCACAGGATCGGCCCCCTCATGGATCCGACCATCTGCTGGACCGCCAGGTATTCGAGGATCCTGTCCTTGACCTTGTCCAGACCGTAGTGGTCCTCGTCCAGGACCTGCTGGGCAAACGCGATATCCTTCTTGTCCTCGGTGATATCGTTCCATGGCAGCACGAGGAACCAGTCGATGTAATTCCTGATCACCGTGGCCTCGGCGCTCATGGGGGGCATCATGCGCAACCGCTTGAGCTCGACCAAGGCCTTCTCCCGTGCGTGGACCGGCATGTTTTTGGACCTGAGCTGCTTCTCGAGGGTGGAGACTTCGTCTTCCGAGTTCTCCATGGGTACCCGCTGGGACTGCATCTGTTCCAGTGGCGAGGCCTTCTTGGCTGCAGAGGACTTCTGCCGGGCCTGGTCCTTCATGCTGGCTTGTATCCTGGCGATTTCGATCTCTGCCTGGAGAAATTCATAGAGCCTTTCCAGCCTGGACTCGATGTGGTTGTTCTCCAGTATCTCCTGCTTCTTCTCGGTCTTGAGGGTGGTGTAGGAAACCATGATATCGGACACCATGCCGGGGTCTTCCTGGGATTCCATCTTCTCCAGGACCTCGGCAGCGATGTCGACGGAATAGAGCTCGGCATATTCCTTGAATGAATCGAGGACGAGCCTGCGCAGTGCCTCCGCCTCCCGTTCGTCCGCGATGACGTCGATGAAGGGCTCGGTGGCCGCGAAGAGGTAGTCGTCCCGATTGTGGACCGCCTTGACGTTCTGCCTGCTTTTTCCCTCGATGAAGACCTTGATCGACCCATTGGGCAGCCTGAGCAGCTGGATGATGGAGGACGACACCCCGACGGAATGAATGCTGTCCTGCCGGGTCTCGTCCTTTGCCTGCTGTCTCCTGCAGCATACGAGGACGTCTTCCTTCTCCTCGAAGGCCGTGCTCACCACCTCGACGGTCTTGTCGTTTTCTATGAAGAGGGGAATGATGGTGTGCGGGAAGACAACGATGTCCTTCAGAGACAGAAGGGGAAAGACATGCTCTGATGCCTCGATCTTCATACGCTAACGGGTGTTACGCCTGAGAGGTCTTCCTCTCGTATACGATGATGGGCGGTTTCCCTTTGAATACCACGTCCTGGCTGATGATGCACTCCTTGACGCCTTCCATGTCGGGAATCTCATACATGATGTCGAGCATGATTCCTTCCATGATGGAGCGCAGTCCTCTCGCGCCCGACTTCCGCTTCGTGGCCTCGGCCGCTATGGCCTTCAGGGCATCCTTGGTGAAGGTGAGATCAACCCCTTCGAGCTTGAGGAGCGCCTGGTACTGTTTGACCAGCGCATTCTTCGGCTCGGTGAGGATGGCGATCAATGCGTCCTCGTCGAGTTCGTGGAGCGTCGAGACTACCGGCATACGGCCGACGAACTCGGGGATGAGCCCGAATTTGATGAGGTCTTCAGGTTGAATGTTCTTGAGGATCTCACCGATGTCCTTTTCCTTTTTGCCCGTGATCTCGGCGACGAAACCGATGGTCTTCTTGTCGAGCCGCTGCGAAATGATCTTGTCGAGCCCCACAAAGGCCCCGCCGCATATGAAGAGGATGTTGGTGGTGTCGATCTGGATGAACTCCTGCTGGGGGTGCTTGCGTCCGCCCTTGGGGGGTATGGACGCCATGGTGCCCTCGATCATCTTGAGCAGGGCCTGCTGGACGCCTTCACCCGAGACGTCGCGGGTGATGGATGGATTGTCTCCCTTGGAGGCGATCTTGTCGATCTCGTCGATATAGACGATGCCCTTCTGGGTGCGCTCGACGTCATAGTCGGCATTCTGGAGAAGGTTCACGATGATGTTCTCAACGTCCTCACCGACGTACCCGGCTTCCGTCAGGGTGGTGGCATCCGCAATGGTGAACGGGACATCGAGGATCTTGGCCAGGGTCTGCGCGAGCAGGGTCTTGCCTGACCCCGTCGGGCCGATGAGCATGATGTTGCTCTTGCTGATCTCCACACCGCCGATGCTGGTGTTTGATTCGATGCGCTTGTAATGATTGTGCACGGCCACCGACAGGACGCGCTTCGTCATCTCCTGCCCGATGACATACTCGTCAAGGACTTCCTTGATCTCGGATGGTTTCGGGATGCTGGACGAGGTGCTGAAATGTCGGTATTCACCCTCCTCTTCGGCGAGGATCTCGTTGCACAGGGCGATGCATTCGTCGCAGATGTACACGTCAGGACCGGCGATGAGCTTACGCACCTCCTCCTGGGATTTTCCGCAGAAGGAGCACCGCAGGCCGGGCCTGTAGTGGTCGTTAATTTTTGGCATCCGCCTTCTCCCCTTCTTTTTCCCTGGCAGGTCTCTTTGCAATCACATGGTCGATTATACCATACTTCTGCGCTTCGGTCACGGCCATGAAATAATCTCGCTCGGTGTCTACCGATACTTTATCTATAGGCTGGCCGGTGTGCTTTGACAAGATCTTCGTGAGAGCCTCCTTGAGGCGAAGCATCTCGTTGACCTGTATATTCACGTCAGTGACCTGCCCCTGAACTCCTCCCAGGGGCTGATGTATGAGGATACGCGCATGCGGCAGTCCGTAGCGCATTCCGGTCTCTCCTGCGGCCAGGAGCAGTGCGGCCATGGATGCCGCCTGCCCGATGCAGATGGTGCTGACCTTGGGCTTGATGTACTGCATGGTGTCGTAGACCGCCAGGCCGGCCGTCACCGATCCGCCTGGAGAATTGATGTAGAAGAAGATGTCATTGTCCGGATCCTCGGATTCCAGGAAGAGGAACTGCGCCACGAGCAGGTTTGCAATATCGTCGTCGATCTCCGTGCCCAGCATGACGATCCGGTCCTTGAGCAGGCGGGAGTAGATATCGTAGGACCGCTCCCCCCTGCTGGTCTGTTCCACTACGATGGGAACCAGGGTCATTCAGTCTTCTCCTCTGTGCTGTCCACCTCGACAACGGTGGACTTCTCTATGATATGGTCATACACCTTCTTCTCGAGAATTCCGTACTTCATCTCCTCCAGGCTGCCCCGCTCCTCGAAGTTCTTACGGACCGCCTCAGGGGTCATGGAGTACTTTTCGGCAAGTAATGCGATTTCCTTTTCCACATCGTCGTCGGTGGCCTCGATGGTGTTGATTTTCGCGATGGCCTCCACGAGCAGCGACGTCCTCACGAGCTTATCGGCGGATGCCATGGATTCCTCGCGAAGCGCGTCGCCATCAGGATAGATGTCCTGGAGCCTGACCCCCTGGGCCGACAGCCGCTGGGACATGCCCTGGAGCATCATGATGGCCTGGAGCCTGACCATGGACTCGGGGACCTCGAAGGTATTCGCCTCCAGGAGCTTCTCCGATATCTGCCGCTCCATGAAGGTCCGGGCATCGGCCTCGAGCCTTGCCGTGAGGTCTTCCCTGATGGCCTTCTTCAGCTCCTCCACGGTCTGGACGCCTGCATGCACCATCTTCGCGAACTCGTCATTCAGCTCGGGGAGCTCCCGGTTCTTGATACCGTGCACGAGGATCTTCATGTGCGCCGTCTTTCCCCGCATGTCCTCCAGGAAGTGGGTGTCCGGGAAGGTGACGTCAGCCTCACTGCCATCCCCGGTCTTCAGCCCGATGACCTCCTGCTCGAGTCCCGGGAAGGCGCTCCGTACCCCTGCTTCCACGGTAATCTTGTCACGGTTGAGCGATTCGTTCTCTTCACAGGTGACACCCAGGATCACGTAGTCACCGCGGGCTGCCCGATAGGACGCGTCCTGGACGTCCTTGACCTCAGCATAGGTCTCCTGCAGCTTGCCGATGACCTCGTCCACGTTCTTGTTTTCCACGGCCGCCTTCGGCTTCTTCAGTTCGAATCCGGTATAGACCTGGGGGGTTACCTCTGGCTTCACATCGAACTTCGCGGCAAAGGTGAAGTCTTCGTTCTCCTTCGGTTCGTCGTTGACGAACTCGGGCATGGACACCACGAAGAGGTTCTGCTCCTTGACGGCCTCCTCGAACTTCTCGCGCACGAGCTTGCGGGAGAGTTCCTCGGTGATGTAGTCCTGGTAATACATCCTGATAATATGCCTCGGGGCCTTGCCCTTCCGGAACCCCTTTATGGCGACCCCCTGCGCGATCTCGCGGTAGATTCCATCCGAAACGGATTTCACGTCTTCTTGGGGGATAACCACCTTCATCTCTTTTTTCGTGCTGCCCACGTCAGTGATCTCGACCTTCATCATGAATCCTTTCTGTCAGAGCCTATGCGTGCGTATCCTTTCTCATGTATGGCATCGTCAGGTCAATGCCTTTTTCGAGAACGACAGGTCTTGAAACACTGGCTCCATGGTACTGTGATACGAGCCGTCTTCATTGAAAATGAACAGCGGCCGTTCCATGACCATCTCCTTCCCGCCCCCGCTCGTTCCACAGACCAGGCAGAGCTCGGCGGTCCTGTGCGGTGCCGTGTAGGCACAGCACATGCGTTTCGGTTCCAGCCCGCTGACGCGCATCGCGCACAATAGGTCGGGGAGCCTCCTCGACGGATACACGATATAGAACCTTCCTGCCGGTTTGAGGAGCTCGCGAGTCCTTTTCGTGAGGGTGTCCAGATCCAGCGAGATTTCGTGCCGGGCGACAGCCTTCTCTTCGTGCGGGTTCACCCTGCCGGTCGTCAGCGGTCTGTAGGGGGGATTCGTCACGACGGCGTCCACCCGGGGGCCCTGGTAATCCCTTATGTCCGAGCGGATGACCGTGATCCTGTCATCGAGGCCTGCGAGCTCCACCGAGCGCCTGGACATCTCGGCCAGGTCTTCCTGGATTTCGACGCCTGTCACGATGAGACCTTTCATGGCCGCAAGCAGTATCGAAACGACCCCGGACCCTGATCCGATCTCGATCACTCTGGTCCCAGGGTCTTCTTCGACAAAGGCCCCGAGAAGGTAGGCATCGAGCGAGTACCGGTACCCTTTCTTTTTCTGGAAAATGGAAAGGCTGCCGCAGGAAAGGCGATCGAGGGTCTCATCCCTGCCTGGTATGAAACGTTCTCTCATCCCCCTCTTTCCAGCTGCTCGGTGTATTTCCCCGTATCACCGGTCAAGCGCGCCGTCACCTTGTTGCAGATAATCCTCAAACAGGGTGGGAGCTACGGCCATGGCATGGTTGAACATCAGGTATGCCAGCCGCCGGATCTCCCACTCGGCCGACCTTTCCAGCCGGAGTCCGAAAAAATGCCTCAGGGAACGGGCATTGACATACACGTAGGCAGCGGTGGACCACCCCACGGGCATGAGCCTCCTGAGCTCCTGGTTACGCACCCCGAGCTTCTGGAGTTCGTCGTAGACTTCCATGGCATGCCGGTGCTCCCTGTCGTAGGCCTGGTAGATCGACTCAACCTTCTCTTCCGAGTCGAGGTACTCCAGGGCCGGGTAGATGAACATGTTCTTGTTCGCCTTGACGTACCGGGTGGAGCGGAAGGTCCACCCGATGCCGATGCGGTGGCGGGTCCACTGCCCTGCCAGAGACTTCGAGACCCCGGTCACGTAAAAGACGAACTGGACGGCCTCCAGGCAGGTGTGGTGTCCCCAGGATATGAGCTTCCTGTTGAGCCTCAGATCATCCTCGTGGGTGCCCTCGGACTCGTGACTTTGTCTTGCCGTGTAGGCCGGCAGGGTCTCGGTGGTGATGCCCTGGGAGGCCATCTCCTCGGTGGGCATGGTCATGCCCACGAGCTTGATCCGTGGCTCCTCATTGCGGAAAAGGGCCGGCCTCAGGTGACTCCATCTCTCTATATGTTCGAGTTCCTTGGTGAAATATTTCAAAACGGTCTTTCCTCCTTGCCATTGGTGGATACCCTGTCTCCCTGCCAGACGCCCCGGTACGGTACCGCATTGCCCTCGATGGGGAAAAAGGCTATGCAGAGAATCCTGAACCCCATCTGGATCTCCACCTCCACCGGACCCTGGTGTTTCATGCCCACCGTGAGCTTTCCCTGGTAATTGGGCGAGATGAAGGCAGTCTGCAGCGGTATGCAGGAGCGTATCATGGTGGTGCGGGGCCTGATGTATGCGAAGAGGTCGGCGGGCAGATTGACCTGCTCAATAGTCTGGACGAGCAGGTAGTCTCCGGGCTTCACCACGAAGATCCCGTCAGGATCTTCTGCGCTGTCCATGAGCTTGACGATCTCGGGCGTGACCCTGCTGTCCCTCAGGAGCCGGGCCTTCCCCACCGGCCTGAACACCGCGCCGAGCCTGAGATCCGCAGTGGTCCCCTCGATGCCGTCGATCTGGTCCGACCCGAGATGCTCGATAAGAGGTTTCCTGGTCAACCTGCCGGTGGCATGGTCTTCGACCTCCACCCCGGTTTGGATCATCTCCACGATCCTGTCTGCCCCCAATACCATCTACAGCCTCCTCTTCGATGTCTCGGGACCAAGGAACCGCTCGGCATAGGCGGTGGTGTCAGTGTGAATGACGAGCTGCTCCACCGCTGTGTTGCTCGCCAGGAGGACATCCTTCCAGTACTGGTCCCGTTCGGGTATGGGCGAGTCGTAGGAGTGCTCGTATACCACGCGGGTAATGCCGGACATCACGATGAGCTTCGCGCAGGTAATGCAGGGTTCGAGGGTGCAGTAGATGGTCCCCCCCTCGAGGCTCACCCCCTTCTTCGCTGCCAGGGCGATGGCATTGGCCTCTGCATGGGCCGAACGGCACATGTCATACTTCATGGCCTCGGGCCACTTGAGGGACCTCCGGAAACAGGCCCCCTCATCCATGCAGTGGGCCTGGCCGGGCAGCGACCCGTTGTATCCGGTGGTGACGACCTGCTTGTCCTTCACCACCACCGCCCCCGTAGGCCTGGAAAGACAGGTCGAACGGGAGGCGGCGAGTTTTGCGAGCATCATGAAATATTCGTCCCACGAGGGTCTGTTCTGGTTCATTCGGGAAGCCTTTCGCCACGTGATCGGGTAGTACGGGATGGGCTCCATATAATACGAAGATCACTCTCTGTAAAGGTGTAACAGGTAAAGTCCCGACCTGACTCATCTCGTATGGACAATGCACTCGTGATTCTATACACTCGATATAGACATGTGCTCCGTGGAGAACGACAGCATATGAGAATGAAGTGGGGTGATGTCCGTGCTTGATGCCGTGATCATTGGAGCCGGTTATGGAGGTATGGGCATAGCCGCTCTTCTTGCCCATGCAGGCATGTCGGTGGTCGTGGTGGAGCAGTCATCCCTCGTGGGAGGCAGGGCGAGCTCCCTGACCGATGAAGAGGGTTACCGGTGGGAGTACGGCGCCCACTCCCACCGCCTCGCAGAAAAGGGCATCGCTTCGGAGCTTTTCCGCCGCCTCGGGGACGAGATCACCTTTCTTCCCCGGGCGGACGACGCCAAGCTGATCTTTAAAGACCGGCTCTGGGACAGGCCGGAAGGCCCGTTTGGCTATCTGAAGACCCCTATGCTGTCCCTGACCGGCAGGCTCACCCTGCTCGGGCTCCTGATCAAGATCAAGCGCTCGCGGCCCCAAGACTGGTTTGACCGGACACTCCTCGATTTCTACCGTACCCGTTTCACCAACCGGGAGGTCGAAGAGGTCCTGGCTCTTCTCGGCATCTCGGTGATGTGTCCAGACCCCGCAAAGGTGAGTGCCGGTGAGGTCATTGCCTTCGTCAGACGTCTGCTGGCGGCCGGTGTGAGCGTCGGCGAACCGGTGGGTGGGTCCGCCCAGATCTTCGAGAAACTGCGGTTTCACATCGAATCCCACGGGAGCATCAGCCTCGGCGAGAAGGCCACGGAACTGATCGTCGAGCACGGCCGGGCCTGCGGCGTCAGGACGGACAGCAACGAATACAGGGCGGACAGGGTCGTCTTTGCGGCGCGCCTTCCGCTGCTCCTGGAGATTGCTGATAAATCCCTGTTCTCTGGCACCTTCGTCGATCACTGCGGGAACATCGAGAACAGCTCCTGCCTGAGCTTCGACTTTGTCACCAATTACCCGGTAACGGACATCAAGGGAAGCATACTGGGCGTGGACATACCTGTCTGGGCGCGATTCCAGACGAACGCAGACCCGAGTTTCACGCCCCAGGGGAAGTACCTCTCCACCTGGGCCATCATGCTGCCATGGGGGTTCGACGGGGATCCGGACATCGTCACTGCGGCGGAGAAGAGACTGAAGACGACCGTATCACGAATCTTTCCCCACCTGCTCCCCAACCTCATCAGGGAACGGAAACTGGTCATCCCGGTAATGAACGGGAATGTCCTCACGCCGGGCCAGTCCTATCCCCACAGGCCTGATGTCGCCTGCGACACGGTCCAGGGACTCTTCTTCGTGGGGGACACGGTCCGCGGCGAGGGGTGCTCCGCGGACATAAGCTTCTCTTCAGCCATGAAGGCGGCCGACATCATTCTCGGCGAGAAAGGCGCCCGACACTGAGCGCAACAACACCTCGGGAAAGGAGCTCCACCATGGGCAATCCGGCGGCATTCTTCGACATGGATCACACCATCACCTGGAAGAATACCGGCCTCTCCTCCGTACAGTTCGCCCGGAGCCACGGCATGGTCCCCCTGGGTTCCCTTCTGGCCGGCATCGTCAAGATCGCCCTTTACCGGCTTTCGCTGCTGAACATTGAACAGTGGTACGAGCGGAACATGTCGCTGCTCGCTGGGTTTCCCCTCGAAGACATCGACCGTTTCTCCGCCGCGTGGTTCGAGGCCATGATCAGGAAGGCAATCTACAGGGAGGCCGTGGAGCTCGTCGGGTCGCATCGCGAACAGGGGCATCTCCTGGTGATCATTTCAAACTCGCCTCCGTTCTTCGTGAGACAGCTGGCAGAAGCCCTCCGCATACCGGAGATCATAACGACGCAGGTGGAGGTCGTCGACGGCACGCTGACAGGAAGGCTCATGAAACCACTGTGCTATGGCAAGGGCAAGAGGCTCTATGCCCTCAAGTGGTCAGAGGAAAACGATGTCGACCTTTCCCGCAGCTACTTCTACACCGACTCGTTCTACGACATCGATTTCCTCCACGATGTGGGATTTCCCGTGGCGACGAACCCCGACAGGAGGCTCAGAAAGGCTGCCCTCACCCATGGGTGGACGATCAGGGATTTCAGGCGGGAGTCCGCGTTCTAGACCCCTTCACGACAAAACGGGCCGCTGCGCGATGCCCGTGGCCCGTTTCGTCGGTTTGGTCCGGAACCCTTCTCAAATGATGTTCGCCAGCCTGAACAAGGTGAGGAAAGACTTGGCGGGGAGCATCTCCCGGTGGGCGCAGAAGGTCTTGTATTCCGTCCCCTCGAAGCGGGACTTGGTGAAGTAGAGGCCCTTGAAGCTGTAGACCCAGTTCCCGTACTTGTAAAGAAGCCGGACGATCTTCTTGACGATCTTGGGCTCGCAGGGCAGATCCTCTTCGTCAACGTATGTCGGGCACAGGCCCAGGTGCAGGTACGGCACCCCTTCCTTCTTGAAGACCTCCATGGCATGACACATGAGGGGGTAGAAGATACCGTACTTGAACTTGTTGCTGAACCGTGAAATGTTGGGCACGTAGCTGATGATCCTGCCGTCCTTGTAGAGAGGGTCGAAGAACACGAAACCGACCAGTTCCCCTTCGTGGTATGCGCAGAACCTCCTCGTTCCCACCTGGTATTCCTGGTCCATGGGGCGGATGAGGAAAACGACCTCACGGTTCTTCACCTTCCGTGTCTTGAGCCATTCACTGGTGAGCTTGTGGCAGCCGTCCTCATCGTAGTTCTCTTCGATGATCACGCCTTCCTTCCTGGCATGGTTGATGGAAGTGCGCATGACCTGCTTCTTCTTGCCCTTGAGGTCCCACGTGGCGAGGTCCACCACCGATTCGATGCCGAACTGGGTGGCATAGAGACCGAACTTCTCGTGGAGGAGTTCCGCCACGCCCTGCGTTACCTGTACGAAGGCCGTGTTTCTGCCGTCCTTGAGAAATTCGCGGATGAGCGTCTCCCGGTCCTTCGCGTCACAGACCGGGTCGGCAAGGACGAAACGGGTGCCCCATTTCTTTCTGAAGGTTATGAAACCGACCCCCGGGACATCGAAGTACTGCATGCCGGGCTGCAGCATGGAGAATGACATGCAGTGGTCGCCGTACTTCCTGAGGTAGGAGACCCGTTCTTCCAGGGTGAAGAGGTCGACCTGCCCCCTGGCACCGGACCTGTACAGATCGATGGATACGACCTTTGCCCCGGTGTACTCCCTCGGCTGCCCTATCAGCGGTTTCACCTGCGCCGCAGTGCTCATGCGTGTACCTCTCTTTCCTGATGCCGGTCTGTGGTTTCTAGCGATTTTTTCCGAAACGTTCATGGCTCGTTACCCAATCCAATGACGAGAGCGCACCTGCCAGGGATATCTCGCCCGCTATGGCGACGGCACATACGATCTCGGCGAACTTCATGACCTTGCCCTGGCCATAGCACCCGAGAACCTCGAGGCATTCCTTCTGGGTCGGCAGGCCGGTGCCGCCGCCGTACGTCGCCACGATCAGCGAGGGCAGCGTCAGCGATCCATAAAGGTCGCCGTCCTTCGTGATTTCCGTGTACATGATGCCCGCCGAGGACTCGGCTATGTTCGCGACATCCTGTCCGGTCGCCATGAACAGGGCGGCCAGGGCGTTGGCCGCATGAAGTCCGTTATTCGTGGCGCCCGACATGAAAGAACCTATGGCCCCTACCCTGCAGAGGTGGTCCAGGGTCTCGGGGTCCGTCCTCATATGCTGGATCATGACTTCCCTCGGGATGATGATCTCACCCACTACCCTCTTGCCCCTGGTCTTCAGGGTGTTGATGAGGGACGCCTTCTTGTCCGTGGTGATGTTGGCGTCCATGTAGAAGTGGCGGATCGTGTTCACCTGGGAGAGTATCCAGGTGCATGCCGTGAAGGTCCCGATGCTCACCATGTTCTGGCCTGCGGCATCACCGGTGAAGTAGTTGAACCTCAGGTAGACGAACTTGCTTGCCATGTACCGTTCGATGTTGAGCAGCCTGGCCACCTTCGAGCATGACTCGGCCTGGCCGCGGATTTCATCCATGTGCTCGTCGATCCACAGGACGAAGTCCCGGGCCTCGCGGGCCGAGTCGAACACGAATGCCGGGGCCCGCTGCATCTGGTCCTCGACCACCGTGGTGGTCACCCCGCCGCACATGTTGATGATCTTCATGCCGCGGTTGTAGGATGCCACCAGCGTCCCCTCACTGGTGCACAGCGGGATGAGGAAATCGCCCTTTGCATGCTCGCCGTTTACTCTGAGCGGACCGGCGAAACCCATGGGGACCTGTGCCACGCCGGTGAAGTTCTCGATGTTGCCCCTGGTCACCGCCGGGTCAAAGGAGTGGTGCTTGATGTGGTGCAAAGCAACGCCGGTATACTGTTCGACGAATTCCTGGCGCTGGCGGATGATGTCCATGTCATAGTTGTTCTGCTTGTCGCAGGGTATCTTCTTCCTGGTTTCCCGGGTCTCGATGACCGAATCCGCTGCCTCGAGATCGATCACCCCGTAGGGTTCTGTCTCACAGGAAATCGCGATCCGATGTTCCGTGTTCTTGGCAAGGGCTATGGACCGCGCATGGAACATCACGTCCTGGCCCATGGGGAATTTCAGGGGCTGGTCCTGCGAGATCTCCGCCGCCTTGAGCCTGGTGCCGTTGTAGCCCAGGACCACGTCGTTCAGGCAGATCTCCAGGCCATTGATGCAGAGATTCGACACACCGGTGATAACCCCGTCTTTCATGGGATTCTTGATGGTGAATGATACGCCGTCTTCCACATTCTTCAGGCTCCCGATGCAGTAGATCTTCTTCATGATGAGGGGGGAGATCGCAACCTGAGGTTTCGGATCGGCTATCCTGCTGATGGATACAAGCCTTGGTTCTGTCGTGGGGTTTCTCATTGTTCCTGTCCTTTCATTGAACCCGGATTATAATCCAACTCACCGGTTGTCCGGTTTTTCGATACAGGGGTGGAGGCCATGCAGGGAGAATTTACACGAATTGTGCCAGAAAGAGGCAGGAAAATTACGAAACAACCCTCAGGTCAATATCAGGTGTTATCTAGTACTTATTTTATTTAAATCAGTGATATCAAATAGTTGATAGTGTTACGGGGCCATGGATGTATTTTGAGATGTGTAATTGTTTTCCACCCATCAAAGAAAAGATTTTCCTGGCAGCCCCCGCGCGCCTACCTTCTTCTCGCGAGGATTGAGGAGTACCGTTCATCAAAAAGGAACCTGAAATGCCTGACGTCCTCTATCTCGAGGCCCAGCCGCTTCAGGTCCTCGGAATAATCGTAGACAGGATGCAGTGCGTTGCGGGCCATGATGTAGAACAGGACGTCTGCAATGTACCAGTAGACATTCTGCACAAGCCTGGCCAAGACGCCTCCCGTAGGGAGAGCGAAATCCCCGACAACGAAATGCCCCCCTGGTCTGACAAGCCGTGCAAGGTGTTCTTCGAGCTTGAGGACCATGTCCCTGGGGAATACGTTCAGGAAGAAGTTGGCAAAGACCATGTCGTACCGGTCGAATTCCTCGAATGTGAAGATGTCCGCATGAACGATGCGGATGGGGTGTATGAAGTACCTGCCCTGAACCCTCGTGCGGAAGACCGTGAGCATGGTCTCCGACAGGTCGACCACCGTGACCTGCGCCCCCAGGCTGGCCGCCTCGATGGCATCGATTCCCTGCCCCACCCCGGCGAAGAGGACCTCCATGTCCGGTCTGATGCGGTCGTGCATGCCACACTTGCATCTGTCGATCTGACCAAAGCTGAAGATCGTCGCGAGGATGTCGTACAGGGGGCCGATCATCCGGTACTTATCGCTCATGGCATACTCCAATGTATTGACATTGTATGGAATTCCATCCCGGCAGCATGACGTGCTGCATATACCAGTTCCTCGGGGATTGCAAGGGATGCATGGACCGCCATCGTTTTCAGGTCGTCACCGGGATGCCGGTGCGGCGGGCAACCCTCCTCCAGTAATACCCTGCCAGGCTGAACGTATCCGCCCTGATCCCCTTCATCCGGTCCATGAATATCCCGTCCGCCTCCTGTGCCTGGGTGAATGCGGCGTGAGAGACGTTCACCAGGGACGGTTCGTGAGCGTCCCACGCATGGGAGGGATAGTCGCTGATCCACGTAGACTCCATGGCCCGTATCCTTTCAGTGATGGTCGCACGATACGGGTACGGGCGCACCATGGCGTTCACATGCATGGCCTCGTGGGTCCACCAGGTGGAGTCCTTCGCGTACATGGCTCCACCCCTGCCCGCCCCTTGCCATGGGGCTGCGGGCAGGAACGGCTTGAAGGGGGTGAGGCAGGGCGCAGAGCCTGCGGTCACAAAGATCCTGAGCCTTCCCCTGGGATGCAGCTCCACGACCAGTGATCCCGTGGTCTGGCTCTTCCTGATGAGAGGGTCACCGGCATGCATGCAGACGTCTCGGTTGAACCCCCGGTACGGCTCGTCTCCGGCATGGCTTCTCAGGAGTGAAAATGCATGATGGACGCTGAAGCGGCCACGCGTGTCGAGGACGCCCCTCTCATTGGACCCCCTTCTCCTGGAACTGCCGGCGAAATAGGTGATGAGCGGATCTGTCTTGGCGCTCATGTCCGTGCCCTGCGGCAGCGAAGACCTCTCCCAGTCGGTGGTCAGGGTGATGCCGTTGGATATCACGGCATAGTCCTTCCGGTGCCTGAGGGCATAGTCCCGCCCCAGGGTCTCCAGGACGATGATGTGCTCCCTGTCCATGATGATGAAGGAGTTCATGTAGGTGAACTTCTTGTCCCGGTATCCGCACGGGCCCGCCTGTCCGTAGCGTCCCAGGAGATCTATGACGACCTCGACGGCCTCGTCGGCTGTTGAAGCCCTCTCGAGGGCCACTCGGAGCAGGTCCATGCCGATGAGGCCCGGTTGCCTCTCGGGCTTCATGGTTGTGAACAGGGCCTCGTTGCCTATGACCACGCCCTTCTCGTTGACCCCCATCTCGGCACCCCACATCCAGAAGGGTTTGCAGATGACCGCGGCATGGGTGACCCGCGCCTGCGGGATGGTGACGTAGGTGCATGTGAGCTGTTCCCCTGCAGGGTGTTCCGCCCCGGGGATGGACAGGACCAAGTGGGTCTCGTCGGGCTCCCGATCGGAGTTCTTCGCGAAGATGCCCGTCCCGTCGACGGTCAGGGAAGGACACACGGCAAAGGTGTCACACATAGATCCTCTTCGTGCAGTTCATGGGGCTCCTGCCACCCGGCTCGACCTGACATATCCAGGGAGCACGCCTCTAGAGCACCTTGTCCATGAACGCCTTCACCCTGGGGTTGTCCATGGTTTCAGAGAATACCTCTGACGGGGTGCCTTCGTAAATGAATTTCCCGTTGTCCATGAAGATGACCCGGTCGGCCATCTCCCGGGCGAAGCCCATCTGGTGGGTCACGATCACCATGGTCATGCCCTCGGCGGCCAGGCTCTTGATGGCGCTGAAGACCTCCCCCACGAGCTCCGGGTCCAGGGCGGAGGTGGGCTCGTCGAAGAGCATGAGCCTCGGTTTCATGGCCAGGGCCCTGGCGATGGCGACCCGCTGTTTCTGCCCGCCTGACAGGAATGCCGGGTAGACGTCCTGCTTGTCGAGCAGGCCGACCTTGCCGAGCAGGTCCAGCGCGGTCGCCCTGGCATCTTCCCTGGGCTTTTTCTTCACCGTCACGGGTCCTTCCATGACGTTCTGGAGGACCGTCATGTGGGGAAAGAGGTGAAAGTGCTGGAACACCATGCCGATCTCCGAGCGGAGTGCGCATATGACCTGCTGCTTCTCCAGCACGAGCCTGCCTTTCCTGTCGCGCCGGTATCCCGCCTCGCGGCCATCGATGAGGATCTTCCCATCGTCGATGGTCTCCAGAAAGTTGACCATCCTCAAGAGCGTGGTCTTGCCCGACCCGGACGGACCGATGATGACTATCCGCTCACCCTCGTCGATGCCCAGGTCCACACGGTCGACCGCGGTCAGGGCCCCGAATCGCTTGAGTACACCCTGCAGTTCTATCATCGGTTCTCGTACACCCCCAGACGGTCTTCCAGCTTCCTGAAGGAGACGGTGAATATGCTGGTGAGCACGAGGTACACCAGGGCCGCCTGGAAGAGGATGAATACGTTGAATGTGGAGCTGTAGATCTGGTTGGCCGCCCGCATGAGCTCCACCATGGCGATGGTGGATACCAGGGCCGTGTCCTTGATGAGGGCGATGAACTCGTTCCCCACCGGCGGCACCAGGCGCTTGTAGGTCTGCGGGATGATGATCCGGCGCATGGCCTGCCAGTAGCTCATGCCCAGCGATTTGGCCGCCTCCATCTGCCCGGCGTCGATGCTCTCGATGGCGCCGCGCATGATCTCGGCAAGGTATGCCGAGTAGTTCAGACCGAGGCCCAGGACAGCCGCGGGAAAGGGTTCCAGGGTGATTCCCATGGACGGCAGCCCGTAGTAGATGAAGAAGAGCTGGAGCAGCAGCGGCGTCCCCCTGAAGATCCAGATGTAGCACCAGAAGAGTCCCGACAGGACCTTCATGCGGCTGATCCTGCCCAGCGCGATGAAAAGGCCGCCGACCGGGGAGAGGAGCATGGTGATGAGGACCAGCAGCAGGGTCATGACCGTGGCCTTCATCAGGGTGGGCAGGTAGGTCCTCATGTCCTTGAGGAACCTGACCCACCTGGGAGTCTGGGCGTCCTTGACCTGTCCGAGGAGATTGCGTGCCTCCAGGTTGTCGGGGAGCAGGGCCAGGATCTCGTGGCACAGAACCGAGCTTCCCTGATAGTCCTTCCTGCTCAGGAGTATCTTGGCCGCCTCCATCCTGGAGCGCACAAAAACGCCTGCATCTTCACCGGGTGGAGGAGGGGGAATGTTCCTGAAGACCTCGAGTGCCTCGTCGAGCCTGTCCTCCTGAACCAGCTGCGTAGCCCGTGCCAGGAGGTCGTACTGGTCGGGTTGAGTGGCCCTCCCCGCGGCCGGAACGAAGAGCAGGAGGAAGGACAGGGCGAAAAGGAGGCCCGGAAGGCCGGGCCTCCCCATAGTGTACGTCTTACTTCCAGGACGTGATGTCATCCCCGAACCACTTGATGGAGATCTTCTTCATGGTGCCGTCCTTGAACATCTCGTCCAGGGTCTTCTGGATCATGTCCTTCAACGCGACATCCTCTTTCCTGATGCCGATGCCGATGGGCTCGGAGAGGAGCTCCTCCTTGAGCACGGAGTACTCGCCCGGCTTCTGCGAGAGGTAGTAGCGTCCCACGAGCTCGTCAACGGCCAGGGCATCGATCCTGCCGATCTTGAGATCCATGAAGGCATCCGTGTTCTTGTCGTACTTCTTGATCTCCTTGAACTTCTTGTTCAGCTTGGCGAGCGCCTCCTCGGAGGTGGAGCCGAGCTGGACGCCCACGATGGTGTCTCCCCCGAGGTCCTTGAGCCCGGTTATCTTCTTGTTGCCCGCCTTGACCACGACGACCTGCTTTTCCATGATGTATGGCTTCGTGAAGGCTATCTCCTTCTCACGCTCGGCCGTGACCGACATGCCGGACCACACGATGTCGAACTTCTTGGACTTGAGCGACAGTATCACGGTGTCCCACACGGTGGGTATGTGCTCGATCGTGATGCCGAGACGCTTTCCGAGCTCCCTGGACGCATCGATGTCGAAGCCCACGAGCTCGTTCTTCTCGTTGCGGAATTCCATCGGCGGGAAGGCGTCGTCAATGCCGATGGTGAGCTTCCCGGCCTTCTTGACCCGTTCCCAGGAATCGTCGGCAGCAAACGCACTGCCGGTGAACACGAATGCAAGGAGCGTCATGACCAAAAAAATAAACAGGTTCTTCTTCATACCCGGTTCCCCCTCTTGAAGGTGATTTTTTAAGACGGGAGACATTTAATCAGAGAAAGCCCAGAAAGACAAGGCGTGCTTTGCAGGGGGACGGGTCATCCGGTCACCAGGATCCGCCCCGGATGGTCCGCGGTGATCCCACCGATCACCGCCGCGTCCCCGATGCCGCCCTCGTGCAGCTCCCGGACGAGTTCATCGGCCTGGTCCGCCGCCAGGCAGATGAGCAGCCCTCCCGACGTCTGGGGGTCGTGGAGGACCATGGCGAGGTCATCAGCGACGCCCTCGGCCACCTCCACCATGGCCGACCGGAACGCCTGGTTACGGTATGCACCGGCCGGGATGAGCCCCATGGCTGCATATTCGAGTGTCTCAGGAAAGATCGGCACCAGGGACGCCCGGATGACCAGGCCCACCTCCGTGCCCTCGATCATCTCGCAGGCGTGGCCGACAAGCCCGAACCCGGTGACGTCCGTGCAGGCCCGGACCTCGCAGCCGGCCATGATCTCGGCAGGGACCCTGTTCAGTGCCTTCATGGAGCGGATGATCCTCTCCTCGGCCTTGTCATCGCACAGCTCGCCCTTGATGGCGGTTCCGATAATGCCGGTCCCGAGCGGCTTGGTCAGGACGAGGGCGTCGCCGGGCCTGCCGCCTGCCTTCGCCAGCACGCGGTCCGGGTGGACCGTCCCGGTCACGGACAGTCCGTACTTGATCTCCCTGTCCTCAACGCTGTGGCCGCCCACGAGCAGCACGCCGGCCTCGATCATCTTGTCCGAGCCCCCGCGCAGGACCTCGCGGAGTACCGAGACGTCCATGTCGCTGACCGGGAAGCAGATGATGTTCATGGCGAGCAGGGGTTTCCCCCCCATGGCGTAGACATCGCTCAGGGCATTGGCCACGGCCACCTGGCCGAAATCGTAGGGATCGTCCACGATGGGGGTGAAGAAATCCAGCGTCTGGATGAGCGCGATGTCCGGGGTGATGCGGTACACCCCCGCGTCGTCGGGCCTGTCCATGCCCACGAGCAGGTTCGGGTCCCGCATGACCGGCAGCGAGCGCAGTGCCTGGTCCAGAACCTCCGGACCGATCTTGCAGGCTCAACCCGCGCCGTGGACCGTGCTGGTCAGCCTTATCTTCCTTTCCATGACGACCTTATACAATATGATCATGAAGAATTCAAAGTATTCAATCTTTTCATTGTCCACGGGTCCTGGGCGTTGTATGATATCGACCCATGAACAGGGATCTCTTCAAATTCATCACCCTGCAGCAGATGGAAGCCCTGGCCTGCCTCGCCGAGGAGCGGAACTTTTCAGCAGCGGCACGGAAGATGATGCTCACCCAGCCCTCCCTGAGCAAGCACATCAGGAATCTTGAGGACCTCTGCGGCTGCCGCCTCGTCAACCGCACCAGGGCCGGCATCAGCATGACACCCGAGGGCTCGATACTGTACGGATATGCCAAGCGCATCCTCAGGCTGCGGGACGAGGCCAGGGACAAGATGGCGCTGTCCATGGAGTCGGTCTCGGGCATCGTTTTCGCCGGGGCCAGCACGATACCGGCGACCTACCTCCTCCCCCCGGTCCTCACCGCCCTCAGGAAGAGCCACCCCGACATCACGGTGCGGATCGTGACCGGCGACAGCGACATCGTCGTCCACATGGTCCTGACAGGCCAGGTTGAGCTCGGGTTCATCGGGAAACCGGTCCCTGACCGAAGACTCCTCGGCGAACCCATATGGAACGATGAGATCGTCCTGGTAGCCCACCCCGACCACCCCTGGGCCTCGTCGGGAGGAGTCGGCATCCCCGAGCTGGCCCGGGAGCCCTTCATCGAGAGGGAGAAGGGTTCGGGCACGCGCTCGGTCTTCGAGGAGCGCCTGGCAGAGCACAACGGGGGAGAAACGGTTCGTTTCAACGTGGTCAGCGAGATGGGTTCCACGGAGGCGGTCAAGGAGTCGGTCTTGGCGGGGCTCGGCGTCTCCGTTCTGTCCCTCCATGCCGTGCGGAGGGAGCTCGAGCTGGGCATGCTGGTCCGGGTACCCATGACCGGCCTGAGGGTGCTGCGCCCCTTCTACCTCATACGGAAGAAGCAGTCCGTCCTGCTGCCCCACCAGGAGGTGTTCGCGGACACGGCCAGGGCCTTCCGGACAGACCTCGAGTAGCCCGTATCGCACTGTTTCTCATCACTTTTCGTTGTCGTAACACCATGGTCATTTTATCCTTTCAGATTTGGATGCTATCTGATAAGAAAACCCGCAAAACAGCACGACGCATCTCGTGAATAAGGTGAAGCCGCTATGTCTCCTGATTCGATCCACGTTGACCACCGGGAACTCAGAAGATTCATGAAAGAGGGATTCGTCGCCATGGGCGTGCCCGCGAACGAGGCGGACGTCTGCGCCGACGTGCTCATCGAATCGGACCTGCGGGGGATAAAGTCCCACGGCATCGGTAGGTTCAAGATGTACATCGACCGCATGAAGGACGGCATCATCAGCCCCGTCTCCAGACAGACCGTCATCAGCGAGACCGAGAACACTGCGGTCATCGACGGGGGTGACAGCCTGGGCCACGTGGTGGCCAAACACGCCATGCAGCTCGCCATCGACAAGGCAAGACAGCACAACATCGGCATGGTGGCGGTGAGGAACAGCACCCACTTCGGGATCTGCGGCTACTACCCCTCCATGGCAGTGACCAACGACATGGTGGGGCTGGCCTTCTCCAACGCCAGGCCTTCCGTGGCACCCACCTACGGGGTCGAACCGGTTCTCGGGACCAACCCCATCAGCTTCGGCGCCCCTTCCGACGAAGTCTACCCGTTCCTGCTCGACATCGCCACCTCCACGACCCAGCGGGGCAAGATCGAGGTCTATGCCCGCGAGGGAACGCCTACCCCCAAGGGCCTCACCATCGACCTCCACGGCAACGAGCCCACGGACAGCAAGGCCCTGCTCAAGATGTTCGTGGAGGGCACGGCCTCCCTGCTGCCCCTGGGAGGAGCGGGCGAGGAGCTCGGCGGGCACAAGGGCTACGGTCTGAACGTCATGGTGGAGATCCTCTGCGCGGCGTTCTCCGGCGGAAGCTTCGGCAAGGCCCTGAGCGGCATGGAAGGCGGCCTCCACACACCCCACCGCCTCGGCCACCTCTTCGCGGCGATCAACATCGCAAGCTTCGTGCCCATCAAGGTATTCAAGGCCATAACGGGTTCCATCATGCGCGAGATCAGGTCCTCCGCCAAGGCCCCCGGTCACGACCGGATCTTCATGGCAGGCGAGAAGGAGTTCGAGATGATCGAGCGCCGGAAGTCAGAAGGCGTGCCCATCAACAAGTCCATGCAGGACATCATGATCGAGCTCGCCCGGGAGTTGAAGCTCGGGAGTTTCAACTTCCCTTTTTTCGCAGATGACAGGGCTTCCCTACAGGACTCTCAGCGTCGATCTGCGTGAACGGTTCGGGCGCCGTGTCCAGAAGATAGCCCTCGATGCAGGCCTGACCTGCCCGCACCGCGGGCATGACAACAGGGGAGGCTGTATCTACTGCAACGCCTCGGGCTCCGGAACCGGGGCCCATGCACGCGGCCTCGACCTGTCGGGCCAGATCGACGAACAGATGCTCCTCATGCGCCGCCGTTACCGGGCAGAGGCCTTCATCGCCTACTTCCAGTCGTTCTCCAACACCTACGCGCCGGTGGATGTGCTGCGTTCAATCTACGACACCGTGCTCCCCTACCCCGACATCGTCGGGCTGGCCATCGGCACCAGGCCGGACTGCATCGACCGGGAGAGGCTGGACCTCATCGCGGGGTACGCTTCAAAACGTCTCGTGTGGATCGAATACGGTCTCCAGTCTGCCAGCGACGAGACCCTCAGGAGGATCAACCGCGGCCACGACGTGCAGTCCTTCGTCGACGCCGTGAACCTCACCGCGCACTACACGGTGCGCCGGTGCGCCCACGTCATCATCGGCCTTCCGGGCGAGGGCATGGGCGACTACCTCCGTACCGCACGTCTCGTCTCGTCGCTGCCCGTGACGGACGTCAAGATCCACCTGCTCTATGTCGTCCGTGGGACCCCCATGGAAGACATGCTCCTCCAGGGGTCCTACCGCCCCCTGACCATGGAGGAATACGCCGAGGCAACGGCACGGTTCATCGGGCACCTGCGTGACGACATCGTCATCCAGCGCATCACCGGCGACCCCCATGCCGATGAGCTCGTGGGACCTCGGTGGGCCCTGGAAAAGGCGAGGGTTCGCGCCGCCATCCTGGCACGGATGAGCGAGGCCGGCATCACCCAGGGCTCGCTGGTGGGGGAACCATGAAGGCGTACGGCATCGAGTTCACCCGCGGTCTTTTTCTCGCCCCGCTGTCGGGTTACACGGACTGGCCCCAGCGCATGTTGTGCAGGGAGTTCGGAGCCGAGCTCTGCTACACCGAGATGATCAGCGCTGCGGGCCTCACCCGCAATTCGAGGAACTCCCGCTCCATGTTGAAACGGCCCGAGGACGACAGGCCGCTCGTCGCCCAGATCTCCACCAATTCGCCCGTCGACGCCGCCGAGGCTGCCAGACTCCTCCAGGACTGCGGCTTCGACGGCATCGACATCAACATGGGGTGCCCGGTGAAAAAGGTCGCATCAAAAGGCGGAGGGGTCGCCCTCATGAGGGATCCCGGCCTGGCCCTGCGCATCACCGAAGCGGTCATCGGTTCCGTGTCCATCCCGGTGAGCGTCAAGATGCGTGCCGGCTGGGACGCCTCGTGCCTGAACGCTGCGGATCTCGCTGAATCGCTGGAATTCGCGGGGGTCGATGTGGTCACCGTACATCCGAGGACCCGTGGCGACATGTATCGCGGCACGCCGAGGTGGGAGGTGTTCGAGGAGGTCGGGCAGCGGGTGAGGATCCCCGTGGTGGCCAGCGGCGACATCCGCACGCCCGAGGGAATGAGCCTGGCCCGGGATCTCGGTGCCGACGCCGTGATGATAGGCCGCGGCGCCATCGGCAGGCCCTGGATCTTCCGTGAACTCACCGGAGGTCCTGGCCCCATGCCGCAGGAGCGAAGGGAGGTCATGCTGCGGCACCTGGACATGCTCTGTTCCTGCCACGGGTCGAGGACCGGGGTCCTGCACATGAGAAAATTCATCTCCACCTATGTCAGGGGCATGCGGGACGCTGCACATTTCCGTGTTGAGGCCTGCATCCTGGACAAGCCGTCCCTCCTGACGGAAAAGATCGATGAGTTTTTTGACAGGGCATGTTCAATAGAGCATGGGCATGACTGTCATTTTCTGTAATTCTTGCTGACAAGTGTCTCTGGGAATGTTAAACCCAACTTCGACAGTTGGATTTTGAAAGCTCTTTGATATCAGCATGATAGAAGGCAGCATGTTGGCTTTGGCACCAGGAAATGACAGTCAGTAGAAGCCTCCTGTGTCGCTACTGCACCTGCCTGATCGTGGGCGGTATGGTAACACCTGCTGCCTGGAACACCTTCCCGCAACAACCCGATGAACCGGTGCGGATCACAAAGCGCTTGCCATCCTCTTCCAGCTCCACCTCGTCCATGTTGTCCAGATCCCGGATGATGTCCTTCCACTCCAGAGAGTGGGATTTATCCTCCAGCCTGCCCATGAGCTCCTTCATGAGAATGAGCGCAAGGAACGAACAGAACACATGACCACGGATCGTCTCGTCACGCTTGTGATAGATGGGCCGGGTCGCAAGAACCGACTTGATGGTGCGAAACAACGTCTCCACCATCCAGAGCTGCTTGTATTTGAGCGCCACCTCGGCAGCAGGGAGATCCGTATTGGTCCTAAGCACCCACTTCCCGTCATACCGGGCATCGTCGGCCACCTTCTTCTCATCGATGACGAACGACTCTCCCCTGGTCTTCAGGTACCGCCGGTACCCCTTGTTGCCCACCAGGGACTTGTCACCGCCCTTGAGCTTGTCCGTCAGGGACTTCAGGATTGCCTCCCGGTCGGAAGCGTCCTTGGCCGCCTGGTCATCGTTGTGGCAGACAATGTGCCGTCTCCCCTCAACCAGGACTTCCTTGACCTTCAACGGAGACGGGTCCTTGGCATGGGATCGCTGAGGATGTACCACCTGGTAGCGGCCGGCACGCCCCAGCACCTCGATGTCGATCTCCTTGACCCTTCTCATCCTGGCCCCCAGGATATAGGGCGTGGGATTTTGTGGGTTCTCCATCCAGGAGAGCGTCTCCTTCGAGATCATGCCACGGTCCGCCACCACGCAGGCACGCTCCACCCCGAACCGCTTCTTCATACGCCCCACCACCGGTATCAGTGTGTTCACGTCCGTGGTGTTCCCGGGCCACATCTCACAGCACACCGGGTGTCCTTCACCATCCAGGAGGGCACCCACCACCATCTGCTTCAGATCCGGACGGTGGTCCTTGCTGTGCCCGTACTCTCCCAGGGTGTCCCCTCCTTCTCCCTCGAAGTAGATGGAGGTCGTGTCGAAGAACATCATGTCCATGGTCGTGAACAGGTCCCGGCGTCTGAAGAACAACTCCTCCTCGATGACGTCTTTCACACACCGGGGCGAGAAGGGGACCAGCCCGTCCTGTTCTTCTTCTCCGAGGGGATTTCCGAGCCATCCCATGGCACGGTAGAAGTGCTGGAGGTCCAGTGCGTCCGCACCTTCTACCCGGTATGCCTCTTTCCATTTCTCGCATGCCCGGTCGGATCCGGGGCTCATCAGCCGGTGCAGCACAGTCGTGAACACGGCACGCTCCAGATCGAACCCGAACTTCCTGCCTCTCGCATGACGGCCGATGATCTCTGCGCATCCGCTTTCTTTCCAGAGCCTCTCGAAGATCAGGGGTCCGCCGATCTTCTTCTTCGATATCTCTGCCATGCGGCCTTCCTTGTGGGCACTCAGGACCATGAGGGACTGGGAGTACCGTGCCCCGGAGGCGAGCAGGGCGTCCAGGTGGCCTGCTTCCCGGAGCTGGTCGAGTCTCCCCAGGGTACCCAGGACCCTCTGGCGGCTCCTGCCGTCTACCCACTGGTTTTCCACCACCTGCAGGTAGGAATAGCCTTTGGTCTTCTTTTCCCGGAAGAACATGGCGCCCTCCTTGTATTGACACTATGCATTATCATCTCAGAATGCAGCTATGTCAAGCCATATATCATAATAAGTTGGCACCATGATCTTCCCGCTGAAAATCACGATCGTGGATTTATGCGCCTCCGCAGACGCTAACCCACCATTTTTGAGGATTTACTGTCGAAGACGGGCTAGACATATTTGATTTTCCAATTAGTCCCATTTGAGCATAGGATATATCAGTTGCCAACGTTACCGATTGTGCTTTTTCATCCATGCCCGAAACTCTATAACCTAACTCTTTCCCTGATTCCGCAACAATATCTAAAATATTGGGATAGGATTTCTTTAATGTGATGGTTTTGTTTAGTGTATATTCTTTAGGTGCTCCCCCAATCATCATACCAGCAGCACCACAACCTACTAGCAAAGTTGCTAAAACAAATAATGTCAATATAAAGCACGTCATTCTAAAGTTTGGTATCATAGCATCTCCCTCTTTAAGTTTTTTATTTTATTGGTCGTTCCTAGCTAGTGTTCTTAAGTAAAGCTGTTTAAAGACCATGACGAGTGCAAAAAACATTAAATTCTGAACATCCAAACACTAGTCTCTATCAAAATATTACCAATGTCGTTCATTCTATGAGGCCATTCTTTCTGTCGCCCATCATCCTTTTAGTTAGTTGTTTAATTTGTAACGAGCTACTGCAACGTATCGTGTGGATTCAGTTTTAGTTGTTCCAACCAATATAATATCGCCATTTAGCAAGACGGCTATGTCCGTGGCATATGATTCACTTGAACCCACTACTGGTGTCGTGATTGTCCCATTATCTCCAAAGCCTGTATCCAAAGAACCGTCTGTATTGTATCGGGCTACCTTAAATGTATCCATGGTAGAATTATCCTTTAAAGGCCCACCTATCACAAGAATCTTCCCATCAGCCTGAATTAAGAGCCTAGATTTGATTGGTCGATATTGAATTATTACCTTAATCGAAGTTGTAACAACACCACTATTCCCAAAGGTCGAATCAAGAGAACCGTCAGTATTGTATCGGCTTAGCTTAATACCTTCAGAGTAAAATTTTTGTGTTGAAAGCACAATTCTTTGGTTTTCCTGTAATGAAGTCCCATCAAAGCTATACTCAGTCTGGATTGACATTCCAATAGGTTTTCCAATAGAAGTTTTTACGTACCCATTTGTTCCGAAGGTTGTATCAATTGATCCACCTAAATAACGTACTATAAAGGTTTCATATGTGTTATCCTCTTTATATATAATTCCAGATATCACACGATTATCTCCTGGGTGTCCGCATATGTTGCTCGCATATGATCCTGTCGCAGATGGATCATCAAGTATAGGTATTTCTATATCAGAATAAGCTACACCAGACTTATTAAGCCATAACCATACAGGATTGCCATTAATAGGATCATCATTAATTGATGTCCCTAGTGCTTCAAAGGTACCATTAGAAGCTGGTACCACACCGTTAACACTGTACATATCAAAAATATGGCTTGTATCTTCTAGTATACATTCTCCATTTGTTCCAAAAGTGGTATCAAGAGACCCTTCAGTACTAAGTCTGATTACCCCTCCATAACCAGCAACCAGTATTTTCCCATCACTTTGGATTAATATATCACTAGAATAACCAAAATCACTAAGCAGCGATGTTTCAGCGACCCCCTCTGTTCCAAATGTTGTATCAAGTGAACCATCCGTGTTGTATCGAATTACACCAATATATTGCACACTGGATGAAGAATATACATTTTGATATGGCCCGACTACTAGTATTTTCCCGTCTGGTTGAAGGCACATTTGGTAATGACCATTATCATAAGATGAAGTTTGATACACAACCGGCGTTTTTACGATCCCGTTTATGCCAAAAGTTGTATCGAGGGTATACCCAGTATTGTTTCCATCTCCGCCTCCGGAGCTATTCACAGTCACTGTAACAGAATCACTGTATACATCGCCTACATTGTCAGTAACCGTAAACGTGACATTATATGTACCGACCGTATTGAACGTCACAGATCCCGGATCTTCTACAGTGCTGTTTGTAGCTCCTCCGCTGAAGTTCCATAGATATGCATATGGAGACGTTCCTCCCGTTACAGTGGACTGGAAGTTGACCGATCCCCCCTGTGTTATGGTGGCATTGCTTGCCGGAGATGTAATAGTTGCAGATAGAGTTTCGGGTGTTGAGTTGTCCTGGACAGTTACCGTTACCGATGTGCTTCTGGTAGATCCAGTGTTGTCTGTCACAGTTAGCGTGACTGTGTAGCTTCCTTCACTGCTGAAAGTTATTAAACCAGGATCTTCCACAGTGCTGTTTGTGGCACCGCCCCCAAAATCCCACTGGAACGTATATGGCGCTGTTCCTCCTGATACTGTCACCTGGAATGTAACAGCTTCTCCTTCATTGATGGTAACGTTTCCTGAAGGGGAGGTAAGTGTTAAAGTAAAAGCTGTAGTCCCACTGTCATCACCGCCTCCTCCACCACCGCAACCAGCAAATAGCATGACAATCGATAATGCAATGATTGACCGAAAGATGCCCTGGAAGCGAGATGTATCCATAGATATCCCCTCCTCGAGATATTGCCAGAATAATTTATCGTGGCTGATAGAATTCATAGATGCTAAGTGGTTTCCCCATCAGAGAAGATGCATTTCGTGATAGAGTAACCTTTAATCAATTCTAGCAATTTAATTGATCTTGTTCAAGGCTGTTTCTTTCTGGGATGAAAGCGAAAATCTCGTGCCGTCCCTAATGATTTGCCCCAATCATTGATTTCCTCAATAAATGTGGTTCTTCACACGGAAGCGTACTTTTAAGTTGAAAGGAGTGGACATACCTGCCTTTCTGAATCTGACGAAAGAAAACAGGAAGGGGTTACGGCATGTCCACGGGGATATTGTATCACGGGTTTGGA
>JAGOOG010000016.1 GCA_017992605.1 Deltaproteobacteria bacterium
CTCACGCCCTCCATCGTCGCCCAGTCTCTGTCCTTCTCGCTGATCATGGGTCTGGTGGGCGGCTTCCTGCCCGCGGTGCGGGCCTCGCGCATGAACATCGTGGAGGCGCTGCGCGCGAGCTGAGAAGAGCCGAGGGTGTTCTCTTCTCAAATGGTGGTGCGGGCTGATTCAACGAGATCGAGGGCTCATGGGTCTTTGAGTCTGTAATATGAATCTACCGGATGAATCGGAACGCTCCATTGATATTACGCAGAGCGCAATTATTATGGTGCTTGCAGGGGAGATGTGCTCTCAGCGGCCCGTTCGACACAAACGACCCCATCACCATGACAGACCACCCTGTACTACGATTCCAGGAGGTGGAAAGGTATGAAAAATCGCTTCAGTCTCTTCAGTTCCTCATGTGTCTTCTTATCAATGGTGCTGCTCCTTGTCAGTCTCTCCTGCAGCAGTAGCGGCGGTGGAGATGATGGTGGCGACGACGGCGGGGGAGATGTGCTGAGTGAGTACAACTTTAACATGAGGACCGGAATGGGTGATACTGATGCTCCTTCAGCTCTCCAGATCGATGCCAGCCTGGATGATGAAGACGTTCGGGCAACCTTCTCCGGGGAGGTCACGGGGGTCTTCAATCTGGATGAAAATTCCATAACCCTCAACGAAGGGTGCTGGATTCGGGTCACTACCGACGGTCTCTGGCCCGGAGAGCTCGGGATACTGAACATCTACCTGAATTCGCCCATAACTTCTGTAGATGGCGACGAACCTGACCAGGGAATCCTGGTGGTGGGTATCGGAAATGGCCCTCTGTACTCCATTACCATAACGGCAGCCAGTGGGGGTGTGAGCCTGCAGTACAACGACGGCACTCCAGTCACGTACGACGACTGGGATGACTTCGAGGACCTCTTCGGCTCGACTGCACCTGAATGGCAGCAGCAGGCAAGCTTTGCATACTCCATGATGGAATTCATTCTCTTCCATGTGGAATTCTTTCTGGAAACCCTTACCGCCATCGAGGAGAATGCATTCGGTACAACCACCAGCGGCACGTTGCCCGCAGGGGTTCTGCCCGTTGGGTTCACCAATCCAGGGAAGATGATTCTGACGGATAACAATGGTGGAGAACCACTGCCGGGTGAAGCGTTCACCCTGGAATTCCAACACTTCTGGGATGACGACGATCTCGACGACATAGACCAGCTCTACGACGGCACCGTGCGGTTCGTCAATTTCTGGAGGATAACGAACGACGACATCCTCACCGGTATTGGATTCGCACCCTACAACGGGAGCGGCGGGGTCTTTTTCGACGATCTTGCCAACTATGAGATCGAAGAGACCCCTCCTGGCTCATACAGCCTGGATGAAGTGTTTACTACAATCTCCGGAGGGTACACGATCCTGTTCTCAGAACCGTAAAGGGAGATGAAGCCCGGGCTTCTCTTCCGCCGAGACGATGGCGTGCTGCATGCCGCCGGCTCTTTCTCCCGGGAATGGCCGGCGGCAGGGCTTCCAAGGGCTTCTGAACCGTATAACGATCACCGGCACCCTGCACCTCCATTCCAGATCCGGGTTGACACACAACAACCCCGTTTCTATAGTCAACGTCATAGCGGTTTTCATAAACGTTTCATCAGGGAAGGACCATGGCCACACTGAGCCTCGAGGAATGGCTTGAACGGGCGGAAAGCGACCGGCGTTTCCGTGAGAACGCGACTTCCATCACGCATATCCCTGCATCCGAGGGCAGCTTTGCCCCGTATCCTTCCTGGGTCCACCCCCGCCTGAAGACAGTGCTGGAGAAGCGGGGCCTTAAGCGACTGTACTCCCACCAGGCACAGGCCGTCGAGCTCGTCAGGCAGGGCAGGGACGTGGTGCTCGTCACGCCCACGGCCAGCGGCAAGACCCTGTGCTACAACCTGCCCGTGCTCCAGCGCATCCTCGAGGAGCCCGAGACGCGCGCCCTGTACCTCTTTCCCACCAAGGCCCTGGCCAACGACCAGATGCACGAGGTGCACGGCCTCATCGGCGAGCTCAAGGCCGACATCAAGACCTTCACCTACGACGGCGACACGCCGGACGACGCCAGGCAGGCCATCCGCAGGCAGGGCCACGTGGTGGTCACCAACCCTGACATGCTCCACACGGGCATCCTGCCGCACCACACCAAGTGGCAGAAGCTCTTCGCCAACCTCACGTACGTGGTGGTGGACGAGCTGCACGTCTACCGCGGGGTGTTCGGCAGCCACCTGACCAACGTGTTCCGGCGCCTGAAGCGGGTGTGCCGCTTCTACGGCACTGACCCGGTCTTCATCTGCTGCTCGGCCACCGTGGCCAACCCGGGCGAGCACGCGGAGAACCTCCTCGAGAAGGAGGTGGCGCTCATCGACGAGAGCGGGGCCCCCAGGGCGGCCAAGACCTTCATCCTGTACAACCCGCCCATCGTGAACCGGGAGCTCGGCATCCGCCAGTCGGCGCTCACCCCTGCGAGGAAGATCGCGGGTGACCTCATCGGCAACCACATCCAGACCATTGTGTTCACCACGAGCAGGCTCAACGTGGAGGTGCTCACCAAGTACCTCAAGGACGGCTTCAGGGGGAAGATCCCGGGCAGGGACCACTTCGTGACCGGTTATCGTGGCGGTTACCTGCCCAACCTCAGGCGCGACATCGAGAAGGGGCTGCGCGAGCGGACGGTCATGGGCGTGGTGAGCACCAACGCGCTGGAGCTGGGCATCGACATCGGCGACCTTCAGGCGTGCCTCATGGCGGGGTACCCGGGCTCCATCGCCAGCACCTGGCAGCAGGCGGGCAGGGCGGGCCGAAGGACCGGCCACAGCCTGGCCATCCTCATCGCCCGGAGCAACCCCATGGACCAGTTCATCGTGGAGAACCCGGAGTACTTCTTCGCCCGCTCGCCCGAGCACTGCCGGGTGAACCCGGACAACCTCCTCATCCTGCTCCATCACATCAAGAGCGCGGCCTTCGAGCTGCCCTTCGAGGAGGGGGAGCGCTTCGGGAAGGAGAACCTCATGGAACTTCTCACCTACCTCGAGGACAAGGGGGTGCTCCACCGGGTGCAGGCGCGCTGGCACTGGGCGGCCGAGAGCTACCCGGCCGACGAGGTGAGCCTGAGGACCATCAACCCGGAGAACATCGTGGTGGTGGACACCACGGACGCCGGGAACCACAAGGTCATCGCCGAGGTGGACTGGGACAGCGCCTTCACCACGGTCCACGACGACGCTATCTACATGGTGGAGTCCCAGCAGTACCACGTGGACAAGCTCGACCTCGATCGCAAGAAGGCCTATGTGCGCAGGGTGGACGTGGACTACTACACCGACGCCATGACGTACACCAATGTGCGCGTCATCGAGGACTTCGACAAGAAGTCCGATCGCAGCGTCATCGTGGAGCACGGCGAGGTGCAGGTGGCGCGCAAGGTGGTAGGGTACAAGAAGATCAAGTTCTACACCTCCGAGAACGTGGGTTACGGCGACGTCTCCCTGCCCCAGAAGGACATGCACACCACGAGCTACTGGTTCACCATCCCCTGGGATCTCCTCGATTTCCTGGACCTCAGGCGCGAGGAGATCATCGACGGGCTGGCTGGCCTGGCATACTGCCTCCACCACATCGCGGCCATGCTCGTCATGGCAGACATCAGGGACCTTGACCGGTGCATAGGCGACAAGAGCGGCGAGTGGTTCGTGCGCTACGGGGCCGACCGCAGGGTCATCACCGCGACCCCCGAGGCGCCCGTGGACGTCATGGAGAATGCCTTCGACCCCACGGTCTTCATCTTCGACGCCTACCCGGGGGGCATCGGCTTCTCCGACCTCCTCTTCGCCCGCCACGAGGAGCTGCTCGCAGCCGCACGCTCGGTCATCGGCTCGTGCCCGTGCGAGCACGGGTGCCCCATGTGCGTGGGGCCGACGCTCGAGGTGGGGCCCTCGGCCAAGTCCGCGGCCCTGCAGATCCTCGCGCTCATGGACCGGCCGTGAGCCTGAAGGACCGCCTGGGACGCCTCACCGGGGACGCCCGGACACCGGCTTTACCCAGTCCCCGGCAGGACACCATCGGCGAGCTCCGCAGAAGAATCGAGGAGGTGATGAACCGGCGGGACCGCCTGGCGCGGCCCGATTCTCCTTCATCCATGCGTTCCGGTCCACCCCTGGAAAACCTGATAACGGGAGAGGAGGTGGAAACAGGGCACGGCAGGTTCTTCTCTTCTTGCAGCCGCATGGAAGGGTCCGACCGTCACGGCCACGCCCTGATCCGCGAGCTGTCCCGGTTCGACATGAAGGGTGTGGCGCTTCTGGGCGGGTCGGAAGCCTTTGCCGGCTGTTCGCCCGAGGACGCCCTGTTCGTAGATACCGAAACCACCGGGCTTGCCGGCGGCACCGGGACCTTCCCCTTCCTCATCGGCCTGGGCTGGTTCGAGGGTGGAACGTTCGTGACGTGCCAGCTCTTCGCCCGGGACTTCTCGGAAGAGCCATCCATGCTCGCATACCTGCAGGAGCTCGCGAGGAACAGGAGATTCCTGGTATCCTTCAACGGCAGGGCCTACGACATGAACCTGCTCACGGCCAGGTTCATCCTCAACCGGCAGCAGGACGTCCTCTCCGGCATGCCCCACCTGGACCTGCTCCACCCGGGGAGGAGGCTCCTGCGGCACCGCATGGAAAACGCCAGGCTCCTCACCTTCGAGACCAGCGTGCTCGGGATCGAGAGGGAGGGCGACGTCCCCGGGTGTGAGATACCCCGGCGGTACTTCGACTGGCTGCGGCGCCGCGACGGCCGCCTCATGGAGGACGTGTTCCGGCACAACCGCCTGGACATCGTGTCCATGGCCGCGCTCCTGAAGCACCTTACCGACCTTGTCGGCGGAGGCCTCGAGCCGGAGAGGACGCACCACGGCGACATACTGGCGGCAGCACGGTTCCTCCACGAGCGCGGGCATACCCAGGCTGCCCGGCGACTGTACGAAGGCGTCAGCTCATCTTTCGACCGGGAGGTCTCCCTTGCTGCCAGGAGGTCGCTGTCCCTGATCCACAGGAGGGCAGGGGCCTGGGAGGAGGCGGTCCCGCTGTGGGAGGCCATGCTCGCGGAGGACCCCCGTGACGTTTTCGCAGCCGAGGAGCTCGCCAAGTACCTCGAACACCGCAGGCAAGACTATGCGCGGGCCAAGCTGATCGTGCGGATGGCGCTGGACGGCTGCAGGTCGTTGTGCGATGAGGACCGGCACGCCCTGGAGCATCGCCTGCACCGACTCCTTGCCAAGTCCTCGCCTTGAGGTGCCCATGGGATGACCTGCAGAGGCGACGTCCCCTTCATGCCCATTGCCTGGAGGTACCTCGTCATGATAGGTATTGATGTTTCAGAGAATTCGAGGTGGGGGCTCCATGGAACACATAATAAAGAAGATCAACGACCTGGCACGATACCACGACGAGGTTTCGCCCGAGCTCATCAAGGCCAAGGACATCAAGCTGGGCCTGCGGAATGCGGACGGCACCGGCGTCGTGGTCGGAATCACCTCCAAGGGGACTGTTTTCGGATTCAAGCGCATACCGGCGGAAGACGGCAGGGGAACCATTGTCCAGCCGGCAGCCGGCAGGCTGCTCTACTGCGGGTACGATGCCATAGAACTGGCCAGGAGGATCCACGGGGAGTACCGGTACGGATACGATGAGGTCTGTTACCTCCTCCTGACCGGGGAGCTCCCCACAGAGGTCGACCTGAACAACTTCTCGAGCCTGGTCGCCAGAAACAGGGCGCTCAACAAGTCCGAGCGGAGCATCATCATGCAGGAGGCTCAGAACGAGAACCAGATGTTCGCCCTGCACTCGGTCATGTCCCACCTGAGCAGGTGCGATCCCAGGCCGGTGTCCACGGACCTCAGGGACGTCACCGAGACCTGCATCCGCCTCCTGGCCAAGGCGCCGACCATCGTGGCCTACAATTACAACGTGTCCCGCTACCGCCAGGGATCGGGCCTGCGGATCATCACCCCGGACCCCGAACTATCCACGGCCGAGAACTTCCTCTACATGCTCAGGGGAACCAGGCCCCACAAGAGAGAGTCCATGCTCTTCGACCTCTCCCTCATGCTCCATGCCGAGCACGGAGGCGGCAACAACTCGACCTTCACCGTGCGCGCCGTCTCTTCCAGCGGTGCCAACACCTACATGGCCATCTGCTCGGGCATAGCGTCGCTTTCCGGCCACCTCCACGGAGGGGCCAACGAGGCGGTCATGCGCATGATGCGGGAGATCAGGAAGAACGTGAAAGACTGGGAGGACCGCAGGCAGGTCCGACGATACCTGGAGAAGATCCTCGACGGCAAGGCCCACGACCGGGCCGGCAAGATCTACGGCATCGGCCACGCGGTCTACACCATAAGCGATCCCAGGGCCGAGATCCTCCTGGAAAAGGCCGAAGAGCTCGCCACGGAAAAGGAACTCATGGACGAACTGAACCTCATGAAGCTTGTGGCAGAGCTCGGCAGTGAGCTTGTCTACGAACGCAAAGGCCAGGTGGTGGCACCGAACGTGGACTTCTATTCGGGATTCGTCTACAAGATGCTCCGCATCCCGATAGACCTGTTCACTCCCATCTTCGCCATGGCCCGGATCGCGGGATGGTCGGCCCACCGCATCGAGCAGATCATCCAGGCCAAGCTCATACGCCCGGCCTATGTGAGCTCGCTGCTCCAGGATTTGGAATACGTGCCGCTCGACGAGCGGGGGTGAATGCTGGGAGTGCCGTGGTGATGGCCCCGGATGTTCCCTGTACTTCCGGAATGGGGCTCAACACCGTCACGCCGGAGGAGGCGCTGCCGTGAAGCGGATCGATTCGGATTTCACCAGCAGGGGGCAAAGGTGCTCGGCCTGGCTGTTTCTCCCTGACGGAAGGGAGAGACCCCCGGTCGTGGTCATGGCCCACGGCCTGGCCGGCCAGAAGGATTTCGGGCTCCAGGCCTATGCCGAATATTTTGCAGGCAGGGGCATGGCCTGCCTGGTCTTCGATTACCGGAACTACGGCGGCAGCGAGGGCGAACCGAGGAACCTGGTGAATCCCTGGATGCAGCTCGACGACTGGAAGGCGGCCATAAGCCATGCCCGCTACCTCCCCGAGGTGGACGGCTCGAGGCTCGCCCTGTGGGGGACGTCCTTCTCCGGCGGGCACGTCGTGGTGACCGCCGCGCAGGTGAGCGGCATCAGGGCCGTGGCGGCCCAGGTGCCGTTCGTGGATGGCGTCTCGTCGATTATGCAGTTTCCCGTATCCTACCAGCTCGAAGGCCTGTACCACGGACTCAAGGATCTGTACCGCATGATCACGGGCGGAACGCCCCACACGGTCCCTGCCGTCGGCGAGCCCGGGGCCTTCGCGCTCATGAACACCACCGAGTGCATGCCCGGGTACTTCGCCCTCGTGCCGCGGGACACCACGTGGAGGAACGAGGTCCCGGCCCGTTTCAACCTCATGGTCTCCGCCTACCGGCCCACCATGTATGCCCGGAAGGTCCCGTGCCCGGTGCTCCTCATGTACGCGAAGAACGACTCGCTGATCCCGTTCAAGGCCGTGGAGCGCATGGGCAGGAAGCTCAGGAACGCAGAGGTGATAGGCCTGCCCGTGGGACACTTCGACGTGTACACCGGCGAGCTGTTCAAGGAGGTTGTCGAGAAACAGGCCGGATTCCTGAAGGGCCATCTGCAATAACATCTCTATTCGACGGGGAGGGTTGTGTGGAACATTTCAAGATGTTCATCGGGGGCGAATTCGTTGAATCTCTGAGCGGCAGGACAAGGGAGGCCATCGACCCGGGCACGGGGCTGCCCTTTGCCACGTATGCCTACGGGGGCTCCGCCGATGCCGAGGCGGCCATCGATGTGGCCCGGAAGACCTTCGACTCGGGCGTGTGGAGCGCGCTCAGCCAGGACGAGCGCTCCCGGGTCATCATGGACTTTTCGGACAGGCTGACCAAGTACATCGTGAGGATCGCATCCTACGAGTCCATGGATTCGGGCGGCATCATCAACCGCACCGGGGCCGAGGTGGTGGGGGCCTCCATGACCGCAAGGAACATGGCATGGTACGCGGCCCGCGAGTTCAAGTGGCACGAGGAGGTCCGCGTGCCGGCGTCGCTCGCAAGCCCAGGCAGGAACTACATCCGCAGGGAGCCGCTGGGCGTGTGCGTGGGCATCATCCCCTGGAACTTCCCCTTCGGCATGGCCATGTGGAAGATCCTCCACGCAGCGATCATGGGCAACTCCATAGTCCTGAAACCCGCTTCCGACACTACCCTGAGCGCGCTGATCCTGGCCGAGGTCATCGCAGAGAGCGCCATCCCCAGGGGAGTGGTGAACATCGTCACCGGCCCTGGCGGCGAGATCGGCGAAGCCCTGTGTCTGAGCCCCAAGGTGGACAAGATCGCGTTCACCGGCTCCACCGAGGTGGGCAGGCAGATCAAGAAGATGGGCTCGGAGACCATCAAGAAGGTGACGCTGGAGCTGGGCGGGAAGTCAGCAAACATCATCTGCGACGACGCCAAGATGGACCTGGCCGTGGACGGCGGTCTGTTCGGCACCTTCTTCCACAGCGGCCAGATCTGCGAGTCGGGCACGAGGATCCTCGTGCAGAGGAAGATCTACGACGAGTACGTGGCACGCTTCATCGACAAGGCTTCCCGCATCAGGATCGGCTACCAGCTCGACCCGGCCACCCAGATGGGCCCCCTGGTGAGCGAGATCCAGCGGGCCACCACCGAGAAGTACGTGAAGATCGGCCTCGACGAGGGGGCCCGCCTCGCCTACGGCGGGAAGCGGCCCGACGGAGACCTGGGGGCCATGGGATACTACTACCTGCCCACCGTGTTCGTGGACGTGGACAACTCCATGCGGATCGCTCAGGAGGAGATCTTCGGCCCGGTGGTGTGCATCATGCCCTTCGACGACGACGACGAGGCCGTGGCCATCGCAAACGACTCCATCTACGGGCTCGGGGGAGGGGTGTTCTCCAACGACATCGGCCGGGCCGAGCGGATCGCGGCCAGGGTCAAGACCGGCACCGTATGGATCAACGACTACCACGCCTTTGCCGACCTCATGCCCTTCGGCGGGTACAAGCAGTCGGGCGTCGGCCGGGAACTCGGCGGGTACGGCCTGTCCGAGTACACCCAGATAAAGCGGGTCCACGTGTGCCCCCACACGGACGGGACCCAGAAGTACACCTTCCCCATCATGTTCGACTACCCCCAGCCCGCCAAGTCCTTCCTCTTCGAAGGGCCCACCAGGATCGTGGCCGGGCCGGACAGCATCATCGCGCTGCAGTTCGAGGTGACCAGGCTCGACCGCAGCAGGGCCGTGGTCATCACGGACAAGGGCATCAGGGACGCCGGTCTCCTCGACAGGGTGGTCAAGGCCCTGGGCTCGCTGTGCGTCGGGGCCTTCGACGGGGTGGTGGAGGACTCGGGGTACACGGTGGTGGACAAGGCCGTCGACTACTGCCGGGGCGTGGGTGCCGACATCCTCGTGAGCCTGGGCGGAGGCAGCTCCATGGACACGGCCAAGGCCGTGGCCCTGACGCTCACCAACGGCGGCAAGGCCATCGACAACATCACGCTCTACAAGCTCTGTGACCCGGTGATGCCGCACATCGCCATCCCCACCACGGCCGGCACGGGCAGCGAGGTCAGCACCATCGCGGTGATCAAGAACGAGGAGATCGGCCGCAAGTTCAACATCGCCGAATTCGTCATCGCACCGAACGTGGCCATCCTGGACCCGCACATGACGCTCAGCCTGCCCAGGATGCTCACCGCGGCCACGGGCATGGACGCCCTGACCCATGCGATCGACGGCATGTGCTCCATCATGCGCAATGCCGTCTGCACGGGCCATGGTCTCAACGCCATCCGCCTCATCGCCGAGCACCTTCCCAGGGTGGTGGAGAACCCGAACGACGTGGATGCACGAATGCAGATGCAGATCGCGGCAGCCATGGCGGGCTGGGCCTTCTCCATCCCGTCGACCATCCTCACGCACTCCCTGGCCCACTGCATCGGCGCCAAGTACAAGATCCACCATGGCACGCTCTGCGGGCTCTTCCTGCCGCACGTCATGAGATTCAACCAGGAGCAGTGCGCCGAGGAACTGTCGCTCGTGGCCGAGGCCATGGGCGTCGACGTGAGCGGCAAGACCAAGGCCCAGGCGGCAGCGGCTGCTGAGGATGCCGTGGAGGACCTCATGAAGAGGATCGGGATGCCGTTGAAGCTGCGGGATCTGGGCATAGCCGAGGCGGAGATCCCCATGATCGCCCTGGACGCCATGACCGAGATCCCCACGCTCGCCAATCCCCGCAAGTGCACGGTGGAGCTCATCGACGGCGTGATCAGGCAGGCGTTTTGAGGGAAAGGGAGGCCGGCCGGGTGAAGGCGAACGTCATCGTGATCAATCCAAAGGACAATGTGGCCGTTGCCCTGGAGGATATCACCGAGGGGGCAGAGGTGAGACCACCGGGTATGGGTCCTTTCGCGGCCCAGGAGAAGATCCCTTACAGCCACAAGGTGGCGCTCACGGACATCAGTGCGGGCGGGACCGTTTTCAAATACGGCGAGTCCATAGGGAAAGCCTTGCATCACATCAGGCAGGGCACCTGGGTGCACACGCACAACCTCGCCATCGAGGAGGCCGGGTCGTGACACGGACGACATTCAAGGGGTTTGTCCGCCCGGACGGGTCCGTCGGGATCAGGAACCACGTGGTGGTCATCCCGACCGTGGCCTGCGCGAACGGGGTGGCCGGTCTCGTCGAGAAGAACGTTCCCGGGGTGGTCGCCATCAGGCACGGCCACGGCTGCGGGCGGGCCCTCGAGATAGCCATGCACCAGGCCGCCCTGGCCGGGCTCGGGAAGAACCCCAATGTCGCAGGTGCAGTGGTCATCGGTCTCGGATGCGAGACCGTCAACGCCTCGGTGGTCGCATCCGAGATCGGCGCCACAGGCAGGCCGGTCGAATTCTTCATGATCCAGAACGAAGGCGGCTCGAGGAAAACGGCCGAGAAGGCCAGTGCCGCAGCACAGAAGATGCTTGCGGATGCTTCCCGGATGCATCGTGAAGAATGCCCGCTCTCTCAGCTCATGCTCGGCCTGGAGTGCGGCGGGTCGGACGCCTTCTCCGGGGTCACTGCAAACCCGGCCGTGGGCCTGGTGTCCGACTGGCTCGTTGACCGAGGCGGCACCGTGGTCCTCACCGAAAGCACCGAGATGATCGGCACGGCCCATATCCTGTTACACAGAGCCCAAACCCCTGAAACGGCACAGCGGATCGTGCAGATCATCGACCAGGCGGAACGGCGAACAAAGGACATCCTCGGTCCCCTCGCCTCCCTCGTGATAGCCCCGGGCAACATGGACGGCGGCATGAGCTCCATCCAGGAGAAGTCCCTGGGCTGCATCTGCAAGGCAGGCAGCCGAGCCATCGCCGGCGTGGTGGACTACGGGCAGAGACCCGCCGGCCACGGGCTTATGATCATGGACGGGCCCGGCTATGACATGGAGTCCATGGCCGGCCTCGCCGCTGCCGGGTGCCAGCTCATGATCTTCACCACGGGCAGGGGCAATCCTACGGGGTTTCCCATCGTGCCGGTACTCAAGGTGGCGAGCACGAGCAGGCTCTACCAAGCCATGGAAGACGACATGGACGTGAATGCAGGCGCAGTGTTCGAGGGGAAGGGCCTTCAGGATGTGGCGGACGAGATCAAAGCCCTTGCCATTGAGGTCATGGCCGGCGCCCAGACCAGGGCCGAGAAGAACGAGCAGGGTGGCATCCTGTGCCTGTACGCCCTGACGCCGGCGTTCTGAGCCATGGGAAGGCTGAAGGGAGAAAAAAGGGGAAGAGCTTACCGCTCTCCCCACACGATCCGGAGGCTCCATACCAATCTGTCTTGCAGCTGGAGGGATTATATACTCAGGCGATGTCTGGGTGCAATATAAATATTAAAACAGTTATTATATTGAATGTCATATCCGATACCCTCATGAATCAGGCAGATTATTGAAATATATTCGGTTCACCTATATCATGAGAGGGTACAGGAGGTGAGCATGGGTACCAGGGGAAGGAAACCGCTCGGCCTGAGAAGCGACGGCAAGAAAATCAGCCTCGTCAAGAGAAACTACTACATCGAGGAGCGCTATGCGAAGGCCCTTACCGTGCTCTCGGCATTGACAGGCAAGGAGCTTTCACTCCTGGTGAACGAGGCGATCGGGGACCTCATCATGAAGTACCAGCCCATGACCGATATCGACCTGCTCAGGATGAAGACCATGAAGAAGAAGGCTCTCACCTCGTGATACGTGCCGTGTATGAGTGATTCCAGGGAACGTATCGACCACCTCACCGCGGAACTGGACAGGGCCCGGGGGCGCATTGCGGAGCTGGAATCGGAGGCCGCAAGCCTCAGGCGGTGCGAGGATGACCTCCGCGAGAGCGTCGAGAAGTACAGCCTGTACTTCTCCATCGTCAACGATGTCATCTATTCGTACGACCCTGACTTCACACTCCTGAGTGTCTCGCCCAATGTCGAGAGGCTTCTCGGGTACAGCGCGGAAGAACTCGTCGGAAAACCATTTCATGAGCTCGGGGTGCTCGACGAGGGGGATCTGGACAGGGCGTTGAAGGATGCCCTGCACGTCCTGAATGGGGGAACGATACATGCAACCGTCTACCGGTTCGTCACCAGGGACGGGAGGATGGTGTTCGGGGAGGTAAGCGGGACACCCCTCCTGCGCAAGGGGAAGATAGAAGGGGTCATCTCTGTCGCGCGTGACATAACCCGGCGCATCGATCTCGAGAAGTCCTTCAGGGAGGAGGCGGAGAAATACCTTGCCCATTTTTCCCTCACCAGCGACGTGCTGTACGCCGTAGATGCCCAGCTCGTGCTCAAGACCGTGTCTCCCAGTGTCAAGCATGTCCTCAACTACAGCCCTGAAGAGCTGATCGGCAGGAGCCTGCGCGATCTCGACATGATCCACCCCGAAGATGTCGACAGGGCCGCCTCCGATACGCTTCGCATGCTGTCCGGAGACAAGATGGAGCCGTCCGTCTACAGGTTCATCACCAGTGCCGGCGAGGTGCGTTACGGCGAGGTGAAGGGCATACCGCTCATGGAGAACGGAAGTGTCGCAGGTGTCGTCGCGGTGGCCAGGGATGTCACCGGCCGCGTCATGGCCCAGGAGAAGATCCGGACGTACCAGGATCGCCTTGAAGAGTTGGTCCGGGAACGCACCGCAGAACTCATCAGGGCGAATGAATCCCTTGAAAAGGAGATAGGAGAGCGGGCCCGCACAGAGGACGCGCTCCGGGTATCGGAAGCCAGGTACCGCCTCCTCTACGAAGGGATGGAGGATGCCTTCGTCCAGGTCGGCATGGACGGCAGTATACAGGAGTTCAACCCTGCCTACCCCAGGATGCTCGGGTATGACCCCGAAGACCTCCATACCTTGACCTACCTGGACATCACGCCTTCCAGGTGGCACGCATACGAGGCCGATATCCTGAGAAGCCAGACCATGGTGAGGGGATATTCAGAACTTTATGAGAAGGAATACGCCCGGAAGGACGGCACGATTGTACCGATCGAGCTGCGCACATATCTTGTCAGAGACGCTCAGGGGCAGCCATCGGCCATGTGGGCCATCGTGCGGGACATCACGGGGCGCAAGAAGGTTGAGATGGCCCTCCGCGAGAGCGAGCGTCGGTTCCGCGACCTGGCCGAGAACACGAGCGACCTGATCTGGGAGACCGACGAACAGCTCCGCTTCACCTACATGAGCCAGAAGATCGTGGACCATCTGGGGTATGGTCCTGAAGACCGGGTGGGCAGGACCCTTCTCGATGTCATACCACGCGAAGATTCTCTCCGCCTGGGGCCGTTCATACTGAGTCTCATGGAACAACCACGGCCCTTCCAGAATCTCGAATACACGGCCCTTCATCAGGATGGGTCCGTGCGGATACGTGAGGCGAGCGGAGTACCCATCTACGACAGTGAAGGCAGGCACGTGGGCTACCGTGGTGTCACCCGGGACATCACGGAGCGCAGGAAGGCCGAGGACAGGCTCAGGGATAGCGAGGCCAAATACCGGTTTGTAGCGGAGAAGATGAGCGACATCGTCTGGACCATGGATCTCAACCTGCGCACTACCTATGTCAGTCCTTCGGTCACCACGGTCCTCGGTTACACCCCCGAAGAGAGGATGCAGCAGGAACCCCGGGACCAGCTGACCGAAGCGTCCTATGAACATGCAACCGGGCTCTTGGCCGGAGAGATGGAGAGGGAAGGCCAGGAGGGCGTGGATCCTGAAAGAATGATTTCCATGGAGGTCGAATACATCCACAAGGACGGATCCACGGTCTGGATGGAGAATGTGATCAGCGGCATCAGGGATGAACATGGAACCCTCATTGGGCTGCACGGGGTCTCCCGGGATATCACCGATCGCAAGAGGGCCGAGGAGCAGCTCCTGGCATCGGAAAAGAAATTCGCGGCAGCCTTCCACTCGAGCCCGGCCCCCATGGTGATAACCTCCCCCGAGGACGGCACGATCATAGACGCAAATCAGGCCTGCCAGGAGTGGTCAGGATACACCCTGGCAGAGGCTGCCGGACGGACCACGACCGAGATGGGATTCTGGCAGGGCCCTGGCAAGCGGACGGCATTCATCCATGAAATGATGGAAAAGGGAGCGGTTGACGGCCTGGAGATGGAATACACCAACAGGGGCGGTGAGGCCAGGGATGTCCTGCACTCGGCCAGACTCATCGAGATCAATGGCAGGCAATGTCTGCTCTCACACATTCAGGACATTACGGAAAAGAACAGGGCAGAGAAGGCCCTGAGGCAGAGCGAGGAGCGTCTGCGCGGCATGGCGAACAACTTCCCTGGTGTTGTGTTCCAGTTCTATGCCCGCGACAACAAGGAGATGGGATTCTATTATCTCAGCGAGCGGACCATTAACGTCATGGGACTTGAGAACGATACCGGCGATTTTCTCGATCGGTCCCTGGCCTGCATCTCACCCGAGGACCTGGAGCGTTTCCGTGCTGCCGTCAGGGAGTCAATACGTGCCGAGAGCGCCTGGGATTTTGCCTGCAGGTTCACCAAACCCGGCGGGAAGGAGGTCTTTCTCCGGGGGATATCGCAGCCTGTCCGACACGCGCATGAGCTGGTCTTCAGCGGGGTGCTGTTCGACGTAACCCAGCAGAAACTCCTGGATGAAGAGCTCAGGCGGCACAAGGACCAGCTCGAAGAGATGGTCCTGTCGCGGACCTCAGAGCTTACCCGCACCCTGCAGATGCTCACGGATGAGATCGAGATTCGAAAAAAGACGGAGAAGACTTTGCGGTATCGAGAGATGGAACTGAAGAATCGGAGTATCGAGCTCGAGGAGATGAATGCAGCGCTGAAGGTACTGCTCAAGCAGCGGGACGAGGACAGGTCAACGATGGAGATGAACGTCCTGACGAACATGAAGACGTTTATTCTGCCTCACATCGAAAGGCTCGAGAAAGCGGGGCTCGAAGAAGGTCAGATAAAGTCCCTGTCGATGCTCAGGGGCCATCTCGAAGAGATCACCTCGCCGTTCACCAGGAGGATATCCTCTGAGTTCCTGGGCCTGACGCCTGCAGAGATACAGGTGGCTTCACTCATTCGCGATGGCAAGAGTTCCAAGGAAATCGCAAGGATACTAAATATATCGATCAACACGGTCCACACCTACCGGTTCAACATCAGGAAAAAGACAGGAGTGAAGAACAACAAGGTCAACCTGAGATCATTCCTGAAGACCCTTGAGTGAACATCATTAAATTAGTGATATAAAACCATCAATAAATCATCTTTCTTTCAATATAGACAATACAGATGCCGTGTGCCAATACAAAGGGCATGACCACACCGTGTCACTCCAGAAAGACACGCTGGTTCTGAAAGGACGATTCACCTGAACAGTGAGGGGCGACCATGGGCAGAACGAGACAGAGAAACCTGATCCTGGCAGCGAGCAACCGGCACGAGAGGTACGTCAGCACAGACTACTTCATAGAAGAACACGACGATGTCCTCATCTCGCAACTCTCCGCAATGATGGGAAAAGATCCCTCCCGCATCATGAACGAGGCGATAGGTGAACTCATCAGGAGATATCGCCCCCCTTCCAGGAACCGTACCACAAGACTGAAGCTGATCAAGAGCTGATCCCCGGCCTTTCTCCGAGATTTTCGAGCAACCCGGTTGACGGTTCACCCGTATGAATAATCCAGTTGATTTTTCCTGAAGGTTCGAGCATATATCCGCTGAAAATATATGCCGAACAGCACCGTGCCCGAGAAGACATCAGGGATAGAGCACCCTTGCCTCAGGTGCGGGGCCTGCTGCGCCTTTTTCCGTGCTTCTTTCTACTGGGCCGAAGCGGATGACGTGTCACCCGGAGGGGTTCCTGTCGGGATGACCCGCAAACTCAACGACTTCCGTCGTTCCATGCTCGGCATGGACGGCGGCAATCCGCGATGTATCGCCTTGCAGGGCGAGATAGGCAAGCGGGTCTTCTGTTCCATCTACGACAGCAGGGCCTCGGTATGCAGGGACTTCGAGCCTTCCTGGGAGAACAACCGGCCCAACGAGAGGTGCGACAGGGCAAGGGCGGCGTGGGGGCTCGAACCCCTGAAGCCCGGGGACTGGGAAGAATGGTCTCGATGGTCCTCTTCCCGGCAATCTTCTTCAGGGAACGTTCATCCTGCCGCGCCTCTTCATGCGGGGGTAGTACCGGACACCATGGACGTTCTGGTACGTCCACACCAGCCTGAACAGGATCGGCAGCCTGGGTAGCCAGAATGAGGTCGTAAGCCCCATGCTCGGGGCTTTCCTTCCCAGGGTGATCTCTGCTGAGGCCACCCCTTCGCCATCCTCTCTGGTCATCCGGGTCAGGATCACGCCCGACGCGTCAATGATCTGGGTTTCACCCAGGTAGAACGAGTCGTACGGGGCTCCGGGCATCCACGGCATGCCCCCGCGGAAATTCCCGGCATGGGCGGCATGAACCACCGGGACGCCGAGCAGGCGTGCCAGGGTGGACGGGGTAGAGGTCATGACCTTGAGGTTCTTCCGGTGGTGCCAGTCCCAGAAGCGCCCCAGCGGCCATTCCCTAGGCACGGTCCACCAGCAGGAGCCTCCCACCACGAGGTCCACCCTTCCGAGGAGTCGTCGGGCCGTGCGGCTCCGCACGAACTCCCAGCAGAGCACCGCACCGATGGGTCCGAGAGGGGTCGGAAGGATACCGTCGTCATGGCCGCCCAAGTAGTAGCAGTTCTCCCACATGGTGGGCTGGTCCTTGTCGTGGTATGCAGTCGATCCGTCCGGCATGGCAAGGACAAAGGTGTTGTAGCGCTCGCCGCCCCGTGATGAGATGAAGGACCCGCCCACATAGGCCTGGTGTCTCTTTGCCTTGTCGAGGAGGAACTCGGTGGCCTGCCCCCTTATGGGCAGTGCCGCCTGCAGCAGGCTCTCGTGGAATGCCGCGGCGCTGGTGAAGAACTCGGGAAGGATGATGATCTCTGCACCCCTCGATGCAGCTTCCTCCACAAGCCGATCTGCTTTTTCGAGGTTTTTCGGAATATCACCCAGTTCTGCAGTCATCTGGACCGCAGCTGCTTTTATCGACCTGGACATTGGTCCCTCCCCAGGATCTGCAGGAGATGAAAGAAACAGAGACCGCGCTGTGATGACCCCGGCAGGTCATGCCCGTCTTGGGTCATGACCGAAGAACCCTGCAGGGTGACATGGTTCAGGCGGTCTTCCTGCTCAGCTTCTTCAACCGGCTGATGCGGCGACGCAGGATCGCGGCGCTCTTCCTGTCGCTGCCCCCGGAAGCTGCCAGCTTCTCTTTCTTGAGGTCCCTGATCTTCGCCTTGATGTCCTGTTTGGTGAGGATCACCTTAGCTCCACCTTTTTTCTTCTTCTTTTCTCGGTGTGCCGGCCCCTCGTCCACGATGCCCCGGGACTCTTTGATGAAGGCGAGCAGCTGTTCCTTGTTCATGTCCCGCACGGCCACCTCGGTATGCTCGTGGGGGATCTCGAGGGCGACCTCTCTCAGTTCCTTGACGGTCATCTTGTCTATGGGTTTTTCTTCCTTGTGATGCTTCTTCTCGGTCATGGTCTTCCTCCCTTTGTTGAGATCTCATGAACGAAAGCCCTGACGATGGAATACACGCAGGTATACCGGGGAAGAGCGGATCCACCGGGTGCCGGAGCATTCCTCTTCAGTGCGTCACAATGATCATTGTAACCGACTGCACGTCTTCGAACAACAGCAAAAAACCCCTGGCTCCAAGCGCTTCAGACCACGGCCAGAAGCTGGATGTCGCAGACGTTGGTGCCGGTGGGGCCTGTTTTGAGGAGTGCACCGGTTCTCTCGAAGAAATGGTAGGCATCGTTGTCTGCGAGATACTCGGCCGGGTTGAGCCCTTCAGCCTTCACTCTTTTCATGAGTGCGATGTCGACGACAGCACCGGCTGCATCGGTGGGGCCGTCATTGCCGTCCGTACCCGCCGAGAGGAACGCGATGTCATGCTGTAAACGGTCGTTGTCCATGAAATCCGTCAGGAAGGCGAGGGCCATTTCCTGGTTCCTCCCGCCCTTGCCGGAACCCCTGATGGTAACGGTTGTCTCTCCTCCAGTGATGAGCAGGGCAGGCCTGGTGAAGTCCGAGACGCCCCGGTCGAGGTCCCGTGCCATGGACGCGAAGAACCTTGCTATCTCCCGGGCTTCTCCGGTGAGTGTACTGGTCAGGATATGGGGTCTGTACCCGAGCTTTTCACCGGCTGATCTGGCAGCCCTGCATGCCGCGAGATTGTTTCCCAGCAGCACGTTTGTCACGTTGGCGAAAACCGGATCACCCTCCTTCGGTGTGTCCGGGATCCTGCCCTCGATGCCGGACTGAATGATGCGAGCTATGGACTGCGGGATCCTGTCCTGGATCCTGTACTTGTCCAGGATGTCCCGGGCCTGGGCATAGGTGGTGTTGTCCGCCACGGAAATTCCCGATGCAATGGTGTCGAGCCTGTCTCCCACGACATCCGAGAGGATGAGGCTGATCGTCCTGGCGGGAAAGGAAGCACGTGCGAAGTGCCCGCCCTTGACCTGGGACAGGTGTTTTCTCAGGCAGTTGATCTCCGTGATGTCCGCGCCGCTTTCCAGGAGGAGGCGGGTCATTTCCTGGATATCGTGGAGGGACACGCCGTCCAGGGGAAGGGTGAGGAGGGCTGAGCCGCCGCCCGATACGAGATTGATGATCAGGGTCCTCCCGTCGGCCTCGCTGGCGATCCTGTGGAGCACGCGCGCGCCATCGACACTGCTCTGGTCGGGGATGGGATGACCCGCCTCAAGCACTTCGATCCTCGAGAGCCTCTCGGCGTGCCCGTATTTCGTGATGAGGGTTCCCCTCGCAAGCCGTCCCCCGAGGATCTCCTCCATGGCCCTTCCCATCCTGGCGGAAGCCTTGCCGATCCCGAGCACCACGATCTCTCGGTAGGCGGACAGCTCCTCCCTGACGGTCCGTCCCTCGTGCCTGATGACGAGGTATCCCCCTTCCACGGAGACGTTGCCGGTTATCATCAGGTAAGGGTCCACACTCTCCACGGCCGCAAGAAAGATCGAACGGAGGTCTCCGGGGGGGTTCATGTCCACTCCTTTCAACACTGGGATCAAGTTTCTTTTGACAACACGTGGACAGTTGAGTCAAGGATAAGCTGGTCACCCAACCGAGAGGGCGGGGACGCATGACGATGAGTATGGATCATCACACAGTACGATACGTCTCAACCAACGGGATAACTCTCGCGTACGAAACCTTCGGAAGGATATCCGACCCTCCTGTTCTGCTCATCATGGGGCTCAGCTCCCAGATGATCATGTGGGAGGACGAGTTCTGCGCCTCTCTCGCGGGGAGGGGGCTGCGGGTCATCAGGTTCGACAACCGTGACGTGGGCCTGTCCACGAGGTTCACCGAAGCCGGCATGCCGCACATCCATGCCCTCCTGACGGGAAGGATGAAAGGGCCGTCGGCGGCCCCCTATACGCTCGCCGACATGGCGAAGGATGCCCTGGGACTGCTCGATGGGCTCGGTATCGCCAAGGCCCGTATTGTCGGGGCCTCCATGGGAGGCATGATCGGGCAGGAAATGGCCATAAGATACCCTGATCGGGTGATGACCCTGACGTCCATCATGTCAACAACCGGTGATCCACTGCTTCCGGGTCCGAGGCAGGAGGCATTGGAGATGCTCTTCTGGCCCATTCCCATGGATCGAGAGGGTTATATTTCATACTTCGCCAGGGTGTGGAAACTCCTGAGCGGGCCCCGATACCCCATGGATCACGAAACGGCGCAGCGTCTCGGTGACCTGGCCTTCACGCGAGGAATCGACCCTGCGGCGAGCGCCCGTCAGTTTGCTGCGATCATTACGTCGGGAAGCAGGAAGGGGAGGCTCGCATCGATCACGGTTCCCACGCTTGTGATTCACGGCAGTGACGACCCGCTGGTTCCCGTGGAAGGCGGGGTCGATACGGCCAGATCCATACCCGGGTCGCGCCTCATGATCATGGATGGTATGGGGCATTACGTGCCGAGACAGCTGTGGGCCGGGATCATCGATGCCATTGTTGAAAACGCTTAGGAAGGCTTGATAGTCCGGGCAAAGGGGACTATTGGAATATCAGAATGTGACAGGAAGGCTCGCATGGCAAAGATAAAGAGCACCCTCGACATCGTCATGGAGAGGACCAGGAACCTCACCATAACCCAGGAAGAAAAGGATGCCCTGAGACGAAAAGAGCTTCTCGACAGGGTCAGGGGCTGGGTGCAGTCGCTTGTCGACGGCAAGTCTTCGGTCAGTGACCTGAGGTCGGCCTATGCCGAAGAGGCGGCCCAGGCCCCGGAGGCGAGGGACATCCTGCGTAGCGAGCTGCTCGGTCATATCGACCCCGACACGGATATCGACAGGGTGCTCGATGCATATACCGATATCCTGGGGCTCGATGGGGGACACATTGTCGAGGCGGTGGCATCGTACCGGAGCAGTGTGGACACGTGCAGGGGTGAGCAGAGGGAGCGCCTCCGCGGGGTGCTGGCCGCGTCAGGCGTCGCGGGCTCTGCCGTCCTTCCCAATGTGCAGGCAGACCCCGAATGGGAGGCTCTGTCCATCCGGCTCAAGGAGCGGTTCAGGAAGTCTCTGCGGTGAGGTCAGAGATAGTTGAACCAGTAGTCCCTGACCTGCTTGAAATTGTCCTTGACCGCCCCGGCTCCGCTCACCACGCGGCCGTGTCCCGGAAGGACATACTGGGCCTGCAGCGCCTCGACCTTGAGGATACTCTCCTTGAGCTGTTTGCCGCTGCCCCCTGGGAGGTCGGTGCGGCCAATGCCCTGTTCGAAGACAAGATCTCCGGTGAAGAGGGCCCCTTTCTTCGGCCAGTACAGGCAGATGGAGCCCGGGGTGTGTCCCGGGGTGGAGATGACCTCGAACTGGAGGCTCCCCACCTCCAGGTCGCCCTCCCTGAGAAAGAAATCCGGTACGGGTAGTTTGTAGAAGTCCCCGGCGAGTTCCCTCAGGTACGCGAAATCCGTCTCGGACATGGTGAGCATGGTGGGTTTCTTGAAGAGCAGCGAGGCCTCCATGTGGTCGGGATGCGCATGGGTGATGAGGACCAGGTCTATGGAGAGCGGGTCGATCCTCAGGGACAGGAGGCCCTGCTCCACGTGACTGAACAAATGGCTGTGGCCGGGATCGATGAGGATGCGTTTGTCGGCATCGATGAGATAGCTGTTGCAGTTGTTCTGCCGGTAGTCCTGCCAGATGAATCCGTAGAGCCCGTCAAAGATCTTCGTCACCATGATGGAGGGCATCTCCCTTCAGCGGTTTTCCCTAAAGTAGTACGGGGGTGCTTGGTTTTCAAGATGGAGGTCCCGCGGGGGTTCCTCTCAGGCCGATGGTGTCCGCAACCTCGCGCATGCCCATGATGGTGTCCTCGATGAGCTGCTCCACGGTGACGCCGAGCATCTCCGCGCCCCTGGTAATGACCGACCGGTCCACCCCTGCGGCGAAGGCCGGGGATTTCCACTTCTTTCTGACCGAGCTCACCGTGAGGTCCAGCACGCTCTTCGACGGCCGCACCAGGGCGCTGGCCGCCACCAAGCCGGTGAGTTCGTCGACTGCATAGAGGGTCTTCTCCAGATCGCTCAGAGGCTGGACATCCGAACAGAGGCCCCAGCCGTGAGAAACCACTGCCCTGACGTACTCCTCCGGCCAGCCGTGTTCCTGGAGAATTTCCCTGGTCTTGGTGCAGTGCTGCTCGGGGAACTTCTCGTAATCGAGGTCATGGACGAGGCCTATGACGCCCCACTTCTCCTCGTCCTGCCCCAGTTTGCGGGCCATGAAGCGCATGACCGCCTCCACCGCGTATGCGTGGTTGCGCAGGCTCTCGCCGGCATTGAAGGAGTGGAGGAGTTCGAGGGCCTCGTCTCGAGTGGGGACATGGTCCTGCATGGTTGGCCTCCCGTACTTTTTTCCCGAGTATCCCAAGTTTATACCGTTGAGGCAACACCTGTGTGATATGGGTGGGGAGAGGGGAACAGCTGATGAAATTACAGGTTAGGCAGGGCTGTCCTGATCCCTCATGTTACCTCGATTTCCCACTCTGCGGGAAAAAGTAAGTAAAATATTTCACAAACATGGTATGTCCACGGGGTGCCCGAATCCCCATGGTGGTACATAATATACTGAAATTAAGAGTAAAACACAAATACTGTACTTTGGCACATCTCTTGTATGCACATCATACGTGCGGTTGAATGAAACGGATCCACTGCATCAGGGCGGTTGCACGAGAAGCTGTTGAGAAAAGACCCTTAGGATACTCATATCCTATTCCTCCTCAGGCCGCATCCGACTTGTTGGATGCGGCCTGCTCCCTCAGATCCTCGAGCGAGGTGTTGACGGTCATTCAATCACTTCGACACGCAGGCCGAACTTCGACATGGCCTCGCATTTGTCCTTGAGGATGAGGATGGGATTTTCATAGCGGAACCCGATCTTCTCGTCAGGGCAGGCATACTGCATGGCACAGATGAGCACCTCGTTTTCCCTGTAGGCGTGATCGGGGTTGGTCCAGTAGGGGAAGGGGCCGTCATTCATCCCGATGCGCCATTCATCCCCCATCATCCCGATACCGTGCTCGAATCCGGGCACCATGTATTCGGCAAACCCCCTCGTCTCGGCGAAGTCCATCATCTCTTCAGCGATGCTCAGGGGGCTGGCCCCGGCCCTGTACGCCCGCAGGGTCCTGGACACGATATCCACGAAGTTCCTGGCATGCCAGAGCTGACGTTTCGTGGCGCCGCCAATGAAATAATTGTGGGCGTGGTCACCCAGCGCCAGCTTGAACATGGCGTGGATGTCCACCATGAGTGGTTCGCCCCGTTTCAGCCTCCTGGTGGTGGCGGGGGTGCAGGCACATCCCGCCATACCGGTGCGGTAGCCGCTGGCGATCTCGTTGCCCCCGGTGAAAGACCACTCCCATACGCTGCCGGCCCTGCGCATGGCCAGTGCCGCTATGCCGGCGATCTCGGTCTCGGTCATGCCCTTCCATCCGCCGTTGGCAAGGGCCTCCCTGACTGCCTTGTGCCCCTCGTCCACGATCCTGGATGCCTTCCTGAAGCGGTTGATGGTACCTTCATCCTTTATTAGTGAAAGCCGGTCGACGATGTGGTGGGCATTCACGAACTCGCAGCCGCCCAGTTCCTGACGGTACCTGTCGTATTCGAATTGGGTCAGGTTGCCTTCCGGGAGGTAGTTGGACAGACCGGTCTCGAACCCGATCCTGCCCTTCTTTCCTTTCAGTATGCCCGTGATGAAGTCGGCGATGATGGAGATCTGGTCCATGCCTCCCATGGGCGCGTAGCCGAGCACGTGATCCTCGTCGAGCCATGATTCGTCAACGATCCTGGCTGCATCGATGACGAAGGTGAACACGGTGGGCATGCCCTCGGGCGGGATCACCACGTAGCTCCTCCAGGGGCAGAATGCGTCGGATATCCAGGAGAGCGTGCGGAGCCGCGAACCCAGGTAGACGTCGATCCTTTCCTTGGCCATCTCTTTCTGAACCTGGGACACCCTGCGCGGGAAATCTATGAAGAACGGGTCTTTCTTGGCTGGCTTTGTGGGCATGGAGGCACCTCCTAGTATCGTGCGGGGATCTTTTCGAGGACTTTGTTGATGCGGTCGGCTAAGGATGCGAGTTTGAGGGCCTTGACCATGTTGCCCTTGAGTCTCAGCTTCCCGCTCATGAGGGCTCGCTGGGACTTGATCTTCCCCTGTGTGAGGCCGGCAAAGATGTCGTAGGGACCGGTGACCCTGAAATCGCTCTGAGGGGGATCGCCTTCACCCACGAGGATCTGCTCGAACCTGCCGTCGGTGGTCTTGAAATAGAGATACCTGTCGCGGCCGTCCGGACAGCCCACATACACATAGGCCACCGACGAGGTGAGGTGTTTCATCTTCTCCGGGGAGATCTCCCCCTTGAGCCGTTTTTCCGCTTCGTCGCGCCATTGCTGGCTCAGGTATGTAACGGTCTGTTCCATGTCAATCCTCCTTTCCCTTCACGTCTATGCTCATTGACCCGAACCACCGGGCAGCGCCTTGAGCCGGTGCCTGTCAACAAAGGCCAGGTAGTGTGCCGCACTCTCCTCGGGCTTTTCCGTCATGGGCATGTGCCCGCAGTGTTCCATGATGACCGTCTCGGGCCGGGGCAGGTACTGCTCGAAGACCCTGACCGAGGAAACATGGGTGATCCGGTCGTCGGCACCCCAGAGGACGAGTACCGGGAGATTCAGGTCGGGCAGCACAGGGACGACGTCTTTCCGGTCGAGGTTGAGGTCGTTCCACATCTTCAGCCTGAATGGCGCGTCCCTCACCGCCCTGCGCGCGAGGACAGGCTTGACGGGCCAGGGAATGAAGGGCTCCCGGGAGAATGCGTAGTCCAGCAGGGTGAGGAATGATTCCTCGCTGGCAGGCACGAGGATGTTCTGGCCCTGCGCCAGGGCCCTGTGCAGATCGCTGGGATCCGGGGATGAGACGCCGGCGGAGTCGAAGAGGCTCAGGGTCGTCACCCGGCCGGGATTCCGTACGGTGTAGAGCATGCCTACCCACCCGCCCATGGAGTTCCCGACCAGGTGGAAGCGGTTGAGCCCGAGGGCGTCCGCCGCCTCGGCGAATCCCGCGGTGATGTAGTCGATGGTGTAGGTCTTCCCCTCGTCCCTCACGCTGTCGCCATGGCCCGGGAGGTCGAAGGCGATGACCCGATATTCCTCGGGCAGGTGCCTGACGAAGCGGACCCAGTTGTCCTTGTCGGCCCCGAAACCGTGGAGGAGCACGATGGTCTCCCCGTTCCCCGGACGTTCGAGGTAGGCTGTCTTCCTGCCCTGGACCGTTATGGACGCCTCATGGAGGCCCGATATCATGCGCTCGGTCGAGATGGCGGCATCGTATGCCGAATCCTGAACGGAGGCGCAGCCGCCTGCGAGGACCGCCAGGAAAAACAGGAAAACGACACGGACAGGGCACAGGGAACGTATCCGCATGGTACCTCCTCGAAAGGATATCATCAGTCCATGCGCACCACGATATCTCCGGGGGGATGTCCTGTCAATCTCCCCGATCGATGGACCATGGATATGCTGCCCGAGGAGATGCAGCACCACGGCAAGGATGGATCAGAGATTTTCCACGACCCCGCGAAGAAACGGGCGGATATCGCCGAGGGCCGCACGATACCTGCCGCCATAGGAGTGACCGGGCCAGATGATCGTACCATCAGGAAGGGCCATGATGCGGGTAATGCTCTCCTTCATGCGCGGCATGCTTCCTCCCGGGATATCAGTCCTGCCGATGCCCTCGGCAAAGACCGTGTCGCCGGTCAGGAGGTTCCCCTCCCAGGACAGGCATATCGATCCCGGAGAATGCCCCGGGGTGTGCATGACAGAGAGTGCATGCCCTCCCAGGTGAATCAGCGAACCCTCGCTGAGGGTGAAGCTGATGGAAGGCTGGAGCCTGAAGGTGATGAGAAGCCCGAACACGGCGTTGAAGAGCCTCAGCGCCGGTGAGTTCTCCTGCCTGTGTGCCAGCAGGGGGGCCCTGTCCCTGAAGAGACGGTTACCCATGGTGTGGTCCGGGTGGGTGTGGGTGTTGATGACGGCCTTGAGAGTCTGACCGTCCAGATCGGTCCTCCGGAGCATATCCGCAGGGGGGTCGATAACGACACACTCCCCGCTCTGACCGTCCCTCACCACATAGCTCAGGAGACTGAAGCTCTCCGTCGCGATCTGCTCGATGGTGAGCATGGGTGCACGTCTCAGGTGCCTTCCGGCCGGGTCGACTGGATTATCCTCGAGAAGAGCGGGAGCAGGAGCGCCGCCAGAACCACGCTACCGCAGGCCTGGATGAGGTTTGCGGGAAGTTCTGCCAGGGCTGCCTTCTGGTCGTACATGAAGACCTCCGTGACATAGTACCCGAAGACCATCCAACCGGCACAGACGACAAAGCACAGGATGACCGGCAGCGTTATCCTGCGGACGTTCAGCTTCAGATAACGGACAGCCAGGCCTGCCAGCATGGCCTCGATACCCTTGATGCCCAGGGTCCACGGTGCCCACTGGGGGTACCCCCCGAAGATGTCGGCCAGTGCCGAGCCGATCCCGCCGGCCATGAAGCCCAGGGCGGGGCCGAAGAAGATCCCCGCGAGCAGGACGATGCTGTCCCCCAGGTTCATGTATCCCGTCGTCTGCGGGATGGGGACTCTCACGATCATGGTGGCCACCGCCACCAGCGCCATGAAGAGTGCCAGCAGGGCGATCTGTCTCACATTCATCGCCGCCTCCAGAGATGATACATGGAAAGTCAGTTCCCCGGACCCATAGCGAGCAGGGCCTTTCCCAGCCTGGCCAGAACGCGGTCTTTGCCGAGGGTCGCGATGATCTCGAAAATACCGGGAGAGACGGTCTTGCCGGTCAGGGCGAGACGCATGGGCTGGGCAATGGCCTTGAACTTGAGGCTGAAGCGATCGAGCAGGCCCTTCACGCATTCCTCTGCGCCGGCCTTGTCCAGTGGCTCCATCCGCGAGAAGCCCTCGACGAGCGCCCGGAAAACCGGTTCGAGGTCCGGGGTGAAGAACTGCCTTTTGAGGTCTTCAGGCGGGTCGATCTCGCGGAAGTAGAAGTCGCCGAATTCCGTCATCTCGACGAGGGTTTTGGTGCGCTCACGCACATCGACGACCACGTTCTTGAGGTAGTCGTCGTCGGACTGCTCGTACCCTTTGCGGGACAAGAAGCCACGGAGAAGCCCTGCCAGGCGTGCGGGGTTTCCGTTCTTGATGTAGTGGTGGTTGAGCCACAGGAGCTTGTCCGGGTTGAAGACCGCGGCCGCCCTGCCCACGTCATGGATGTCGAAGTACGTGATGAGTTCCTCCTTGCTGAAGATCTCCTGGTCGCCGTGCGACCACGAGAGCCTCACGAGGTAGTTCACCAGGGCCTCGGGCAGGTACCCCATCTCCTGGTATGCCATGACCGAGGTGGCGCCGTGCCGCTTGGACAGCTTGGTCTTGTCCGGGCCGAGGATCATGGGGACATGGGCGAAAAGCGGCGTGGCGAATCCCAGGGCCTCGTAGATCTTGACCTGCCGCGGGGTGTTGTTGACGTGATCGTCTCCGCGGATGATATGCGTCATGTTCATGGTGGCGTCGTCGATCACCACGGTGAAGTTGTACGTAGGCATGCCGTCCGAGCGCAGCAGGATGAGGTCGTCGAGTTCGGCGTTTTCCATGCTGATCCTTCCCTTGATCAAGTCCTCGAAGGAGGTGACCCCGGTCTCGGGCATGAGGAACCTGACCACGCGGCCGGGGCCCGGACCGAGGCCCTTGTACCTGCACGTGCCGTCGTATTTCGGCTTCTTGCCATCCTTGAGGGCCCTGCTGCGTTTCTTCTCGAGGTCTTCCGGGGTGCAGCCGCACCAGTAGGCCTTTCCCTCGGCGAGGAGCCTGTCTATGTAGGAACGGTAGAGGTCGAGCCTCTGGGCCTGGAAGAAAGGCCCCTCATCCCAGTCCAGCCCGAGCCATTCCATGGACTCCAGGATCTGCCGGGTATTCTCTTCCGTGGAGCGCTCGGCGTCGGTGTCCTCAATGCGGAGGATGAACTTGCCGCCGGCGTGCCTGGCCTGGAGCCACGAGAAGAGGGCGGTCCTCACGCCTCCTATGTGGAGTGCGCCGGTGGGCGACGGGGCGAAACGGGTTCTGGTCTCTTCGTACATGTCAGCCTCGCACTTTTTTTGAGATGTAGTTGAGCAGGCCGCCTTCCATCAGCAGATCTGCCTCGCGGTTCGAGAGGGTGAGCGTACAGTTCAGGTGGGTGCTCCCCCCGGAGGTGGATGCATCCAAGGGAGAACTCCCGGCGAGGGCGGCGTGGATGTTCTTCACGGTGACCGTTGCCCCCTGCTCGAGGAGGGCATACCCATCCTCGTCAATGACAACGGGCAGGATCCCGAAGTTGATGAGGTTTGACCGGTGGATGCGAGCAAATGATCTGGCGAACACGGCCTTGACCCCCAGGTACATGGGCGCCAGGGCCGCATGTTCACGGGATGACCCCTGGCCGTAGTTGTCTCCGGCCAGCACGCATCCCGGCCCCGCATCCCTGGCGTGTTCCGAGAAAGCCTCGTCGATCCCGGAAAAGACATAGCGGGACATGGCCTCTATGTTCGACCGTAAGGGCAGGATCTTGGAACCCGCGGGCATGATGTCGTCGGTGGTGACGTTGTCCTTGAGCTTCAGGAGGACCCTCAGGGTGAGCGCGTCCTCCATGGCACCGCGCTTGGGGAGGGCCTTGATGTTGGGCCCCCTGCGGATCTTACGGGGCCTGACGTTCCCTTCGGGCCTCACGATCATGGAGTCGTCCGTGCGGAACGATGCGGGCAGTGATATGTCGGGATAAACACCCAGGTCCCGGGGGTCGGTCATGGCTCCGGTCAGTGCGCATGCCACGGCCGTCTCGGGGGATGCGAGATAGACCTGTGCGTCTGCCGTACCGGAGCGCCCCTTGAAGTTGCGGTTGAAGGTGCGCACCGATACGCCTCCCGAGGGTGGCGCCTGGCCCATGCCGATGCAGGGGCCGCAGGCGGCTTCGAGGATGCGCGCTCCCGAGGCTATGATGTCCTTCAGCGCCCCGCTTGCGGAGAGCATCTCGAGGACCTGCCGCGATCCCGGTGCGATGGCGAGGCTGACATCCAGGTGGACCTTCCTGCCCTTGAGCACTGCGGCGACGGCCAGGAGGTCCTTCAACGAGGAGTTCGTGCACGAGCCGATGAGCACCTGGTCCACCTTCAGTCCCTTGAGCATCCGTACCGGTTTCACCGCATCAGGGCTGTGGGGGCAGGCTGCCAGCGGCTCGAGGGCGGCGAGATCGATCTCGATCAGTTCGTCGTAGACGGCCCCCCGGTCTGCTTCCAGGGGGATCCACACATCCCCGCGGCCCTGGGCCCTGAGAAAGTCGCGGGTCACCTCGTCGCTGGGGAAGAGGGAGGTCGTGGCCCCGAGCTCGGCACCCATGTTCGTTATGGTGGCGCGTTCCGGCACGCTCAATGTCTTCACGCCGGGACCGAAATACTCGAAGATCTTTCCGACCCCGCCCTTGACGGTGAGCCTGCGCAGGAGCTCCAGGATGACATCCTTGGCGCTGACCCAGGGCGGAAGGCTCGATTCCAGATTGACGCCGACGACCTTCTGCCGGGGGATGCTGAAGGGCATGCCTGCCATGGCCGCAGCCACGTCCAGCCCTCCGGCGCCGATGGCGATCATCCCGAGGCCGCCCCCCGTGGGGGTATGGCTGTCGGACCCGAGCAGGGTCTTCCCGGGTACACCGAACCTTTCCAGGTGCACCTGGTGGCAGATGCCGTTACCGGGCCGTGAAAAGCAGACCCCGAATGTCGCCGCCGCATCCTGGAGAAAGCGGTGGTCATCCGCATTCTCGAACCCTGTCTGCAGCGTGTTGTGGTCGACATAGCTGACGGACAGCTCGGTCCTGACCCGATCCAGCCCGATGGCCTCGAATTCGAGGTATGCCATGGTGCCGGTGGCGTCCTGGGTGAGTGTCTGGTCTATCCTGAGGGAGTATTCATCCTCAGAGACATGCGCGAGGTGGTCTTCAAGGATCTTCGCGGCCATGGTCCGTGCCATCGCTGTACCTCTTCCTGAAATGTCACCTATCTCTAATGGATGTGGTGCTGCTCGTCAAGGGGTGCCTGGATGATCGATCTTCCCGATCGGTCGGGAACGGGACGTTGATCAACCGGGAGACCTTGAAGGTCCATCTGGAGCGGTGATACGGAAATACTTCCCCGTCGATTTTTCATGAACGAGGAGTCATTCAGTGCAACTTTTCGCTTGCATAGCACCACCCAATGGTGTATTTAATGAATCATGATTCAGAATAATCGTCTGAATTCATGAATAAAAAACCTCTAAGGAGTGTGCGATGAGCAGAATTATGACCTTTGTATTCGTTGCTATGATGCTTGCTGTTTCCAGTCATGCATTTGCCGCCGATGCTGCACAGGCAGTGTATGTTGATTGGGCAAAGATTATCTTTGTCGCTGCGTCGATCATTGCGGCAGGGCTCTGCATGGGTATCGGCGCGACAGGTGCTGGTTCCGGCATGGGCCAGGCGCTTTCAGGGGCCACGGAGGCAGTGGGTCGTAATCCAGATGCTCAGGGCAAGATCATGCTCACCCTCATGGTCGGTCTCGCCATGATCGAGTCCATCGCAATCTACGCCCTGGTTATTTCGCTCATCATCCTGTACGCCAACCCCTTCAAGGCCGTCATTCTCGGATAGCCTGCGTTAGGATTGCATGATCCCGGGTTCGATTCAGGTTTCAGGTGCCATGCCGCGTATGACCTCGCGGAAAGAGGACATTCCTGCATCATTCTTCCCGGATCTGGCGATACTTGATTTGTGAACCGTGAGGTTGCAGTGTTGTCGAAACGTGAGCGATTCGCATAACACGGTCAGGAGATTGATATGGAGAAGGAAGCGAAAACGAATTTCAGTTTTGCCAGTATCGCACTGAGCTTCTTCATCCTCATAGTGCTTCCCCTCACCATTACCGGTGTCATTATCAGCAAAGGGGTCATAAAGGTAGGTGAGGAGGCGACACAGGCGAACTTGAGAATTCTCGACGACAATCAGAAGCAGTCCATCGCGGGCAGGGCGCAGAACGTAGCCGATGCGGTGGCCCAGTTTCTATCAGACAGAGAGAAGGACATCAGGATAGCCTCGATCCTCCCCAGAGACGAGCAGTCCTATACCACCTTCCTCAAATCAAACACCAGGGGCGTGATCCAGTCCTCCAATGTCGGTATCGTGAAGATCCCTCTGCCTGTCTACCGGGAGATCGCTTTCCTGGACAAGACCGGTAAGGAAGCGCTGAAGGTCACCGTCGACGGGGTTGCTTCCCAGGAGCAGCTCAGGGATATGTCGAATCCGGCCAATGGCGAGTATGGCGAGGAAGACTATTTTCTCAGGGCCAAGGAGCTTGCCCCGGGCGAGTTCTACATGGGAAACCTCGTGGGCATGCACGTCACCAAGCAGGAGTTCGAGGCGGGGAAACAGTTCAGCGGCATAATCCGTATGGCCGCGCCGGTCTTCGACTCCAGCGGCTTTGCCGGCGTCGTGGCAATGTCCCTGGATTACAGGCATGTCATGGAGTTCACCGACCATCTGGTCCCCACGGAGCCCGGAATGGTCTTTGCCAAGGTCAATCCTGAAGACATGAATTACACCTTCCTCGTCGGCCGTGACGGATCCATGCTGACCCATCCCGCCCAGTACTTCATAGGAGGTTTGGGTGCAGACAAGAACCCGGTGCCAGTCATGGACGACAAGAACTTCAACGATCTGGTGAAGTCGGGTGAAGGGTCCATGAACGTGCTGAACATGGGATTCATGGACGAGAACCTCCCAAAGATCCATGCCCTCGCAGCCTCCGGCAAGTCGGGGTCCTTTACCTATACCATCGACAACAAGAGGATCTTCATCGCCTATGCCCACATCCCCTTCTACGGGTCGGTCTACAGCAAACCCGAGGGATACGGGTGGGTCGGCATGATGGTGGATATCGACAAGTACCACAAACTGAGCGAGGACAAGGTGAAGGATATCCAGCTCAAGGTCGAACGGTGGCAGAAGTCGAGCATCGTGGTGGTGTTCGTGTCGCTCATCCTCCTGTTTGTCATCGCCCTGATCCTTGCACGCGGTCTGTATCGTTCGATACAGAAACGGGAAGGGAAAGCGCCCCTTGGAGACTATGAGGACTAGGCGCGCGAAGTAATACGAATGTTCAAACGAACAGTTGCGGGAGGCGATGGACGATCATCAGTCTCCTGCAACTTTTTTTTCAGGAAAAAAGGCTAGCTCATAGAGTTAGGGACAATGGAGGATATATGTCAGCCAAGATACTTGAGAAGCAGCAGTTATCCGAGAACGTGTACAAGATGGTGCTCGATGGCCCGAAGATCGCCAGAAAGCGCAAGGCCGGGCAGTTCATCGTACTGAGGATCCACGAAGAGGGCGAACGGATCCCGCTGACCATTGCCGATGCCGATGCGGACAAGGGAACGGTCACCATCATCTTCCAGGTAGTGGGGAAATCCACCGGCCACCTGGCAGACCTCAATGTCGGCGATGTCCTGCTCGACCTTGTGGGCCCGCTGGGGAAACCGACCCATATCGAGAAGGTCGGAACCGTCGCCTGCATCGGCGGGGGTGTGGGCATCGCACCGGTCTACCCCATCACCCAGGCGCTGAAGAATGCCGGGAACCATGTCATCTCCATCATCGGTGCCCGGAGCAAGGACCTCATCATCATGGAAGACGATATGAAGGCGGTCTCCGATGAGTTCATCGTCGCCACGGACGATGGATCGTACGGATTCAAGGGTTTTGTCAGCCAGGCCCTCGAAAACAAGTACCTCCTCCCCGGCAAGAAGATCGATTTAGTCGTCGCCATCGGGCCGGTCCCCATGATGAGGGCTGTCTGCGACACCACCAAGAAATACAACGTCCCCACGGTCGTCTCGCTGAACTCCATCATGGTAGACGCAACCGGCATGTGCGGTGCGTGCCGGGTGAGCGTCGGCGGCAAGACCCAGTTCGTCTGTGTCGACGGCCCCGAGTTCGACGGGCACCAGGTCAACTTCAAGGAGCTCATCGACAGGCAGCGCATCTACCTGAACGAGGAGAAGGAATGCTACGACCACTACTGCTCATGCAGACTGGGGAAGGGAGGCAACTAGCATGGAAATGAAAGACAGACTCAAGATCCCGCGCCAGCCGATGCCGGAGCAGGATCCCAAGGTGAGGGCGCGGAACTTCGACGAGGTTCCGCTGGGGTACACCCCCGAGATGGCCAAGACCGAAGCACTGCGGTGCATCCAGTGCAAGAACCCTACATGCGTCGAGGGTTGCCCTGTGCAGGTGGATATCCCCGGCTTCATCGCCAAGGTGGCCGAGGGGGACTTCATCGGTGCGGCGCGGCACATCAAGCAGACCAACGCACTGCCTGCCGTCTGCGGGAGGGTCTGCCCCCAGGAGGTGCAGTGCGAGCAGCGCTGTGTCCGTGGCAAGAAGGGCGACCCCGTTGCCATTGGTCGGCTCGAGCGGTTCGTTGCGGACTTCGAGCGGGCCACCGGTGATGTTGCGATCCCGGCACCGGCAACCCCCACGGGCAAGAAGGTGGCCATTGTCGGTTCTGGTCCTTCGGGGCTCACCGTGGCGGGCGACCTGGTGCAGCTCGGCCACGACGTCACCATCTTCGAGGCGCTGCACAAGCCTGGAGGCGTCCTCGTCTACGGCATCCCCGAGTTCAGGCTGCCCAAGGCCATCGTTGCCGCCGAGGTGGATTACCTCCAGAAGCTCGGCGTGAAGATCAACACCTCCTTCGTGGTGGGCAAGACCTCCACCGTGGACGAGCTCTTCGAGGAAGGGTATGACGCCGTCTACCTCGGAACCGGTGCGGGCCTTCCCACGTTCATGAACATCCCGGGAGAGAACCTCAACGGGGTCTACTCGGCCAACGAGTATCTGACCCGGTCCAACCTCATGAAGGCGTACAAGTTCCCCGAGTACGACACCCCCATCGTGAAGGGCAAGAACGTGGCGGTCGTCGGCGGCGGGAATGTGGCCATGGACTCGGTTCGCACGGCCATGAGGCTCGGCGCGGACCACGTGTACCTCATCTATCGCCGTTCCCGGGCCGAGATGCCTGCAAGGATCGAGGAGATTCACCATGCCGAGCAAGAGGGGATCGAACTCCATCTCCTGACAAACCCCATCCGCTATATTGGCAATGACAAGGGGTGGGTTGTTGGTGTAGAATGCCTCAAGATGGAACTTGGCGAACCCGATGAATCCGGACGTCGCAGGCCGGTGCCCATGAAGGGAAGCGAGTTCGTCATCGATGTGGACACCGTGGTGGTGGCCATCGGCGCAGGGGCGAATCCTCTGGTGCAGAGTACGACCCCAGGATTGAACACGAACAAGTGGAACTACATCGTAGCCGACGAAGAGACTGGACAAACCTCACGGGAAGGTGTATTTGCAGGCGGCGACATCGTGACCGGTGCCGCCACGGTGATTCTGGCTATGGGAGCCGGCAGGAAGGCGGCCAGGGCCATGCACCAGTACCTTGTGTCGAAGAAGTGATGGTGTGAGAGAGGAGAGGGGTATGACCCTTGCTGAGGTTAAGAAGATCCTCGATGCAGAAGTGATAGTGGGTGAAGACATGTTGAACATGCAGGTCGAACGGGGTTTTGCGGCAGACCTCATGAGCGACGTGCTCGCCTTTGCAAAAGAGGGATCGATGCTCCTCACCGGACTCACGAATCCCCTTGTGGTCCGCACGGCAGACACGCTGGACCTCAAGGTCATCATCTTCGTGCGGGGCAAACGCCCCGCTCCTGATGCCATAAAACTGGCCCAGGAAAAGAACATACCCCTGCTCGCCACCCGCTACATCCTGTTCGAATCGTGTGGGAGGCTCTTCGAGGCGGGCATGCGCGGATCGGTACAGAAGGTGGGAGAGCCGCAGGAATAGCGGCTCTCCCTCTTTATTCATCTGCAGTATCCTCCCTGGAACACGAATACATCGAGGTATTCAGCTGAGTTGTTTGCAAATGCAAGTTTAAGTTGGTACACTGCCAGACCGATAGGGTAGGTGAGAGGAAAGACCATGGCAGGGCCGTCTGATATCTCAACCATACTTTCCCAGGCGGGTAGAATCGAGAAGATCACCCAGAACCCCTTTGTCCAGTCAGAGGTTGCCAAGCAGATCCTCACTGAAGAGGAGGCACGGGCCAGGATGCAGCGGAACCGCGAGGTGGCGGAATCCAAGAAGGCCCAGGAGATCAGCATCAGTGAGGAGGCCAAGCAGGAAAGCAGAAAGCGGGCCAAGGATTCGTCCGACCGGTCAGACTCACAAGACAAGGACGATCCCTCTCAGGAAGACTCGGCAAAGGGCACGAAGCATATCATCGACGTGGTGGTGTAGCCTTGCTTCCATCCGTTTCCGATCCCACGCGCCTTCTGCTCCTGGCCCAGCTCGTCATCCAGGTCATCCTCATCGCATTTGTCGTGTTTCTCCTGGTCCTGGAGAGGCGCCGCCGTCTCAAGCCCGACTTTCTCGACGAGCTCAAGGCCGTTGTGAACCAGACGCAGGACCTCTCGAAGTCGTTCCAGGACCATGTCCAGGAGCGGGTCACCATCCTCGGCAAGATCATGGCGGACCTGGACGCCAAGATCCGCTCAGCCGAGGTGCTCATGAAGGCCCTGGAGGAGACGTCTGTCAAGGTGAAGAAGACCAGGCAGTTCAGCCAGGTGGACGTCCAGAAGCTTCACCAGGGCGGGTTCGATGCCGTCGAGATCTCCCGGATCACCGGTATACCCGTGGGCGAGATCCAGCTCATGATCAAGGTGGGCAGCCCCCAGCCCTGAGGGGTGAAGACGGATGCGGATTAGCCCGGCCCAGATCCTCTCAGGCGACATCATCGTCCAGGGCAAGGTCTCTTCACTCGCAGTGGGGAGACAGGTCGTCGCCACGGTGCTCTCGACCCCGAAAGACGGGCTCGTCATGGTCTCCATGTTCGGCAGGCGTTTCCTCGTGGAGACCACCCTCGATCTGTTCAAGGACCAGGTGCTCAACCTGAGAGTGCATGCGACGACCCCCAGGGTGATTCTCAAGCCGGTCGCGACGAACAGCGAGGCGAAGGCGGCCGTGAAGATTCTCGACGGGCTGGTCGAACAGCTCGTGGGAAAGTTCGGTGAGACGCCTGTGGCTTCCTTCGATCTCAAGGAGATCGTCCGTATGCTCCTCAGAGAGTCAGCCAACGACCCTTCGGCGATGCAGTACGTGGCCAGACTCGTGGAGGATTATTCCCAGCTCCCCCAGGGAACCCTCGCATATCTCCTGATCCCGTTCGTCGATGACGAAGGCCGCGGCAGCGCCAGGGTCACCATAGCCCGGGAGGGCGAGGACTACCGCCTCCACTTCGATGTGATGACCGATGCCCTCGGCGTCGTGGAGAGCACGGTACTCAGAACTGCAGCTGGAGTGTCCGTCGAGATGTTTACGGCGTCCGAGGATGTGGTGGCGTTTCTCAGGGAACGGGTACATGAGCTTGCCCTGTCCCTCGAGCGCATGGGAGTCACAACCATTGATGTGGCATACAGGAAACCCAGGTCACCACAGCGCATGAACGTGGATGTGCTCGTATGAAGGACAAGGACAGGAAGGCAGTAGCTCTGAAATATGAGCGCGGCAGGGATGCGGCACCCAAGATCACGGCCAAGGGAAGGGGAGCGGTGGCGGACAAGATCCTGGCCCTGGCAAGGGAGCACGGCATACCCATCGAGAAGGACACCACCCTCATGGAGGCCCTGTACCGCCTGGACCTCAACGAGCAGATCCCGGAGGAGCTCTACCAGATCGTGGCAGAGATCCTTGCATTCATCTACCGAATGAACGCACTGAAGAAGGGAAGAGGCTGATCACCGGCTCCAATCCTCTTATCCTGTCCCGAGCATTATGTACAACCACCTTGACCAGTGCATGCTCTCCTTTTATATAGAGAGTGTCCGTGCAGTTTCCGTCATGCGTGAGAGATGATGGGATTTCCCGCTGACAAAAAAATATGAGGGAGGAATAGTTATGAGGAGAATCACAGGAGCGTTGGTGGTGGTCTGCTTCATCATGGCGTCCGCAAGTGTGTGTCTGGCAGGCCAGACGAATACGGGCTGCGGGCTCGGATCAATCATTTTCAAGGGTCAGGATGCGTTGCTCTTCCAGGTCTTGGCCGTAACGACCAACGGCACATTCGGGAACCAGACATTCGGCATATCATCGGGCACGCTTAACTGCACCCAGCCGAGCAAGATCGTGAGCAACGAGAGGATCAACACGTACGTCGCCGACAACATGGACAATCTCGCCAACGACATTGCACGGGGCCAGGGTGAGTACCTGAATACACTGGCCGTGCTCATGGACGTCCCCGAGGTGAGCAGAACCGACTTCTATGCAAGGCTGCAGAACAACTTCTCTCTTATCTACACATCGCCGGAGATCAAGAGCGGCGATGTGCTCAGGAACATCGAAGCGCTGATGTAGCATTGCTTGATGCGTACGGGTTCGGGGAAGAGATGCTGCTTGGGGAACGCCTGCATCTCTTCCCTCTGTTTTATACTGTGTTTCATGCTCGTCCGGTACACTCCCGCTCATGGCGAGGAGTGCCGCTCCCTTGAGCAGGCGCTTTCGACGGCCCGCCAGCTGAAACTCCACGAAGATCCCTACTGGCATGTTCTCCTGCACTACAGGAAAGGATTCCTCGGTATCGAGAGCCTCGTGGATGATCCGGACTTCTTTCTTGCCCCTGACGGCAAGACAAGCCCTGAGGCCGAGCTTGACGCCACGATCCGCGCGTTCTTCGATCCGGCGGCGGAGGAGAAGAGCTCTGCTGTCTGCCGGTTTGCAGCCAGGTACGAGTGGATCAGTGAAAGGCTGAACCTCGATCCCGGAGCGCTGCCGGTTCCCGAGTGCAGAAGTATAAAGGATTTCCTGGAAAGGGCCCGACCTGAGGCGGTCACCCTTGTCTTCCCCATGGCCCATCTGAACAGCCCGGCTTCCATGTACGGGCACACCCTCCTGACCATAGAGACCGCGAACAAGAGCAGTCTGCTTGCCTACTCGGTCAGTTATTCTGCAACGACCAGGGAGACCTTTGGGCCGTCATTCGCCGTCAAGAGCATCGTGGGGCTCTACCCCGGGTACTTCTCGGTCCTCCCCTATTACGCCAAGCTGCAGGAATACAGCGATGTCGACCACCGGGACATATGGGAGTATCCTCTCAATCTGACGGAACCCGAAATAAGAAGTATGATGCTGCATATTCACGAACTCGACTCCATTGCCTCGGACTACTACTTCTTTGACGAGAACTGCTCATACATGCTCTTCTTTCTTCTCGAGGCGGCACGACCCGGCGTGATGCTTTCCGAACGGGTTCATCGCTGGCTGATACCCTTGGATTCCATACGTATGATCCACGACCAGGGCATGATAGCAGGGGTCACCTATCGTCCCTCACGAACGACAAAGATCAGGCACCTCTCCTCCCGTCTGTCGGTTCAGGAACAGGAAAGTGCCCTGGCCCTGGCGGGCCGTGGCACACGTGGTGGTTCCCCAAAGGTTCCGGAAGGATCCCAGCAGGGCCAGAGGCAGCTCTATGACCTGTCCGGCGAGTACCTGCAGTACCTCTACTCGAGGGGCGAGGTCTCCGAGGACATCTACCAGGGTCGTCTGCTCGATATCCTGCAAGGACGGAGCAGGCTGGGCCTTTCCCAAGACGATCCCGATGATCAGATCCCCGTGCCGGTGCAACCGTTGAACGGCCATCATTCGAATCGATTCGCCCTGGGGGCCGGGTTCAAACGGAGCGAAGTCTTCCAGGAAGTGAGGATCAGGCCGGCATACCATCATCTCATGGACAACGATGACGGATACATCCGGGGGGCACAGCTCATCTTCGCCGATATCGCCGTGAGATTCTATTCGTCCGACAGGAAAGGTGTCCTGGAATCGCTGGATGTCATTGATATCACCTCACTGACACCCAGGGACCGGTTCTTCCACCCGGTCTCGTGGAAGGTGAAGACAGGGTTCATCAGGAAGCCGGGAGAGAAGGACGAGGACCGTCTCGTATACCAGATCAACCCTGGGGGAGGCCTGGCCTTTCAGAGTGAACACGCGGGGCTGGTGTATGTGATGGCCGAAACGGATCTTTCCATCGGCGGGGTATACGAGAACGATTACACCATCGGAGCAGGAGGGTCTGCAGGGGTGATACGGGCCGTGGGGGATTTCTGGAAGGCCCATGGATATGTTCGGGATCTCTGCTACGGCCCATGGAACGGATTCAATGCCTTCGAGGCGGTCTTGCAGAACAACCTGACCCTGGGCCCTGACCAGAGCATATCGCTGGATGTCGCTCGGCGCAAGGTGTACAGCTTCTATCATACAGAGGTGAAGTTCCTGTGGAACCTGTTCTTCTGAGATCTCGCCTGCGACGGCAGGGCAGGACGGGATGCCTTGTCTGCGCATGCCTCGGGGTTCTCGTATCAGGGTGCCCCCTCAGCGTCGTCTACTATCCGGAACGCCCCATACGTGCCACCCCCGCGGAGGTTGGGCTGGCCTATGAAGACACCAGATTCGAGACCTCTGACGGCATGACGATCGCGGGCTGGTGGGTCCCTGCTGTACGGTCGCGGGGAACGGTCCTTTACTGTCACGGCAACGGCGGGAACATCTCTTCCTGCCTGGATTCAATCAGGACAGCCAGCAGGCTGGGGCTCGACATGTTCCTGTTCGACTACCGGGGATACGGCAACAGCACGGGTTCGCCCACGGAGCAGGGGACCTATCGTGATGCGGAGGCGGCATGGGATTACCTGGTCGGTGTGAGGGGAATCGATCCCGGGCGGATAATCGTATGGGGACGGTCTCTCGGAGGCCCCGTTGCCGCCCGTGTCGCCGCGGACCATCAGCCCGGGGTCCTCATCATCGAGTCCACCTTCATATCGGTCCCCGAGATTCTCCGGGAGCGGTACAGCTGGGTGCCTCGATGGGTCGTGGGGGACTACGCGTACGACACCCGTGGCTCTCTGGGGAGGGTGCGTGCACCCGTGCTCGTCATCCATAGCCCGGACGATGAGATCGTGCCCTTCCGGCATGGCAGGGTCCTGTACGAGTCCATCCAGGGATCCAGGGCTTTCGTTGAGATCAGGGGGTCCCATAATCGGGGTCACATCGAATCGGGTGACGCGTATGCATCAAGCATCGATGCTTTCGTCAGCCGTTTTCTGGGAAGAAAGGAGCAGAGCGGCCAATGAGAAACACCCTCGTTGCCTTCATCCTGTCGTTCGTATGCATGTTTGCCGTGAACCCGAAACAGGCCCGTGCCCTTGATCTGCCCGAGGATGCCCTCCGCATGATCGCCGAGACAACGACGGATCCTTGCCCCATCTGTGTCCAGCGGAAACTGGAGGAGGCCTTCGCCGTTCTGGCGGCCAAGTTTCAGCCCGGCCTCGTCCTGGAGACCGACGGCGCCTGCAGGCTGATGAAGACCGGTCCGGAAGACGTCTTCAGGCTCTCCCTGACGTGTCATCCGTCTGCAGGGCTGCTGCAGGCCCTGGCCGAAGGGCAGAAGCCACCAGATGTCGCATTCGTGTTCTACACGTCGGAGAAGCGCCTCGTGGGCATCTCAGAGGGGGATCATACCGAAGGCCGGATCATGGACGTATTTCGTGGTTCTCCACCCGGGACGGTTTTCGAGGGACAGCTGAAGCTCATATCGTACAGATACGGCGACGGTCCGTCCTTCAATTACCTTCCGACGAGCAACGGGCTGCTGATCCACTGCACCATACTGAGACTCACGCCGTTGAAGCACTAATGCTCACGGGTGTCGTGCCCGGTCGGGATCTCTACCCCCCGAACCGCTCCTCCACGATGCCGAAGCACTCGTCCGCCACGTCGAGCGACTGCGCGATGTCACGCTCCGTGTGCGCCGCAGAGAGGAACCAGTTGTGGTGCGGGTGGAAGAACACCCCGCGCCGCGCGCACTCGCCGCAGAAGAGCTGCGACCGGAGGAAGTTCGTCTCGTTGGCGAACTTCATGAACGGGATGGCCGGCGGGCCGGTGATGGACAGCTGCAGGCCGTGGGCCCCTGCACGCTCGGCGAGGCCCTTCATGAGCTTCTCGCCGAGGTCCCTGACCACCTTGGGTGCGTCCATGGCCTTCATCTCCCCGATGCAGGCCATGGCGGCCGCCATCTCGGGTGCGTTGCACCAGAAGGATCCCGCGAAGTAGGCCTTGGACGCGGTAATGCGCATCCTCTCGGTTCCCACGAGGGCCGATATGGCGTACCCGTTGGCCATGGCCTTGCTGTAGCAGGCCAGGTCGGGCCTGATGCCGAAGAAGTGGCCTGAGCCCTTGAGGTCGAGCCTCCAGCCAGCCCGCACATCGTCGATGATGAGCACGATGCCGTGCTCGTCGCAGATCCTTCTCATCTCGGGCCAGAATGAAGGCGCGGGGAGCTTCTGGTCCGCAAAGACCGGGTGGTGGTAGGGGGTGAACATGACCCCGGCGACCTGTCCCTTGTGACGGGCGATCGCGGCCTGGAAGGCATCGAGGTCTCCCCACGGCACCATGACGATGTCGGCCCGGTCCCTCTGCGTGATCCCCACGGAGTTCGTCCCTGCCCAGGGCTGGGTTCCGTGGTACCCTTCCTCTGCCAGCACGATCTTGTCACGGCGGGTATATCCCCGTGCCAGCGTGACGGCCATGGACGTCGCATCCGCGCCGTTCTTGGCGAACATGACCCAGTCGGCACAGTCGATGGTCTTCGTGACCGTCTCGGCGAGCTCCACGGACAGGTCCGTGGCGATGGTGGTGCAGGCACCCGATTCCGCCTGACGGCGATAGGCCTCGTCGACCTTCTCGTTGGCATAGCCGAGGATCATGGGCCCATACGCGCACATGTAGTCGATGAACTCGTTGCCGTCCACATCCCAGAAGCGTGGACCCTTGGCCCTGGCTACGAAGTACGGATACGATCCCGGCACGGTGATCACCGGGGTGAGGTGGCCCGGTATTCCCTGCGGGATCACACGTGCGGCACGCTCAAACAATTCCAAGGATTTTTCAAAGGTATATGACACGAGCTGGCCTCCTAGAGAAGGTATTCGCCGATCTTGTCCAGGGCGATATTGACGATCTGACCCATGTGGAGGTCGCCCTTGAGCGATATCTGGCCGAGGCAGGCCTTGGCGAGGACATCCACCTTGTCATCGGCCACATCGAGGAACAGGGGGCTGTCGGCAAATTCCAGCATGAAGTCGGGCGACGGGGCCTTGCCGGCAGATGCCCTGGCAGTACCTCCGGAAAAAGCGACATGCGAAGCAAGGCCGTTTCTGATCCTGAACTCCGTTATGCCGTGGAGGTGGGAGGCCTTCACCTTGTACTCGGGGTCGTGCTGTGCCAGAACGGCAATGGCCCTTGACATGAGCCCGAGCATGAGTTCCGCCCTCAGCTCGAGGGCCTCGCTGTCCTTGCTCTCAAGAATCTCCTGCATACGCGCCGCGAGCTTCGAAAAGGTCAGGAGGCCTTTTATCCTGGTGAGTCCTTTCCAGGGCAGTGCTATCTGGAGCCCCTTGCCCCGGAAGAGATTGTTGAGCATGGTCTCGTGGGGAAAGAACAGGGCCACGTCGGGACCCGGGAGAGGGGAGGGGCTTACTCTGGCCCTTGCGTTTCTGAGCTCCACCGTGCTGCGGGGTCCTGATATGCCGACACTGAACCGGATGCTCCCGTTCCATCGTGCAGCGATCTGTGACGCCTGGTCATCCCGGTGCGTGAGGACTTCGAGGCAGGGCAGGACAGCCTCCAGATAGACCCTTGACAATACCTTCTCGTTCACCATGAAACGCCTCCCCATGGACAGTACAGTATTGATCCGTATCAGTATACTATACCGGTGCAGGATACGGGAATCAAGAGACGGGAGTTCTACCTGAAGTGGATCACGAGGACATCCCTGTCCCGCAGCACGAATTCCCTGCCCTCGGTGAGGATGAGGCCGGCATCCCTGGCGCCGTGGAGGCCGCCCTTCGAGAGGAAGTCGTCCAGCGCAATGACGTCGGCCTTGATGAAGCCGTTCTGGATGTCCGAATGGATGAGCCCCGCCGCCTCGTAGGTCGTGCCGCCCTTCCTGAGCGTCCAGGCCCGCAGTGTCTCCCCGACCGGGGTATAGAAGGTGATGAGGTCGAGGAGTTCGTAGCAGGTCGCGATGAGCGTATCCGTGCCGGACCTTTCGATGCCGATGGAATCGAGGAACTCCCTCCGCTCGTCCTCCTCGAGCTCCGCGGCCTCCAGCTCGAACCGGGAACAGATCGGCACCACCTTCTTTCCCCTGGCCTCCGCCCAGGCCCTGAGGTTGTCGAGGTGGACCGAGCCACCGGTGAAGTCCTCTTCACCGACGTTGGCAACGATGACAGAGGGCTTTGCCGTCAGGATACCCCATGCCTTCATCTGTACCTGGTCGAACTCGATGCCGGAGTCGATGATGCACTGCCCTTTCGAGAGGACCTCGCTCAGGGTCTCGAGGAGCTCGGGTTCGCCCGCGGGGATGTCCTTCCTGCCGAGCCTCATGCCCTTTTTCAGGGCATCGAGACGTCTCTGGACGAGGTCGAGGTCTGCCATGACGAGCTCGGTGAGGATGATCTCCATGTCGCGGACCGGGTCGATATCGGTATAGACGTGGCTGACGTTCACGTCCTTGAAGCATCTGACCACGTGGACGATGGCGTCCACCCCCCTGATCTGCCCCAGGAACTGGTTGCCGAGACCCTCGCCCTTGTATGCCCCCTTCACGAGCCCCGCAATGTCGAAGAGCTTCAGCGTGGTGGGGATGACCTTGTCCGGCTTGACGATGCGTGCGATGGCCTCGAGGTTCTCGTCGGGCACGTTCATGATCCCTATGTTGGGGTCGATGGTGCAGAACGGGTAGTTCTCCGCCGGTGCTGCCGCCCTCGTGATGAGGTTGAAGAGCGTGGACTTGCCCGCGTTGGGAAGCCCAACAATCCCGCAGGTGAAGCTCATGAAGGTACCGCCTTAGAGTGCAGTGTAATCGATACGGCTCAGGAACGCGCCAAGGAGTTCGCAGATGATGGATGCGATCAGCATGTCGTCCTTGGAGAAGTCGCCCGATGTCTTGTCCGCGAGGTTCAGGACGCCGAGCGCCTTCTCGTTCTGCTTGATGAGGATGCACATGAAGGACTTGGTCGAGTATTTATCCTTGTTCGGGAACCCGATCTCCTCCTCGATGTCCCTTATGATGAGCGAGCTGCCCCTGGTCAGGGTCAGGTTCATGATGCTCTCGCGCTGGTTGCCTATGGAAATGAAAGGGTCCTGCCCGATGTCCTGGTGGTTGTGGGCCTTGATCTCGAGATCGCCCGACGAGGGGTTCCTGACGAACAGTGAGCAGTATTTCGCGTCCAGCACCTTGGGGAGGTGGTTCACCACGGTGTCGAGGATGGCCGGGAGATTGTGGGCCGTGTTGAGCTGTCTGGCCATTTCATAGAGTGTTTCGAGATAGGGCCTGTCCATTGCTCACCTCCGTATATGCATTCACATATCATATCGGCCGGGCGTGCGTCATGTGTGAATATTTTTACCTTCATTCGGCCGGCAGGCCAGGTTTCTCTCCACATCATAATCATAAAGAGGTACATTCAATCCTTGACTTTCATGGCATTGATGGATGTATAATTCTTGACGGATAATGGAAGGAGACTATCTCTTGGAGATACTTGAAATCCTTGAACAAAAGATCTACGAATTAGTAGAGACCGTG
>JAGOOG010000017.1 GCA_017992605.1 Deltaproteobacteria bacterium
GCGGCCCTATCCTACGGATAGGGCTTGGTCCCTCTCATCACTGACATATGGTGCTCAGATGGGGATATACAAAGGGGACATTTTTAACGAGTTTAACAGGGGGACATTTCTAACGAGTCTTGACACTCGGGAGAGAATCCCCTTGACTTTGCGGCGCCGGAACATACTAATGAATATCGAAACAGACGGGTTATGAAATGACATTTCCATACCAAGGTGGACCATGACCGCATATCAGCTGACCGTACCGGTGGACAACAAGCCAGGGAGGCTCGCACAGGTATCGGGCATCCTTAACAGGGAAAAGATCAACATCCGGGCCATCACCATCTCGTCCTTCGGGGACAAGGGGTTCTTCAACATCCTCGTGGACGACCCCAGGCTGGCCTTGAAGGCCCTCAAAAAGGAAGGCGTCGAGGCAAGCCTCAAGGAGATCATCGCCGTGGTCATCGACGACAAACCGGGCGGCATGGACAGGCTCGTACAGCTGCTGGCAGAGAAGAAGATCAACATCGAGAACGCCTACGGCTTCGTGCTCGAGAGCAACAAGACGGCGGTCTTCGTGGTGGACGTGTCCGACATCGATGGGACCCAGAAGATCCTCAGGGAACACAAGTTCAAGACGCTCACGCCCGAGGCCCTGGCCGAGATCGAGCCGTTCCATTACATGAAATACTGACCGGCTACCTGATCAGACCCGGCAGGTACGTGGCCAGCTGCGGGAACGGGATGAGCAGGAAGCACAGCAGGATCATGGCGATGATGAACGGCACACACCCCTTGAAAATCATGTGCAGCGGCACGTCGCGGGCCACCCCGTTCACCACGTAGCAGTTCACCCCCACCGGCGGCGTGACCACGCCGATCTGTGTCACGATCACGACGATCACCCCGAACCATATGGGGTCGAAACCGAGTTCCATGACCACCGGGTAGAAGATGGGGATGGTCAGCATGATGAGCGCAAGGGCGTCCATGAAGCACCCGCCGACGAGGTAGCAGAAGATGATGAAGCTCATGATGACCCAGTCCGGCATGTCGAACCCGGTGATCCACCCCGCGATGTCGTAGGGGATGCGCGATACCGCGAGGAAATGCCCGAATATGGTGGCACCCGCCACGATGACCATGATCATGCAGGTGATGCGCGTGGTCTCGGACAAGGCCTGCAGGAAGCCCTTCCAGGTGAGCTGCCTGCGCGTGACCGCTATGACGATGGTGAAGAAGGCCCCCATGGCGCCTGCCTCGGTAGGCGTGAAGAAGCCGATGAAGAGACCGCCCATGACGAGCACGAAGATGATGAGCGTCTCGGAAACCCCGGTCAGCGATGCCACCTTCTCCCTGAAGGAGAATCTGGGTCCCTTGGGTCCAAGCTCGGGTCTCATGGTCACCCAGATGAGCACGGCCGCGATGAAGAACATGGTCAGGATGATGCCGGGCAGGATCCCGGCTATGAAGAGCTTGCCGATGGACTGCTCGGTGAGAATGCCGTACACGATGAAGATCACGCTCGGAGGTATGAGGATCCCCAGGCTCCCGGCCGAGGCCACCACACCGGTAGCCAGTTCCGGCTGGTAATTGTACCGCTTCATCTCGGGCAGGGTGGCCGATCCCATGGTGGCTGCCGTGGCGTTGGTGGACCCGCAGATGGATGCGAAGAATGCACAGGCCCCGACAGTCGCGATGGCCAGGCCTCCCGGCAGGTGACCCATGAACTTGTATGCCGTGTCGAAGAGCCTGGTGCTGATGCCCGAGTGGAACGCCACCTGGCCCATGAGCACGAAGAGCGGGATCACGGTGAGGCTGTAGGAGGCGAAGGTGGAGAACGTGTCCTTGGCCAGCAGGTTCAGCGCGGCATCGGGCGAGACGATGGCGGCGAACCCGAAGAAGCCGACCAGGGCCATGATGAAACCTACGGGCATGCGGGAGAAGAGGAGGACGACCAGGGCCGCCAGGCCGATGAGGCCGATCGTGGTGGGCGTCATCCGATCTCCGCTCCTCTCAGCTGCCTGATGAACTCAACGAACAGGACCAGGCTGAGCAGCGCACAGCCGGCTGCGATGCCATACACGAAAGGGTATACGGGCATCTGGAGGGTGAGCGACACCTCCCTGCTCGCCTTGATGTCCTGCGCGAACACCACGCATTGCCATGAGATGACCGCAAAGAGCACCATGGCTACGAAGGAATTGACTGCATTGACGATGATCCGGGCCAGCCGCGGCAACCTCTCCACCAGGACTTCCACCGCGATGTGGCCCTTCATCACGCTCGTGTACGGAAGGGCGAAGGCGATCACCGCAGCCCCGGTGAATCCCACGATCTCGAAGGTTCCGGGTATGGGCGAATTGAAGAGACGGCCGAAGACATCGGCCACGGTGAGCAGCATCATGAACACGAGCGTGGCCTCGCCGATCCAGTTCATCTTCTCGGACAGGCGGGACATGAAACGTTCGACCCTCAGAAACGACAGCATGATCCTGTGCCTCTCTCGTTCGGTTCACGCGGTCCCCCCGTTCGGGGGAGACCGCCGCCACCATTTGTTGTGATTGGCCGTTACTGGGCGTTTTTCGCGATGAGTTCCTTCAGGATAGTTATTGCCTTGGCGCCTTCGATGTTCTTGGCCTTGACCTCTTCCTCGTAGCCCTTCATCACGGGTTCGACGGCCTTTTCCCACTTCTTGGTCTCGTCCGCACTCAGCTCGATGAACTTGTTTCCGAGCCCTTCGACATAGGTCCTGGCACTGGCGTCCGCATCGTCCCAGGCCTTGCCGTGTACCGCGATCCATTCGCTGCTCACGTCGGTGAACACCTTCTGGATCTCGGGTGTGAGCTGCTCCCACTTGGCCTTGTTCATGACCACGAACATGGCGGTGGTGTAGCCGATGGTCCGGCAATCGGTGGTGGCCCTGACCACCTCGCCCTGCTTCCAGCCCTCCATGGTCTCCATGGGGGCGAAGGTGCCGTCCACCACACCCTTCTGGAGGGCCTCGTAGGTTCCGGGCTGGGGCATGGCCACCGGAACGCCGCCGAGGGCCTCGACGACCTTGGAGCTCAGGCCCGTCGAGCGGATCTTCATGCCCTTGAGGTCCTTGAGGCTCGTGACCTCCTTCTTGGTGTGGAGCAGGCCCGGCCCGTGGGCATGGATGTAGAGCAGGTGAACATCATCGAGCTCCGCGGGCTTCATCTGCTGGTAGAAGTCATTGGCCGTCTTGGTCGCCGCCATGCCGGTGGGATACCCCAGGGGCAGGTCCACCGCCTCCATGACCGGGAAACGACCCCGGGTGTAGGCGAAGCAGGACAAGCCCAGGTCCGATATTCCCTTGACCACACCGTCGTAGCAGTCGTTCGCGCTGGTCAGCGTGCCGCCCGGGAAGGTGTCGATCTTCACGGCGCCGTTGCTCCGGGTTTCAACCTCCTTCGCCCAGTCCTCGGCGGCCTTGCACTGAGGGTGGGTCGGCGGGAAGAAGATGCTGTACGTGAGCTTGATCGGCTCGGCCTTTGCCTGTTCCACGACCGCGGGCTCCGCCGGCTGCTCGTCCTTCTTGCCGCATGCACCAAGGAGCGACATCATCACGATGCAACACAGGATACCGAATGCTAACCTTTTCATTGAACCTCCCCCTTTTCATTCGAAATGTCTTTATCGGATCCGAAAAGAGCCCCTGATCCCTCTTCTGCAGGGTCGAGGGTCTCCTTGCACTTCGGGCACTTCTCGCTGGACTCGTACACCATGGTACCGCACTCGGAGCAGAGGAAGATCACCCCTGAGGCCGTGCCGGAAACCGGTATGCTGCACGGCAGCCCGCAGAGCCTTTTCAGGAGAACGACAACCTCGGAGAGAGCCCCGAAGAGGACATGCATGGCCACGCAGAAGATGAGGAAGAAGATACCCCCGAAGATCCAGACGAATTCCCCGAGCCATATGGCGAAGCCTGTACCGACAAGCGCCGCCAGGATCCCGGACACGAGGAAGGCGCGGCCGATGACGGCCAGCCCTGCCTCTTTGCCGAGGTTGTCCTGGACGGTCTGCCTGATGATCCGTGCCATGGTCTCGCTTCCCTGCCTTTTCGCGGGCCCGCTGATGTGCCTAGAGGTTGTAGACCTGCTCGCCCTTGAGCACGGTGAACCCGTTGCTTATGAGCACCTCGATGGCGTGGTCGATGTTGTCGAACCGGAAGATGATCACGGCGTTCTCTCCGCTGCGCTCCACGAAGGCATACATGTACTCCACGTTGATGCCGTTTCTGGTGAGGATATCCAGGATGCTGTGGAGGCCGCCCGGCCTGTCCGGGACCTCCACGGCGATGACGTGGGTCCTGCCGACGGCGAACCCGTTGTCGTTGAGCACCTTCTTGGCCCTGTTCACGTCGTCCACGATGAGCCTCAAGATCCCGAAATCGCTGGTATCGGCCAGCGACAGTGCCCGGATGTTGATGCCCGCGTCCTTGAGGACCCTGGTCACACCCGAGAGCCCGCCCGGTTTGTTCTCAAGGAAGATCGAAATCTGTTCCACCTTCATGAGAGAACCTCCTTCAAATGTTCCTCTTGTCGATGACGCGCTGGGCCTTGCCCTCGAACCGCTGCAGGCTCTTGGGCTCCACAAGCTTTATTTTGGCGGATATTCCGATGTAGTCCTTGATGTCCTTGGCAATACGTCGCTCCATGGTCTGCAGCTTCCGGATCTCGTCCGAGAAGATCCTTTCGCTCACCTCCACCTGGATCTCGAGGGTATCCAGCGACCCTTCGCGGTCGAGGATGAGCATGTAGTGCGGTTCCAGGCCCTCGATCTCCATGATCACGCTCTCGATCTGGGAGGGGAACACGTTCACGCCCCGGATAATGAACATGTCATCGCTTCTGCCCGATATGCGCTCCATGCGGACAAAGGTCCTGCCGCATCGGCACACCTCCCGCATGAGCCGCGAGATGTCCTTGGTGCGGTAGCGGATGAGCGGGAAGGCTTCCTTGGTGAGCGTGGTGAAGACGAGTTCCCCGCGCTGGCCGTCGGGCAGCACCTCGCCGGTTGCCGGGTCGATCACCTCCACGATGAAGTTGTCCTCGAAGATGTGCAGCCCTCTCCTGCCCTCGATGCACTCCATGGCCACGCCCGGGCCCATGACCTCGGACAGCCCGTAGATGTCGAGCGCCGTGATGTCGAGCCTGCTCTCGATCTCTGCGCGCATGCGCTCGCTCCATGGTTCAGCCCCGAGGATGCCGACCCTCAGGCGGAGCGACTTCATGTCTATCCCCATCTCCTCCCCCGTCTCTGCCAGGAACAGCAGGTAGGAGGGGGTGCAGCAGATGGCCGTCGGCCCGAAATCCTGGAGGATCATGATCTGCTTCTTGGTGTTTCCCCCGGACATGGGGATGACGCTGGCACCGAGCTTCTCGGCCCCGTAATGGGCGCCAAGGCCGCCGGTGAACAGGCCGTATCCATAGGCGTTGTGGATGATGTCGTTCCTCGTGAGCCCTGCCGCGGCGAAGGAGCGGGCCATGAGCTCGGCCCAGGTTTCGATGTCGCGCTTGGTGTAGGCGACCACGGTGGGCTTTCCCGTCGTCCCGGAGGATGCATGGAGCCGCACGATGTTGCTCATGGGCACGCTGAACAGCCCGAAGGGATAGTTGTCCCGCAGGTCCTGCTTGGAGGAAAACGGCAGCCTCTTCAGGTCGTCGAGGCCCTTGATGTCTTCCGGGGCCACACCTGCCTCCTCGAATTTCTTGCGGTAGTAGCCGACCGTGTGGTAGACGCGTTCGACAACCTGTTTGAGCCTCTTGAGCTGCAGCGATTCCAGCGCCTCACGGGGCAACGTCTCGAATTCCTCGTTGAAGATCATGCCACAACCCTCCTCTTTCTCGTGTCTTTCACTGCATTCTCAACCGAGCGCCCCGTTTGAACGCCTCGATATTCGCCTCCCGTATCCTGGCCGGCAGCATATCGCCGATGGTCTCTATCCAGAGCGATTCGGGCGGGTCCAGGAACGTGGACAGCATGCCGAGAAGCACGACGTTCACGCCCCGGGGATTGCCCAGCTCGGCGGCCAGGGCGCTGCCGTCGACGAGGTGGACGTTGGCGGTCTTCTCCCGGAGTATCGACGTGATGTCCGGATACGGCTCCTTGCCCGACATGACCGTGGGTGGCGCCAGGCGGAACCGGTTGACGATGACGCGGGTATTCTCGTTGAGGTATGACATATACCGCGCGGTTTCGAGCTCTTCAAAGGAAAGCAGGATGTCGCAGGCTCCGTACGGGATGAGCGGCGAGGAAACCTGCGGGGCGAAGCGCACGTGCGACATCACGCTCCCTCCGCGCTGGGCCATGCCGTGAATCTCCGATTTCTTCACGTCGCACCCGTAGCGCATCATGATCTCCGAGAGCACATCGGATGCGAGGATGATGCCCTGCCCCCCGACTCCTGTCATGAGCACGTTCATACGTCACCTCCGATGGCGCCTGCCGGGCAGAGCTCAGCACACACGTTGCATCCGACGCAAACCTCGTTAATATGCGCCTTCTCGTCCCTGAATTCAAGGGCCGGGCACCCGAGCCCGATGCATACCTTGCAGCCGGTGCACGTCTCCTGGTCGACCTTCAGGGGCTTGCCCGGGAGGAACCCGGTCTTGAGCAGCACGCAGGGGGCCTTCGAGATGATGACGGCCGGGCCTTTGGTCTCCAGGGCCTCCTTCACCACGGCCCGCGTGTTCTTCACCTCGTAGGGATTGACGGTCCTGACCCACTGAATGCCCAGGGACCTCACCAGGCCTTCCAGGTCGATGTCGGTGGTCCTGTCCCCCTCGATGGTCACCCCGGTGCCCGGGTGGTTCTGGGCCCCGGTCATGGCGGTGGTCCGGTTGTCCAGGATCACGATCACGGCCGCCCCGTTGTTGTATGCCAGGTTCAGCAGGCCGGTTATCCCCGAGTGATAGAAGGTGGAATCGCCGATGACCGCGGCCAGCTTCTGACCGCCCGGGCCGAACACCTTGGACATGCCGTGGGCATGGTTGATGCCCGCACCCATGCACAGGCAGGTGTCAATGGCATCCAGGGGCGGCAGGAAGCCGAGCGTGTAGCAGCCGATGTCCCCCGCGATGAAACACTTGTTGCGGCGCAGGGCGTAGAGCATGCTCCGGTGCGGGCACCCCGGGCACATGGACGGCGGCCTGCCGGGCAATGCCGGCTGGGCGGTCTTGAGAGCGGTCTCGCCCGAGACGGCCGCCCTGATGATGTCGGGGTTCAGCTCACCGCAGAGCGGCATGCGGTCCTTGCCGTGACAGGGAATGCCCAGGGCCCTGACCATCTCCTCCATGAAGGGATCGAGCTCCTCGACTACCCAGAGTTCCTTGACCTTGGAAGCGAATGCCCTGACGAGTTCGCCAGGAAAGGGGTACGGCATGCCGAGCTTCAGGAACGAGGCCTCCGGGAAGGCCTCCTTCGCATACTGATAGGCCACGCCTGATGATATGATGCCCAGGTCGGTGCCCGACATCACCATCCGGTTCATGGGTGTGGCCTCGGCGAGCTTCCTCAGGGCCACCACCCGCTCCTCGATGACGGGATGACGTCTCCTCGCGTTTGCGGGCAGCATCACCCACTCCGCCGGATGACGCTCGAGGGTCGGCGCCTTCTGCGGCTGAACATCACCGAGCTCCACGATGCCCATGGAGTGAGAGATCCTCGTGGTGGTCCTGACCATGACGGGCGTTCCATACTCCTCGCTTATCCGGAAGGCCTCCCTGGTGAAGTCCTTCGCCTCCTGGGAGCTGGACGGCTCGAGGAGGGCGATCTTGGCGAAGCGCGCATAGTGCCTGTTGTCCTGTTCATTCTGGGAGGAAAACAGTTCGGGGTCGTCTGCGCTGATGAGCACGATCCCTCCCCGCACCAGGGTGTACGGCAGAGTCATCAGCGGGTCCGCGGCCACGTTCACGCCGACGTGCTTCATGATGGCCAGCGCCCTGGCCCCTGTGTAAGAAGCGCCCACAGCCACCTCGAGGGCCACCTTCTCGTTGGGTGTCCATTCGGCATGGATATCCGGGTACTCTTTCACGATCGTCTCGAGAATCTCGGTGCTTGGCGTGCCGGGGTATGCGGAAGCGAAGGAGACGCCCGCCTCCCATGCCCCCCGTGCCATCGCCTCGTTGCCGCTGAGGATCTTCTTCATGATAGTTCCCCTTTGCCGGGTGATATAAAAAAAGGCCATGGGGTTCTGCCCATGGCCCTGTCTGTCACGCTACCGGCGCCCAGGCCTATGGGCAATCGCCCCTCCTAAAATAAAAGCGGTAATAATAAGCCTGGGTTGGTGTATTTTCAAACATCGCTCTGTATATCCCCTGACAGGGGCATCATGTCAAGGGTTTTCTTGCACGCCCCCGTCAGGATCATCCCCGGACTTGCTTTTCATGCATGGTTATGGTTCATAATGGAATTCCCGTTTTGTACAGGGGAAAGAACGTCTGGAACTAAGCTGCTTTTCCATACGGTTGTGGGGGGAACATCCCATGCGTGTCAGAATGCTCGCCAGCCTCGCATTGGCCGTGACCATGCTGATCGTCTCGTGCAGCACGACTTCGTCCGTGGACCTTTCGCGGAAGAAGGACTCCGCCCATGACCTCATAGAGCTCCTGACCCTCGCAGAAAAAGGGGATTCACAGGCCCAGTACGACGTGGGGCTGATCTACACTAACGGGTGGGGTGTCGCCCAGGATCACGCCAGTGCCGCCCAATGGTTCCGCAGGGCCGCTGAAGGTGGAAACGCCGAGGCCCAGTTCAACCTGGGCATCATGTATTACAAGGGCATGGGGGTGGATCGTGACTACGTCCAGGCCGCCCGGTGGTTCACCGTCGCCGCCGAATTCGGCTACGTGAAGGCCCAGAGCAACATCGCCTTCATGCACAGCAAGGGTCTCGGCGTCGACCAGGATTACGTCCAGGCGGAAAAGTGGTATCGCAGGGCCGGCCTGCAGGGGGACCTCGAATCCCAGAAGCGCCTGGGAGACATCTACTACCATGGCACGGGGCTCATCCAGGATCCGGAGGAGGCCGCGCACTGGTATCTCAAGGCCGCAGCCCAGGGCAGTGCTGATGCCCAGGCGAACCTCGGCGACATGTATTACCGGGGCGTCGGCGTGAAGAAAGATCCTCTCGAGGCCATCAAGTGGTACAAGGCCGCTTCGCTGCAGGGGAACGCCCATGCCCAGGGCTGTCTCGGCAACATCTATCTCAACGGCGAGGGCGTCCCCCAGGACTTCAGCGAGGCTGCAACCTGGTTCCGCATGGCCGCCGAGCAGGGAAACAGCCAGGCCCAGGGATTTCTCGGTTACTTCTATGACCATGGCCTCGGCACCCCCCAGGATTTCGTCGAGGCTGCCAGATGGTACCGCCTCGCAGCGGACCATGGAGACGCGATCATCCAGTTCAATCTCGGGCTCATGTACGCCACGGGCAAGGGGGTCCCCCAGGATTACGAAGAGGCTGCCAGGTGGTTCAGGAAATCAGCCGAGCAGGGCTACGACAAGGCGCTCTACAACCTCGGCATCCTCTACAGCAAGGGTACGGGGGTACCTCGGGATTTTCTGCAGGCCTATCTGTGTTTCCAGCTCGCTGCCGATCAGGGCATCCAGGACGCCATGGTCTACCTCGACGTCATGGCCCGCCGGATGACCCCGGACCAGATCGCCGAGGCAAAGGAAATGGCAAAGGCGTTGAAGGAGGCCACCTCAACGGCCAACTGACGGTGCCCGAGGACGTTCCCGTCGGACCAGCCCGTTCGTCTATGCCAGGAAAGGTATGGACATGGCCCAGAGATACTCGGGTATGACCATCACCTCGAGCACTGCCAGAACCGTCAACCATCTCTTCATAAGCGATCACCTCAACGTGTATATGTCCCTTACCAGCAACAACTGTGCCTGCGAGGAAAGACTTGGAATATCATGATATTACCTTGTTGAATGCCAACCCGCTCCACGAAGAACGGCAAACAAGTTCCACGATCATGGGCACTATTCGGGATAATGCATTGTAGTGCCGTGAAAGGCTTCTGGTCTCTCCGGGGCGGAAACCCCGACCGTTCCAAGCCTGCGTGGATCCGTACCGGCACGGCGTTCCCCCTTTCCATAATCATCCTTGACATCCGTCACCAACTTCCGTTAGCCTCCCAAATCCTGGAGATGGATTGATCCCTATGAACTCGACCCAGGCATGGATCGCGTTGGACCTGCTGCCGAACATCGGCCCGAAGACCGTCCGGAAACTCCTGCAGGTGTTCGGGAACCCCGGGTCCCTCTTCAGGGCACCTGCCTGTGAGATCTCGGGGCTCGGATTCCTCAGCAGGAACCAGGTCGATGCCATCCTGGCCGGCCCGGACGAAAACAGGGTTGCGGGCATCATGGCGGTGCTCGAGAGAACGGGATCCGCGGCACTCTGCCCGGACGATCCCGCCTACCCGGAAATCCTCAGGGAGATCGACGACCCCCCCAGCGTACTCTACGTCAGGGGCTCTCTGGAAGAACTCCAGCCCGCAGTCGCCATCGTGGGCATGCGTTCCCCGTCACTGTACGGAAAGGATACCGCCTTCAGGCTTGCCAGGGATCTCAGTTCCCAGGGCATCTCCATCATCTCAGGCCTTGCCCGGGGCATAGACGGGCAGGCACACCGCGGTGCGCTGGATGGCATTGCCGGGACCGTGGCGGTTCTCGGGTCAGGCATAGACATGATCTACCCCCCCGAACACCGGGACCTCGCCGAGCGTGTCAGCGCCAGGGGTGCAGTGGTTTCCGAATTTCCCCCGGGGACCAGGCCCGATGCGAAAAACTTCCCCCGCAGGAACCGGATCATATCCGGGCTCGCCCAGGCCGTGGTCGTCGTGGAGGCGACGCTCAAGTCCGGAGCCATGATAACGGCCCGGTACGCACTGGATCAGGGCAGGCCCATCATGGCGGTGCCGGGCAACGTCACCAATGCGCGGTCCCAGGGCCCCCACCATCTCCTGAGACAGGGGGCGCTCCTCGTCGAGCACGCAGGAGACATCATCGCCGAGATCGCGCCCCAGCTCAGAGGCATCGTGAGGCAGTTCGACCACGCCGAAGCGCAACCGGATGACATCCTCGCCATGGCGTCCGGATCGCCGGTGAGTATCGACGAGATCGCGATGCATCTCGACATCGACGTCACGGAGGCATGCCGCAGGGTGAGCACGCTCGAACTCTCGGGTTCACTCAAACGGACTGCCGGGAACCGATACACGACAAGGAGCATTCATGGCTAAATCTCTCGTCATCGTGGAGTCGCCAGCCAAGGCACGGACCATCAAGAGGTACCTGGGAAAGGGCTTCGAGGTCGAGGCCACCATGGGACACATCAAGGACCTGCCGAAGAGCAAACTCGGCATCGAGATCGAGCAGGGATTCACGCCCAGCTACAAGGTAATCCCGGACAAGCGCGACGTGGTCAAGAAGATCAAGAGCCGTGCGGACAAGGCCGACATCGTGTTCCTGGCATCGGACCCCGACCGCGAGGGCGAGGCCATCGCATGGCACGTGGCCGAGGAGATAAGAAAACCCGATACGGCCGTCCGCCGGATCACGTTCCACGAGATCACCAAGAAGGCCATCGAGGAGGCGCTGAAAAACCCCAAGGGACTGAACCGCCCGCTCTACGACGCCCAGATGGCGAGGCGGTCCATGGACCGGATCGTGGGGTACACCATGAGTCCGCTGCTCTGGAAAAAGGTCAAGCGGGGTCTCTCGGGCGGCAGGGTGCAGTCCGTTGCCCTGAGACTCATCTGCATGCGCCAGGAAGAGATCGAGGCCTTCCAGTCGCGGGAGTACTGGACCGTCGAGGCGCAGCTGACGACCACGACAGGCGACACCTTCACGGCCAAGGTCGTCGTGCCCAAGGAGATGCCCGACGAACAGGCGGCCCGCCAGGTGGTCGAGGCGCTGCAGTCGGCACCTGCCATACTCATCAAGGCCGTCACCAGGCAGGTGCGGTCCAAGAACCCTTCGCCTCCCTTCATCACCTCGACCCTCCAGCAGGCGGCTTCATCCAAGCTGCGCTTCTCGGCGAAGAAAACCATGATGATCGCCCAGCAGCTCTATGAAGGGCTGCCCATCGGCGGCAACGAGATCACCGGTCTCATCACCTACATGCGTACTGACTCACCGGTCGTTTCCGAAGACGCCCTGGCCGAGGTGCGCGGGTTCATCCCCGAGGCCTTCGGTACCGCCTATCTGCCAGAAAAACCAAGGCGCTACAAGGCCAAGAAGTCAGCCCAGGAGGCGCACGAGGCCATCAGGCCGACGAGCCTTCAGAACACCCCCGAAGCATTGAGACCCCACCTGAACGACGACCAGTATGCCGTCTACGACCTCATCTGGAAACGGTTCATCGCCTCCCAGATGAACAGCGCATCCTTCAATCAGACCACCGTGGACATAGCGGCCGGCGATATCGCGCTTCGTGCCGCAGGATCCGTCATGACCTTCGACGGGTATCTGAAGTTGTACGATGCCAACGGCGATGAGGAAGAGAGCTCCCTGCCCGATTCCCTCGCCGCGGGTGACCGCCTGGCCTGCACCGCAGTGAGCCCTGAACAGCATTTCACCCAGCCGCCGCCCCGCTACACCGAGGCGAGCCTCATCAAGGAACTCGAGGAGAAGGGTATCGGGAGGCCGAGCACCTATGCCCCCACGATCTCCACCATCGTGGACAGGGGCTACGTGAGGATGGAAGCCCGTTCCTTCGTGCCCACCGAACTGGGGAGGGACGTCAATGCACTCCTCGTGAAGCACTACCCGAACATCCTCGACATCGGCTTCACCGCACGGATGGAAGATTCCCTGGACCTCATCGAGGAGGGCCAGTCGGCCTATGAGAAGGTCATGGGCGACTTCTACCGGACCTACAACACCGAGCACGAGCAGGCCGCACAAAACATGGAGAATATCCGTGCCGAAGCCCGTCCTTCGGGCATCGTCTGCGAGGTCTGCGGCAGGGACATGCTCATCAAGCTCGGCAGGAACGGATATTTTCTCGGCTGTGCAGGCTATCCCGACTGCAAGAACACCAGGGAATTCACCAGGGACGAATCGGGAAAGATATGCCCGGTGGAAGAGAACAAGGCCCAGGAGACCGGAGAGACCTGCGAGAAGTGCGGGGCCCCCATGGTGGTCAAACGTGGCAGGTTCGGCCAGTTCCTCGCCTGCAGCAACTACCCGGAATGCAAGAACACCAGACGCATCACCAAGGCGCCCGAACCCACTGACCGGGTCTGCGACAAGTGCGGGGCCCAGATGGTCATCCGCCAGGGGCGCTTCGGACCCTTCCTTGCGTGCAGCGCCTACCCCGCGTGCAAGAACATCATGCCGTTCCCCCTCGGGGTCAAATGCCCCATGCCCGGGTGTACGGGAGAGATCGTACAGCAGCGCACCAAGAAGGGAAAGACCTTCTATTCCTGCTCTCTGAAAGAGTGCCCGTTCATCAGCTGGACGAAGCCGGTGATCCAGGAGTGCCCCCGCTGCGGTTCGGGAATCCTCATACGGAAAGGCTCCAAACTTATCTGTGCCAATCCCGGGTGCACGCACAGCGAAGATGCACCGTCCTGAAGTCTGCATCATCGGGGCGGGGCTCGCCGGGGTTGAGGCGGCCCATGTCCTCGCGGAGCGCGGCATAAGCGTGGAGCTCTGCGAGATGAGGCCGTCCACCATGACCGCGGCCCACAAGACGGACCAGCTTGCCGAGCTCGTATGCAGCAACTCCTTCAAGGGCACCGACCCGTTGACGGCTCACGGTATCCTCAAACGTGAAATGGCGGGCCTCGGGTCCCTCGTCATGTCCGTGGCCATGCGCACCAGGGTACCTGCGGGCAAGGCCCTCGCCGTCGACCGCACCGCCTTTGCCGGGGCCATCACCGGGTACGTTGCGAGCCATGACCGGATCACGCTCAGACGCGAGGAGCTCAGGGCCATCGACAGGGACCGTCTCACCGTCGTCGCAACCGGCCCCCTGACCTCGGATGCCCTGGCCGGAGAACTTGCGGCAATGACGGCACGTGACAGGCTGTTCTTCTATGACGCCATATCCCCCATCATCGACACGGAGAGTATCGATATGGGTCATGCCTTTGCGGGATCGCGGTGGTCCGACAGCGACACCGACTACCTCAACTGTCCCCTGGACAGGGACGAGTATTCACACTTCATGGACCGGCTCCTGGCAGCGGACAGGGTCCGTGCGCATGAATTCGAGAATGTGAGGTTCTTCGAGGCATGCCTGCCGGTCGAGGTGCTCGCACGCAGGGGAGCCGACGCCCTGCGCTACGGTCCCCTGCGGCCGGTGGGGCTGAAGGACCCGAGAACCGGCAAGCGGCCTTATGCCGTGGTGCAGCTCCGCAGGGAGAACCTGGCCGGCGACGCCTGCACCATGGTGGGGTTCCAGACCAGGCTCACCTATCCGGAGCAGAAGAGGATCATCTCCCTCATACCGGCGCTCAGGAATGCCCGCATCCTCCGGTATGGAAGCATCCACCGGAACACCTATCTGGACTCACCGCGGATACTGGCCTCGGACCTTCACATCATCGGCCATGAGAAAACCTATCTGGCCGGCCAGATTACAGGCGTGGAAGGCTACATGGAATCCGCCGCCATGGGCATCATGGCCGGCATGTCGGTGTGCGCGCGGATCAGGGGTGTGCCGTTTGCCCCCCCGGGACCTGAAACGGCACTGGGTTCCCTGCTCCGCTACATCACGGACCGCACCACGGGAGACTTCCAGCCCATGAATACCAACTTCGGCATCATGCCGATACCTGACGGGCCGAAGGCCGGGCGAGCCGAGGCCAGAAGCGCCGGGGCACGCAAAGCCTTCGAGCAGTGGCTTCATGAGATACGACAGATCCAGGTGAAGGCTTAAACAGGCATTCTACAGGCGGGGAACCGCATATGCGCGGTGCGCTGTTCCCTGAAGGGCAGTCCTCGAGGCTGCCCTGCGCAGAATACCGAAACTTTCAGTTCACGAGAAACACCGATGTTCGGTATATACCAGCTGATACTACATGGAGCCGGGGCAGGCATTCACCTGCCCCGGCTGAACACTACAGCTTCATTACGTTCGATGCCTGCGGACCCTTGGGTCCGTTGGTCACCTCGAAGGTGACCTTCTCTCCCTCGGTAAGCGTCTTGAAACCGTCTCCTTTGATAGCAGAATAGTGAACGAACACATCGCTGCCGCCGTCCTGCGTGATGAATCCAAAACCCTTCTTTTCGTTGAACCACTTTACTGTTCCTGTAGCCATTCATACCTCCGTTTTTTCAGGCTTTCTCCCTTGGCAAGAGGGATGGACCCGGGTGTTGATGTCTGGAAAAACGGGATTACCAGAATCCGGGAAAAACTTTCGAAGGGTTTTACCGCGGGTTAGCATGATAATGTCCATATTCCAGGCTGTTCAAGCATATACTTCCAAACAATCCACCTGTCAAGATGCATCCAACACCCTATCGGTTTTTTTGCCGGGAACCGTAATCACCAAAATCCCCGGGCATGGAAAGGATCGCCCGGGCCCTCGAAGGGACATTTCGCTCTTGCCCGCTGGAGGCCAAGCTGGTATCCGTACAAGGATTGACATGCACTCGGGGGGTACACGTTTCATGAAGGCTCTCGACGGGCTCGATCCTCAGGCTTTGTGGAGGCACTTCGGGGAGATCTCGCGGATACCGAGGGAATCGGGCAACGAGGCCGCCATCGCCGGGCATGTCAGGACCCTGGCCAGCGGCCTCGGGCTGGCGTGCACGACCGACGATGCGGGCAACGTCATCGTGAAGAAGCCCGGGACCAGGGGGATGCCCTCCCTGGCCCTCCAGTCTCACCTGGACATGGTATGTGAAAAGGACAAGAGCACGCCCCACGACTTCAGCAGCGACCCCATCCGCCTGGTACGGGATGGAGACTGGATACGGGCCACGGGCACCACGCTGGGTGCGGACAACGGCATCGGGGTTGCCGCCATGCTCGCCATCATGGAGGACACGAGCCTCGCTCACCCTGATCTCGAGCTCATCTTCACCGTGGAGGAAGAGACGGGCCTGACCGGCGCACATGCGCTCGCGCGAGAATCGTTCTCGGCACACACGCTCATCAATCTCGACTCGGAGGACGAGGGCACCTTCATCATCGGATGTGCCGGCGGCGTGGACACCATGCTCGACCTGGAGCTCGACTTCATGACGGTTCCGGAAGACACGAAGGCCCTTCTGCTCAGAATCGGGGGCCTCAGGGGGGGTCATTCGGGGGTGGACATCCACCGGGGACTGGGAAATGCGATCAAGCTCCTGGCCAGGATCCTCCACGCAACCTATCCCGTGTACGGCTTCAGCCTGGGCACTTTCCGCGGCGGCAGCAAGCACAACGCCATTCCGAGGGATGCCGAAGCGGTCATTCATGTGGAATCGTCCGCCATCGGGGAGCTCATGCACGAGACCGTGCGATGGAACGACATCCTCCGGGGAGAATTTGAACACGTCGATGACGGCGTGGCGCTCGACCTGGAAGTGATGGATCACGGGGCGCCACGGGTGGTTGTGCCCGCCGATGCATCGAAGATCCTCCATCTCCTCCAGGCCCTGCCCCACGGGCCCCTGCACATCGACCCGGGCCTCGACGGCACCGTGGTCACCTCCACGAACCTGGCAGTCTGCTCATGGGAGGGCGACAGCCTCATCGTCACCACGTCACAGCGGAGCATCGTCGGGAGCGCACTCCGTGACGCCGCTGCCCAGGTGGCCTCCGCGGGAGAACTCGCCGGATGCGAGGTGCGCCACGGCCATGGATACCCCGCATGGAGACCGAACCTCTCTTCTCCGATCCTCGCGACATGCACGCGCCTGTTCTCACGTGTTTCCGGGAAAGAACCCAGCGTGCGGGTCGTCCACGCCGGGCTGGAGTGTGCCGTGATCGCCGAGAGGATCGAGGGCCTCGACATGATCTCCTTCGGCCCCACCATCGAGCAACCCCACTCACCGCAGGAGCGGGTCAGCATCGAGAGCACGGGGCACTTCTGGGAATTCCTCGTCGAATTGTTGAAGACCATGGCCGGACAGTGATCAGGACGGGTCGCTACCCGTCCATGGCCGTGCCGCCCTCTCCCTTTTCAGACCCCATTTTTGCTCTGGCAGAACATGAATATTCTATATTATAGTGGGCCGGAGAGAGGAGGACTGTATGTACAAGATCGACCTACTGAACAACATCTCGGAAAAGGGCTTGCGTCTTTTCACGGACAGGTATGAGTACCGCACAGGCGTCTCAGAGCCCGACGGCATCCTGGTACGAAGCAAGGAGATGAAGGACATGACCCTGCCCTCGAGTCTGAAGGCCATCGCCCGCGCAGGCGCCGGGGTAAACAACATCCCCATCGACAAGTGCTCGGAGAAGGGCATTGTGGTGTTCAATACCCCGGGTGCGAACGCCAACGGCGTGAAGGAACTGGTCATTCTCGGCATGCTGCTGGCCAGCCGGAAGGTGACCGAAGGAATTGCCTGGGCCAAGGGCCTCGTCGGCGAAGGCGACAAGGTCCCCGATCTGATCGAGAAGGGAAAGTCCAAGTTCGGCGGCACCGAGATCCTCGGCAAGAAAGTGGGCGTGGTCGGCCTGGGTGCCATCGGCACCATGGTGGCCAATGCCGCCGAGGGCCTGGGCATGGAGGTCATCGGGTACGATCCGTTCCTGTCCATCGAGGCGGCATGGATGCTGTCCCGCAACACCAAGCGGGCCTCGAGCCTGGAAAAGCTCCTTGCCGACTCCGACTTCGTCACCCTGCACGTGCCGTTGAACAAGGACACCCGTGGATCCATCGATGCGGATAAGTTCGCCATCATGAAGAAAGGTGCCGTGCTCCTGAACTTCGCCAGAAGGGAACTCGTGAATACCGCGGACCTCAAGAAGGCTCTCGCCGACGGGATCGTGAGCTGCTACGTGACGGACTTCCCCGACGAAGAGCTCATCAAGATGGACAGGAGCATAGCCATCCCGCATCTGGGTGCCTCCACCGAGGAGTCCGAGGAGAACTGCGCGATCATGGCGGCCATGCAGCTCATGGAGTACCTGGAAAACGGCAACATCAAGAATTCGGTCAACTTCCCCGAGACCCACCTCGACAGGTCGCCCAGCAAGAGGCTGACCATCGCAAACCAGAACCTGCCGGGCATGATCGAGAAGATCACGCACCTCCTGGCCGAGAACAAGATCAACATCGCGGACATGATCAACAAGAGCAAGGGCAGCATCGCCTACAACATCATCGATATCGACGGCGATGTGAATGAAGGCCTGATCGGGAAGATCGGGTCCCTTGAAGGCGTCCTGGCGATACGGGTACTGTAGGGAACTCCCCGGCCATACCGCTCCCGGGCACGGTCACCCACACGAACACCGTGTCCGGGGGCAGGCACACCCCGAATCCGTTTACCGTCGACCATCCCCGTCTCTCTTGGTGTTGACACCTCGGGAGCCATTTGTTACAAGTGCTCCGAATCTATAATCCCGGCTCAGGGGGAAGATTGAAGATATTCATCAGCGATAAGCTGTCCGATGCGGGTGTCGAGATCCTCGGCGAGGCCGGCATCACTATCGCAGGGCTCCTCCTCGGCCGCGGCCGCCTGGAAGACACGGCCATCATCGACGTGGATACCGAGGTCCCCAAGAAGGTTATGGACAAACTGAGGTGGGTCCCGAACGCCCTGTCTGTCCAGGAGGCATTCATCTAGCACGCAAGAGGGCTTGAGGAGGATCTCGCACATGGCAAACATCGTGGTGGTGGGCACCCAGTGGGGTGATGAGGGCAAGGGCAAGATCGTCGATCTGCTCACGGAACGGTCCGACCTGATCATCAGGTTCCAGGGCGGCAACAACGCCGGCCATACCCTCGTGGTGGGGGACAGAAAGGTCGTGCTCCACCTCATCCCGTCAGGCATCCTCCATCCGGGCAAACTCTGCGTGATAGGCTCAGGGGTGGTGCTGGACCCCGAGATACTCCTGGAAGAGATCGATGCCCTCAAAGAAAAGGGGTACGACATCTCGCCGGAGTCCATCGCCATAAGCGACCGAACCCACGTGATCATGCCCTACCACCGCATCATCGACACCGCCAGGGACTGCACCCAGGGTATCGGGACCACGGGCAGGGGAATAGGCCCTGCCTACGAGGACAAGGCCCGGCGTCTGGGCATCAGGGTGGTCGACCTCGCCAACGAGACTTACCTGAAGAAGAAGCTCGATGCAGCCTTCGAGGAAAAGCAGGAATACATCACCAGGATCCTCAAGCTCAAGCCCCTGGACAAGGACAGCATATTCAAGAAGCTCTCGGCCATGGGCGCACGCATCAGACCCTATGTACGAGACGTCCCGGTCCTCCTCGACGAGAACATGAAGCAGGGCAGGCACCTCCTCTTCGAAGGTGCCCAGGGTGCCAACCTGGATATGGACCACGGCACCTACCCGTACGTGACGTCATCCAACACCGTGGCCGGTCAGGCATGTGTAGGCTCCGGCATAGGTCCGACGGCCATTCACTCGGTCATCGGCATCTGCAAGGCGTACACCACCCGCGTGGGGGGTGGCCCCTTCCCGACCGAACTCAGCGACGAGACAGGCGAAAGGCTCCGTGCCTTCGGCGGCGAATACGGGGCCACCACCGGCAGACCCCGGCGCTGCGGCTGGCTGGACCTGGTGGCGCTGCGGCACTCCATACGCCTGAGCGGCATCTCATACCTCGCCATCACGAAACTCGACGTGCTCTCGGGGTTCGAGACCATCAAGGTGGCGGTCGAATACCGGTCCGTCGGCTCGACCATCGAGAACATGCCCGCGAACCTCGAGATGTACACGGACCTTCAGCCCGTCTATGAGGAACTGCCGGGATGGGAGGAGCCACTGAGCGACGTCAGGTCCATCGATCACCTGCCGCGGAACTGCAGGGCATATCTCGACTACATCGAGGGCAAGCTCGGCGTGAAGACCGCCATTGTCTCGGTGGGACCAAAGCGCGAAGAAACCATCGTGCTGGAGGACCTGTTTCGCTAGGCCCTGACCGGGCCTTCAGGCATCTATCCTCAGGAGAAGCCCTTCGAGGAGCATGACGATGTGGATGCGCACGACCCGCACGCAGCCTTGCTGGACGCGGTTATCGACATCTTCTTCCTGACCTTTTTCGTCTCACACTTCGGGCATGCGGGATTTTCCCTGGCATTCATGGAAACCAGGGCCTCGAATTCGTTCCCGCATTTCTCACACCGGTATTCATAGATGGGCATACGGTCCTCACACTGTCTTTTATCGACCTCTCTTTAGGTAGTGCTCGTCGAGTCGCTTGTCAATATCCTTCGTGAACATAACCTTAAAGGGTGAATTTAACCTTTGACAAGCTCACCGGAACCATTTACCCTTCACACAGAGAGGAGGGTACCCGCCATGACGACACAGTACAACTTCTACAAAGTGGAAAAGAAGGCCCCCATCGCGTGGGTGTTCCTGAACAGGCCCGAGAAGAAAAACGCCATGGGCCCGGATGCGTGGAAGGAGATCATCCCCATATTCGCCGACATCGATGCCGACGAGAGCACACGCGTTGCGATCATTGCCGGCGAAGGCAAGGACCTGAGCACCGGCATCGACATCATGGGCATGGCCCCCATGATACCCACCATGAAGAACTGGGACATGAGCGCCAAGGGAAAGGTGCGGCTCTTCAAGGACATCTTCCCGCTCCAGGACGCCATGACGAGCGTGGAAAAGTGCTCGAAACCGGTCATCTGCTGCTTCCACGGCTACAGCATCGGTGCGGCCCTTGATCTCGGGAGCGCCTGCGACATCCGCCTGGCTTCCGAAGACGCGAGGATCTCGCTGCGGGAGGCGGCGGTGTCCTTCATAGCCGATGTGGGAGTCCTGCAGCGCCTGCCGCACATCGTGGGCCAGGGCATCACCCGGGAGATGGCCTTCACGGCGAAGTTCATCGACGCGAAGCGTGCCAGGGAGGTCAACCTGGTCAACGAGGTGTACCCGGACAAGGACGCGCTCCTGAAGGGCGCGGAGAGCCTCGCGCTCGAGATCGCCCAGTGCGCGCCGCTGGCGGTCCAGGGCGCCAAGGAGGTCCTCAACTTCTGCCGCGGCCAGAGCATTGCGGACGGACTCGAGTACGTGGCGGCGCGCAGCGCCATGGTCCTCCCGTCCGAGGACATCGCAGAGACCATGACGGCCTTCATGGAAAAGAGGAAACCGGTCTACAAGGGGAACTAGACCTCTCCAGCCGACACGGCAACAGATCGTAATCCTTGGAAGCCAGAACCCCCGGCACTGCCCGGGGGTTCTTTCTTCGACCCCGTGAAGCGCCTCGCGGCCCGCCCTCAGGAGCCCCTATGAAATTTTCTATCTGTCCATTATGATTGACTCATTTGATACATGAAGCGGCCACATGGAGGCCTCTTCGAATCCTAAAGTTTTCCATCTCGGCATTCCGATGAGGACTCTAGATGGAGAAAAGAGAGAGCAAACGAAAAAAGACCCAGGCCTGGGAGGAACTGCAGGCACGGGCCAAAATCGGCGAGAACTCCTTCCGGTTCCCGGTGGTGGACATCTCCATCGGGGGCATCGGGGTCCTCGTGACCGACGGGTTCTCTCTCCTTCACAAGGGAACGCAACTCGAAATCGAGACCCTGGAGAAAAAGGGAAAGGTCATTGCCACCTCCATCCCGGGCCGCATCGCCTACCTCGGCTCCGGGGTACCTTCCCGCATGGGCATCGACTTCTCTCCCGCCGACACCCCCATCGAGGCCTTCGCCCAGCTCAACGAGGGCGTTCCCGACACCGGCAGGATCATCACGGACAAGGAGCAGATCCAGCGGATGTTCGAAAACGTGAAGAACCTGTCCCGTGGCTTCGGCGACATGCTCATGATGTATAGGCAGAAGGCCATCCCTGCCGAATTCTTCTATCTGCGCCCCGAGCAGGACAACATGGTGCTGCGCATCGTGCGGATCTCTGATCTCAGGCTCCCCTTCCAGCCCCAGATAGACATGGTATACCCTTTCTACCTCTTCAAGGGTGCCGACGTCATGCTGTTCACGGCGAGGATCAACGACATCATCAAGAACATCATGGAAACCACCTGGCCGGATGCGGTGCGGTATATCAGCAGACGAAGCGTGCTCAGATACCTGATGACCGGCGACGAGCCGCTGACCGCCACCCTTGTGCACCCCATAAACTCCGAGAAGGTAAAGGTGTTCATCTGGGACATCAGCATCGAGGGCATGGGTGTCGAGGTGCTCGGCGACAAGGCACCGCTCATCGAGGGCATGAATCTCGCCACCATCTGGATCAATCTCCCCCAGGGGCCGTTGAAGACCATGGGCGTGGTGCGTTCCGTCAGGAGCGAGAATGTCCTGGACAAGACCCAGTTGGGGATCGAGTTCACCGGCGGCATGGAGCACTACCAGGACACCATCCTCAATTTCATCCTCGAGTCGGATCTTCCCTCCGAGATCATCCTGAGGCGGGCGAATCAGACGCGATAGTAGGACCGGTACCACTCGACGAATCTTTGTATGCCTTCCTCCACCGGGACCCCGGGCCTGAACCCCACGGCCGCCTCGAGATCGAGGGCATCGGCGCACGTTGCCTTCACATCGCCTTTCTGAAGCGGGAGCATGTTTTTTTCCGCCTGCCTGCCCAGGGCCTTCTCGAGGACCTCGATGAAGTGCATCAGGTTCACCGGGTGCGATCCGCCGATGTTGTAGATCCTGGACGGGGCGAAGCTGGTGCCCGGGTCCGGACGGGAGCCGTCCCAGGTCGGATCGGCCCTGGGTATGAGGAACATGATCCGATAGACCCCTTCGATGATGTCGTCGATATAGGTGAAGTCGCGCTGCATGTCGCCGTAATTGTAGATGTCGATGGCCCTTCCCTCGAGAATGGCCCGGGTGAACGTGAACAGGGCCATGTCCGGCCTTCCCCAGGGCCCGTAGACCGTAAAGAACCGCAGGCCGGTACAGGGGATACCGTACAGTGCCGCATAGGTATGGGCCATGAGCTCGTTGGCCTTCTTGGTCGCGGCATACAGTGATACGGGGTGGTCCACGTTGTCATGCACCGAAAAGGGCATCTTCGTGTTGGCGCCATAGACCGACGAGGACGATGCGTAGACCAGGTGGGGGACGCCATGGTGCCTGCAGCCTTCAAGGATGTGGAGAAAACCCGTGAGATTCGATCCCACGTAGACATGGGGGTTTTCGATGCTGTGACGGACACCGGCCTGGGCTGCGAGGTGGACCACCGCATCGAACCGCTCGCCGGCGAAGACCTCCTCCATGCCCCCGCGGTCGGCAAGGTCCAGCTTCCTGAACGTGAACTCACCGTTTGATCCGACCCGGGCGAGCCGGTCTCTCTTGAGGGCGGGGTCGTAATACGGATTCAGGTTGTCGATACCGACGACCCTGTGGCTTTCATCGAGCAGGCGCCGCGCAACGTGGAAACCGATGAAGCCCGCGACACCGGTGACAAGCACGTTCATTGCATATCCTCCAGGAATCATGGGGTGAATAACTACCAGGAAACAACCCGAGATATGTCATAGATGCTGGGGATGCTCAAGACAAAACCGTCGGGGACCTCGGCGCCCACGACCACCGCGGCCATGCCCAGATTCCTTGCGGTGCGGACGTTGGCCATGCTGTCGTCCACGACCAGGTACTCCCCGGGTCTCCTGCCGTACAGCTGCATGACCTTGTGGTAGGCCCAGGGAAGCGGCTTGGGAACGAAGTCCATGTATTCGATGGTGAACAGGTCCTCTATCATTCCGTCAATACCGAGGGCCTTCAGGATCCGACAGGCATACTCGAAGGACCCGTTGGTGAACGCCACCATCGCCCTGTCAAGGGAACCCAGGGCGCTGCGGAGCCGCTCGTCCCTGCTCAGCATGTCTTCCACCGGGACATCGTGGACGTCCTTGAGATAATGGGCGGGGTCGATCCCGTAGTGCCGCATCAGTCCCTGCAGGGTGGACCCGTATTCCCTGATGTAGGTCTTCCTGATCTGGCCCGCCTGCTGCCGGTCGACCCGGCAGGTCGCCATGACGTACTGCTCTATCCTGCGGTCGACCAGAGAGAACGGGCCCGATCCCTTGGGATAGAGGGTGTCGTCGACATCGAGAAGGACCATCGTCAGCTCCTCCGCACCGTTCAATCCTCGTCGAACATGTCCATCTGAGCAGATCCGGGCCTGAGGTCCACGGCCTTGTATCCCTTGGCGCATACCTGCCGGCCCCGCGGGGTACGTTTTATGTAGCCGTTCTGGATGAGGAAAGGCTCGTAGACGTCCTCGATGGTGTCCTTGTCCTCGCCGATGGATGCGGCCAGGGAATCGATGCCAACCGGGCCGCCGGTGAAGGTCTGCACCATGGTCCTGATGATCTTGCGGTCCATCCTGTCAAGGCCTGTCTTGTCGATGTCGAGCTTGGAGAGCGCGGCATCGGCTATGTCTGGCCCGATCGTGCCGTCACCGAGGACCTCGGCAAAGTCACGGACCCGCTTGAGCAGTCGATTCGCGATGCGGGGTGTGCCCCGCGACCGGCGGGCGATCTCGACGAGGCCCTCCTCGTGGGCGGTGATGCCGAGGATCGAGGCGGTACGCCTGAGGATCCGTGTGAGCTCCTCCACCGAGTAGAACTCGAGGTGGCCGATGATGCCGAACCTGTCTCGCAGGGGGGAGGTTATCATGCCCGCCCTGGTCGTGGCCCCCACCAGGGTGAAGGGGTTGAGGTCGATGCGGATGGACCTGGCGGATGGGCCCTGGCCGATGATGATGTCCAGCTTGTGCTCCTCCATGGCTGGATACAGGATCTCCTCGATGGCGCTGCCGAGGCGGTGTATCTCGTCGATGAAGAGCACGTCCCGGGGCTCGAGGTTGGTGAGTATGGCGGCCAGGTCCCCGGACTTTTCGATGGCCGGTCCGCTCGTGACCCGCAGGCCCACCTGCAGCTCGTGGGCGATGATGTATGCAAGGGTGGTCTTTCCAAGCCCCGGGGGGCCGTAGAAGAGGCAGTGATCAAGGGCCTCGCACCTCCTGCCCGCGGCCTTGATGAAGACCCCCAGGTTCTCCTTGAGGGAATCCTGTCCCACGTACTCCCCGAAACTCCTGGGACGGATCTGGACTTCGAAGTCGCGCTCCTGACCGTTCAGCGTGTTCCCGGTGATCTCGTCCCTCATAACAGTTCCTTCAACGCCCTGCGCACGAGGTCTTCCACGGTGTCGGCCTTCACCGAAGCCACCGCCTTGCGCGCCTGAGAATCAGAATACCCGAGCGTGGTCAGCGCGGCAACGGCGTCTTCGGCCATGTCCCGGCCGGGCTCCCTCCCCCTGGTCTTGAACTGCTTGGCGATCCGCTCACGGAGCTCCAGCACGATGCGCTGCGCACCCTTGCTGCCGATGCCCGGCAGGCTCATGAGGTAGGGGATGTTCTCGCTCGCGACCTCGTCGAGGAACCTGTTGGGCTCAACCGATGAGATGATGTTCATGGCGATCTTGGGCCCGATGCCGGAGACGTTCAGCAGCAGCGCGAAGATCTCCCGCTGCCGCTGGTCGACGAACCCGTAGAGGTCCATGCAGTCCTGCCTCACGATGAGCATGGTATGCAGGGTCACCTCGTGGTCATGGCCGCTCCTGAACTGGGTGCCGAGCGGTACGTTGACGAGGTACCCGACGCCGCCCACCATGATGACGGCCTGCGTGCCCGAGTGCTGGGCCACCTGTCCCCTGAGCATGCTGATCACGTGACGAACCTCCTCATGCGGCGGGATGAAGAGTGACACACACCGATGGCCAGTGCGTCGGATGCATCCATGGACCTGACCGTACCCTTGGGGAGGTGCAGGATGGTGCTCACCATGGTGTGGATCTGGTCCTTTCCGGCATGTCCATAGCCGCAGGTGGCCTTCTTGACCTCGGTGGGGGTGTACTCGAACACAGGGATCCCCATCAGGGAGGCGGCCAGCAGTATGACCCCCCGTGCCTGGCCGAGCTTGAGGGCCGACTGGGCGTTCAGGGAATGAAAGGTAGTTTCCACCGCCACCTCCCCCGGGCCGAACTGCCGGAACATGTCGGTCAGCCCCTCGAAGATCTCCTTCAGGCGCAGCGCCATCTCGTCGGAGCGGGGTCTGATGGTGCCGTGGGTCACGTACACCAGCCGTTCGGGGTCCTGGTGCATGTCGAGTATTCCGTAGCCCGTGGTCCTGGTCCCGGGATCGACGCCGCAGATTCTCATTATGCCTGGAGCTCGGCCATCTCCTCGTCGCTGATGTCGAAGTTCGAGGACACCGCCTGGACATCGTCGAGGTCTTCCAGGGCGTCCAGCAGCTTCAGGGTCTGCTGGGCGGGCTTCCCGGTCAGGGTCACGTTGGTCTGGGGGATCATCTGGATCTCGAGCTGGGTGTACTTGATGCCCTTCCCCTCCAGGGCGGACCGCAGACTCTCGATGTCCTCGGGAGAGGTGAGGATCTCGAAGGTGTCGCCGGTGTCCGTGATGTCGTCCGCCCCTGCGCCCAGGGCGATGTCATAGAGTGTCTCCTCGTCGACGACCGTCTTGTCGATGGAGGCATAACCCTTCTTGTCGAACATCCAGTTCACGCACCCCGTTTCGCCGAGGTTGCCGTTGTACTTGGAAAAGAGGTGCCGTATGTCCGCCACCGCCCTGTTCTTGTTGTCCGTGAGCACCTTGACGAGCACCGCCACCCCGCCCGGGCCATAGCCTTCGTACGTGATCTCCTCGAACGCTGCCCCTTCGAGCTCTCCCGTCCCCTTCTTGATTGCGCGGTCGATGTTGTCCTTGGGCATGTTTGCCGCCTTTGCCGAGCTCACGGCAGCCCTGAGCCTGGCATTGCCCTCGATGTCTCCGCCGCCCATGCGGGCAGCCACGGTGATCTCCTTGATGATCTTGGAGAAGAGCTTGCCGCGCTTGGCATCGGCCGCGCCCTTCTTGTGCTTGATGGTCGACCATTTATTGTGACCGGACATACAGGATCCCCCCCCCTTTTCGCACGTCTGTGTCAGGTGAACATGGTATTTAGCATAGTGGTCGGGAGAAGACAAGCAGGGGACCTCAGGGAAATGCCTGCTCCATGAGACACTGAGCGGGTCGACGGGTTCCACCCCGGGGATCATCCCCTGGCCCTGTCGTAGTCCTCCATGATCCTGGCGATGTAGTTCCGTGTCTCTTCAGGCAGGTAGCCGGTGCTGCGCTCCAGGTTGCCCGCGCCCCAGTTGTAGGCGGCCAGGGCCTTCTTGACGTCACCGTCGTACCTTTCAAGCAGCCCCTTGAGATAACGGGTGCCCCCCATGACGTTCTGCTCCGGGTCATAGGCATCGGTCACCCCCAGGTCCCGGGCGGTCCCTGGCATGAGCTGCATGAGGCCCATGGCGCCCTTGGGCGAGGTTGCGCCGGCATCGAATCCGCTTTCAGCCTTGATGACCGACACGATGAGGTTTCTGTCCACCCCGTAGGTTGAGGAGGCCCTGTCTATGATTCCATCCAAGTCCCCCCGCGCCACAGGAATGTCGTCCGCCTGGTGGGAGCGTCCGACTTTTGACTCATCCTGACGGGGAATGGCCACATCCGTCCTGGCGGGCATGAACGAAAAATCCGCCATGGTCGAGTCTTCATCGCTGTCCGAGAAGGCATCCATGACAGACCGGTTCATCCGGATCCTGACCAGCTCCAGCAGGGCGGCAAGCTTTTCCCTGTCCGCCCGCACCGCATTCGTGCCCGTTTCCCTTCTCGCGACGGTTTTCAGGAGCTCTGAAAAGGCGTCAGGGCCAGCTGCTGGACCTTTCGCAGCCTGTCCGTTTCCCAAGGGAAGATCCCTGAGCAGTCGTTCCAGAATATCAGGTGAAGAGACCTTCATCCCTGCTCCCCCATGGTTTCATACCCTCACTATACAAATCCCATGCCATACCGGATCTTCCCCTGGAGGCTCATCCCGACTATCCCATAGCGGCAGCGTTTCGCTTTCATGAAAAAATGCAGGACCAGGAGAGGTCCTGCATGGGACGTCAACATGTCCGCGAGATGCGTTCGAAAAGGGTGCTGTCTACCTTGTGTCGCGTGCGGCCTGGATCTCGCTCTCCGATCTCCAGGATTCATCGCCTTTGATGATGATCAGGTCCTTGTAGACGGGGAACGGGTACCGGGGGTCTTTCCCCACCATTCCCACATACGACGGACAGTTGAGCTGGTTGTCGATCTCCCGGAACGTGAGCTCTCCCCTGCATGTCCTGACCGTCATGCCGCTCATCGCGTCCTTGACTCTCGTGCTGTCGATGGTCCCTGTCTTCTCGATGCCCTGTTTCAGGGCATAGACCGCGTCGTATTCCAGGACAGCCCAGTCACTGGGGTATTGCCCGAACCGGGCCTTGTAGGTCTTCACGAAATGGCTCATCATGGGTATGTCCATGTGGGCGAAAAACGGGGCGCGGGCCATGCCGATGACGCCCCTGGGAAGCTGGTCCCCACGTGCGATGAGTTCCGACACGCTGATGAGGGACCCCTGGTAGGGAATCAGCTCGAACAGGCCGAAGCTCTTTGCCTGATTGAACCATATGTCGTTGTCCTTGGATGCCAGCGAGCCGTAAATGAAGTCAGGCTTCTCGAGGATGATCTTCCTGATGTACGGATAGAATTCCGTCTCTCCGAGCGGGGGCCAGAATTCTTTTTTCAGGCTTATCTCCGGGGACACCTGGTTCAGGACTTCCACGAAGTTCGACTGGGTTGACCGTCCCCACTCGTAATCCGATGCCAGGGTCACGTACGTCTTCCAGTTCTTGCCCTTCGACAGCTTCGACACGGCCAGGGCGGCAGCCTTTGCCTGCATGTAGGTGTTGGGGACCACGGAGAAGGTGTACGGGCTGAAGTCGTCCCTGGTGAGATTTTCGGAGTTGCTGATGGATGCTATGTGGAGCACCCCGTGCTCCCTGCAGACCGGCTTGATGGCAATCGCGGCCGCACTGGAGTAGGTACCGAGCACGCACCTGACCTTGTCGTCCTTGATCAGTTCACGTACCTTCTGTACCGCCGGGGCCGGTTGGGTGAGAGTATCCCTGACGAAGAGCCGTATCGGGTGCTTCCCCAGGAAGCCTCCCTGTGCATTGATCTCCTCGACGGCGAGCTCTATGGCCTTCAGGCCGTCCTGGCTGTAGAGTGCCCCGGGTCCGGAAAGGCCGAGCGCAACACCGAGGTGGTAGGGTTCCTCCGCGGATGCACCCGTTGGCGGGGCACAGAACATGAGGGCAATGAACGCCATGAGCATCGAACGGGTTTTCAGAATCGACTGTGTCATAGCTCACCTCCCGAGAGTCCTTAGATCACCTCCGCATGTTTCAGTCACCGACAAAGCTGCCCAGCCACGTAACGGTCTGAGGGAAATAGGTCACGATGGCGAGGCCCACAATGATCAACAGCACGAAGGGAACAATTCCCTTGTAGACCTCCTTGATGTCGATGTTGTCCGGGTCCACCCCCTTGATGTAGAACAGGGCGTAGCCGAAGGGCGGCGTCACGAAGGAGGCCTGCAGGTTCACCGCCATGCAGATGACGAACCATATGGAGTCGAAGCCGAGATCCTGGGCGATGGGCAGGAAGAGCGGGAAGCAGATGAGCACGATCCCGATCCAGTCGAGGAAGGCCCCCAGCACCAGGACGATAAGCTGCATGACCCAGAAGGTCCCCCATTTCCCGAGCCCCAGGCCGTTCACGAAGTCAGTCACCACGTCGCCGCCGCCGATGCCGAGGAACACCCCGGTGAAGCAGGTGGCGCCGCACAGGATAATGATGACCATGCAATTGGTCTTGGCCGACTGCATGACCGCCTGATAGAGGCCTTTCCAGGTGAACTTCCCGTAGGCCAGCACCATGATGAAGGCGAGGAATGCGCCTACGCCGGCAGCCTCGGTGGGCGTGGCGATGCCGAAGAAGATGGATCCCAGCACCCCGAGTATGAGTATCATGGGCGGCACGAGGGACTTCATGACCATCTTGAACAGCTGCATGTTGGTGATGGCTGCCCGTTCCTCCCTGCTGATGGGCGGCCCGAGCTTCGGGTTGATCACGCAGCGGATGCCCACGTAGAGCATGTAGAGGGCTGCCAGGATCAGGCCGGGGATCACGGCACCGGCGAAGAGCTTCCCGACGGACAGGGTGGCCTCGCTCGCCATGACCACGAGCATGATGCTGGGCGGGATCAGGATGCCGAGGGAACCGGAGCTGCAGATGGCGCCGTATGAGAGCTTGTTGTCATACCCGTACCTCCTCATCATGGGCAGGGCCAGGAGGCTCATGGTGACGACCGATGCACCGATGATGCCGGTGCAGGCCGCGAACACCGTGGAGACGGCAATGACGGCAAGGCCGATCCCTCCCCGGGTCTGCCCCAGGAGGTAGCGCAGCGCATTGAAGAGGTCTTCGGCCACCCCTGAACGGTCAAGGAACTGGGCCATGAAGATGAACAGTGGTATGGCAAGCAGGACATAGTTGTCCATGGTCCCCCAGATGCGGTTCATGAAGATGTAGAACACAGACGGGCCCCAGCCGATGTATCCGAAGAAGACGGCGAGACCGCCGAGCACGAAGGCCAGCGGGTGACCCATGAACAGGCCTATGAGCAGACCTGCGAACATGAGGACGGTCAGGAGTTCCGGGCTCAGGTCCATCATAGCTCCACCCCCTTGAGGATGTAGAACCTCTTGATCACCTCGGAGATCCCCTGGAGGATGAGCAGGATGAAGGTGATGATGATGACGGTCTTGATGGGGTACAGCGGCGGAGCGAACACGCTCCAGGATGTCTCCTTCATTGCCCATGACCGCGCGGCGAAGCTGTAGCCCTGCCACACGCACACGATACAGAACGGGAAGAAAAACAGGAAGTATGTGATGATGTCGAGAATCGCCTTGCCTTTCTTCGAGAGCAGCATGGTGAAGACGTCCACGGACACGTGCGCCCTGTAGAGCAGTGCATAGGCGGCAACGATCATGAAATGGAGGCCATAGAGCTGCTTGAGCACCTCGAAGCTCCAGATGGTCGGTGCGTTCAGGAATCTCCGGAGGATGACCTCCATGACCGTCAGGAGCACCAGCGGCACGATGACCCAGCCGAAGATCCTGCCTGTCCACTCACTGATTGAGTCAAGAAATCTGACCAGTCTTTTCACCCTTATTTACCTCCTGTAGAAGCGGCTGAACTGTTCTCTCTTCTGCTGCGTTCGGTGAAAGCGCCCCATTGAATCACCTCGAGAAAATGGATGATGCCACGGTGCCATACTACAGATACCCGCTGCGTACCTTCATTCATTTCATTCAAGTCATTCCGTGCGGTACCAGGGACGGCAGGGACTGCGCCGTCGGCCGCCCCTGCCGTCCCCATGCATTGCTTATTTCACATCCGGGTACACCGTGGGATTGAACCCGAAGCCGAACTGGCCTTCCATATCCCGCCATCTCTCGAAGGCCTTCCTGAACTTCATCTGGGATTCGATGGACTTCTTGAAGAGCGGGCTTTGCTTTGCCGATTCCGCAGTGTGCTTCGCTGCCAGCTTTTCGATGGTGTTCATCACCTCGTCATCGTACGTGGTGATCTTGATGCCCTTCTTGATAAACTTGTTCGTGAATTCGATGCCGTCGTAATACTGCTTCGTGGTGAATTCCAGGGCAGCCGCCTTGGCCGCATACTTGAGGTCCTTCTGCAGGTCCGGGGTCAGCTTGTCCCACACCTTCTTGTTGATCATGACGCCCATGACGGAGGCGGGCTGGTGCCATCCCGGAACAGCCCAGTATTTCGTCACCTCGCCGAAACCCATCCCCCAGTCCGAGGAGGGGCTCGAGAACTCAGCAGCATCGATGACGCCCTTCTGCAGGGCCTGGTAGATCTCCTGGCCGGCCATGGCCACCTGAGCCGCACCGAGGTCCTTGAGGATCTTGCCCTGGTGCATGCCCGACATGCGGATCTTCATCCCCTTGAGGTCTGCCAGGGTCTTTATGGGCTTGTTGCTCCTGAGACCGCACTCCATGGGAGTGACGCCGGTGACGAGGTAGACCATGCCGAACTTTCCATAGGCCTCGTCATAGATGGCCTGGCCTCCACCCTGATAGATCCAGAGCAGGTAATCGATGGGCGTGAGTCCCATGGGATACGATCCGAGGGTGTCGAATACCAGGTCCTTGCCCGCCCAGTAGTTCGGCCAGTCACCGGCCGCCTGGATGGTGCCCTTGCTCACCGCGTCGAAGACCTCGTAGGAGGGCATCAGCGATCCGCCTGTGAAGAACTTGATCTCCAGGCGCCCCTTGCAGAGCTGGTTGGCGGCCGCAACGAATGCCTGGTCAGCCTCGATCAGTGAGATCGATGGCGGCCAGGTAGATGTCATTCTCCACCGTTCCACGGCAAAAAGCGGGGATGAGACGAACACGACAATGAGAACCAGGAACAGGATGGCTCCCCCAACGAATCCTAGTCTTTTCATAATAGATTCCTCCTTTGATGGTTTGATAAGGCTTGGCGTCTTATTCTCACGACATATCTCAACACAGTGAGAACCCCCACATGACACGACACGATGCATATCTCTCTGATGTAATGGTGCTCAGGTTAGCAATTATCAGACCACTGAACAGTGCACTATTATTGATTGTAATCATGAGCCTGGGCACTATCAAGGGCCTATCGGTGAAAACCGAGGCGGATATGGGCGCGACGAGGACGCCGGTTCTGGGCAGGCGCCCCGGTGTCAGACTGCGAGGAGTTCGGGAAAAGCCTTTTCGCTCGACATCATGTTTGCAAAGTTGTATACCATGGTGTAGCATTTGGTATACATGTTGCTATTCTGATACTTTCCCGGACATGCGTGGAGATACCATGAGTATTCAGAGCAGGACGGACCGTCTTCGCAATCGGAACTCCATAACCAGCGCCTTCTTTCACGATGACTCCCGGGCTCTCATCGACCAGCTCAAGCTTTTCAAGCTGATGTTCGACAACATATACAACGGCATCATGGTGACCGACATGGACGGTTACGTCCTTCTCTTCAACAGGCCCTACGGCGATTTCCTCGGCATCGACCCGGAAGAACAGATCGGGCGGCACTGTACCGACGTGGTCGAGAACACCCGCATGCACATCGTTGCAAAGACGGGCAAGGCGGAGATCAACCAGATCCAGAGGATCAAGGGACAGGACATCATCGTTCAGCGTATCCCCATCTACAAGGACGGCAAGGTAATTGCAGTCTTCGGCCACGTGATGTTCAAGGACGTGAAAGACGTGGAGAAGCTGGCCAAGAAGCTTTCCTGCCTTGAATCCAAGGTCAAGCACTACGAACAGGAGCTCATGGCGCTGCGGTCCACCAGGTACACCTTCGAGAGCATTATCGGGGAGAGCGGTGCATTGCAGGCACTGAAAAGGGATGCCCTCAAGGCCACGTCGAACAACTACCCCGTACTGGTCACCGGGGAGAGTGGAACCGGCAAGGAGCTCTTCGCCCAGGCCATTCACCAGGGAAGCTCGCGCAGGCTCTATCCCTTCATTCGCATCAACTGTGCGGCCATACCCAAGGACCTCATCGAGAGCGAGCTCTTCGGGTATGAACGGGGGGCATTCACCGGCGCCAAGGCAGAGGGCAAGCCCGGCAAACTCGAACTCGCCCACAGGGGTACCCTCTTTCTCGACGAAATAGGAGACATGCCCCTCGAGATGCAGCCGAAACTCCTGAGGGCACTCGAGGAAAAGGACTTCGAGCGGCTTGGCAGCACGAAGATCATCCGGTCCGATTTCCGGCTGATCGCAGCGACAAACAGGAACCTGGACGAGCTCATCGCCCAGAGTGGTTTCAGGAGCGATCTCTACTACAGGATCAATGTGATCCCGCTGCACATACCGCCGCTGAGGGAACGCCGGGACGACATCCTTCCCCTGGCGCGGCACCTGGTCAAGAAGATGGCCCAAGAAGCGACCTTCTCTGATATCGCCCTGGACCAGGAGGCTGAGCAGCTCCTTCTGTCATATGACTGGCCGGGGAACGTGAGAGAACTCGTGAACGTGCTCGAAAGGGCTATGTTCTCCATGGAGGGTGATTCGATACATGTGTGCGATCTCCCGTTCCACCTCAGGAAGAAGATGGAACCATTTCCCGGGCCTCCCTCGTCCTGCCTGAAGGACGAGCAGACAAAGGCGGAGAAGAAGGCGATCATCAATGCGCTCAAGGAAACAAGAAACAAGGTCGAGGCCGCAAGGGTTCTTGGTATCCACAGGACGCTCCTGTACAAGAAAATGAAAAAATACAAGCTCACCCCGTATACATAAGCCTTCATCACCTCTGCCCCGGCAGGCGTCCTCACCGCCGGTTTCCTTTCGACGACTCGACGCACCCAATCCTTCCTGCGCATCTTCGTGGCATATTTCTTGAATTGATCCTTTGGCATCATCTCCTGTGCAACGTGACCCATGCAGTGCCGGTTCGACGCGGCAATGAAATGATAGCGGGCTGTGCAGAGTTTTTCATGCTCTCCTCGTGTTCAAACGCACGAACGAGAGAGACAAGGAGGGAGAATATATGGCCAAGAAACCGAGTATCCACCCCATGCTTTCGGCCCTGCCCCCGTTGCGGGTGGTCAGGGGCAAGATCGTCTCTGCAGAAGAGGCCGTGAGGGTCATACAGGACGGAGATACCGTCGCAACCAGTGGTTTCGTGGGGATCGGTGTTCCCGAGGAGATACTTCTGAAGATCGAGGAGTACTTCATCGAGACCGGCAGGCCAAGGAACCTCACCATTGTCTATGCGGCAGGCCAGGGTGACGGAAAGGACAGGGGGCTCAACCACTTCGCCCACGAGGGTCTCGTGAAGCGCGTGGTCGGCGGTCACTGGGGCCTTGCACCGAAGCTCGGGAAAATGGCGATTGAGAACAGGATCGAGGCCTACAATTTCCCCCAGGGCGTGATTTCGCACATGTTCAGGGACATTGCGGCACACAAGCCTCGCACCATCACCTCCATAGGCCTTAGGACCTATGTCGATCCCCGGTTGGACGGAGGAAAGATCAACTCGAGGACAAAAGATGACCTCGTGGAGCTTGTCAACTTCGACGGCAAGGACTACCTCGCCTACATGACCTTCCCGATCAATGTGGGCATCATCAGGGGCACGACGGCGGACACGGACGGCAACGTGACCATGGAAAAGGAGGCGCTCACCATCGAGGCCTACGCCATAGCGGCGGCAGCTAAAAACTCCAGGGGCTTCGTGATCGCCCAGGTGGAGAGAATCGCGGAAAGGGGCACGCTGAATGCACGCCAGGTGAAGGTGCCCGGGATCATGGTGGACTGTATCGTGGTCTCCAAACCTGAAAACCACCACCAGACCTTTGCCGAGCACTACAACCCTTCATTCAGCTCGGAGGTGAAGATCCCCGTGCAGTCGCTGCCGCCCATGGAGCTGGGTCCCCGGAAGATCATCGCCCGCCGTGCTGCGTTCGAACTCCAGAAGAACAGCATCATCAATCTCGGGATCGGCATGCCTGAAGGGGTGTCCAACGTGGCGAACGAAGAGAAGATCATGGAATACATCACGCTGACCGCAGAGCCCGGCATCATCGGAGGCCTGCCGGCCGGTGGCCTGAGTTTCGGGGCGGGCACCAACCCGGACTGCGTCATCGACCAGCCGTACCAGTTCGACTATTACGACGGGGGAGGTCTCGACTGCTGTTTCCTCGGCCTGGCCCAGGCGGACAAGGAGGGCAATCTGAACGTGAGCAAGTTCGGCCCGAAATTCGCCGGCTGCGGCGGATTCATCAACATCAGCCAGAGTGCGAGGAAGGTGGTTTTCGTTGGAACCTTCACGGCCAGGGGGCTCAAGATCTCGGTCATCGACGGCAAGCTGAGGATCGACGAGGAGGGCACGGAAAAAAAGTTTCTCAATGCCGTCGAACACGTCACGTTCAGCGGCAGGCATGCGGTGAAGAACGGGACGCCGGTACTCTTCATCACGGAGCGCTGTGTCCTCTCCCTTACCAAGAAGGGCATGGAGCTCATCGAGGTGGCTCCGGGAATCGACATCGAGAAAGACATCCTCTCCCAGATGGGGTTCAGGCCGGTCATGAAGAAGCCTCCCCGTTTGATGGACAAGAGGATCTTCATGCCTGAACCCATGAGACTGAAGGACGACCTGATGAGCCTGTCCATGGAAGAGCGCCTGACCTATGACCCGGAGGAGAATCTCTTCTTCGTGAACTTCGAGGGGCTCAGGATAAGGTCCCGGGATGACATCAGGGAGGTCGAGGAAAAGGTGAGCGCGATCCTCTCTCCCCTCGGCAGGAAGGTCGGCGCCATCGTGAACTACGACAACTTCGACATAGTCCCCGAGCTCGTGGACGAGTACACCGAAACGGTCAGGAGGATCGTCAAGAAATTCTATACCGGGGTTACCAGGTACACCACCAACACCTTCTTCCGGGCGAAACTCGGCGATGCGCTCAGGAAGAGAAAGCTGCCCCCCCACATCTACGAATCGCGCGAGCAGGCCAGGAGAGCGCTCGAAGAGGAATAAACCATTCTCTGACACAAAGGAGGAAACCATGCTGCCGGAGATCAAGAAGATACTCTACGCCACCGACCTTTCCAGGAACTCAGCCTATGCGTACAAGTACGCCGTGAGTTATGCCGAGAAGTTCGATGCCATGATCACATTGCTCCATGTCATAGAGGACATGGGGCCCTCTGCCAGGGCGATGGTGGATGCATTCGTGCCGCCGGAGCATCACAAGAAGGTCATCAAGGAGTCCACCAAACGGATCAAGAAGAGGCTCTCCGTGTTCTGCGAGAAGGTCGGAAAGGAGTCTCCCCAGTGCCCCATGCGGGTGAGCTCCGTCCTGGTCCATGAGGGAAACCCTGTGGAGGAGATCCTCACGCAGGCGAAGAAACTTGATGCAGACCTCATCATCATGGGGTCCCATGGAAAAGGATCCAGCAGCCATCCCTTCTTCGGCAGCACCGCCAAGCGGGTCGTAGGTCTTTCGAGGGTGCCGGTGGCCATAATTCCCATCCCTGAAGGGGAGACTGACGTCACGTTCTACGACATCTGATCGTGTCCTCGAAGGGGGAAGCGGTAGATGGACCGGCATCATTTCATGATGAAGGTCATGACCAGCGCGAACACCGCGTAGGTCTCGGGCATGGCGCCCGACACGAGGGCGTTGGCGAGCGTGTTGCGCCCCTCGAGGATGCTGCGGATGCCCGCGGCGCAGACCGTCCCCTGGTACCAGGCGCTGAAGAACATGGCAAGTCCGGCGATCGCCCCCTTCCCCGCCGCCGTGTACGGATCGGAATTCAGCGCGTCCAGATTCGTGAACAGGACCACGATGGCGTATATTCCCTGTGATGATGGCATCAGGGCAACGGCGATGTTCTTGAAGAAGTTTTCCGATCCTCCGCCGAGCAGGGCCTGGAAGGCGATGGACAGGCCTATGGCCGACCCGGCCAGCCCCAGCGACACGCCCAGGCCCATGAAGATCTTCGCGACCAGGGGCCCCACATCACCGGCATCAGCCGCAGTCTGGGCGAAAGCTGGAGAAAGCAGTCCCACCAGCAGGACCGCGGCTGCCGTTCCGAACATCCATAGACGCCTGTTGCTCATAAAGAACCCCTTTCGATCTTGAATGGTTTGTATTCGACGCCCCCTCCCTCGAAGAAACTCTTGAAGGCCTCCACGAAATGGAGTCGGGCGGAATGGACGGTGCTGCCCAGGAGCGAAAGCGCCAGGTTGAAGGTATGACCGGCAACGATGATGATGAGCGCCAGCGGAATCCCGACGATCGGACCCGCACTTTCCATGGCCATGCCCGCCAGCTGGTTCATGACGGACGCGACGGCCGACGTGGCGATGCCGAGCCCGAAGAGACGGGCATAGGACAGGAGGTCTCCCACGAGGCCCGTGAGGCCGTAGATGTTCCAAAGGCCCAGGCCGAGCCTGGCCACCCATCTCCTGCTGTCGTTGGGGAACAGGAGCGTGAGAAGCAGTCCCGAGATCAGGGCGGCCATGCCGCCGTAGAACAGGGGCATGTTCCCAGGCGCGGCGGGGGCGTCGAACCATATGCTGCGCGCTATGAGCAGGACCGAGCCCCACAGCACGAGCATGAGGCCCAGCTTCTGCATCTTGACGTGGAAAGAGAAGGCCTGAAGCAGGCCCATCAGGTAGGACAGGGTCAGGTGGATGACGCCAAGGGCGAGGGAACAATAGAACAGGATCATCGGGTCGCCGTAGTTCACGTCGATGTCGACGAGGATCCAGCTCCTGCTGTCGAAACTGTAGCCGAACACGGAACCCGTTATGGTGCCGATGATGATCGCGGCAACGGCAAAGGCCTTGCAGAGTTTGACGACCAGACCCATTCCCTCGATCTTGCCGCCCCATTTCTTCCCCATGAGGTAAGCGATCAGATAGAAGAGCATGCCGTACCCGGCGTCGCTCAGGCAGATCCCGAAGAACAGCACCATGAAGGGCGCGAAGAAGGAGGAAGGATCCAGGTGACGGTATCTGGGGAGGCCGTAGAGTTGCTGCAGCGGTTGGATGCGCCGGACGAACCAGTTGTTCCGTATCAGGATGGGCGGTTCCTCCCCGTCGAGCGGCCCGCGGGCCACGGTGTGCAGCGGGAGACCGCTCTCCGCAAGCTTTGCCTTGAAACCCGTTTCCTGATCCTGCGGGATCCACCCCTGCAGACCGAAGAGGTAGGGTTCCCGGTACAGGGTGGCCATCGTCCCGGTGAAAGCCGCCTCGTTCAGCGCGCCGATCCACTGCTTCCTGATGACCCCGGCACGTTCGCCCACGCTGGCCAGCTCGCCGGAGAGCGACTCCATCTGCTCGCGGTGCCTGTGGAGCTCGGCATCCACCTCGGCGAGATTCATTTCGGGCCAGTTCAGCGGCGAGGCATGGGCCACTTCCGGCGATTCACCCAGGCTCAGCGTGTAAAACAGCACGTCCCTCTTCCGGGCGACCACCTCGACCAGAACATTTTCGGGCGGCTGGAACTCCTCCCACCTGCTCGCCTCCATGCGATACCTGCGAACGGCCAGGCCCGCCGCCTCCAGGGCATGGATGTGGGACAGGTCGAAATTTCCCCACGGTGTCAGGTCGGTCTTCAGGCGCTCAAGCGACTGGACCCGCAGTTCCATGTCCTGGTAGGTCAGGAGGATCTCCTCGGCGTAGCCGGTCAGCTCTTCGTCGGTGATCGTCTCGTGCGGTGCCGCCTGACGGTCCTTGAAACGCGCCAGATCCGCCATGACCCTGTCGAGCTTCTTGACCCGTGCCACTACTGCGCCGTTCTTCCTCTCGAACTCGCCGGCCATTTCGGAGGCCGGCTCAACGTGCACCGCGCCCAGGGTCTGGAGAAGACGCACGGTCTCCTCCTGGACATCGACAGGACCCACAATGAACACCCTCGTCATCCTGGCTATGGCCACGTCCCTGCTCCTCCTCAGTATGAGTCCGTCTCTTCCATCATGGCCGCCTCGGTCATGCGCTTGGCCACCTTGGCAACGCCGACGGCTGCCGCCTGCTGGTCCTGGAGATAGACCACGATCTTGCGGATCGCCTCACGGCACCCGGGAATGAGGCGCTGCTCATAGAGGTTGATGCGCTGGCTCGTCTTCCGGAATCCTTCAAAGAGGACCCGTTCCCCGTCCCTGAGCATGCGGACCGCTTCGCGGCATCGAATGGCATCGCGGGTCTTCCGCAGGACCTCTTCGAAACTCGGCGGTGTGGCGAAATAGCTGTACGGTGGATCGCTGAACGCGATGCCGCCGAACTCGGGAACCTTGAGTCCCGCCACGTTGCGGACGGAAGACGTGATCTCCCTGATCTCGGTGAAATGTTTCAGGAGCGGCCCCATGTCCCCGTACAGTGCACCCCATGTCCTTATCTCACGCAGGATCTCCTCCAGGTGGGTCTCCTGTTTGGCGATCTGCGTGCGCACGACGGCCAGTTCCATCATGAACTGCTGCTTCCTCGCCTCCAGCGCCGGCAGAAAGCGCTGGTACATGGCCAGCCGCTGCTTCTGCGTCCGGAGCGATATCTTGTTCAGTTTGATCCGTTCCGCCATGGTCGCCTTGCGCCTGTACGGCCGGTCACGCCGGCCAGTGCTTGTCTATGAATTCCTGCTTGATCTCCACCTCGTCGGGTTTGAAACACTCGGCCAGCGTCTTCCAACCGAGATCGAGCGCATCGTTGATGCCCAGATCGACGCGCAGGTCCATGAACCGGTCGTAGAAGAGCCGTCCGTACTTGAGATAGCGTTCGTCGTCGGCCGTCTTGTCGAACCCCATGGCCAGCTTCTGCTCCACCTCGCGGCTGCGTGCGAACAGTCGGATCATGCTGTTCATGATATAGCCGTGGTCCGGCCGCGTGACCTTGCCGATGACGAGCTGCTTGAGACGCGACAGCGAACCGAAGGGCTCGATGACGCCGTTGCGCAGATAGAACTGGCCCTCGGTGATATACCCCGTGTTGTCCGGGACGGGATGCGTCACGTCGTCACCGGGCATGGAGGTCACGGCCAGGATCGTGATGCTGCCCGCCCCTTCGAAGTCGACCGCCTTTTCGTAGCGCGATGCGAGATCGCTGTAGAGAGAGCCCGGGTAGCCGAGGTTCGACGGAACCTGGTCCATGGATATGGCAATCTCCTTCATGGCATCGGCAAAGGCGGTCATGTCGGTGAGCAGGACCAGCACGCGTTTGCCCTGGACGCCGAACTGCTCCGCCACGGCGAGCGCCATGTCGGGCACGAGCAACCGCTCCACCACCGGGTCGGAGGCGGTGTGGACGAACATGATCGTGCGGGACAGCACGCCTGCCTCCTCGAAGGCGATGCGGAACTTCAGGTATTCGTCGTACTTCAGCCCGATGCCGCCCAGGACCACCACGTCCGCGTTGGCGCGCATGCCGATGCGGGCGAGCAGTTCGTTGTAGGGCTCGCCGGCGGCGGCGAAGATCGGCAGCTTCTGGCTTTCCACGAGCGGGTTGAAGACGTCCACCATGGGCACCCTCGTCTCGATGAACCCCCGGGGGATGACGCGCATGACCGGGTTCACCGACGGGCCGCCGATGTTGATGCGGGGCAATGCCTTCAGGTCGGGGCCCTTGTCGATGGGCTCGCCTGAACCGTTGAAGATCCTGCCCAGCAGTGCATCGCCGAAGGCGACCTGCATGGGATGGCCGAGGAAGCGGACCGTGTCGCCCGTGGAGACGCCGCGTGACCCGGCAAAGACCTGCAGAAAGACGTCCCCGCCCCGCAGGCGGATGACCTGCGCCAGGGATACGCCGCTGCGGCTCTTGACAGTGGCCAGTTCGCCATAGGTAATGCCGGTGGCCGGCACCGCGATGATATCACCCTGAACGCGCACGATGCGGGTATGTTCGATGATCATGAGTGACTCGCTCCTTTGCCGTCGAGCATTGCCTCTATCTCCGATCGGTAACGCCGGTAGGCCTCTTCTCCGAAGGGACAGTACTTAAGCTGGAAAAACAGGTTCTGCAGGTGGGTCATCCGATCTTTCGCCTCCTCCTTGGACGCGAAGGCGAAGGCATGGTGCACCATGGCCATGAGCAGCAGGAAGTCAGATATCTGGCGCTGCCTCGACGTGGCCTGATCGACCTTGTCGAATGAGTCCTGCTGGAGGCAGACGGCATCTATGATCTCGGATTTCAGATAGGTGACCAGGTCATCCAGGCCGATGCCCTCTTCACCCACGACCAGCATCATCTGGTGGATCTCGCTGCCCTTGAAGATCACGGCGTGGGCCTCCTGCACGAGATCGACCCATTTCTCGTGGCGCGTGTTGAGCGATGCCCGCATCTGCTCGATGTAGAGGCTCCAGGAGATGAGCGGGTCGATGGCCGGGTAGCGGCGCTGGTCGGAGCGCATCCGCGACAGCCCGTGAAAGGCGCCCACCACCTTGAGCGTGTTCTGCGTCACGGGCTCCTCGAAGTTGCCGCCCGCCGGAGAGACCGTACCGATCATGGTCAGCGAGCCGGTCCCGTCGTTGTACAGGCGGACCTTTCCGGAGCGCTCGTAGACGGCGGCGATACGGCTTTCCAGATAGGCGGGGAAGGCCTCCTCGCCGGGTATCTCCTCCATCCTGGCCGAGGATTCGCGAAGCGCCTGCGCCCACCGGGAGGTGCTGTCCGCGAGAAGCAGAACCTTGAGGCCGAGCTGCCGGTAGTATTCTCCCAGCGTGATTCCCGTGTAGATGGACGCCTCGCGGGCGGCCACAGGCATGGACGAGGTGTTGCAGATGATGACGGTGCGGTCCATCAGGGACTTGCCCGTTTTCGGGTCTTCCAGCCGGGGAAACTCGCGGATCGTTTCCACGACCTCGCCGGCACGTTCGCCGCAGGCCACGATGATCACGATGTCCGTCTCGGCGTACCGCGAGATGATCTGCTGCAGAACCGTCTTGCCGGCGCCGAAGGGGCCCGGGATACAGGCGGTCCCTCCTTCGGCCAGGGGGAAGAAGATGTCGATCAGGCGGCATTGCGTGAGCAGCTGGATGTCCGGCAGCAGGCGCTCCTCGTATACCCGCATGGGCCGCTTGACGGGCCACTCCTGCTTGATCGTCACGTTGACCTCGTTGCCGACCTGCGAATCGACGTTCGTGAGGATTGCAACGGTGTCGTTCACCGTATACCGGCCGGCAGGCATGATCTCCTTCACTTCCCAGGTACCCAGAAGCACGAGCGGCACCATGATGGGGTGCGGGAAGAGACCTTCCGTCACCTTTCCCAGGTAGTGCCCGGCCCGGACCTGCTCCCCTACCCGGGCCATGGGCTCGAAATCCCAGAGCTTCGTCTGGTTCAGGGAGGGGAGATACTGGCCCCGCCTCAGGAAGAACCCCTGGTCGTTCTCCAGTTCCCTCAGCGGGTTCTGCAGGCCGTCGTAGATCATGCCCAGCATGCCGGGGCCCAGGGTGGCCGTGAGCAGCTCGCCGGAGAACTCGGCGTCGTCGCCGACCTTCAGGCCCGTGGTGCTCTCGAAGACCTGAAGATCGATATGAGAGCCGCGGATACGGATGACCTCCGACTTCAAAGGTACCCCATCGCACATCACATAGGCGACCTCGTTCTGGAGAACCTCTCTTTCCTCATCCACCTCACAGGTGACAAGAGGGCCATTCACCGCCACAATCCGACCGTGTGTTGGACCGTTCACATCGAGCCTCCGTGCCACAGATACGTCTCTATATCGAAATCCTGGGTGATCATCTCCCAGCGGGAGTAGATCGCCGACCGGGCGACATAGGCCAGCAGTGCATCGATGGAGAAGGGTGCGATTCCCTCGTTCCGACCGATCTGCCGCAGGCGCTCCTCATCCAGAGCGCGTTCCGCCTCGAGCGGATTCTTCTGGTTCCTGAGCTGTGTCATCAGATTCGAGAAATCACGGGGATGGAAGAACTCAAGGATTGCGTGGTCCTCCACGATACCCCCTTCCTCCCTGATCCGCATGGCTGCCAGGCTCGAGCGGAGCTCGATCTCCCAGGACAGGTAGTCGATGAGAAATCGGCATCCAAAACGCTCGGCAACGTCATGTGCATAGCTGTAATAGAGCTCCCAGAGCCGGTCATAGACATACGTGCGGTAGATGCCCCGTTCCCACTCGTCGCGGAAGGCCCGTATGAAGTCGGGAAGATCACGGTTGTCTGTCATGTCCTGCCGTGACAGGAGGCCCCCTTCCCTGAAGAGATCGCGACCCTGATCCATCTGTTCCCAGTTGTAGGCGTCCACGCCGTGCAGGAGCGCGCCGGCCAGTTCGTGGTGCTCCGGATGAACGTTTCTCATGACGGTTGCAGACAGTTCTCCGAACCGCATGGGTATTTTCTCGCCCAGCGCCTCGGGCAGGGGGGGGAGGAGGCACATGAGAAAATAGTAATCGCTCATGCTCTCCTATGACCCTTCGCCTGCAAAGAAATGACTGCGGAAACGCGGAGAGCAGAAGTTCGAGAAGGCCTCCACGAGACCGGTGCTGAAGTTGAAATATGCGCCATGGCCCTGCACGCCCAGGTGAAATCCGAAGGTGATCTTGTCGGTGAAATGCACCACCAGCGGCCCGGCGGCCTTCTCCCTGAACTTTTCGATGAACCAGGTCTCCAGTTCGGCCTGATCCTTCTTGGGCAGGAGGACCTCGAGCGAGCGTTCCCTGCCCTGACCCTTGAAAAATTCCGCCAGGACGATCTCGAGAATGTGCTCGAGAAACCCCTTGTCGTTCAGAAGGGCCCTGATCTCCCCTTCCACGACGGGCGTCACCACGGCGGCCTCCAGTTTCTCCTTGACCATGATGATGAAGTTCCGGGCGGCCGTCTCCATGTCCACCTGCATCTGTTTGAGGACCTTCTCCGCTTCGGACTTGGCGGCAGCCCTCGTCTTCTCCGCATTGGCACCGGCCTCGGCCACGATGGCGGCCGCCTGCTCCCTGGCGCTGCGTACAAGTTCATCGGCTTCGGCCCTGGCCGGTGCCAGTACCTTCTCGCTCAGTTCCTGTGTGATGTCCCCCAAGGTCTTTGCCATGTCCATCCCCTCGTGTCAGATTTGATGCATATATTCAGTCTTGCATGGATATTACTGCCCCTAACTGGTCATCGCCGATCAGGTCACACTTGAGCCATAGTCCGAAGCAGCTTCGGAGAAAGATATAAGGGGTGTTAACGACGCTCTTCTGCTATTAATTAATAAGGCTTAATTTTGCAAGATTTTTATGTATCCTTTCTGATCACTGACAGGGTAGCTGCCTGCGGGTGCATGGGACCGAACGATTGCACACGGTCACAATTGTGCGTACAATACCAGACATGACATGACGATGGAGGTGATCCATGTGGGATGCGTCGAGGTGCGATCTGTGCGGCGAATGCCTGGTGAAGTGCC
>JAGOOG010000044.1 GCA_017992605.1 Deltaproteobacteria bacterium
CTGTTGATACTAACCCAAACCTCTCAATTTGCCCAAACCGATGATTCCTTCAATTTCTTGATGGTTTAAAAAAGGCTTCAAAAGCGATGATCTGAGTTACAAACCTACAATAATCAGCCTTTCTGACTCAGAACGTCTGCGCTGGAACAACATTATCAAATCGGAATTTATGGTACATGAAGGTCGGGTTGTTTATTTAGACCCTGTTAGGGAAATCACTTGCGTTATGTACCCCGAAAGGGTACATATCGTACCCGATATGAGTACGTTGTCAACAGAAGACATCCTTTCAACTACTCTGTTCGGAAAAACTCGCAGGGCAGTGTTGTCGCTCTTGTTCACCCACCCTGATGAAAGCTTTTATCTGCGTCAGATCAAACGGGTAGCAGGTAGCGGCATGGGGTCTGTTCAACGCGAATTGAAGGCACTTACCGAGGCCGGGATCATTCGAGGAACTACCAGAGGCAACCTGACATATTATCAGGCCAATCCTGACTGCCCGGTTTATGCTGAGCTGAAAGGGCTCATTGTCAAGACCGCTGGCATCGGGGATATATTGAGGGCTGCTCTTGCCCCACTCTCGGAACGCCTGCAGGCTGCATTCATCCACGGCTCATTCGCCCGGGGCCGGGAGCACAAAGGGAGTGATGTGGATCTGTGTGTTATCGGTTCTGTTCAGTTTGCAGAAGTTGTATCAGCAGTGAACACAGCACAGCAGAGCCTCGGGAGAGAGATAAATCCCACGGTATACCCGCCTGAAGAGTTTCACGCCAGAGTGGCAACCAAAGATCACTTTGTCAGTGCATTAATGAAAGGACCCAAGATCTTCCTTGTAGGGGATGTGCATGAGCTTGCAAGACTGGCTCAATAATGGGTGGCTCGTCAAGCACGTGACAAGCCCTCAGGAGGTATCCGACCTCCTTTCTGTGGCGGAGCGGGATATAAAAGACAGCCAGATTCCAGGATTGAGCTCCGACTAGCGGCTGAACATAGCCTACAATGCTGCACTTCAAGCGGCTACGGCCGCACTCGCCGCATGTGGCTGTCGTGCTGCCAGGGAAGCGCATCATTATCGCACCATTCAATCCCTGGCACATACCATTGGAGCTTCCCCTGTTTTTGTCGCTCAGTTTGATGGATTCCGGAAGAAGCGAAACATCGGCTTCTACGACAGGGCAGGTTCATCCTCGGATCAGGAGGCTGCTGAGATGATATTGCTGGCTCAAAGACTATGTAAGGACATCAAGGATTGGTTGAGAGATCATCACGCACACCTTCTTGAACCCGAATGATTGAGTATGATCTCAAATCAACGGTCACGGAACGCCTGTACAAGGCCGGCATCCTATAAGTGTTTCTCAACCCGCCATGCGGCGGTCCTGCTCTGGCCTTGCCTCGGTGGCGAGCGGGCGGCCGTTCTTCCGGCCGAGCCTTTTCTGGATGACCATGGCCTCGGCCCGGGGCACACTGATGAAGGTGAAGTCATCCCTGATCTCGATGTTGCTCACGAGCCTTTCCTTCACCCCGGTGTGCTCCCTGATGAACCGGAGCAGGTTCTGGGGCGTCATGCCGTGCCTGCGGCCGCGAGCTACGAAGAGGCGGGTTTTCGACGCTGTTTCGACCTGGGGAGCTACTGCTCTGATCTCCCGGTACATCTTCGGATCCAGCTCGTTGCCGTAGGCGTGGCGCAGGCAGGCAGCCAGCACAGCTGCCGGGTCCGATCCTTCGAGAAGCTCGGCGGCGAGCAGGGCATATGCACCTGAATCTTCCTCTTTTATGATGCGTTGTATCTCGGCCTCTATCCGTGCACGCTTGGAGGCGATAATGTCCTTCACACCAGGGATGCTCCCCCTGCGTAGATCCTTGCCCGTGGTCCGGCGGATGAGGTCCAGGGCCCTCTGCTCCTTCGGGGTTACCAGGGTGACGGCGATGCCCTTCTGCCCGGCCCTGCCGGTGCGGCCGATGCGGTGCACATATGCATCCGGATCCTGGGGCGGGTCGTAGTTGATCACGTGGGTCAGACAGCTGATGTCGATGCCGCGGGCCGCCACATCGGTGGCCACCAGGATGGTGGTCTGCTTCGTGCGGAGCCGCTTCATGATCCTCTCGCGTTCCGACTGGTCGATCTCCCCGTGGATGCACTCGGCACCGTATCCGCGCTCGATGAGCCTGTCGGCAAGATCCGCCGTCTCCACGCGGGTGCGGCAGAAGACCAGGCCGTAGAACTCGGGCTCCATGTCGATGATGCGGCACAGGGCGTCGAACCTGTCCTTTTCACGGACCTCGAGGAAGATCTGTTCGGTGAGCCGGCTGGATTGTTTCTGTGTCCCGGTCGTGATGGTCTCGTACCGGCCCATGTGGCGCTTTGCTATGGCGACGACCTCCCTGGGCATGGTCGCGGAAAAGAGCATGGTGCGCCTGTCAGCGGGAGCATGCCCGAGGATGGCCCGGATGTCGTCGATGAATCCCATGTCGAGCATCTCGTCGGCTTCGTCGAGGACCAGGTGGGTGAGGCCGTCCAGGCGCAGCGTCCCTTTCTCGAGGTGGTCGAGGATGCGGCCCGTGGTGCCCACCACGATGTCGGCCCCGTGCTTCAGGGCACTGCGCTGCGGACCGAAGGGCTGTCCGCCGTAGATCGAGACGACCTCTATCTTCTTCCTGCCCCTGAGCGACCTGGTCTCGTCCGCCACCTGGATGGCCAGCTCCCGGGTGGGCACGAGCACGAGGGCCTTCACGTGTCCGTCAGGGGAGTCCATGCGCTCGATCATGGGGATGGCGAAGGCCGCGGTCTTGCCCGTACCGGTCTCTGCCTGGGCCACCACATCGCGGTCTCCTTCGAGGATGAACGGTATGACGGCCTGCTGTATGGGAGTGGGCTCGCTGAAGCCCTTGTTTGCGAGGGTCTTGATCATGGCCTCCGACAGGCCTAAGGTTCTGAACTGTTCCACGCTGCTTCTCCTTTGTCTTCATGCAGTGAACATCTCGTAGACACACAAAGGATCAGCAGGGATGCCTTTGAGGGTGGCGCCAAGAGTTACTGTGCGCCTTATAGCCGATTTCTCAGGAATTGCCAGCGGAAAATGTATTTCCCCCGACGAAGAACGGCGCATGGTTCGACGTGAAGAAGGGCGGATCGTTCCTGAGGATGGCTGCAATGGCGGGGTGGCGCCTGAACTCCTTGTCCAGGAACTGCCGGACCCTGCTCCGGTCCCATCCCTTCGGGTGCCTGAATCCCTGGTACAGAGACAGGTCTCCGTCGAAAAAATCGTAGGTGTCGAGTCCTGCCGCCTCATCACCGCCCCGCGGAAGGTTGAAGACGGACAAATTGAGGAAGTCGATGCAGCCTGCATGGCCCGCGGTGAGCCGCAGGGTCTTCCGGGCACTGTCCTCGTCCTCGGCCGGTGTGCCGAAGAGGAGATACACATAGGTGCCGATACCCGCCCGGTGGAGATGTTTGAGAGCCCTGGATGCATCCTCGAGGGTAATGCCCTTTTCGAGGGAATCCAGCACGCCCTGGTCGCCCGATTCCAGTCCGAGCTGGAGCATGGTGCAGCCAGATCGCTTCAGGGCCTGGCAGAAGTCCGGATCTGACAGGTGTGCGGTGAACCGGGCAAATCCGTACCATGGCCTGGTCAGGCCTTGCTCGGCAATGGCCGTCAGCAGGGCAGGGCTCATGGCATTGTCCAGGAAGTGCACCAGGCAGGGGCTGTAGCTGGCCGAGAGGTCGCGCACCTGCCGGGGCACGGATTGAGGCTGTATGCAGGAGTACCGGTTTCCTTCCGCACGCTCCGGGCAGAAGGAGCACCTGCTCCAGTAGCAGCCGGTCGATGCACTGAAGGGAAGCACGAAGCCGGGAGACAGGTAGGCATGGTCAATGAAGAAGTCATAGTCGGGCAGGCAGTCCTCTCCGGAGGATTCAGTTCCGGCGAGCTCAAGGAGCCTCTCCTCCCCGGGCCCGGCCACCAGCTCGTCCACGAGCCCGGAGAAGGGGTCGTTCCAGCCCGGCCGCTTCAGCCATGACGTGACGAGGCCTCCCCCCAGGATGATTTTCATTCCAGGGTCCAGGGACCTCATATGGCCGATCATGGCAAAGCACGTCAGGGCCTGGCTCAGGTAGTTCAGGGAAAACCCCACGACACGGGGTACGTGGTCTTCCAGAAGGGTCTTCAGACGTTTCTCAAAATACGGGTAGAAGTCGTTCGATTCGGGGTGTCCGGCCGATCGAAGCAGGTCGGCGCTTCTGAGGGGCGAGAGGGAATCGTGCCGGCAGTTGTTCAGGGAAAGATGGCCATGGCGGTTCAGAGCCGCGGTATCCAGGACGCGGCTGATCTCCCCGACCGCTCTCGTGTAGCTGTCGATATCCCTGAACACCCTGCCTGATCTGATCCCTGCGAGGTTCCTGTCCAGGTTCTTCCATGCCCGCCTGGTCCAGGTGTCGTCATCCCGGGCAGAACCTGCCATGAGAAAGAGCAGTCCCTCCAGGTTCGCGTCGACGACAAGGCACTGTCTTCCACAGGCCTTCAGTGCTCCCGAGAGTCTTGCCAGCCCGGCAGGCGGTTCGCACGGTTTCGACAGGGGAGGGTGTATGAGCATCATGTCCATGGTGGTCCTTGAAGCAGTTCGGTCGGGCAAAGTCAATGGATGGGCGCATGCCCCTTGAGGAACGATATCCTTTTTGCAGCGACCTCATCTGCAGAATCCGCCAGTGCCAGAATGTGAAACCCGTTCTTCACGAGATACAGTTCAGCCCCGGGTATCGATCGTGCGGCAGCGACGGCGTGTTCTACCGGCACGTCATGGTCGTCCGTCCCGTGGATCACCAGGGTCGGTGCGCCCACGCGATCGAACGGCAGACCGTCGACCCGTGCGAGCTGCTTCAGGTCGTTGATGAGCCCCCTGGTGCGGAATCTCGCAGGGCTCATGCTCCGGAAAAGGTCCATGAGGATCCTGACCCGGTACTCGTCCTTCATGATGTTCCTGAGCAGGTGCATGACCTCGTCCTCGTCCAGGGTGCTCTCCATGCCGATGGTCGCCATGCCCACGAGGCCGGGGGCATGGTTGGCAATCACGCCTGCAAGCCACATGGAAGGGTCGTTGAACATGAGGTGTCTGAACAGGATGTGCTCGCCGATGTTGTTCTCATCGATCTCGTACGGCCCGCTCACAGCGCACTCCATGATCAGTGCCCAGACACGGTCCGGGTGGCGTGCAGCACAATGAATGCCGATGGGACCACCCGCCGAATAGGCGAGGATCGCTGTCTGTCGTACATCAAGCGCATCCAGCAGGGCATGGAATACCTCTGCCTGCTCCTCGTAGGTCCGTCCCGCATCGAGCGGGGTGCGGATGTACCCCGGACGCGACCAGCTCAAGACCCGGAAGCCCGTTCCCAACAGGTCGCCGAACAGGGCCCCGGTCTGGTCGTAGCCGCCGGGACCACCGTGCATGACGGACACGTAGGGACCGTCCAAGCCATTCACGGCATACTCTACCGGGCCCCTGGCGGTTTCGATGATTGTACTGCCGGCCTTGATCTCCCGGATCAGGTTCCGCTTCCAGCGTATGTAGGGTCCATATCTTTCCCGTGCCCTTCTGACGATGTTCACGAAAAGGCCGCCCCCTCGTGGAAAGGAAAGAGGATAAGAAAATGGCGGGAGCGACGAGACTCGAACTCGCGACCTCCGGCGTGACAGGCCGGCGTTATAACCGTCTTAACTACGCCCCCGCCCGGGTGGATCCTTACCCTTTTGACGGTGCCCGTGTCAGGAAAGGTTCACTGTCACCTGAAGATTATAATACCTTCCCGGCCAGATACAAGGGCGCGAATCCTATACATGGACCCGGGCAGGTTTGGCAAGAGGTATTTGCTCCTGTGCAATGACCTCTCCCCCGCGGTCGATGACGATGTGCCTGAGCGGTATATCGACATGGGCGAGCTCCATGGCCTCGATCGCGGCGTGCACGAGGCCTGTGCAGCAGGGCACCTCCATGTGCACCACGGTCAGGGCGCGAGGCGTCGCCTCGGAGAGGATCTCGCTGAGCCTGGATACATGCCTGCCCACATCGTCGAGCTTCGGGCAGGCGATGGCCACGGTCCTGCCGCTGAGGAGCCTCTCGTGGAGATCGGGGCTTGCCACCGCGCAGCAGTCTGCCAGGAGGAGCATGTCCGAGCCCTTGAGGTACGGTGCATGGGGGCTCAGGAGCTGGAGCTTGACCGGCCAGTGGCCGAGCAGGGACGGACTCTTGTCGGCGCACGTCCCGCATCCCGGTTTTCCGGGGGCTGGGTTCAGCGTCATGGACATGGTTGACGGGCACCCGCAGGGCAGGGTGGTGAGGCCGGGGTTCACGGCATGCCCCGATACGGATCGGTGCCGCTTGACCGCCTCTTCGTCGAACTCGTCGGCCTCTCGCTCGACGATCTTCAGGGCACCGGTGGGACAGTCGCCGATGCACGCCCCGAGGCCGTCGCACAGGATGTCCCCCACGAGCCTGGCCTTGCCGTCCACCAGTTTCAGTGCCCCCTCCGCACAGGCCAGGATGCACTGTCCGCACCCGTTGCACAGCTCCTCGTCGATCTCGACGATCTTCCTCGTCCGCGTCATGGCGTGCTCCTTTGCGTTCGTGATGGCTCCCCTATACGGCACGGGCACGGCATTGTCCTTGACCTGGGTCAAGCCAATGCCCTTGCCTTGGTGAATCGAAGAACGTACAATCACGTCATGGAGTTGCGGGATCTCTTGAAGCAGGCCGGGCTCTTCAGGGGCATGAGCGACGACAGCCTCGCCAGGCTCGAGGCCAGGGGCAGGCAGAAAGGCTTCGGGCAGGGCGGCACCCTGTTCGTGGAGGGAGCCAAAGGATCGGAGTTCTTCCTGCTCCTGGAAGGGGAGGTGCGCCTCTACAAGACCTCTCCCGAGGGGCAGGAGGTGGCGCTGCGCATCGTCCGTCCCGGCGAGGTGTTTGCCGAGGTGGTACTTTTTGAGAACCACGTGTACCCGGTGAGTGCATCGGCGCTCAGCCGGGTCAGGGTCTTCGCCATGGACCGGCATTCCTTTGCTGACCTGCTCGACGAAAAGGACTTCCGCAACGAGTTTATCGCCATGCTCATGAAGAAGCAGCGGTACCTGGCCGGGCGTATCCTCTATCTCACGAGCTTCGACGTGGAGGAGCGGTTCTTCCGGTTCCTCATCGAGCATTACGGCACCGGGGGCACCTACAGCGTCGACATGGCCAAGAAGGACATGGCCTCGGCCATCGGCACCATACCCGAGACCTTTTCCCGCCTCATCAACCGCCTCAGGGGGCTGGGCGTGATAGCCTGGGAGGGTCAGACACTGACCGTGAGGAAGGACTATCTGGAAAACTTCATGGATGATACGGGGCCGGGCAGGGATCCGGTGAACGGATCCTTTCGCTGAATCAGGCCCTGCGGGGCAGCCTCCAGAGCTGGGACACGAGCATGCCGGAAAACATCAGGGCGCACCCCGCCATGCCGCGGTCGGTCAGGAACTCGCCCAGCATGATCCATCCCCCCAGGGCCGCGAACACGGCCTCCAGGCTCATGATGACGGCCGCGTGGGAGGGCTTGGCCTTTTTCTGGGCAATCACCTGGAGCGTATAGGCCACGCCCACGGACATGATCCCTCCGAAGAGAATCGGTACGGTCGCCGCGAGGTAAGCCTGCAGGGTGTTCACCTCCATGAAGAGTGAGACCGCCATGCTGAGCACGGAGCATGCCGCGTACTGGAGGAAGGAGATCTTCAGGGCGTCCCCCCTGGGCGAGAGCCAGCCGATGATATGCACGTGGCAGGCCCAGAAGAAGGCGCCGATGAGCACCAGCAGGTCTCCCCAGGCGATGGTGAAAGACGAGGTCACGCTCAGGAGGAAGAGGCCGGCAGTGGCCAGAACGGCCCCGATCCAGGTTCCCGCATGGGTGCCGTGACCCAGGAAGATGCCGATGATGGGCACGAGGATCACGTAGAGCCCGGTGATGAACCCCGCATTGCCCGCCGTGGTGTATATCATGGCGACCTGCTGGAACGATGCGCCGGTGAAGAGGACCAGGCCGGCGACGAGTCCGCCGCCCAGGCCGCGCAGGGTGAAGACGCCCGGGGCCGCGGGCAGGGACCCGCCGTCGTTCAGCCCGTTTCTCGCGAGGAAGGGAAGGAGCACCAGGCAGCCCAGGGCGAAGCGGACACCGTTGAAGCCGAACGGCCCCACGTAGTCCATGCCCACGCGCTGGGCGACGAAGGCGAACCCCCAGATGCCGGCGGTGATCAGGAGGAGCGCATCTGATTTCAGTGTCTGGGCGCCTTTGTCCGCATGTCTTGTGTGGTGATCGCTCATGTCGCAGAAATTCCTGCCTGAAACGTCGGCCTTCCCGTTTCACAGGCAAACTCCTGATGGGCATTACCTGCAGGAAAACGGCAAGTCAAGGGGTGAATCGAAGGGGAAGGCCCGGTGCCGGACACGATCGGTACGGGAACCTGTCACGATCATTTTCTGGTGGTGTAAGCACGAGGACTGCGTTATGAAGGAGAAGGTATGCCGTGACCGCAAAGGAACATTCCGACAAGGTGAGGACCGATGATCCCCATACGTGACGACAACCCGACCTTTCACCCCTCCATCGTTGCCTATGCCATCATAGGTTTGAACGTGGCGTCGTGGATACTGCTGCAGGGTTTCGGCATGTACCCGCAGCTGATGGTCTCGGTCTTCAAGTTCGGCGTGATACCGGGCGAACTCCTCGGGCTGGTGCCTCCGGGCACATCCATACCGGTGGGCCAGGGCATGCAGTACGTCGTGGAGGCCACCCCCAATTTCCTGTCCGTCGTCACCCACATGTTCATGCACGGCGGGTGGCTGCACATCATCGGCAACATGTGGTTCCTCTATGTCTTCGGCGACAACGTGGAAGACTCCATGGGGTCGGTCAGGTTCGCCGTGTTCTATCTGCTCTGCGGTCTCGCGGCCCTGGCCCTCCAGATGATCACCCATCCATCCAGCCCGGTACCCATGGTAGGCGCCTCCGGTGCCATCAGCGGGGTCATGGGGGCGTACGTCATCCTGTTTCCAAGGGCCCCGGTGCACATGCTCGTTTTCTTCGGGTTCTTCTTCACCCGTATCGTGGTGCCCGCCTTCTTCATGCTGGGCTACTGGTTCCTGCTGCAGCTCCTGGGAGGTTTCTTCAGCATGGGCGGAACGGGCGGGGGGGTCGCCTTCTGGGCCCACGTGGGGGGGTTCGTGGCCGGCATGCTCTTCGTCAAGCCCTTCTGCAACCCCGACCGGACAAGCGCCTGCCGCCAGCGACGCGGCGAGCTCCAGGGGCTCATCAGGAGGGTGAAGTAGGACCCCTCCATCGCCCTATTGATTTCGACAATCTGTTTCTATATAGTAATCGGTTACTTCAGATTCGATATCCGCAAGGAGAAAGACACAATGAGCGCAAGCTGCAGACACGAAAGGCTCAGGCAGTGG
>JAGOOG010000045.1 GCA_017992605.1 Deltaproteobacteria bacterium
TGGAAGTGCTGGCAGGGATACGGTGATGAAGACCCTGACGGTAAATCACGGAGGTTTGTCATATGGCGTTTGAACTTCTGTTCGATGGGCTCTGTCCCGAGTGCCTGGCTAAGAACACGATACAAGCACTCTGGCTCAATACTAGTGATATCTTCGAATGTCCGCGCTGTCATCTCCAGATCTCACTGGTATCGGGCATGCGGGCCACGATCTGCAGGGAACGTGGGCGAGGGGAGTTCAGATCTCTTGATGACCTGTATTACTGCGCGACGAGACATGCCAGAGGCCTCCTGCTGGTCAGGGAAAGCCTCAGCAAACAGTACGAAGCGGATGGTTTTAATGTTATAAAGGACGCACATGAACTGAACGCTTATCTGCATGAGGTCAGAGGAGTGGGTTGAGATGTATTTTTATATTCTTTGGACAAGGCCGGCGTACAATGAAACTGCCTGATACTTCATGCATGCCGGAGCGGTCACTGCACTTTCTCCTTGTCCCTGACAGGGCATCCGCGAGGATGGTGCGGCGGGAGGTCGCGACCGCCGGGGCCCGTCTGGGCGTGCTTGTCGGGACGTGGCCCGAGCTTGTCGAACTGGCATTGGAGAATTCACTGACAAGCCTCCCGGACAACGCATGGGACGAGACATTGTCCCGTGCAGCACATGACCTCACCGACACATTCTGGGCCGGAAGCCTGGAGGTTGCACCCAGGGAGACGCTGTCGAGCCTGAACCAGGCGTTGTGCTTGCTCCTGGAAGGCGCCGGCCCGGGCAGGAACATCGAAGCCGTTGAAGGAGGTGGCCTTCCTCGCAGAACCTTGCGCCACCTGACGGATCTGGCCAGGCTCCACTCAGCCATGGGAGAGATTCTTCCCCCTGCGCTCGCGGGCATCGATGCCCTGTTGAGGGTCAAGCCGGATGAAGATCTCCGTTCCATTGTCGTGTACCGTGTCGAAGGGATGCCCCGCCTCTCGCCCTGGCAGTCCGCTCTTGTGAAAAGGCTGTCAGGTGACGGCTTGGAAGATCACGACCCGGAACTTCTGGACATTCTGGGCAGGAGCCTTTCATGGACACCCACCGGAGATGTTCACACAGCGCTGGGTGCCATTCAGGCCCGGCTCTTCGAGTCATCTGATCCTCAGCTCCATCTCGACGCAACGGCCCAGTGGATAGGCGTGCGCGACAGTCTGGAAGAGGTCGAAGTGGCTGCCGGGATGATCCAGAATGCCCTTGCCGGGGACACGACCCTTGCCCCGGCGGACATCGGTCTGCTGGTCCCGTACGACAACCTCTACCGGGGTGCCCTCAGAGACGTGTTCACATGGGCTGGCCTTGCCCTCTCGGGCCTGTCCGCAGAGAGGGCCCTGCGCGACCTGGGCAGGGAAGCTGTCCTGTACTTCCTCATCTCGCGGCGCCGGCCGGCACTGTCCATGGCGCTGGCCTCCCTCGTGACATCGCCCCTCATGCCGTGGACGACACTGCAGGGTTATGCGCTGGCCCGGGAGATCATGAACGGCAGGTTCGACCTCAAGCCCGCCGAGGACATCACCTCTCAGGGCCGCGAGATGCTGCGTCTCCTCGGCAACGCCGCAGCCGACGCGAAGCGACTTCCTGCAGACCTCGAGCGCTTCGCCTCCCTGCTGCACACGCCTGAAGGCCTGGAGCACCACATGGCGCGTGCACGGGCAACCATAGCCGAGGTCATTCCCCTGGCCCGCAAGGACCCTGACACAGCGATGAAGGAGATGCTCCTGGCCGCTTCGCCGGAGACTCTCAGCCAGAGGCGCGATGATCCACTTTCCCGCGAGGGGATCGCGGTCTTCCACGAACATGAAGAGCCCTGGCGCCGGGTGCGACGCCTGTATGTGCTGGGATTCGCGTCCGGACACTATCCCCTCGAAGCGCCCGTTTCACCGGTGTTCTCGGAGTCGGACCTTGAAATGCTCCGTGACCGGTGCGGCTATGCCATCGAGTCGGGGAGCGATAGCAGTTCCCGCAGGAGGCAGCTGTTCCTCCGCCAGGTCAGGAGCACATCGGACAGCATCACCTTCTTCATACCGCGCAGGGATGACTTTGGCGAACCGCTCTCGCACTCCCAGACCCTGCCCTTCATGGCATGCCTCTTCAAGGGTGTCGGCGAGCCCGGGGACATCGTACGTGACCTCGACCGGCAGGACGCCGCGGCCCTGGTCACCGGCCTCGCCCTGGCAGAACCTTCAGTACCCGTACCCCCCCGGCCTCTGGCGGCGAGGGATCCCTCCCTCGGGCAGGACCTGCTTCTCATCGGGGGAAGCGACGGGGCTCCCAGGCCCCAGTCGCCCAGCGCCCTTGAAACCCTCATGGTGTCACCGCTGGCATGGCTGGTCATGACCATGGGCCTCGAACCTGCGGACTGGGAGCCCGACACCCTCGACGCACCTGGAAAAGGGACCCTGGCCCACTATGTGTTCGAGTACCTGTTCAAGCCTGATGCCGCTGTTCCGGACGAGGAAGAGATCATGAACAGGGCCCCGGCCCTGCTCAACGAGGCGATCATCACGGTCATGCCCTTCCTCCTAGGGCCCGAGTGGCATGTGGAGCGGAGCCACCTCCTCAACGAGATCGAGCGGGCAGCGATCCGCTGGGCGGAATTCCTCAAGCAGACAATGGCGCAGGTCCTCGGCAACGAGGTCTGGCTCCAGGGGATGTTCGACGACCTCCCGGTGCGTGGGAGAACGGACCTGCTCCTGCGCCTCCCCCGCGGGAGGGTCTATGTGGTCGACTACAAGAAGTCCAGCGGGAAGTCGTACCGTGACCGCATGAAGAAAGGCTTCGACAGCCAGGCATCCCTGTACCGCATCATGCTGAAGACTGGCAAGGCATCGGGAAGAGAGGGGAGCCGCATCGCCGAGGAGCTCGGCAGGGTAAGGGACATCGGCGTGCTCTACTACCTCATGAACGACCAGGTGACCCTCACGGACAGCGACGGGTGGATAGACAGACAGGTCCCCGGGGTGGAGGAACTCGGCGGCGGTGTCTCGAAACAGGCACTGGCCCTGATCAGGGAGAGGGTGATGGAGCTCAGGGCAGGCATTGTCAGGCTCAACTACGAAGACGAGGCCGACACCTTCGAGAAGCGCACCGGCATCAAGCCCTATGCCCTGGACAGAACACCCCTCATCAGGCTCTTCACCCACCCGGGATCGCGAGGTGAACGGTGAGCCCTGCCGAGCTGATCATCATCCCTGCCGGTGCAGGTTCGGGAAAGACCTACACGATCCAGAAGCAGCTTGCCCGGTGGGTGATCGAGGGCAGGGTGGCCCCGGAGAAGATCGTCGCCGTCACCTTCACCGAGTCGGCCGCCGCAGAGCTGCAGGACCGCATACGGGCGGAACTCGTCAGCCAGGGCAGGCTCGAGGAGGCGCTCAGACTCGAACAGGCGTACATCAGCACCATCCACAGCTTCGGGCTCAGGCTCATCACCGGGTTCGCCTTCGACGCGGGCATCACCCCGCAGCCGCGCAAGCTCAATGATGACGAGCAGGGCATTCTCATACGGCTTGCCCTCGCCACGACGCAAGAGGCGGACGAGGTCATGGGGAACCTGTCCAGGCACGGCTACCGGTATGACTTCAACACCGACACGGGACCCGAGGAGGCCTTCCGGGACCGCATTCTTCTCCTCATGGAAAAGCTCCGCTCCATCGGCAGGTTCGAAAAGGACGAAACCCTGGTCGAGCATTCATTCCTCAGGATCGGCGAACTCTACGAGGCACTCGGTGACCGGGACATACAGAAGCAGGCGCTTCGTCGTGCCATCGAAGACCTCCTCCGGGCATTTCCCGAGGACCTCTCCTCGCGCTATGCGGATGTCAAATCAGCGTCAGACGAACTCAGGAAAAATTTCAGAGACATGAAGAGGGCCCTGGCCGGCTCTTCACTGGACGAAGACTGGAAGCTCTGGCAGGACCTTCGGAGTCTCCGCGTCTCGAACAAGAAAACAAAACTGCCGCCAGGCTACGATGACCTCGCCGCGGCCGTCATGGCTGCAGCCGGTGAGCTTCCCAGACACGCGGGGCCGCTGGGCGATGCCCTCGATCATGTGGAGGCCCTTCTCAACGCCAGCCAGGACGCCCTGCAGATATACAGCCAGAGGAAGCGGGAGAGGGGCCTCGTCGACTACACCGACATGCTCGCCATCAGCCACCGCCTCCTCTCGTCCGTACCGGAGATCATGGAATACCTGAGGAGCCGGGTCGACTGCCTCATCATCGACGAGTTCCAGGACACCAACCCTCTCCAGTTCTCGCTCCTGTGGTCCCTGCACACGCTCGGGGTGCCGACCCTCATCGTGGGCGACGTCAAGCAGGCCATCATGGGTTTCCAGCACGCCGACCACCGACTCCTCCTCCAGCTGCAGAAGACGTTCAGCTCCTCCATACGGCCTCTTGAGAAGAACTGGAGGTCCACCCCCGGCCTCATGGCATGGATCAACACCGTGAGCGCCCGGCTGTTCGGTGACGGCTACACGCCGCTCGAGCCGCAGGCGAAGTACCCGAGCTCGCTGGCCCCCCTCGAGGCCATCGTGTTCAGGGAAAGGCCGGAACGGGGCAACATGTCGATCACTGCCCGGCACACGTCCATGCGGGTTCGCGACCTGCTCCTGGACGGCTCCCAGGAGGTCTATGACAGGCAGACAAAAGGCCCACGGCGACTGCGAGGCGGGGACATCGCCATGCTGTGCCCCAGCCATGTCAAAATCGAGCGCTATGCCGAAGAGCTGCGGTCCCTCGGGATAAGGTGCCGGGTGGAGGAAGACGGGTGGTTCGATTCCCGCGTCGTCCAGATTGCATGCCATGCCCTTGACCACGTCGCAGACCCTTCCGACCGGCACGCAGGACTCTACCTCGCGGTCACCGAGCTGGGAAGCCACACGCTTGAGTCCGCCCTGACGACAATGGTCAGGGAGGAGGATCTGTCCGACCCTGTCCTGGCCTCCCTCGAACCCTTGACAGTCAGGATCGAGGAATACACCGTCGATGAGGTGCTGGACGAGGTCATTGCCGCCCTTGACCTCTTCGGGAAGATATCCGTGTGGCCGGATGCGGCCCAGGCCCGGGCGAACCTCCTGCGGCTCCGGGGCGAGGCGGCGGAGTTCATGCGGGCGAACCGCGAGGCCCTGGCGAGCGGTGGGTATTACGGATCCGGAGTGAAGACCTTCCTCTCCTGGGTCAGGGCCAAGGTGGAGCGGGACGACAAGCAGCCCGATCCGCGGGTGATCGACGAAGACGCCGTGACGATCACCACGTGGCACAGGGCCAAGGGCAGGGAGTGGCCCGTTGTCGTGGTGTGCGGCACCGATGCGGACACCTCGCCGCGGCTGCCGGATTTCCGGGTGGTCTACACCGACTTCAATGATCTGAACTCCATCCTTGACAGGGCATTCATAGAAGCCTACCCCGACTTCCACGCCCCGGAGACCCGGGACGCCTTCATGTCGGGCCTTGCTGACGAAGCGAGGGACAACGCCATCAGGCTGCTCTACGTGGCCCTCACGAGGGCCCGGGAGAAGCTCGTGCTCGAATGCCCGTGCTATGATGACAAATCCGGCACAGAATCATTCTGGACAGTCCTCGAGCGGCAGACCGGCATCACGGTCGGACCCGACAGGATGACCGTGGCAGGCTCAGAGTTCGACTGCCTGGTGACCATGGCCACGAAACACTACCCCGAGGATCTCGATTTGGACGGAGATGAACCTGCCGCGCCGCTGCCCAGAATTGGCAGACGGGCGATCACACCGCACCCGCTGCCGCAGGATCTCACCCCCGAGGCGGTCTCCCCCTCGTCCCTCCATGACCCGGAGTCCAGGCCGTGCCCCGGCCTGAGACGTGTCCGCTACGGTGATCCCCTGGACATTGCGGTCGGTGCAGACAGTCTCCAGCGCGGCACCATCCTTCACCGGTGTTTCGAGGTCGGTCTGGCAGGGGCAAGGCGGCTGAACACAGTCTTTGAGTCGCTCTGCCCCGACCTCGGCGAGGTCGAGAGGGAAAGGGTTTCGCGGTCCATCGAGGCGTTCAGGGACGGCATCGAAACCGGGCTGTCGCCGGCAGGGGTGTCCGTCGAGGTCCCGGTGCTGGGCCTGGACGAAAAGGGGAGTGTCGTCTCTGGCATAGCGGACATGGTGGTGGAGACAGACAAGGGGATCTGGATCGTGGACCACAAGTCCGACCAGGTAGAAGATCTGCAGACCCTCTTCTCGTTCTACCTCCCCCAGCTGAGGTGCTATGCCGATATCGTGGGAAAGGCACGCCCGGGAAAGCCAGTGATCGGCGTTGCCATCAACTGGATCAGCCACGGGGAGCTCATGATGCTGCCGATGGAGCTGAAGTGAAAGACACGAAAGAAATTTTATCAAGGAGATGAGATCATGCTGCTCGGCTATGGTGAAGACGCACTGACACTGTGGGCACTCACAAAGGGGCTTCCTTTGTTCCTCCAGCAACTCGGTGACGGCACATCTCCGCCTGAAACGACGGTCTTCTTCCGCCCCAGCTTTGGGAGGAAAGCGCCGAACCCCAGGGGCAAGAAGTCCGTGTTCGGCGAGTTCGACGGGATCGTGTGCTCCCTTGAAGCGAACTATCTCGTGGAGGGGAAGTGGAACAAGTCATCTGAACTGGTGGAATCCGAGATCACCCTGTCTCCTGTTCAGATACGACGTCATGAGATCATGCACTGGTATTGTGAGAACTGGCAGCAGCAGGACCAAGGGGACTGGCGGTCTTTCAGGGACATGAACAAGAGGGACTTCGAAGAGGTCTTCTCCGGCTACACGATTCCAACAGATGGGACTGTCCTCGCAAGGAATCTCGAGTATGTCCTTACAACTATGAAGCGGAAAGACCTCCCTTTGCAGGATGTTCTCCTTTTCTCCTCGATCGATGCCATGGCCACACCTTCTGTTGTTCAGCAGAATGACCTGAGATTCAGACTTGTAACCTTCAGGGTACGCCCTGTTGGGGGAGATGGGTTCATAGCGATCGGGTGATCCGCGAGTCTCCTCAAAGGCCGGTGTATTGAGCACAGGTATCCTGAGAACACAGCGATCATTCAGGTGGGACCCCCCTGTGGGAGCCACTCCTGAACCCGCTGAAATGCTTGTTATTGTCTATCCATGTGGACACGGTCTCGCCGGGGACTGCCCCCTCGTGCTTCAGGACTATGTCTGGACAAGCGTCGGATGTTGTTCCCCAGAATGTGTTCAGGGGTTGAAAGGCATACAACAATTTTCTTTCTATGAGTGGTATATCCTGCTTTTCAAACATCTCCGAGGCAAGATAGATCCTTAATTTCTGGACATAACCGAACGCTTCACCCACCAGGGTCAGGAATTTGTCCTTGTCAAAAATCGTTTCGAAATATTCCCTGTTTTCCTTCTTGTTGTAATGCTTGTTGTCCGGCACCCATTCTCTCTGGGAACCCCTGTAGTCTGAAGGGATGTTGTACATGCCGCCTATGAAATGAAGGTAATGTTGGAGCTGACGCTTCACCAGGCCTGGTGCTCCCATGGCTTTGCCTGCATAACTGATGAACGTCTTTCCATCGATTTCCTCGGTGTGGAAGTACACACCGATTGCATTGGTCTGTAGTTCTGTGTTGCCTAGGATAATGTCCTTGAACGTGTACGGACCGTTCCATGTCAGATGAATCTCATGCATGACTGATCTCCATGAGGGTGTGGATGCAGCATGTTCACACAGACTCCTGCCAGCCTATCCACCCTTTGAACTCTTCCAGAAACTCCTTTCTCAACTCTCCGGGCTCGAGGATCCTCACGTGCGGTATCCACGGCTTCAGGCATACCTTCACCTCTTCCATGGAGCATGCGACGAATCGCAGAACCAGCGAACCGTCCTTTCTTGTATCAAGGACCTCCTGGGTGGGGATGATGCTCCGCCGCTGGAAGTAGTGGGCCCAGTCGGCATCCACCTCGACGGTCACCTCCATCTCCTGTCCACCCTCGAACCATATGCTCATGCTCTTTTCCAGGATGGCGTCGAGATCGGGGGGGATGCGCTTGAACGATGTCCTGAGCTGTCTGAGGTCGTCTATTTTATCCAGTGCGTATTTCTTGACCTTGCTGTCCTTCAGGTCACTGGCCACGAGATACCAGATGCCGTCGAAGTAGGCGACCCGGTACGGATCCGCAGTGACCGTGTACGGCGAGTGGACCGTGTACTGGAAGGTCACCTGGCGCGTGGCCTTGATGGCCTTGATGATCCTGTCCAGCAGCCTGCTGTTCAGCCTGACCGACCCGTCGAGCTTCACGAAGACCGGCCTGCAGGTGGAGTAGTCGTAGATCCTTCCCAGGATGTCGTTGGCCGCCTTCTCGAAAGGGCTGCCCAGCTGTGAGACGAGCTCCTTCAGCGCAACGATGAGGGCGAGCTCCACGTCGGTGTATTCCTCGAGATTCCTGACGAGGTCCTTGTCGAGGGTGTAGTACCCCTTCTTCCGTTCCTTCACCGGGAAACCCGCCTGCCGCAGGGCCCTGAAGTCCCGTTGGATGGTGCGCGGGGTCATGCCGAGCCTCTCGCTCAGGAGGGTCGTGGAGACGGTGTCCGACTCCTGGAAGGTCATGAGGATACGTGCGAGCCGGGAGAAACGTTTCTCCATCGTTGTCTGCGCGACTGTGGCCATGTGCCCCCTCGATGTCATGGAATCATGTAGTACTCATGAATGTATCGACTTTTTGACTCCATGGATCAAGCCTTTTCGGCACGCGCCAATGGATAATGCGACAATATGCTGTCGCTGCAGCCTTTCCCTGGGGTCTGAAATGCCGTATGGTGTTCCGTCACGGGAGGGATGCAGAGCTCTTTCTTCCCGGAGGTGGACATGACCATGAGAAGGCTTGCTGTCATTATCTTTCTGCTGGCTGCGGGATGCAGCGACATGGACCCCTGCGACCAGTGTTACGACATGGACTACTACTACGAGCACCCGTATTTCTGCCACGAGTGCCTGCAGGAGAAAGGCGACACCGAATAGAAGGAGACCCCATGGAGGTTGAGAAAACAAAGAGAACCCCGTTACCTGAAGACATCACGAAAAGACCGTTCCCCCGCTCATACTGGATCGTACCTGGCAGGCTCTATGCCGGTGCATACCCCGGGGATCCGGATGCAAAGATCATGGAGAAGAAGCTCGCAGCGCTGCTCGACTGCGGAATCTGCCGTGTGGTGAACCTCATGGAGGCCCGGGAGGT
>JAGOOG010000018.1 GCA_017992605.1 Deltaproteobacteria bacterium
CATGAGCGTCCAGACGGCTCCGGCTACCCCTTCGGCATGACGGATATTCACCCGTGCGCACGAATCTGCGCCATCGCCGACATCTTCGACGCGCTGATATCGGTCAGACCCTACAAATCGCCCATGAAACCACTGGACGCCATAGAGATCATCAAGAAGGAGGCCCGCACCGATTTTGACAAGAGCCTCCTGGAAACCTTCTCCCGTATGCTCGGCATCGAGGACCAGGACCGGAACACGTCGCTGACGGCAGCGTGCTGACGCGACGGCTCATTCCCTCCATGCCGATTTCATGATGTTTTCTTGCATCTGAGAAGGCCTCATGCCCCGGCCCATCACCCCTTGAGCACCCTCTCCATGAAAAACGCCTTGACCTTGCGCATGCGCCTCTCGGGCATGAGCCCGTGCATGTCGCCCATGGGCATGATTTTTCCGAAGACGGTATGGGTCAACGAGGCTTCCGGGTCGTCGGTGTCGAGGATGAGGGCATGGAGCGTCTCGGGGTTACACCCGGGATTCGCAGCAGTGGTCTTGCCTATGCGGGTCCGAAAGAACCCGGACATGTAGGGCGCCTCGTGGATATGCCCGTGCAAACTCAAAAGCGGCTGCCTGTCCTCGAGAAACGACCTGATAGCCCGTGAGCCTATGGGTCTGCCGTTGTGCAGCGTGTCGAGCCCCGTGTCGTACGGCGGGCAGTGGAACACGCAGATGGCCCGGCCCGGGGCATCGAACCGGACGCCGGAAAGATCTTCCTCCATGCTGGCAGAGTTCTGGGCATACTCGCCCCCGGGGCTTTCGAGAAGCCTGTCCGTGCCGCTGACGATGGCGAACCTGCTCGGCACGTAGGGATCGGCTGTCCTGTCGCGTCGTGCATAGTCCTTGACCCAGAAGGTGGAGTCCGTCACGCAGGCATAGCCGAGGAAGTCGTGTCCGTTCAGGGATACCGTGCGCGCATGGATGTTCATGGCCCCGGGGAGTGCCTCCTCGAACCTCTTTACTGCGGGGATCCAGTCGTGGTTTCCCGGGATGTACAGGAGCCTGACACCTGGACGGGCCGAGAGGAAGTCGCGCAACGTCGGGGCAAGGTAGCTCTCGACGAAGCGGAGCTGGCCCTTCAAGTCGTTCTGAAAATCGGCACGGCCGTTTATGAGCGTGACGGGGTTGGGAATGATGGTAGGAAAGAGGTCGCCTCCGAGGATGACGAGCCGGGCGGCGCTGCGGGAAGCCAGTTCCATCAAATCCCCGTAGAGGTTGACTCTTCCGTGCAGGTCGGATGCATAGAGTGTTTTCATGAATGTCGTCTTGGCCTCCTGGACTCGGTAACGGCACTGACCATGATATATGGCCGCCCCGGTCAGTCAAGGACTTTCGGGAAGGAGCGGATCGAGGGCTCGTTCCCCCGTGACTTGCGGGGTAATAAATTACAGCAAGGATGACGATATGGTCTCCATATTGATCGTGTGTCACTCGCAAGGGGGGAACAAGGCTCAGATGGCGCTTGCGGTGGCCGAAGGCGTGCATGCATGGAGGACTGCCTGACCAAGAAGGTATCGGCCGAGATGATCCAGGAGATCATCCACCCAGGGTCGAGCCTGTTCGTTGAATCCGGGTGTGCGGAGCCCCAGCATCTCGTCCGGACCCTCATCCTCGGCAACCTGCACCTCAGCGACGTCCAGGTGTTCACCACCATCCCGCTGCGCACCTATGCCGACTTCGGCGGCGAGGCGGGGGCCCGGTTCCGCATACACTCGTTCTTCGTGTCGCCAGGGCTGTCCGGACCCTTTTCCTCCGGCAAGACCGACCACATCCCCCTCTCCTCGGACATGCTCGAGAGGATGATCAGGGACGGGGCCATCCGGATCAATACGGCCCTCATCCAGCTCAGCCCACCCGATGGACATGGATTCATGAGCCTCGGGGTGACCGTTGATGTCATGCGGGCAGTCATCGAGAAGGCCGATGTGGTGATCGCACAGGTCAACGCTGAGATGCCGTTTTCCGGCGGAGACAGCCTCGTGCACCTCTCAGAGGTGGACTACATCATCGAGCACAGCGAGCCGCTGGTGGAGTATGGTACCGAAGAGCTCGACTACGAAACGAGGCGTATCGGTGAGCACGTCGCCCGTCTCGTCGACGACGGCTCCACCATCCAGATCGGGTTCGGCAGGATACCCGATGCGGCACTGAGGGCCATGAGCGGGAAAAGGAATCTTTCCGTTCATTCGGAGATCATAACCGATACGGTCATGGACCTCATCCGTGGAGGGGAGATCCCGGACGGGAACACGGTCACGACATCACTGTGCATCGGGACCGAGAGACTCTTCAGGTTCATGGACGGCAATACGGGAATCACCATGGCCTCACTCGCCAGCGTGGGCGACCCCCAGACCATTCTCTCAAAGGAACCCTTCGTGGCCATCAACGGTGCCGTGGAGATCGACCTCACGGGGCAGTCCTGCGTCTCCCTGGGGGAACGGGGGGGGCACCTCGGAACTCTGGGCCAGCCCCACTTCAACCGCATGACCCAGCTCACGAGAGGGGGCAAGGCCATCATCGCCCTGCGTTCCACCTCGCGCGACGGGAGCATCTCCCGCATCGTACCGCGTTTCACCGAGTCGCGGATGGGCATCATCACCACCCAGACGGACATCGGTCACGTGGTGACAGAGTACGGGAGCGTGAACCTCTTCGGAAAATCCATCAGGGAACGCGCCCTGGAACTCATCACCATTGCCCACCCGAAGTACCGTTCGTGGCTTCTCGAAGAGGCGAAGAGGATGAACTACCTCTTCCAGGACCAGGTCATGCCTCCCGGGGACGCACTGTATCCCGCCCAATACGAACACCTGCAGGTCTTCTCGGGGAAGGAAGTCCTTCTGCGGCCCGTCAGGATCACGGACGAGCGGGCGGTGCAGAACCTCTTCTATTCACTGAGCAGCGACGAAAAGTTCCACCGCTTCCATGTCCACCTCACCTCTCTCCATCACAAGCAGGCCCAGCAGATGGTGAACTGCGACTACCACGATTCCCTCGCACTGGTTGCGGAAGTCGAGGAGGGGCAGACGAAGAGCCTCGTCGCCATAGCTCATATCTGCCGGGAAAGGGAAATTGAAAACCGGGTGATCTGCGAATTCGCCGTCATGGTTCATCCTGCATGGCAGAACATGGGACTCGGCACGTACCTGCTCCGGACCATGACCGAGATTGCCAGGGAGCACGGGTTTACGATCTTCCGTGCCTACGTGTGGGAGGAAAACGTCAGGATGCTCAGGGTGTTCGAGAAAATGAGTCTGCACATGACGGCACTGGTGGATTACAGTGTCATCAGGATGGACTACGAGCTCACCCCCCCTGCCGGGGACATGGCCGAGCGGCTTCCCGGCGGGGTCTGTGTCGACAGGACGGGAGACGTGCCTGCAGCTGGCCACCCCCTGATGCTCCATGCAGGAAAGACACGGTGAGGTACATCTTGACCATGGCCGGCATCGGTACTAAATGATGTCACGATGCACGGCAATGACATTCTGGATGACTTCGTCAAGGACCTGACCGGCCCCTGCCGCGTGACCAGGGGCGAACAGGTCCTGGCCTGCGTCTCCGGCGGTATCGATTCCATGGTGCTCCTCGACCTTCTGTGCAGGGCAGCGCCACTCCTCGACCTGGGCCTCGGGGTCATCCACGTCGATCATGGATTGCGGGGCACGTCCTCCGGACAGGACGCACGCTTCGTCGAGGAACGGTGCAGACGGCTCTCGCTGCCCTTCCATCTCGCGCGACTCGGCATGGGCCCGCATGCCTCGAATCTCGAAGAGAGGGCGAGGGAGAAGAGGTACCACGCGATCCTTGACTGTTTGAGCCGAAACGGGTATGGGTGCGCCGCAACCGGGCACACCCTCGATGACCAGGCCGAGACCGTGATATACCGCATCGTGCGAGGGACGGGCCTCAGGGGTCTCTCGGGCATGGCGCACCGCAGGGACGACGGCGTCATAAGGCCCCTGCTGGGAATCGCCAGGGCCCGGATCGAGGAATATGCGGCACGCATCGACCTGGAGCACGTCCAGGACACATCCAACGACGACACGCACCATGCACGGAACCTGATACGTCTTTCCATCATGCCCCTCATGAGGCGCATCAATCAGCGTGCGGCGCAAGCGGTGTCGTCACTGGCGGCCATCGCATCGCAGGAAGGGGACCTCATGGACGCACTGTCCGCCGAACTCGCTCGGAAAGCCCTGGCCTTCGACTGGGAGATGATCAGGGCTTTCCGTACCGAAACCCTCCGGGAGGCCCATGAGTCGGTGCTGCGGCGGTTTCTCATCGACACCGTAACCTCCATGACCGGAGAACCGAGGGGAATCGATGCCGCACAGGTCGAGGCGGCGCTGCGGGTCGTCGGCGGCCATGTCTCGGCCCATACCGTGCGGCGGAAAGTCAGGATCTGCCGTGACAACGACCTGCTGGTGTTTCACCTCCTGTCAGGAGGGACGTGCTACAGGCACCCCATCGATCGTGGGGGAGATTTTCACATACCCGAGATCAACAAGTCCGTGCGCATCATCCCTGCCGGGGAGTGCCCCGGGCGCCCCGTCCTGCGCCCATGGCGTCCCGGCGACAGGATGCGCGGCAGAAGGGTGGCCGACATGCTCTCCGCCATGAGGGTCCCCCGCAGTCTTCGCCCTTTCTGGCCCGTGCTGGAGTCGGACTGCGTCTTGGCGGTTGCCTCTCCCGGAGAGAACCAAGCAGCCCCTCACTTGATCGTGGACCTGGGTCATGGCGAATAGACTTCTCGATGCCCTGGGGAGCCTGAGCGCCACCGGGTTTCTGCCCCCCTCCCTCCAGGCCCTCGCGGCAGCCTGCATGCTCCGCCGGGACCGCAGGAACGTGCTGTGGATCGTTCAGGACAGCGAGGACATGGAAAAGGCCGAGGACGACCTCCTGTGCTTCCTCGGGCCTGACCAGGTGAGACTGTTCCCGCCCTACGACGTGAGGCCCTACCAGGACGACAGCCCTTCCCGGGAGATCATGGCCCGCAGGATAGCCACGCTGTATTCCCTGACCACGTCGAACCCCGCCGTCATCGTCGCGCCCCTGCGGGCCCTCGTTGGATACACCGTGCCCAGGGAGGAACTCCTCGAGGCCGTCATTCCCCTCAAAGCCGGGACGGAGGTCAACCGGGACGATCTCTCGACCCGCCTCGTGGGCATGGGGTACACCAGGGAAGCCCTGATAGACGATGTGGGCCAGTTCAGCGTGCGTGGTTCAGTCATGGATATCTTCTCTCCCGCCATGGATGCCCCCGTGCGCCTCGACATGTTCGGGGACGAGATCACGGCCATCAAGGCCTTCGACATCAGGTCCCAGAGGACGACCAGGGAGCTCTCGTCCGTCACCCTGCTGCCCGCGGGGGAGGTGATACTGGATCCCCGTTTCATAAGAAACGCGAGGCCGCGCATGCGCAGGCTCGGGGAAGACAGGGTCAGGGTCCTCATCGAGGACCTGGAGCAGGGGATCCGCACACCGGGCATCGAGTCGTACCTTGTTCTCTTCTACGAGCGTCCCGGCAGTCTTCTTGACTATCTCCCCCGGGCATCGACGGTCATGACGCCTGACACCGAGGAGATCGAGGCCCTGTGCAAAGAGATCTTCGACTCCTATGCCCACGGATATGAACGTGCCAGAGCACACGGCCGGGCAGCGGTCGAACCCGGAGAGGCCATCCTGAAAAGGGACGTGCTCGGGGATCTCATCGGCGGCTTCGCTCGCTCTGTTTCCACGACACGCTCCTGCCTGGAGGGGGCGCTGGAGTTCCGGCAGATGCAGCCGCACGTTCAGGCCGGCACCGGCAGCGAGGCCGTGTTCGACCGGGTCGTCTCCCTGGTGCACGGCAGACACGATGTGTTCGTCTTCTCGTCCTCGGAGCTTCTCACCGAGCGCATCGCGTATGCACTCTCAAACCGCGGCATACCGACGGACCCCTCGGACGGCGACTTCCTCATGCGTCAAGGCGGGTTCACGTCGCGGGTGAGAATCATCGAGGGGGTCCTGTCATCCGGATTCATACTGCCTGGCCTCGGCGTGGCTCTTCTCAGTGCCGAGGAACTGCTCGGCGCCCGCAGGCGGAGAAGGAAGGGCCCCTCCGGTCCCCCCATCTACGACCCCTTCACCCAGCTCAACGTCGGAGACGCCGTGGTGCACCGGGACAACGGCATAGGCGTCTTCAAGGGCGTGGTGCGCCTCGAGGTGAGCGGTACGTCCAGCGATTACGTGCTCCTCGAGTACCTGGGAGGCGACAGGCTCTATGTGCCTGTCTACCGACTCTCCCTCCTCCAGCGTTACGTGGGCGATGTCGACCATTATACCGTTGACAGGCTCGGCGGGACCCGATGGATAACGGCCAGGGCCAAGGCAGGACAGTCGGTGGCGAAGCTCGCCGGTGATCTCCTGGAGCTCTATGCCACGAGACAGACGGCCAGGGGGGTCTCCCTCGACACGTCGCACCCCCTCATACGGGAGTTCGAGGATTCGTTCCCCTACGTGGAAACCGACGATCAGCTCAAGGCCGTGGAGGAGACCTATGCAGACCTTGCTTCAACGCGGCCCATGGACAGGCTCGTGTGCGGAGACGTGGGATACGGGAAAACCGAGGTCGCCCTGCGCGCCGCCTTTGTCGCTGCAATGTCGGGCCGGCAGGTGGCCGTCCTGGTCCCCACGACCCTCCTGGCCCACCAGCACCTCGTGACCTTCCGCGACAGGATGGAGAAGTGGCCGGTCAGGGTCGAAGCGCTTTCCAGCATGGGTGCCTCCTCGGGGAACCGGGAGATCCTGGCGGACCTCGAGGCTGGCAGGGTGGACATCGTCATAGGCACGCATGCCCTGATTTCCGAAAGAACGAAGTTCAGGGACCTCGGCCTCCTGATCGTCGACGAGGAGCACCGGTTCGGCGTGAGGCACAAGGAAAAGATAAAGTCGATGCGGTCCGAGGTGGACGTGCTGACGCTCACCGCCACCCCCATACCGAGGACGCTCAACATGGCCATCTCAGGGCTTCGTGAGCTCTCGGTCATCGAGACCCCTCCGGCCGAACGCAAGTCCATCGACACCGTCATCGCCCGTTTCGACGACGAGGAGATCATGTCCGCCATAACCAGGGAGCTCGAACGGGGAGGACAGGTCTTCTTCGTCCACAACACGGTCTCCACCATCGAGGCCATGGCCCGCCACATCCAGTCTCTATGCGGGCAGGCCCGTGTCGGCGTGGCCCACGGCCAGATGCCCAGGCCCCGGCTGAACAAGGTCATGGCCGGCTTCCTCGACAGGACCACGAACGTGCTCGTGACATCTGCCATCATCAGCGCCGGCATCGATATCCCCAACGCGAACACCATCATCATCAACCGTGCCGACAAGTTCGGCCTGGCCGACCTCTACCAGCTGCGGGGCAGGGTCGGCAGATCGAAGGTCAAGGGATTCTGTCTCCTGCTCCTGCCCGAACTCGGCCAGATCACCAGAGACGCCCGCAAAAGGCTGGCCGCCATCAAGGAGTACGAGTCTCTCGGTGCCGGGTTTCACATGGCCATGCGCGACATGGAGATCAGGGGCGTAGGCGATATCCTCGGCAAGGCCCAATGGGGTCACGTCACGGCCATCGGATACGAGCTCTACCAGGAGATGCTCAAGGATGCGGTCGACAAACTGCAGGGCAGAGAGCCGGCCGCCGAGGTCGATCCTGAGATCAGGATCAGCCTCGATGCCTTCATCCCGGAGGATTACTGTCCGGACCAGCACCTGCGCCTTGGCCTGTACAAGCGCCTCTTCTCGGCATCCGCCGATGAGCTCATGGCTATCGCGGATGAGCTCAAAGACCTCTACGGACCCCTGCCGCAACCGGTGAGATCGCTCCTGTTCATCTCGGAGGTCCGCGACGTCATGAAGAAGATGAGGTTCCGGAAGCTCGAAATGTTCGATGAGGTGTTGAGGTTGCATGTGAGCCGTGATAGCATCATGGACCTCGAGAAGATGAAGCGGCTCCTCGAACGGAAAAAGGGCAGGCTCAGGCCTGAGGGGTTCCTGGAACTACCGGTGACGGAATCCCGTTTGACGGACGAGATCAGGGAAACGCTCTACGCCCTCGCGTAGGGTCGTCGGGAACGGAAAACACGAAAGGATCCGGGCTCTTGGATAGAGAGGGAAACACCACGCGAATTCGGCAGGTCGCGCTGAATCTGACGGTTGCGGCATTCGTGCTCGTCACGTTCATGTCCCAGAACGCCCGGGCCGAGATGATCGACGGGATCGTGGCCGTGGTCGACGATACGGTCATCATGTATTCCGATGTCATCAGGAAAATGGGTGAGCTCGGTGCCCAGGAGTACGACCTGGCCACCACCCGGCAGGTTCTCCAGATCATGATAGAGGACGCGGTGGTGGACAAGGTCTACAAGCGTCTGGGGTTGCAGCCCGTGGACATCCGTCGTGCCGAGCAGACGGCCCGGGAGATGAACATCGACGTCGGAAGCGCCAGGTCCATGATCATGAAGTCAACGCTCATGGAAATCATGGTGAAAGCAAGGGTCGTGATCACGGACGCCATGATCCAGGGGTACTATGACAGCAGGCAGGACTATGCCGGGACCGAATCCTTCCACCTCAGGCAGATCCTCGTCAGGGGAGACCCTGACAGGGCCCGCAGGGCCATGGAAGAGCTCGCGTCGGGGAAACGGTTCGAGGATGTCGCTGCATCGCACTCCGACCTCCTCGTCGACGGATCCCCCGATATAGGCTGGGTCGCCGTCAAGGACATGGCGAAGGAGGTGCGCGATGCCCTCGAAAATGCAAAGAAGGGCGACATTGCGGGCCCCGTCCAGGCAGGCGACGCGATCCTCATCTTCGAGGTTGTCGAGCAGGGAAGCTCGGGGGGGAAGCCCCTGGAAGAGGTGAGGGACGAGATCATCGAGGCCCTGCAGGAAAAGTACCGCAAGGAGGCCTTCGATCACTGGCTGGGCATGATCATGGCGGACCACTACATCGGGGTTTATCTCTGAGATGGGTGCGCCTTGAGGTCGCGTCGTGGAGCAGCAGGGCACTGTTTTGAAGCCCTGCTCAGGCCGTTCAAGCACACAGACCCTGCATGAAAGACTTCATCGAGATAAAAGGCGCCAGCGAGCACAACCTCAAGGGTATCGACGTGCGCATACCGAGGAACCGGTTCGTCGTGGTCACCGGCGTATCCGGTTCAGGCAAATCCACGCTTGCCTTCGACACGCTCTATGCCGAGGGCCAGAGACGATACGTCGAATCGCTCAGTGCCTATGCCAGGCAGTTCCTCGAGCAGATGCCCAAGCCCCAGGTCGATTCCATCGAGGGGCTCTCGCCGGCCATAGCCATCGAGCAGAAGACGACCTCGAACAATCCCCGGTCAACGGTGGGCACGGTCACCGAGGTCTATGACTACCTGCGTGTCCTCTTCGCCCGGACTGGGACGCCCCACTGCTGGGTCTGCGGGAGGCCCATACAGTCCATGACCATCCAGCAGATGGCCCAGTCCGTCATGGATATCGGGCCCGGGAGCAGGATCATGCTCCTGGCACCGGTGGTGACGGGACGCAAGGGGGAATATGCGAAGCTCCTGGACAAGCTCTCGCGCGAGGGTTTTGTCCGCGTACGCATAAACGGCGAGTTCTTCGATCTGGAGGATGTCCCGAAGCTGGACAAGAACAGGAAACACACCATCGAGGTGGTGATCGACAGGGTCGTGCTCAAGGACGGGGTCGTCTCGCGCCTGATCGATTCCATAGAGATGGCGTGCAGGCTTTCCGGGGGCACCCTGGCAGTGGTCGACGACAAGGACGGATACACCGTCTACTCCGAGCACCATGGCTGCCCGGTCTGCAACACCTCACTGCCCGAGATTTCGCCCCGTATGTTCTCCTTCAACAACCCCCACGGTGCGTGCGGAAACTGCCACGGCCTCGGGGTGCTCATCGAGATCGATCCGGACCTGGTGGTTCCGGACGGGGACAGGTCCATGGCCCGGGGCGCCATAGCGCCATGGGGCGTGCCTCCCGGGAAATTCGCCGCGCGCATGGTCACCTATCTGGCGCGGAACCTGCGATTCGACGAGGACGCGCCCTTCCATGACCTGCCGGAGGATGTGAAGCGGACGATCCTGTACGGCGGCCCCATGAAAGACCAGTATTCCGCACCCTTCGAGGGCGTCATCCCGAACCTGACGAGACGGATGAAGGAGAGCGACACCGGGGACATCAGCGATGAGATCTCCCGCTTCCTCAACACCATCACCTGTCCCATGTGCTCAGGGGCGCGGCTCAAGAAGGAACTCCTCCATGTCACGATCGGGTCGAAGAACATCTTCGAGCTCACCACCCTGAGCGTGGACGACCTCATGGGTTTCTTCGACGGCCTGAGGTTCGACAGGAAGGCTGAGGAGATAGCATCCCGCCTCGTCAAGGAGATCATGGACCGCCTCGGGTTTCTCAGCTCGGTGGGCATCGGGTACCTCACCCTGAGCCGCTCGGCCGGCTCGCTGTCTTCCGGAGAGTTCCAGCGCATCAGGCTCGCCACCCAGATAGGGTCCGCACTCATGGGTGTCATGTACATCCTTGACGAGCCTACCATAGGGCTCCACCAGCGGGACAACGAACGCCTCATCGGCACGCTGAAGCGCCTGCGGGATCTCGGCAACACGCTCATCGTCGTCGAGCACGACGAAGACACCATCCTGAGCGCAGACCACGTCATCGACATGGGGCCGGGCGCAGGCGAGCAAGGGGGCCGCGTCGTGTTTCAGGGCGACCCCGACGCCCTCGTGAGTGACTCCTCCTCGCTGACCGGACGCTATCTCTCGGGACGGCTGCGCATCCATGCACCCGGGCACAGGAGGAGACCGCGGGCAGGCTGCCTGGGCATTTCCGGGGCACGCGCCAACAACCTGAAGGACATCAGCGTGAACATACCCCTGGGTCTCTTCACCTGTGTCACCGGGGTGTCGGGATCGGGCAAGTCGAGCCTCATCATCGACACGCTTTATCCTTTTCTCACGGGCGTGCTGTCCTCACAACGTGTCCAGAACCTGCCCGTCAAGGCTGTAACCGGGATCGAGAACATAGACCGGGTCATCAACGTGGATCAGAGTCCCATCGGCAGGACGCCGCGATCCAATCCCGCCACGTACACCGGGGTCTTCACCCTGATCAGGGAGCTCTTTTCCCAGCTTCCGGACGCGAAGGTACGGGGCTACAGGCCGGGAAGGTTCAGCTTCAACGTCAAGGGAGGCAGGTGCGAGGCCTGCCAGGGCGACGGGCTCATCAAGATAGAGATGCATTTCCTCCCCGACGTGTACGTCATGTGCGACCAGTGCCAGGGGAAACGCTTCAACGAAGAGACCCTGGACATCAGGTACAAGGGGAACTCCATAGCCGATGTGCTGGACATGACCGTGAGCCAGGCCTACGAACTCTTTGACGCGGTGCCGAAAATCAAGCGGAAACTCAAGACCCTCATCGACGTGGGCATGGATTATATCAGGCTCGGTCAGAGCGCCACCACGCTCTCCGGCGGCGAGGCACAGCGGACGAAGCTCGCGAGGGAACTCTCCAAGCGCGCGAGCGGACGCACGGTCTATATCCTGGACGAACCCACCACGGGCCTTCACTTCGACGACATCAACAAGCTCCTCATCGTCCTGCACCGTCTCGTGGACGAGGGAAACACGGTCATCGTGATCGAGCACAACATGGACATCATATGCTCCGCAGACCACGTCATCGACCTCGGGCCCGAGGGCGGGGACGGTGGCGGGAATGTCGTGGCGGCGGGGAGCCCCGACGAGGTCGCGAAGGTCAGAGCGTCATACACGGGACGGTTCCTGAAGAAGCACCTCAAGAAGAATCCCCTCCCCGAACTCCATTGACTGGCCCCACCGACTGTGGTTAGACTGCTATCATATTGAATGAGCGGCAATTTGATCCGCAGGGATACATGCAAGAAAGAGGGGGGTAAGACAATGAAGAGATTTCTTGTAGGTGCTGTCTGTGTCCTGTCCATGATCATCGTGCTCTTCGCCACCGGAAGTGCCGAGGACAAGAAGGTCAGGGTGGAAGTCCTCCAGGTGACCAACATAGAGCCATATCAGAATTCATACTCGGGCTTCGTCAACGAGCTCGCACGAAACGGTTTCGTGCAGGGCAAGAACCTGGAGATCCGTCGCAAGATCATCGGGTTCGACATGGAGAAGGCCAGCCTGTGGAGCAGGGTGGGCGTGCTCATGCAGATCAAGAGCGAGGCCATGCGCATCGCCGACGTGAAGCCCGACCTGGTCCTTACCATCGGCACCCCTTCGACCAAATTCTCAAAGGACAAGGTGGTCGGGGCCAACATTCCGCTCGTCTTCACCGCTGTGGCCATCCCCACGGCTGCGGGCTGCAAATCGCTGACCCAGGCCGGGCCTGGATTCACCGGGGCGACATTGTACATGAGCATGAAGGACGCGATGAAGATCGTGAAGCTGGCCTTCCCGAACCTCAAGACCATCGGTATGGTCCACAGCGACGACGAGAACGGCGTCGCCCATGTGGATGAGGCCAAGGCCGTCGGCCCGACCCTCGGGATAAAGGTCCTGGCAAGACAGATCGACAAGAACGACAAGATAACCCCGGTGCTTGCCGAGCTCCAGAAACAGGGCATGCAAGCCTTTGCCGTACCACTGGACACCTATTACGGCATGAGGGATTACGCGGCCTGCGAAGAGTTGGAAAGGTTCTCCCTGCAGACGAAGATCCCGGTCTTCAGCTTCGCGCTCATGAAGGTGCCCGGTGCCCTCCTCTATGTCGGGTCAGACTTCGGCGAGATCGGCACGCTCTCCGGCCGGCAGGCATCGAAGATCCTCAAGGGCGAGGCGAAGCCGGACACCCTTCCCATCCTCAAACAGGAGGACCTGAAGATCCTCGTCGACACGAAGATGATGAAGAAGCTCAACCGGCAGCTCCCCATGGAGATACTGCAGGTAGCCCAGGGGATCGAGTGAGACAGGGCACGGGAGTGGAGGCGCACGAAGCGCCTGTGCGCGAACTCCTCGTTTATGCGGGGTGCGGTTCGGCCCCTACGGGTGGTGAGGCATTTCTCGGGCAGAATGCCCGTAAATGCCCTCGGATAAATGACTTGACAATGTTTCGGCAAGTAATATATGTGTGGCAACCTAGAATGCAGACAGAGCGAAAGGGGAGTCCAGATACATGGCAGTTAGCATCAGATTGACCCGTGGCGGCGCCACCAAGAAGCCTTTCTATCGAGTTGTCGTGACCGACTCGCGCTGCAAGCGCGACGGCCGGTTCATAGAGATAGTCGGTTATTTCGATCCCAAGTTCAGGCCCGAGAGCATAAACCTGAAGATGGATCGCATCAAGGAATGGGTTGCCAACGGCGGACAGCTCACGCCGGCTGTGAAAAAGCTCATCAAGGACAAAGGATACTCGCTCTAAGACATCTTCACTCTGTCACCGAGGTGGTGTTCCATGAGAGAGCTCATCGAGCTGATCGCAAAGGCTTTGGTCGATTATCCTGACGAGGTGAGGGTCTCCGAGGTCGAGGGAGAGGTCACATCCGTCATCGAGCTGAGGGTTGCCAAGTCCGATCTCGGCAAGGTCATCGGCAAGGAAGGCCGCACGGCCCGGGCAATGCGGACGCTCCTTACCGCTGCCTCCACCAAGATGAAGAAGAGGGCGGTACTGGAAATCATCGAATAGGCCCGATGTCGGATCTTGTGGAGATCGCGCGGATCAAAGGTCCGCATGGCCTCAAGGGCAGGCTCAGGATCCTATCCCTCAGTGGTTCCTCTGAACATTTCAAGCACTACACGCACCTCATCATCGGCCTCACGGGCTCTCCGCTGAGACTCCTGTCCGTGGAACAGAGAAAGGGGGGTGCCATCGTGGCCCTGGAGGGTCTCACCCACATCTCGCAGGTCGAGCATCTCGCCGGGGAGGTGCTGTACGTGCGCAGGGATCAACTTCCGGAACCGGGTGAAGACGAGTTCTACTGGCGGGACCTCCTGGGCCTCAGGGTCATGGACACGCAGGGGAACGAGTGGGGGGAGGTGGTGAGGATCTTTTCCACCGGGAGCAACGACGTGCTCGAGGTGAACAGGGACAAGCGCCACCTGATACCCGTCACCAAAGACGTCGTGCGCGAGATCTCGCTCGAGGGCGGCCGCATCGTCATCGATGCCTCCCTCCTGGAAGAGATCCTGGATTGAGGACCTCAAAAACATGCATATCAATATCATCACCCTGTTTCCCGGCATGTTCGACGGGGTCTTCCGGGAGAGCATCCTTGCCCGTGCCGTTGCAAAAGGCATCGTGACGATGCGTGTGATTTCCCTGCGGGAGCATGGTCTCGGGCCCCACAGGGTCGTCGACGACACCCCCTACGGCGGGGGCGGCGGCATGATACTCAGGCCCGAGCCCATTGCAGCGGCCATAAACGACCTGGTTTGCCGGGGGCGGGTCATCCTCACCACGCCACGGGGCAGGCCCTTTTCCCAGCATGACGCGCTGCGCCTGAGCGGAGAACCTGCGATAACCCTCCTGTGCGGACACTACGAAGGCGTCGACGAACGGGTGTCACAGCTTTTCGTGGACGAGGAACTTTCCATCGGGGATTACGTCCTCACCGGGGGAGAACTCCCCGCCATGGTCATGACGGACGCCATCGTCCGTCTTCTGCCCGGGGTGCTGGGCAGAGACAGCCTCCACACGGGCGATTCACACTACGACGGCATCCTGGAGCACCCCCACTACACGAGGCCCCGACAATTCATGGGGCTGAGCGTGCCCGAGGTCCTTCTGTCGGGCGATCACGCACAAATCCGTTCATGGCGCGAGGCCATGGCCCTGGAAAAGACCCGTGCCGTGAGACCCGATCTCATCGATCGGTTGCCGGCCCCTCCCAGGAAAGGGCCGGGGACCGGGAATGGAAGCGGCTGATGCTTTCCGTTGCGCTGCTGCACTGGCCCTGCCTCGACAAGAACGGGAACGAGATAGCCACGGCCATAACAAACCTTGACCTTCACGATTGTGCAAGAGTATGCTTGACATACGGCATCGATACGCTCTATATCGTTCACCCAAACCGGGGCCAGTTGGATTTCGCCGGGCGCATCACGGAACACTGGCTCAGGGGGTTCGGCGGACAGTACAACCCCTCCCGGAAAAGGGCTCTGGAGATTATACGGCTCGCTGCAGGTCTTGACGAAGTCAAGCGGCAGACCAAGGCCCTCATGGTGGGAACCTCGGCCAGGACGACGCCCGGCTGCATAACCTGGAGCGAAGCGAGGGTGCTCGCACACACCCGCGACACGTGCCTGCTGTTCGGAACGGGCTGGGGCATTTCACCGCGGATGTTCGAGGCGTTCGATGCCGTGGTGGAGCCCATTGCGGGAAGGGGAGACTTCAACCATCTCTCTGTCCGGGCAGCCGTGGCCATAGCCATAGACAGGATAGCTTAGGAGGAACGATGGACATCTTGGATGCTTTCGAAAAATCGCAGATGAAGGAAGGGCTGCCCGAAATACGTATCGGTGATAAGGTCCGTGTCTCCATGAAAATTGTCGAGGGGTCGCGGTCGCGTTCCCAGATCTTTGAGGGTGTCGTGATTGCACGTCATCGTGGGAACAACCGCGAATCCATTACCGTGAGGAAGCAGTCCTACTCGGTGGGCGTGGAAAGGGTCTTTCCCCTCCATGCGCCGAGCGTGGAGAAGGTGGAGGTCGTGAGCCACGCCAAGGTCAGGCGCGCGAAGCTCTACTACATGAGGGAGCTCAGAGGCAAGGCGGCCCGTCTCAGGGAGATACGCAGCTAGCATGCCCCTGGAAGACGACCTCATCGCCAGCGGCAGGTGGCCCATCTGCGGGGTTGATGAGGCCGGGAGAGGTCCTCTTGCCGGCCCGGTCGTGGCCGCAGCGGTCATCATGGGCCCTGCCTGCCCGCTGCGCACCGTGGTGAAGGACTCGAAGAGGCTCTCCGCATCCCGCCGCGAAGACATCTACGGCAAGCTGTTAGCTTCTGAAGACGTGCAGATAGGGGTCTCCATCGTCGACGCGCCTGCCATCGATACCATGAACATACTGAGGGCTACCCTTGCAGCCATGCGCGAAGCCGTGGGAAGGCTGAGCATCGCCCCCGTGGCAGCACTCGTGGACGGAAATGCGGCTCCTTCCGTCTCCTGTGCCTGCTACACGGTCGTCAAGGGAGATCAGACCGAGCCGTCCATATCCGCAGCGAGCATAATAGCAAAGGTGACCCGGGACAGGATCATGGAGCAGATGGACGGCCTCTATCCAGGCTACGGCTTTTCCCGGCACAAGGGGTACCCCACCAGAGACCATTTCGCAGCCATCCGCAGGCTCGGCGCGTGTCCCATTCACAGGAGGTCCTTCAAGGGTGTGTCCTAGATCCTCACGGGAAAAGGGGTCCATCGGAGAAGAAATCGCCAGGAAGTACCTCACGGAAATCGGCTTCACGATACTCGACGCAAACTTCCATGCGCGTGCGGGAGAGATAGACATTGTTGCCCGAGAGGGAGAGGAGCTTGTCTTCGTCGAGGTCAAGACGGCCATGGGAACCACCTTCGGAAACCCGGCGTACTGGGTCCCGCATTGGAAGCAGCGGCGCATCATCCTGGCCTCACTGACGTATGCACACAGGAAGGGACTTGCACAGGCCCCCATGCGCTTCGATGTCATCACGGTCGACCCGGAAAGAAAGGTGTTCCATGTGCGCGACGCGTTCAGGGCCTGATCTCTGTTTCCTCTGCGACCAGAACCTGGGCCGGCTCACACGGTGGCTGAGAATCCTCGGGTTCGACGCCGAGTACATGCACGGCTACGACCAGGGGCGTATCGACAGGGCCATCGCGGACGGCAGGATCGTGTTGACCAGGAAGTCCTCCCTGGCGGGCAGAAGGTCCGTGCTCGTCATCAGGCACGACCGGGTGCACGACCAGCTCCTCGAGCTTGGCGGTATTTTCGATCTCTCCTGCAGGATCAAGGCATTCTCACGGTGCTCCCTCTGCAACACCGGGCTCGTGCATGTCCCTCGCGACGAGGTGAAAGGCCTGGTCCCCGACTATGTCCATGCCACCTGCGAGGCCTTCGCCCGATGCCCGTCCTGCGGCCGCATCTACTGGAAGGGTACCCATTTCACCCGGGCTTGTGATAGAATGAGATTCACCCTGAAGGGTTGCTGACTAATGACCAGACAAGAACTCACGGACAGACTGCTCAAGCCGCTCAAGGGCAAGCGCAAGGTGCTCATCGTAGCCCACGAGAACCCCGACCCGGACAGTATCGCCGCCGCGTTCGGCCTGAAATACCTCTTCCGCAAGGCGGCGGGGGTGACGAGCGTCATCGCCTACAGCGGCATCATCGGCAGGGCTGAAAACCGGGCAATGGTGAAAATCCTGGACATCGACCTCATACCGCTGGCCAAGGTAAATCCCCGGAACTATTCGGTCATTGCCGTGGTCGACTGCCAGCCCCACACCGGCAACCTCAAGCTGCCCAAGGGGGTGTTCCCCAACATCATCATCGACCACCACCCGGTGCGCAAGACATCCATGAAGGCGGAGTACCACGACCTCCCCCGGGACGTGGGAAGCACCTCCACGGTGATCACCCAGTACCTGCGCACCCTGGGCATCGAACCCGACCGCAAGGTCGCCACTGCCCTTTATTACGGGATCAAGTCGGACACCCGCGACCTCGGCCGCCAGTCCACCGACGACGATGTGCGGGCGACCATTTACCTCTTTCCCCACATACTCCAGAAGAAACTCTCCCGGATCGAGCACCCGGACCTGCCGAGACAGTATTTCCAGGAGCTCAACGCCGTGCTCAACGGTGCACTCATCTACGGTGATGTCGTGGTGGCCCGGGTCGAGATGATGAGCTGGCCCGAGATGATCGGGGAGTTCGCCGACGAACTCATCCAGATGGAAGGCATCCGCTGGTGCCTGTGTTACGGCAGGCACAACGGGTCGCTGCTCTTCTCCATCAGGGCAAAGAAGACCAACGACATGGCGGGTGTCCTCGCCCACAAGATATCCACGGGCATCGGAAAGGGCGGGGGGCACGAGACCTTTGCCGCCGGCAAGATCGACGTCGCCCAGGCGCTCAAGAAGGTGAAGGATCCCGAGGACATCCTGGTGAAGAGATTTCTCAAGGAGGTCAATACCAAGGGAGCCGAACCGGTGCCCCTGGTCACACCGGAGAAACCCGTCGAGACAGACAAACCACTACCCGGGAATGTCAATCCCTAGCATGTCTGCCGCATAGCGGACCATGGTCATGTCCTCGTCCTGGCAGACCTTGTGCAGTCCCTCCTCCCTGTCCATGGATCCCGAACGCACGATCCCGGCGATCTCCCAGGCATAGGGGTGGAACGAGAACCGCTGCCTGTGGAGGTAATTGGCAAGGGCGTTCAGGAGGCAGTTGGTGGAGTTCGGGTCGGTGTCTTCGGGCTTGACCCACCCGATAGCCTTGATTTTCTTGAGGATCTCGTCCTCGTCATAGTCCGTGAAGGCCAGCGGGTGGATGTTCACCGGCCACCGTGACTGGTCTATGGCCAGCTCGTCGTCGCTGAGGAAGAAGGGGCTCAACTCGTTCCCGACCGCCTGCACCAGGGGGTCGCGCACGGTGCGCTGGGAGATGCGCTGGAGCCTCGGGTTTGTCTGCATCACGGCAGACGCGATGGGAGCCTGGCCCGGGGACCATCCATAGGCGACCAGCGGGATGCCGTAGGCCAGGGCCGTCTTGAGGATCATGGCCTTGACGATGCCGATGCAGGTGGTGCAGATGGAGCTCGCCCTGTCCAGGGTCTTGGGGCTGTAGAGCATCTTTCCCGCCGCAAGCCCGAAGGTCCGCCTCATGAGGGGGAAGGAGGGCCTGAAGAGGATGCTCGTGGCACCGAGCCTGTCGGTCATGGTCGAGATGTTCGCCTTGGCCTGTTCGGAGATGAACCCGTTGTCGAAGGTGTAGGCCATGACCCTGAGGTTGTACTCCTGCGTGAGCATCATGAGCGTGTAGGTGGAATCCTTGCCGCCGCTGTACGCGAGGAGGCAGTCAAACCCGGGGCCGCCCCGCTTCCGCCCGATGAGCTCCTCGAAGCGCTTGAGATGTTCTCTCTTTTCCTCGTCCGTGGGAACCGGGGTCTTCCTGCAGTAGTTGCACACCCCCTCCTCGTCGAAGCTTATGCCGGGGAAGGTATCAGGCAACACGCACTTCGCGCAGTAGGTCATTCTTCAGTGCCTCCTTGTCTATCTTGCCCGAAGGCTTCTTGGGCAAAGCCTTCACGACATGCCAGAATCTCGGGTGCTTGTGTCCGGCGAGGAGCTCGGCGATATACGACTTCAGGGAATCCAGGTCGAACGAGCCCTCGTCGATGGGCACCACGTACGCGGCGGGCACCTCCGAGAGCAGCTCGTCCGGGGCGCCGATGACCGCCGTCTCGTGCACCATGCCGGATGCGATCACGGCGTCCTCGATCTCCTTCGGCGAGACGCGCTCCCCGCCTATCTTGAGCATGTCCTTCTTCCTGCCCGTGAGGAAGAGGAATCCTTCGTCGTCCCTGTGGCCGAGGTCGCCGGTGACAAGGCCCCAGGGCTTGAGCGCCCGCCCGGTCTCCTCGGGGTCCTGCCAGTAACCCTGCATGATGTTGGGCCCGGTGGCGCAGATGTTGCCGACCACGCCGTCGGGCAACTCATTGCCCGCATCGTCCCTGACCGTGATGTCGACCCCGGGTATGGGTATGCCGATGGAGCCCAGCTTGTCCCTGACGAGCCGGTGGGGCGGCAGGTAGGTGAGCCGCGCCGAGGCCTCGGTTGCCCCGTACATGACGAACAGGGGGACGCTTCCGAGGTGGTCGATGAGGCGCCTTGTCAGCGCGGGGGCCATGGCCCCGCCAGCCTGGGTGACATAGCGCAGCGACGGGATGACCGTCTTGGTGAAGATCGAGCGGTTCATGAGGATGGCGAAGGTGGAGGGCACGCCCGAGAACCCCGTCACCTCCCGGTCGGCCATCTCCTTGACCACGGCGTTCGGGAACGCGAACCGGTTGTTGATGACCACCGACCCCCCCACCATGAAGTGGGTGTTCAGGAGGGTCTTGCCGTACACATAGTAGAAGGGCAGGACCGCCATGACCCGGTCGGTTTCGGTGAGACCGAGATAGGACACGATCGACTGCGTGTTCGAGCAGAGATTCCGGTGCGTGAGCACAACGCCCTTGGGTTTGCCCGTGCTCCCCGACGTATAGACGATGGCCGCCAGGTCGTGCCCGCTCAGGTCGGCCCGGGGTGCCGTCTCCGGCATGGCATCGAGGTCGCCCCAGGAATAGACGGTCTGCCCATGCCTGCCCTGCAGCTCCCCGGCGACGAGGACGGTCGGGACATCGATGCCCTCGAGCCTCCTGGCCGCCGTCTTGGACAGCACGCAGATCCGCGCCCCTGAATTCTGCACGTAGTACCCGGTCTCGGCCGGGGTGGACCGGTCGTGGATCTCCACGCACACGCCGCCGGCCTTCAGGACGCCATAGTAGGAGGCCACGTTCTCGATGGAGTTCTCCATCACCACGAGTACCCGGTCGCCCGTCTTGAGGCCGGCCTTCAGGAGCAGGTTGCCGATCCTGTTGGAAAGAGCCTCGATCTCCCGGAATGAGGCCGTGCGCTCCCCGTGCAGGATGGCGGTCTTGTCCGGGAACGCACGGGCAGAGGAGGCGAGATACTCGTGGACGAGCAGGGCCACTACGCCACTCCCTTGGACCTCAGGAACGTGATGATGTTGTTGACGGTCTCCAGGTTTTCCGGTACCAGCTCCTCGTCCTCGACCTTGATGTCAAAGGTGGACTCGAGGTATTCCACGAGTTCGAGGACACCGGTGGAATCCATGATCCCGCTCTCTATGAGGGATTCGTCGGGATCGATGCTCACGTCGCTGCGGCCGGCGATGAAATTCTCACGAATGAACCCGGTGATGACTGCACTGAGATCTGCCATGTAAAAACCCCTTCTGTATTCTTGTGATTCTTCTCTCCTATCGGCATCTTCTATAGCACATATGAATGCACCGGCAACGGGAAAACCTTGTGCAGCCCCCCGCACAGTGCTACTATTCCCTCAAGGAAATCCATACTATGAGGCACAGGAGGCCCCATGGCGTTCGGCCCTGACATACTCAAGATCGATGTGGAGAGGGAGACGGAGAGGGTTGTCTCGTTCCTTCGGGAACAGGTCAAGACCGTGTACCGGAGAAACGGCATCGTGGTGGGGCTCAGCGGCGGCATAGACTCGGCCGTGATGGCCGAGCTTGCCGTGAGGGCTTTCGGGGCACAGGCCGTGGTCGGTCTCATCCTGCCCGAGAGGGAATCGAACCCGGTGAGCAGCTCCTATGCAAAGGCCCACGCGGAAAAGATGGGCGTCGCATATCGGGAGGTGGATGTCACGGCGACGGTGGCCGGCGTCATGGCATACGAGCTGCGCGACGATTACATACGCACCCTGGTACCCGAGTATGCCCCCGACTGCAGGTACAACATATCCCTGCCGACCGACCTTCTCGAGAGAGAGTCCTTCAGCTTCTACGTGCTCCAGGTCCAGCTTGCCGACGGGACCATCAGGAGGAAGAGGCTCGGTTTCGAGGCGTTCCGGGCCATCACCTCCTTTGCCAACATCAAGATCAGGGCCCGTATGATCCACCTCTACCGCGAGGCGGAGAGCCGCGGATACGTGGTGGCCGGCACCACGAACCGCACCGAGTACCTCCTGGGCGACTTCTGCAAGTACGGCGACGGCGGCACCGACATCGAGGCCCTGGCCCACCTCTACAAGAACCAAATCTATCAGCTGGCGGATTACCTGGGCGTGACCCCCGACATCGTCAACCGCCCGCCGAGCCCCGACACCTTCAGCCTGCCCGTGACGGACCAGGAGTTCTTCTTCCGCATCCCCTTCGACCGTCTCGATCACCTGCTCTATGCCTGGGAGCACGGGGTGGGGGTGCCGGAGACGGCATCAGCCCTGGGGCTTGGCCATGACGCGGTGAAACGCGCGTTCACCGACTTTACCACCAAGAACCGCGCCACAGCACACCTGAGACAGATGCCGGGGTCGATCCCCTATGAAATTGCGGTGGATTGAGTCAACTCAGAGAGGGGGCAAGGCGATCACGTTTCCCCTGTTCAGGATCAGGCCGGGGTCCATGGCGCGTTTCGTCGACAGGACCTGTATTGCAGCGTCCTCCCCGTAACATTTCAGAAAGTCCCCGCGCTTGCGTTTGCCCGTGCCGTGCTCGCCGGAGTAGACCCCGCCGAGAGCAGCCGATTTCTCCACGATGAGGTCGTACACGGCAAGGGCACTGTCCAGCTGGTCCGAGCGGGGCATGATCATAAAGTGGAGATGGCAGTCGCCCAGGTGGCCGAAGACGAGGTAGTCCAGGCCTTCCTTGCCGATCAGATCGTGGGCGTACGTCAGGAAAACCTCGAATTTCCCGGCGGGCACCACGGTATCGGTCATGAGGGTGTAGGTGCCCCGACGCTTGACCTCTTCGAGCGAGTTGGCCGGCATCGAGTGGCGGGCCTGGAAGAAGAGGTTCCTGTCCTTGTCGGTCAGGAGCACCATGACGGCATCCTCGTCGATGGTGCACGGCGCCCCCCCGATGGCCTCGACCCATCGTTCTGCGGCGGCGTCCAGGGTCTGGCCCGTCAGCGCCGCCTGGAGGTAGATGCCCACCGTGTGGTCGGTCCTGAAGATCCTGTTCTCGTGGTCCATGTACTTCCTGCAGTTTGGCCCGAAGTACTCGCACGAGGACAACCCGGCGAAGAGGTCTGGTTGCTCGTCCCTGAGATACGCCAGGAGGCTGAGCATGTGCCGCTCGTCAGGCAGCGAGATGAACAGGTCGAGATAGGCGTCGGGTCTTTCGGACAGTCTCAGGGTGCAGGCTGTGATCAGGGCAAAGATGCCTTCGCTTCCCACCATGAGATCCACCAAATCCACGGCGCCGTCGGGACTCGAAAAGGGGCCGCTTGCATTCTTGACCGAGGGCCTTGGATACCGGGGGACCGGGACGGACGTCTCATGGTCGCCCTGCACGAGAACGAACGCTCCATCCCGTGAAACATACTGGTTTCTCTGTGCCCTTATGAGATGTCCGGTCGTTGTTACGATCCTGACCCCGGTCACCCACGGTCTCATGGCTCCCGCCTCGCCGGGCACGAAGCCCGATGCGTTGCACGACAGGGCTCCCCCCACCATGGCATCGCACCGGCTCGTGGGATCGACCGGAAAGAAAAGCCTTCCCCCGCTCTGGTCGAGCACGGCGTTGCGCATGTCCTCGAGGATGATACCCACCGGGGCGGTTACGGATCGTTCCTCCCTGTCGATCTTGGTCAGGGGAGCGGTCATCCTGTCGAGTGACAGGATGATGCCGCCCTCGGGGGTGGCGCTCCCCGTCAGGCTCGACCTGCCGGCCGCCACGGTCACCGGGATGCGGGCCCCCGTGCAGGCACGAAGGACCAGTGCGCACTCGCGCTCACCGATGGGCCGCGTCAGCCCCGATGCCATGCCGGGGATATTCGACTGGTCGCAGGCATACCCGGAGACGATGTCCCCGTCGAGTTCGATGGTCAGGGAAAAGGTGTCACGAAGAAAGGAGGCCAGCGCATCCAGGCTGGACATTCCCCGGTGGTCCCGGCAGAAACCGTCGACTTCACGGCACTCGTCGGGCAGCAGGAGATCTTCGAGCTGCACCCTGTGCGAGGACATGGCCCTTCTTTTCACACCTCGAGGAGATTCAAGCTCCTCAGAACGTCCCGGACCGGCGAGAACCTGAAATCCGAGATCAGCCTCTCGAATCTGCTCCTGGCGGTCCTGATACCGCTATAGGTCCTGAACCGTGAGAAGGCAGACATTCCGTGCACCCTCGGGGTGTCAGGATTCAATTCCCAAGGGTGAATGTAGAAGACAAAAGGGTTTCCTCCCGACATCAGGATCTTCAGCCCCGTCCTCGTGAGGGGGTAGGGCAGCAGCCGGAAATACCCTCCCCCTGATATGGGGAGGTTCACCGGCCCCAGACGGAGCGTGGAGATGGGGAATTCCACCAGGGTGCTCCCCGGGATGCGGTGGGGAAACCGGGGGGCGTCAGGTATGCCATAGTTGTCGTGATAGATGGGGAAGATGCTCGAGTCATAGCGGAATCCCGCGTCTTCGAGAATCTTCAGTGCCCACAGGGTCTTTCCCGTTATGGAGTAGGTGGGTGCCCGGTAGCCGACGACGGGGTCGCCCGTTGCGTCCTCGAGGACCTGTTTGGCCCGGGTTACGTCATCGCGGAACTTCTCCGGGGCCTGCCGGTAGATAACCTGGTGTGCATACCCGTGGCAGGCAACCTCGTGTCCCTGCTCGTGGATCCTCCTTATGAGCCCTGCGTGGCGTTGTGCGATCCAGCCGAGACAGAAAAAGGTGCCCCTGATCCCGTGCTCTTCCAGGAGGTCGAGGATCCTGGATGTGTTTTCCTGCACGGAAGACGGAATCTCCTGCCACGTGTCCTGTCTTATGATGCCGGAGAGCACATGTATCTGGAAATACTCCTCAACGTCGATGCTCAAGGCGTTGGTCATTGCCGGCACTATAATGTATTTCTCCACACTTCGCAATCGTCCATCCCGCACCATGCGAACGGATAATGTGGTTGTTGAACAGGGGAAAATGGTATACAACCCCATACGTCTGAAACGCGATACATTCTCCTGACAACACGAGATGTCTCCAACATCTTAAGAACCTTTAGAAGGAGGGGAATATGACGTATTCCGAGAAACACATTGCCGGTATCTTCCACAACAGGGCTGAAACGTACCAGTACGAGACGTGCGTGCGATACAAGAAAGACGGCAGGTACACGCCCATCAGCTGGAAGGAGATGCAGAACAAGGTCGTCAGAACCGGCCTGGGGCTTGTCTCGCTGGGCGTTGAGCCCGGAGACATGGTGGGCATCTTTTCGGAGAACAGCTGGGAGTGGATGGTTGCCGATCTTGCCGCCCTGTCCATCGGGTGCCCGGACGCACCCATCTACGCCACCAATTCTGCAGCCGAATCCGCCTACATCATCAACGACTCGCTGACCAAGGTGCTCTTCGTCTCGGACAAGGACCACCTGGACCGGATTCTCTCGGTCAGGACGAAGCTCTCGCCGCTGAAGCACATCGTCACCTTCGACGAGATCGATGTCTCTGACAAGGATGTCATGAGCCTCGAAGAGCTCATGAGACGGGGAGATGCCCTGCAGGACAAATCGGTTTTCGAAAGCCGCTTGGCTGCCATCAGGCCTGAAAACCTCGCGACCCTCATCTACACCTCGGGAACCACGGGGCAGCCCAAGGGGGTGATGCTCACCCACGCCAATTTCGTCGCCAACGTCATGCAGGCCTATGCCTCCCACCCCATCATAGACCATCGGGACGAAGCCCTCGCTCTCCTTCCCTGGAGCCATTCTCTGGGAAGGACGGTGTCCCTGTACCTCATGTTCCAGATCGGTGCCCCGGTCAACCTGGCCGAGTCCTTCTCGACGGTCCTGGAAAACATGCAGGAGATCCGTCCCACCCTGGTCGTGAGCGTTCCGAGGCTCTTCGAGAAGTTCCACTCCGGCATCATCTCCAAGGCCGACAAGGCCCCGCCTCTGAAGAAGAAACTGTTCGGCTGGGCACTGGCCGTCGCCGACAGGGCGGTTGACTACCTCGTGCAGAGAAAACCCATGCCCGTCCCCATCAGGGTCCAGTACGAGCTCGCCGAGGCGCTCGTGTACAGCAAGCTGCGCCAGGCGCTGGGGCTCGACCGCATAAGGATATTCATCAGCGGTGGCGGACCCCTCGCCCCCGAGATCGACCGGTTCTTCAACGGGATCGGTGTCGCGGTCCACAACGGCTACGGCCTCACCGAGACGAGCCCGGTGACCAATGTCAACCGGTTCGACGTGTTCGAGTTCGGCTCCGTCGGTCCCGCGCTGCCCGACACCCAGGTCAGGATCGCACAGGACGGGGAAATCCTCATCAAGGGGCCCCAGGTCATGAAAGGGTACTTCAACAAGCCGGACGACACCAAGGCGGTGTTCACCGAGGACGGATGGTTCATGACCGGGGACATAGGACGCATCGACGACCGCGGATGCCTGTACATCACCGACCGGAAGAAGGACATCATCGTCACGGCCGGCGGCAAGAACGTCGCGCCCCAGAACATCGAGAACACGCTCGTGTCGGACCTCTTCATCGAGCAGACCGTGGTCATCGGCGAGGGCAAGAAGTTTCTCAGCGCGCTGATCGTGCCGAACTTCAAGGAGCTCACCGGCTACGCGAAAAAACAGGGTATCTCGTTCAACTCCAACGAGGACCTCGTGAAGAAGCCCGAGATCGTTGCCTTCTACGATGCGAAGATCAAGACGCTCATGAAGGACTACGCCCGGGTGGAACAGATACGGAGGTTCACCATACTCCCCAGGGAGTTCAGCATCGACACCGGTGAACTGACCCCGACGCTGAAGATCAAACGCAAGGTGGTCGGCAAGAATTACGCGGTGGAAATAGACAACATGTACAAAGAAGACAAGGACTAGCCACCTCGTTCCCAACGGCCGCGAGGCAGAGCCTCACCCGAGGGGGAACGGGTCCGGCGCCCGTTCTCCCTCGGCAAGGATTTCCCCGAAAAAACCTCTTGCATTTCCATTTTGAAGTCCTATATATAGTATGGAGTTTTTGCTTGATACACTATATATAGTATCACGCTATGATTTACCGGCAACGCCGTTTATCAGGTTTGAGGGAGCTTGAGGCGGTCACTATCATAATCCGTACTACTGGATAATGTTTCGACCTTAGAGGAGGAAACCGTATGTTCACCACCATCAGGAAGAGGGACGGGCGCGTTTTGCCTTTCGACGCTTCGAAGATCACGGCTGCCATCGCCAAGGCGGGCAGTGTCACCGAGGAGTTCGACGATGACGTGGCACACAAGCTCACGATCAAGGTCCTTTCCATAGCGGAACAGACCATCGCGGACATACCGACGGTGGAGGCCATCCAGGACATCGTGGAGGAGGTCCTTCTCCAGTCGATGTACCGGAAGACCGCGAAGGCGTACATCATCTACCGGGACCAGCACGCCAAGATCCGCGACATCAAGGCGGGCATGGGGGTCGACCTCATCGACCAGTACCTCGAGAAGCTCGACTGGCAGGTGAACGAGAACAGCAACATGGCGTTCTCCCTGCAGGGGCTGAACAACTACCTCTCGTCCGAGATCAGCAAGATCTACTGGCTGAACAAGATCTACCCGCCCGAGGTCCGCAACGCCCATTCCGGGGGGGACTTCCACATCCACGACCTCAACATCATCTCGGTCTACTGCGTGGGCTGGGATCTCTACGACCTGCTCCTCCAGGGATTCAAGGGGGCCCCGGGCAAGGTCGAGAGCAAGCCGGCCAGACACTTCCGCACAGCCCTGGGCCAGATCGTGAATTTCTTCTACACCCTCCAGGGGGAGGCCGCCGGTGCCCAGGCCTTTTCCAACTTCGACACCCTGCTGGCCCCCTTCATACGCTACGACGGCCTCGACTACCTCCAGGTGAAGCAGGCCCTGCAGGAGTTCATCTTCAACATCAACGTGCCCACCCGTGTCGGTTTCCAGACGCCCTTCACCAACGTGACCCTGGACCTCAAGGTGCCTTCCCACTACGCCGACCAGGGGGTGGTCATGGGCGGCAAGATACAGAAGGAGACCTACGGGGAGTTCCAGCACGAGATGGACCTCTTCAACAGGGCCTTCGTCGAGGTCATGGCCAACGGCGACGCCAAGGGACGGGTCTTCACGTTCCCGATCCCGACCTACAACATCACGTCCGACTTCAACTGGGACAATCCGAACCTCGAAGGCCTCTGGGAGATGACGGCGAAGTACGGGGTTCCCTATTTTTCGAACTTCATCAACTCGGACATGGACCCGGGCGACGCGAGGAGCATGTGCTGCAGGCTCAGGATAGACAACCGCGAGCTTGTCAAGAGGGGAGGCGGCCTGTTCGGATCCAACCCGCTCACGGGTTCCATCGGGGTCGTGACGATAAACCTCCCGAGGCTCGGATACCTGAGTTCATCCGAGGGCGACTTCATGCAGCGCCTCGAGGACCTCATCGACATCGCGAGCACCAGTCTCGAGATCAAACGCAAGGTCCTCGAGAGCTTCACGGACCACAACCTGTATCCCTACACCAAGTACTATCTCTGCGGCATGAAACAGAAATTCGGGGAGTACTGGAAAAACCACTTCTCCACCATCGGCATCCTGGGCATGAACGAGGCCTGTATGAACCTCTTCGGCGAGGGCATCGGCACGGACAGGGGGAAGGTCTTCGCCCTGAAGGTGGCGGACTTCATCAGGGACAAGCTCGTCATCCTCCAGGAGAAGACCGGCAACAACTACAACTTCGAGGCAACCCCGGCCGAGGGCACCTCGTACCGCATGGCCCGCCTGGACAAGAAGCGCTACCCCGACATCATCTGTGCCAACGAGGAAGCCTACTGTCAAAGACACGAGCCCTACTATACCAACTCGTCCCAGTTGCCCGTGAACTACACGGACGACATCTTCGAGGCCCTCGACCTCCAGGACGAGATCCAGGCGAAATATACCGGCGGCACGGTCCTCCACCTCTTTGCCGGGGAACGCGTGGACGATCCCGAGGTCATCAAGCGTCTGGTCAAAAAGATCTGCACCGGATACAAGATGCCTTACTTCACCTTCAGCCCGACCTTCAGTGTCTGCCCGGGGCACGGGTACATCACCGGCAATCACCCCTCATGTCCTGACTGCGGCGAGACCACCGAGGTCTATTCCCGCGTGGTGGGATACCTGAGACCCGTGGCCCAGTGGAACAACGGCAAGAAGGAAGAGTTCCTGCAGAGGACTTCTTTCAGGGTCGAAACGGCCGTCCCGGCCGAAGAAATCGTTAAGGGGCAGGTCTACAGGGTTCGGCCCGCCCAGTCTCCGGCGCAGCAGGAAGGCATGTCGCTGGGACCCGGGTCCCAGGACACCATGACGAGGCAGGTCTAGGAAAACATCACGAACCATCCGGGAGATGAGGCGCCCGGCACCGGTCGGGTGCCCGTCACCGGGATTCCCGGGGGGAAGGCTCAGGTTTTCAGGACTTCCTGGAGGACATCGCGGAGGTCTTCCATCTTGAACGGCTTCCTCACGACGCCCTTGAACCCGTATTCCGTGCAGTTGCTCATGATGGGGTCGTTGGAGTAGCCGCTGGAAACGATAGCCCTGACCTGGGGGTCCAGGGCCATGAGATCCCGTATCACCTCCTTGCCACCGCGCCCCCCCGGGATGGTGAGGTCCATGATCACCGCACCGATGGGATTTGGCGTACCCAGGGAGGTCTTGTAGATCTCGAGGGCTTCCTGTCCGTTCCGGGACAGCTCGACCTCGTATCCAAGGTATTCGAGCATGCTGCTCACGACATCGAGAATGAGGTCCTCATCATCCATTATAAGAATCCGTGTCTTCGCCACGATGAGTTTCCCCTCCCGGTTTCGTGGTTGCATTATGGATGGGAATTCCCCACAAATCAAGTGTTTCATGATCCTTCACGAGGCACCCGCCGGGCGTGACCTGTGTCGTAACACCCTTGTCGGATGTGCATGATGAAGCCCCTGCCACAATGTGCTAGAATGGAACCTGCATGAAAGCGGCCTACCTCCAGAAGACATCCTTCATAGATTATCCGGGCAGGATAAGCGCCGTCGTCTTCACCCAGGGATGCAATTTCCGCTGTCCCTACTGTCACAATCCCGAGTTGGTTGTGCCGGAACGGTACTGCGGGACGATACGCATCGAGGACATCTTCTCGTTCCTCGAGAAGAGGCGGGGAAAACTCGATGCCGTGGTCATTACCGGCGGAGAACCAACGCTCCAGGCAGACCTCGTACCCTTCATGCAGAGGATTCGGTCCATGGGATTTCTCGTGAAGCTCGACACGAACGGATCGAGACCGCAGGTGCTCAGTGAAGTGATCGCCCAGGGCCTTCCCGACTATGTCGCCATGGACGTGAAGGCCCCGTGGGACAAGTACGCCTTCGTCGCAGGCTCGCCGGTGGACATCACCGACATCGGGGCCAGCGTTGAGCTCATCATGGGATCCGGCATACCCTACGAGTTCCGCACCACCCTGGTGAGATCGCTGCTGGACCCGGATGACGTGATGGGCATTGGCAGGGCGATCAGGGGCGCATCGCTGTACGTGCTGCAGAGGTTCGCCGCCTCGAAGCATGTGGAGAGCAGCTACACGGACATGGCACCCATGACGGACGATCAGATCGCCACCCTGGTCAGAGATCTCGGCCCCCTGGTGGAAAGGTGCATCACCAGGTAGAAACGGGTGCATCACGCAAACAGGGATCTGACCTTATCGACGAGGTCCTGGGGCAGAAAGGGCTTCTGGAGAAACACGCTGTCCTTTAGGGAATCATCGTCAAGCATTCCGCCGCCATACCCGGACATGAACATGACCTTGATATGCGGCCTGATTGACCTCATCTTCTTCGAGAGCATCATGCCGTCTATCCGGCGCATGACCATGTCCGTGATGAGCAGGTCGATGTTCCCCTCGTACTGGCGGACAATCTGGAGGGCATCCCCGCCGTTACGGGCAGTCAGCGTCACATGACCCTGCCCCTTGAGCACCTCGTTCACGAGATCCCTCACGGTATCGTCATCCTCGACGACGAGGATGGTCCGGGATGCATCGTGTTCGGGTCCCGCCTTCGGGTCGGTCTTCCCGACGGGTTCGCCCTGTGAATCGGCGCCGGACACGGGGAGCAGGATGGTGAAGGTCGTCCCGGTTCCGGGGCAGGACTCCACGGATATATACCCTTTTGCCGCATGCACGATGTTCTGCGCAGTCCACAGGCCGATCCCTCTCCCTCCATCCCGGGTGGAGAAGAAAGGATCGAAGACCTGGCGGCACACCTCCTCAGGCATGCCTTCGCCGTTGTCCTGGATGCTCAACCGCACGTAGCTGCCACGGGACACCCGGGTGTGGAGACTCTCGCTGGATGCGTCGACGACGTAAGGCTCTGTGCTGATTACTATCTCGCCGCCTCTCGGCATGGCCTCCTTAGCGTTGACCGTAAGATTGACGAGGAGCGTCGCGAGCCTTGACGGTTCGATCAGGACCTTTCCGAGTCCCTGCGACTTCGCGAACCCTACCGATACGTTCTCCCCGATGACATGCCGTATGATCCCCTCCTGGTTGGAGATCTCCATGTTGATATCGACAAGCTCCGCCTTCGCCTTGCTCTTTCTGCTGAATTCAAGCATCCTGCCGGTGAGCTGGGAAGCCTGTCTCCCCGCCTCGCAGATCTGGGACGCCTTATGGAAGAGTGGGCTACCCTCGTCTATGGACAGCCGCATGATCTCTGCGTACCCGTTGATGACCGTGAGCAGGTTGTTGAAATCGTGGGCAAAGCCCCCGGCTATCTGGGCAATGACCTCGGCGCTGGCCGACGCCAGGAGATTCTGCTCCTGGACCTTGTGATCCATCATGTCGAGGGCCTGGTAATGAAACAGAACGACCTTCCCGTCCCTGACGATGGGTCTGCCGCTCACGAGGAAATACATGACATGCCCATCCGCAGCGGACATGCGGAGGTCGTAATTCACCTCCTTCTTCTCCCTGAGGCTCTCCTGCCATCGCTCGATGACCTTGGCCCTGTCATCGACGTGTATGAACTCGAGGATATTCCTCCCGATCACGGAGCCGAGGTCCTGTTCGGTGCCGAAAAACATCTCCATGGCCCTCTTGTTGACTTTCCTGAGTATGCCGTTCTCATCCGTGACGGCCGAAATGGCCGTGGAATAGACAAACAGGTCCTCGTAAAAGGAATCGTCGTATGCGGTGCATTCTGGCATCATGTACGCTCCCGGGAGATGTCCGGCCGTCAGGACGGCTGCTGTCTGTCCGGCTGTAAGGATACTATCGGCACGGCGGGACGGGAAGATAAGCCGGAGGATGCCCTGATCAGGAAAGGGCCTCTTCAAGGACCAGGGACAGTTCGTTGAGATTGAACGGTTTGTTCAGGCGGGCAACGATGAGCGGGTTGGTGAGGAGGTCGTCCTTCTCGTGCTCGAAGGAGAACCCCGAGGAGATGATCACGCGGGTATCGATGCCCAGCCTCGTCATCTCCAGGAGGGTGTGGTACCCGTCCAGTTCCGGCATGATCATGTCGAGGATCACCAGGTCGAATCCCTTCCTGTCCTTCCTGAGGATTTCCATGCACTCGTTGCCGTTGGCCGCCGTTTCCACCGTGTGCCCCAGGAGACTGAGCATCTCCTTGCCGATGTCGCGGAGCATGTCCTCGTCGTCGACGATCAGTATCCTTGCGCTGTTGGTGGGTACGCAGTCCGAGAGCTTCTCGTCCGCCGACTTGGTCTTCTCCCGGGATCTGCACAGGGGCAGCACTATGCTGAAGCAGGAGCCCTTGCCCTCGGTGGAGGTGACCTGTATGCTGCCGCCGGCATTCTTCACGATATTGTACGCGATGGACAGGCCGAGGCCCGTGCCCTTTTCCGGGCCCTTCTGCTTGGTGCTGTAGAAGGGGTCGAAGATCTTGGGCAGTATGTCCTGTCTCATGCCGGAGCCGTTGTCGGACACCTCTATGCGCACGTATCTCCCGACGGACCCGAGAAGGTACTGCCTCCGTGACTCCTTGTCGATCACGACAGGGTTCAGTAGGATCGATATGCGTCCGTTCTGGCTGTCGCCTATGGCATCCTTGGCATTGACGATGAGGTTCAGGAGAACCTGAATGAGGTGCGTGTGGTCTATGAAAACCCGGTAATCCTTCCCGGATGCATTGCTGTCGATCCTGACGTTCTTGGGGATCGACTTGACGCACATGTCCATGACCTCGCTGATGGCCTTGTTCAGCGACACGGGTTCGGGCTTGCCCTCGTTGCGCTTGGTGAAGGCGAGCATCTGGCGGATGAGGTCGCGGGCGCGGTCCGTTATGTTCTCGAGGGTGGTGATGTAGTGTTCCTTTTTGGCTTCGTCGGCCGTGTACTTGAGCATGGAGATGTTGCCCGTTATCCCTGTCAGGATGTTGTTGAAGTCGTGCGCAACCCCCCCTGCCAGCTCCCCGATGGTCTCCATCTTCTGTGCATGGATGAGCTGGAGTTCCATGTGCTTCTTTTCGGATATGTCCACCGCCGTGAAGACCACGCCTCCGAAGTTCCCATTCATGAGGGGATAGATGCTCACGTCGAAGAGGTCGTTGCTGTCGTCCGAGAGGACCTCCTCGTGGAGGAACAGGGGGACCTTCTCCTTCTGGACGTCCTGGATGACCTTCTGGTACGATGCCATCTGGGAGCTCAGCGACGAGATCCCCCGTCCGGTAATGGCGCTGACGGGCTTGCGGAAGATGCGTTCGGTCACGGGGTTGGCCATGACGACCTTGCCGGTACAGTCGAGGCAGATGATCATGTTGGGGCTCGATTCGAAGATGCTGCTCAGGTTGTTCTTGAGACCTTCTATGGTCTGCTGTGCCTCCTTCAGGGTTGATATCTCCTGGGCGTTGTACTGCACCTCGATGATCTTCCTGCCCTTTTTGATGGCACTCCCGCTGGCCAGCAGCCATGCCTGACTCCCGTCCTTGCCCACTGCCCTGAGCTCGAGGCGAGGCGTCTTGCCTTCGAGCAGCTGTTTCCAGAAATCGATGTAGATGTGCCGGTCGTCCGGGTGGGATATGACCAGTATGCTCTGGCCGATGAGCTCGTTCCTGCCGTATCCGGATATCTCCTCCACCTTCTTGTTCAGCCGCCGGATATAACCATAGGCGTCGGTGGTGATGATGAGCTCGTTGGCATTCTCGAACAGGGCCTCGAATCGCTCCCTGTTCTCCCTGAGCTGTTCCTCGAGGCGCTTGCGCTTCGTTATGTCGCTGATGAGGCCGCAGAACCCTACGATGTTGTTGCCCCCGTCCCGCATCAGGCTTATGGTGTTCTCGATGGTCTTGCGCCGGTTGTCCCCCAGGATGATCTCGTACTCGATCCTCTGGGGAATACCGGTCTCGAACACCTTGTTGAAGGTCTTGAATACGCGCCGTGCAGTCGCCTTGGTGGTATACGCGATATAGTTGAGCCCGATGATCTCTTTCTTGGGCAACTCTGCTATCTTACACACGATCTTGTTGACGAAGGTCAGGGTGCCGTTGAGGTCTATTTCGTAATAGCCCTCTTCCATGTCCTCAAGGATCTGTCTGTAGCGAGCGTCAGCCATGGTAAGCCTTCATGTCGAACATCGGAAAACACTTGAAAAAACTTAATATCAGAGCTTCCTTCCCATAGAAAAATGATTATATTTACTTGGTGAACGTCCTGCATGCCCCGGCCGTTCCGTGGAGACGCCGGTACGTGCGGAGGCCTGCCAGGGAAGGGAGCCCGCTATGATGAACCTCGACGTGACGAAGGAAGAGCTCGAACTCATCAGGATGCTCCTGCACAGGGAGGAACTCACCACCCGCATCGAGATCCACCACGCACGCATGTCGTTCGAGTACCGAGACTATCTCAAGGGCCGCGAAAAGGAGATCCAGCAGCTTCTCGAAAATGTGAACAGGCTTCTCCCCACGGGGACCTAGTTCCCGGGAGAACCCCGGCCATCGCCCTGGAACGCGGCCTGCAGGATTCCCTTGAAATCGATCGCCCCGTTTCGTACAAGACTAAGAAAGCGACGGGAGATGCCGATCAGGACATCGTGAACGATATGGGCGATCACGGGAAAGTGCACTACATCATAAGCAGGATGCACGACGTGTACCTGGGCCAGGACGAGGTCCTCAAGTGCATCCTGGCCGCGCTCCTCTCTGGCGGCCACGTCCTTCTCGAAGGTGTCCCCGGGGTGGGGAAGACCCTGCTCGCCATCGCCCTCTCCCAGCTCCTGCACCTGAGCTTCAAACGCATCCAGTTCACCAACGACATGCTCCCGTCCGATGTGACCGGGTTTCACACGTTCAGGAGCGGCGCCTCCAGCCTGGACATCGTCAAGGGGCCCGTGTTCGCGAGCATCGTCCTTGCAGACGAGATCAACAGGACGTCGCCCAAGACCCAGTCGGCCCTGCTCGAGGCCATGGAGGAGGCCCAGGTCACCATCGACGGCATCACCTACAAGCTGCCGGAGCCCTTCATGGTCATAGCCACGCAGAACCCGGCCGAGGTCGTCGGGACCTTTCCCCTCCCGGAGAGTCAGCTCGACCGGTTCCTCATCAAGATCAACGTGGGATATCCGCCCCTGGAGGAAGAAACCGAGATCCTCAGGAAGGATATCGACCATTCCGATGCGCTGAAGCTGACCCCGGTCATGGACCTGGAGGAAGTGCTCTCGCTCGTCGAGGCGACCGCGGGGATCAGTGTCCATGCGGAGGTCCTCACCTACATAACGCGGATCGTCCGCGCGAGTAGGACCCACCCCCACATCGAACTCGGCGTATCGCCCCGGGGCGGACTCGCCCTGAAGAGGGCGTCCCAGGCGTGGGCCTTCATCGACGGCAGGGACTTCGTCACGCCTGGAGACGTCAGGACCATGGCGCCGTATGTCCTCGAGCACAGGATCATCCCCAGAAACGGCGCCTCGGGCGGCCTGATTGAGACCATACTCGATGAGGTTGAACTCCCTCTTTAGGTACCTCAAGCCACCGAGGGGATTTTGCCTTACCAAGGCCGGCAAGATCTTCTTCTCCTTCCTGACCTGCCTCATCGTCATCTCGCTGGCAACCGGGAACAACCTGCTCTACCTGATGCTGGCCGCGATGCTGGCGTTCATGATCGTCTCGGGCATTGAATCCGAAATGAATCTCCGCCACCTGGAACTCGACCGGGTCATGCCCCCGGAGATCCATGCCGGCATCCCGGCCAGAATCGGCTATCTCGTCAGAAACAAGAGGAACTCCTCGTCACGGCTGGTGCTCCGCGACCAGGGCCGCCTGAAGATCCCTGCCGTCGGGCGGGGCGAAACCCGCCTCATGCAGACGGAGATCAGCTTTCCCACGAGGGGCAGGAAGACCCTGGGAGACATCGTCATATCCACGACGTATCCCTACGGGCTCTTCGAGAAATCCATCACCTTCCCGGCGTCGGCGGAACTCGTCGTCTTTCCCCGTCCTGTTGCCTTCTCCCTGCCTCGGGCAACGGGCACGCAGGATGCCGGGGGAGGCAAATCCCACGATGCAATATCCCATGTGCGACCGTATACCCCAGGCGATCCCCTGTCCTCGGTGGTGTGGAAGAAACAGCACCTGGGACTGGTGACGAGGGTTCTGGAAGGCGGGGCCGGCATGAACGGCCTCGTCGTGATCCAGCCCGGCCATGACGTGGAAACGAAACTCTCCTGCGCCGCGTATGTCATCGCCGAACTCCACCGCGCGGGCAGACCCTTCGGGCTTGTCCTGGGAGATTATTACAGCGGGATAGCCCTCTCCCGCGAACACAAGAACGCTATCCTGACCCGGCTGGCCCTGACCGGGGCCATACGCAGGCCTTCTCTCGAGACCGTACCCGACGATGCGCACCTCATCCACATATGAACCCTCGGGGGAGCTGAGGCTGCTGAGCTTGGCCACCTCGGCGGCGGGAATGCTGTGCCTGAGCCTCTCAGGCCTCCTTCACTGGGGCGTCTTCTCCATCCTCGCCGTAGTCCACCTGATCATCTGGCGGCGTTTCTTCGATCGCGAGATCATCGGGACGTGGACCGCTCTCGGGGTCATCGCGGCGTCAGGGGTGTTCGAGATGTGGAGGATCTCCCTGTCAGGCCCGGATGCCGTGATCCCCGCGCTGAGGGACTTCATCATCATCCTCGCCATGACCAGGGTGCTCATGCGGAAGACCCCGCGGGAGATCTATCAGATCGTCGGGATATCCGTCACCCAGTGCATGCTCGGCACGATCTTCACCATAAGCCCTCTGTTTCTCATAGGTCTCGCACTGATGGTCGTCCTGGTGCCGATGACGCTGTATCACCTCGATGCCCATTCATTCTCGACCGCACCGCTGCACCGGAAACGGTATCTTGCGCACTGGGCCAAGGTGTCGCTCGGCATCGTCCTGTGCACCGGCATGCTCTTTTACATCCTGCCGAGGCCGGCCTCCTCGATCATCCGGCATTCCTTCGTCCGGCAGAGCCGGTTCAGCTTCGACGAGGATGTGGATCTCACCGAGAGGGGCCGTGTCAGCAACGACTCGGCCATCGTCATGAGAATCATCTGGTCGTCCGGGGCGGCTCCCCGGGTTATATACCTGTCGGGTGCGCGCCTCGAAGGTATCTCGCCGGACGGGTTCTTCAGGCAGGAGACGAGGGGCTCGGTGGCCCCCGTGTCCAACATGGTCACCGACCGTCTCACCGTCTATCCATCCGGCATCTCTTCAGAGAATGTCTTCTACCCCTACTGGTTTCACGACATCTCACCCAGGCTCTGCCTGTTCAGGGGGTCAAACCTCTACTGGTTGGGCGAACCCCCGCCCCGGTATGACCTCTGGGTGAGTCGCGCCACGGGCCCGTCGGTCCCCGGGAGCAAGGACGTGCCACGGGAACTGTCCCTGGTTGCCGAGTTCGGGCTCCGCACTGCCGGCCAGGGAGACGCCAAGACACGGGTGGACCGGCTTGTCCGCCACCTGAGGACGAACTATGTCTATTCCCTCGACCAGCAGCAGACACCGCCCGGCAGGTACGGCATCGAATGGTTCGTCCTGTCGGGCCGCAAAGGCACCTGCGAGCACTTCGCCTCCGCACTGGCCGCCATGATCCGCGGGTGCGGGATTCCCGCCCGCGTGGTCACGGGTTTCCTGGTCAGCGAATACAACGAGACCGGGAACTACTACATTGCCCGTGCCGCGGACGCCCACGCCTGGGTCGAGTACTGGGACGGCTCCTGGCACGTCGCCGATGCCACGCCCACGGGACGGAGCGCCCCGGCCCTCCGTTTCCACCTGCTCGACGAAATACGGTTCAGCTGGCTCAGGTGGGTCATCGAGTACTCCCTGGACGACCAGATCCATATCGCCGTACGGGTTTTCTCGTCGGCCCCGCGGGTGACCAACCGGATAGAGCTGACCGCATCGTATGCCCTCGCCCTCATCGGTGCACTCGTGGCGCTCCTCGCTGCTGCGACCCTCGTCAAAAATTCACTTCTTTCCCCCTACGAGAAGGTCCGCAGGGCCTTCGAGAAAACAGGAACACGTCTGCCCGCCACCAGCTCCCACGAGGAGCACCTCGCCATCGTGAGGGGCACTGACCCGGCGCTGGCCGAAACGTTCCGTCTCTATCTCGGAGATTACCTCGCCTGGAGGTTCGGCAGAGGGTATGCGGATATCGGCGAGCAGACCAGGAGCATGCTCCGCCAGATCAGGAAAACGGGCAGAAGATAGAAACCTCGAATCATCAATGCGTTATGAAGCCATCCCCGCACCTGTTCATCGTGCTTCCTCGCCCGCACCCGAAATCTCGAGGCAGGAGAGAACCGTCACCACCCGACGGTGTGGACAAGGTTCCGTTCGCCCGGTTATAATCACGGCACATATGAGAATCAGAGGGTATATCCTCACCCACCTCGTGCAGGTCTTTGCAGGGACCCTGGCCGTGCTGTACGCCGTCATGCTCATCGTGCAGTGGGTCCGTCTGGGGCGGGCCCTTTCCATCAGGGATGTCGATGTCCTCATCCTCGCCATGGTCCCCATGTCGTCGTTCGTGATCCCCATGGGCCTGATCTTTTCCATTCTCCTGGTCCTCGAGAGACTTTCCGTGGAATCCGAGATCATCGCCATGAAGGCCTGCGGTGTGCGCTTGGGAACCATCAACGCGCCGATACTGTTCCTGGCGATAATCTGCATGCTTGTCCATCTCGCCATTTCCTCGTACCTGGGCCCCCTTTCCATGAAGAAGATCCAGTCAGATCTCGTCAGAGAGGCCCCGAAGAAAATCCTCGCGTTTATCGAAGAAAGGGAGTTCAACGACACCTTCAAGGGCATCGTGGTCTACGTCGAGGCGGTGAACCAGAAAAAGAAGCAGCTCAAGGGAATCTACATCGAGACATCGGGCCGCGAGAACGCGGTGATCACGTCCGAGAAGGGGACCATCGAGCCGAACCGGGGTTCCATAACCATGCTCCTTAAGAACGGCAGCATCTTCATGGCGTCAAAGCAGGCCGACCGTTACCTCACCTTCGACGAATACGCCTTTACCATCGAGGCGGACTTCGCATCCGAGCTCAGGATCAAGTCATACGACACGGCGACGCAACCCGAGTTCAAAAGGCTCCTGGAACAGAAGGCAAACCCGAAAAGGATCAAGGAATACCACAACCGGTATGCATTTCCTGTCTTCAACCTCATACTCGGCCTGGTCGGCATAAGCTTCGGCATCCAGAGCCCCCGCTCGCCCAAATTCACCGGGTTCATCGTCGGGCTCGCCACGGTGCTCGGGTATTACCTGGTCTTCGTCATGTCGGACCGTCTGGTCAAGGTGGGCGTCCTGCACCCGATCCTGAGCGCATGGCTGCCGAACGTGATCTTCCTGTCCGTCCTCCTTGCGGCGTGGACATGGCGGGCCGTGGGCATGAAAAAGAGGGGAGGGCGGCTACGGACATCCTGAACAGATACGTCTTCATCAAGGCGGCCCTCATGTGCCTGGCTGTCTGGCTCGGCCTGTCGCTGCTCGTCCTTGCCTCGGTGTTCCTCGGCAACATCGGGCTTTTCACCGAATACGACGCGGGCGGGGCGGTCATCGCGCGATTCATGCTCTTCTCCTCGCCCATGATGATCCACTGGGTCCTCCCGTTTTCCGTGTGCGTGGGCGTCATCGCCACGCAGGCGTCGTTCTCGCGCCACGTGGAGACCATTGCCATGCAGGCGTGCTCGATTTCCTTCTTCAGGCTGTCGGTTCCCTACATCGCGGTCAGCCTCATCGCGGTCCTCTTCATGGGCGCTCTCTCCTTTTCCATCTATCCCCTCGCACAGCGGCATGCGGAGAAGATCGAACAGGTCTCCATCAAGAAAAGGGGGATCGAGGGCTCGTTCTCCGTGCGTGGCGGGAGGTTCAAGATAGGGGGAGACATCTACCATGTCCAGCATGTGGACATCGCCCGGGGGATCATGAGGAACATCCGCTGCTACCGGACCAGCGGGGGCAGGATAACGACCATGCAGCGCGCCGAGACCGTCGTCTGGGACGGGAGGGCATGGCGATCCGACGACATGGAGACCTTCCGCTTCTCCGACGGGGGAATCGCGACCGATCGGGGGCCGTCGGCCCTCGGCCTTGCGCATCCGCCTGCCGACCTGGTGATCGCCCAGCCCGGCGCCGATGTGCTTACCCTCGGCGAGCTTCTCGAATACCGCGGGAACCTCAGCGGTGAGCGTATCCGCTCGGTGAACCTCGATACCCAGATTCACAGCCGCATCAGTTTCGCCGTGGCCCCGCTCATCATGACCCTCCTGGTTCTCCCCTTCGGTCTGCGCTTTCCCAGGGCAGGCGGTATAGCGCGCGGCATCTCGACCGGGCTCATCCTCGGTCTCGCGTTCTGGGCGGTGCACTCGGTCATGACCGGCGCAGGCATGGCAGGGTATGTCCACCCTGTCCTGGCGGCATGGTCGGCCGACCTGGCGGCCCTTCTCACAGGCGTCACCCTCATGACAACAAGGAGGTCCACCTATGGCTGACGTGGTCATCATCGGTGCGGGTCCTGCAGGCATCTTTGCAGCCCGGGAACTGGTCCTGAACGATCCTTGGCTCGACATCGTCATCATCGAGCAGGGAGACGACATCAGCGTCAGATCCAGGGCCGGCATGGGGATGCTCATCGGGTGGGGCGGCGCCGGGGCGTACAGCGACGGCAAACTCACCATATCCACCGACGTGGGCGGTCAGCTCGCCAGCATCGTGGCCGACGAAGAGCTCCTCGGCATGCTCGAGCACGTGGACGAAATCTACACACACTACGCCCCGGCCGGCGATCTGTTCACCGTCCAGAGCGACGACGCCGAGGCCATGATCGCTCAGGCCAGGCTGGCCGGCCTGGTCTACGTACCCACCAGGGTCAGGCACATCGGCACCGAGAAACTCCTCGTGATCCTCGAGAAGCTCAGGCGCGAGCTGGACGACAAGGTGCGCATGGTCTTCAACGTCCAGGTCAGCGAAATCCTCCACGACGGCGGCCGGGTCACCGGTGTCGAGCTGTCGGACGGGACCGTGATCAGCGCGACATACGTCATCGCTGCGCCAGGCAGGGTGGGTTCCTCGTGGATGTCGGGCCAGGCAAGGAAACTCGGGATCGAGACCCACCCGAACCCGGTGGACCTGGGTGTGCGCGTGGAGCTTCCCGCGGCGGTCATGGACCATCTCACCGCCAAGGCCTACGAGACCAAGTTCATCCATTATTCCCGAACCTTCGACGACAAGGTGAGGACCTTCTGCATGAACCCTTACGGCGAGGTCGTCATCGAGACGCTCGGAGACATCGTCACGGTCAACGGTCACTCCTGGGCCACCAAGCGAACGGAGAACACCAACTTCGCCCTGCTGGTGAGCGCGAACTTCACCGAGCCGTTCGACGACCCCATCGGATACGGGGAGTCCGTGGCGCGCCTTGCCAACATGCTCGGCAAGGGCGTCATCGTCCAGCGGCTGGGCGACCTCCTGAGCGGCAGGCGGACCACTCCCGGCAGGCTGCAGAAGTGCACGACCCGTCCCACCTTGAAACAGGCCACGCCAGGGGACCTGAGCTACTGCATTCCCTACCGCATCCTCACCGACATCGTGGAGATGCTCGCCGGGCTCGACCGCGTCGCTCCGGGTGTGAACTCCGCCCACACCCTGCTCTACGGCATCGAGGTCAAGTTCTACTCGAACAGGATCAT